>JBNKUM010000057.1:0-34835 GCA_050298595.1 Gammaproteobacteria bacterium | reverse complement strand
TATTCTCTCATGCAGTCCGGGACCGACCACCTGTCATTTGTGACAAAGGTCGCGCCCGGCCCCAGGGCTGGTGCGATCCGGGGCTGACGCCCCGGAGGCCATTCGGAACAACGCACCTGAGCCTCATACTTAACTGTACCGATAGGGCCGTCCGGCCTTCTCCATGTCAGCGTTGTACTTCTTGAAGATATCGACAACCTTCCGCTTGGTCTCGGACTCGGCAGCGATCTCTTCCCAAAACTCGCGGCCAGCGGCTTCGACCGTCGCCCATTCCGCATCAGGGATCGACGTGAGTTCCATCTTCGGACCATTCACGCGCAGGTCGGCCTCACCACCCCAGTACCAGTGCTGGCGATAGTAGTGTGAGCTATCCATGGTCAGCTTGAGCAGGGTTTTTAGATGTGGAGGTAGGGCGTCGTATTGCTTCTCGTTGGCGAAGAATGAACCGATCCATGCGCCTGTAAGATTATTGGTCAGGAAGTACTTGGTGACATTCGCCCAGCCAACGGTGTAGTCCTCGGTGATACCAGACCAGGCCATGCCGTCCAGTTCACCGGTTTGTACCGCAACTTCTGCATCTTCATAGGGAATAGAAACAGGCACCACACCAAAGCGTGACAGAAACTTACCAGCGCTAGGGAAGGTGTACAGGCGCAGGCCTTTAAGATCCGCTAATGAACGAATAGGCTTTACAGTATTGAAATGACAGGGATCCCAGGAACCGGCGCTGAGCCATTTTACATTTTCAACTTCGTTATAGGCTTCTTCCCAGATTTCATTCAGACCGTACTGATGAAACAGTGTAGGAACATCCAGACTGTAGCGAGTGGCAAAGGGGAAATAGCCGCCGAATACTGACAGGTCAACCGGCGCAGCCATAGAATCATCGTCGCTTTGTACCGCGTCGATAGTACCTTTTTGCATGGCGCGGAATAGTTCACCGGTTGGAACCAACTGATCTGCAGTGTACAGCTCAATCACCATGTCACCATTGGCGGCCTTGTTGAAATCGTCAATCGCTGGTTTGATAACGTGCTCAGCCAGTGCTGCGCCAGCATAGGTTTGTAATCGCCATTTGATGGTAGTCTTTTTGGCGGCGTGTACAAAAGGGGCATTAACAGTAGCTACTGTAGCCGCAGCACCAACACCGGCCTTTTTCAGAAAATCGCGTCTATTTGTCATTGTGTCCTAACTCCTGCTGGGTGAAAGTTTGATTTGATTGTATTTATTAACGGATCATGGAAGAATGAAATCTACCGTGTAAATATTTTTACATTAATAAAACTTTTAGGTCAAATTATTAATTTATATGTGCAAAAACGGCTGCAACAGGCTTTTTTGCACAATATTGATGCAGGAAAATATGCAAAAAAGTAGCAAACTACCCATTGATGAGCGTCTTAGAAACCAGCTTAAGGAATTCAAACCAGCTGAATTGAAGATCGCTAGATACCTGTTGGCCGACTATCCGATGGCGGGTCTGGTTTCCATCACCGAGCTATCTTCCTGTTGTAAAGTTTCTACACCGACGGTGATGAGAACCCTGAAACGTATAGGCTTCACCAGCTTTGTTAGTTTTCAAAAAGAGCTCAAAAAGGAATTAAGCGATACCCTGGCTGATCCCATTGCCAAGCATAATCGCTGGGCGACTGGTGCCCCGCCGGAGCATATTCTGAATCAAAGATCAGAGTCGGTGTTGACCAATCTACGAGAAACGATGAATCATATTAGCTACCAGACCTTCAATCAGGTGGTTGATTTATTGGCTGATGAATCTGTGTCTCTACATCTGGTGGGTGGGCGTATCACGCATGCTTTCTCTGATTATCTGGGTACCCATCTGGAGGTGATGAGAGGAGGGGTGTATAAGTTGCCGGGTGCGGTGAGTTTATGGTCGCATCATTTGCTGGATATGAATGCGAATGATGTGCTGATTATTTTTGATGTGCGTCGTTATGAGACGGATCTGTTGAATATTGCGCGATTATCTGCTGATAAAGGTATCAAAGTGGTGTTGTTTACCGACCAATGGATGTCACCGATTGCGAATACGGCAGATTTTAGTTTTCCGGCTCATGTGGATGCGCCTTCGGGGTGGGATTCAGGGGTAGCCACGTTGTTTGTTATTGAGGCTTTGATTACCGAGGTTGAGCGGAAGTTGTGGCCACAGGCATCTGAGCGGATGAAGGAGCTTGAGGGGATATTTGATCATACTGGGCGGTTTAAGGGGAAGGGGGAGTATTGAATTGTTGGGACTAAGTTGTCATTGCGACAGAAAATTGCTCCCTGCATTTTCTGCATACATGCCATCCATGGCAATAAGCGCAGTAAAGCAGGAGTGCTACAAGGATGTAGCGTTTACGGAACCAAGGGATGTAATCTCTGCGGTAGTGGCAACTTTCCGGATAATTGTTTCACACGCCAATCTTTCCTTGCTTCGTAGTGTCTGACGAGTACGCGTGCGAGTGTCTTTCTTTTTTCGCGAAAAGAAAGGCACCAAAGAAAACGCGCCCCACAATCCCTTAACCGTCAAAATGATGCCCAGATCGCGGTCGGCTCAGACGCGGGTCCCACCGCGCTGAGCCTCAAATGACGTCCTGCCATTTGACCCCGATCTGAGCACCATTTTGCCGCAGGCTTGAAGGGGGATTTAAAAAAACAGAAATTTCAAGCAAGGCTTGAAATCCCTTATGATCTAGGCTTTCTAACAGCAAAATGAACGTTATACTGTTTTCTATTCATGTCAGGTATTCTGTATTTTATCAAGTTTGTAGATTTACCCTTAACAATACCTGAGATATGATGCGGGTGAAATAGATGATTATCTTTCTACTTTAACAAAAAAATTAAAAAGCGCACGGCCTGATTTAATGGAGTCAGGGATTTTGGATGAAAATAATAACTAGGTATATCAATTGGTTACAAGTTTTCTTTTCCCCTCAAAAAATTAAAAAGGCCAGCCTTCTAATATGTGTTCAGAGGCCGTTGGCCTTTGAATTCTACTGTTAGCCTACAAAATAGGATTTACGCAAAATGAAAAACACAATTATTCCTGTGATCCTTTTTATTATTAGTGTTCTACTATCTGTATCTTTTGTACCTGCAATTTTCATTTCATTGGCTATTGGTATTTTGCTATATGTAAAATCACGCATTCATAAAAATAAATATGGAGAAAAGAATGTGTTTTTAGCACGTTCTAGCATATCGTTAATGCTTGCACCAATAATTACATTTGCATTTGTTGTAGCTGGAATGTCTGGATTATTTTCAATTTTTAGTGGGGAATAAGTGGAGTAAACTACTCGATTCAATTCACTTGACCGTTAGGCCTGCGGCCTAATTTCTTCGCTTCGCTCTGCGCTAAGTGATCTCAAACGTTATGTGATATATGAGTAATTCAGCTTTATACTTGAGATTCTTCGTATAAGGAGCTTTTACGTTTGGGCTTTTAGGGTATCTGGTTGAATTAGCTGAGGGTGCTATCGTGTTTGCATTTATTGGTGGAGCGAGTTTGAAAATCGGGGTCAGATCACAGAATATTCTAATATTAGAGTAAATTGTGATCTGACCCCGGTTTCGTGACCCCGGTTTCGTCACCCCGGTTTCGTCTTTAGAGTAAATTGTGATCTGACCCCGGTTTCGTCTGTTGAGGATGACTTTCCAAATTAGAAATTAGAACTCTTTATTCTCATTGACGAAATATACACTCCTGAAAAATTGAAAACATCTCAATATCTGAAAACTTTCCGCCTATCCCGGAATAATAATTTTGATAGATTCTGGACGATGTATATGCTAAGTTTTTGAAATCGCGAGGAAATAATAATTAAAAGTTGTCGTAAACATGCTTCAAAATACGTTTTTAATTCCCCGAGATAGGCCGCAAGTTGCGGTAATTAAATGCCACAACTTGCGGCCCAATTAGAATGTTATACGTAATTATGGATCTGATATCGTGCAAGTAATACCTATGGAAAAGTTCAAGCTGAAGTGGAGGTGGACAGATAAAAACTACTGTCTGCTATCAGAAAATGAACTTTTGCATATTCACCCCCTAGATAGTCGTGCTGCTAAAGAAGTATGGGAAAAATCTTTAACATTTATAGGCAAGGATAATGAGTTTTCACCAAGCTCAGAGTTATTCGACTCAATAGATTTTATCGATACCAGCGATTCAGATAAGGTTACATCTTGGCTAGCTGATAAAATGCCGTCCGGAGAAATAATAGTGTCATGGCAGCCCGATACTGCAGTAAAAACTACTGTAGAGCTATTTATCAAGTACTGGGATGAGTTCTGCTATCCATCCAGTGATGACGTATCTATCTGGCCCGAAACAGAAAATTGGGTAGTACACTTTTGGCACTATGAAACAGCGTGTTATGGCAAGTCAAAAAACGTATAACAAAGCAATGTTGCGGATTCGCTCACCTCAAATCGAGGCGTTTGGAGAAAAGGTGTCAGTTTTTTTTAATATTTGGAAATTAAATCTAAGGAGAAAGGGAATGCCAAAAAGTACCTTCTTAATTGTTAGTTCACTGCTCTTTATCTTGCCGTTTATCTCAGATGCCGTCGCAGCAACTTACAAATGTATCGATGAAAATGGTGATGTCGGTTATTCACAATTGCCGTGTAAACAGAATCAGAAAACCGACAAACTGTTGAAAAGCAGTAAAAAACAGGTGGAGATGGAGGACTGCAAATATGCAGGGGCATTTTCAAAAATGGTTTTCAGTCATATGCGTTCTGGCCTAAGCGCTCAACAATTATTTGATCGTTACGGTGGCGTGAATTCAATTTCACAGGGCACATTGGGGGTAATTAACTACGTTTACTCTTTTAAATTCTCGACAGATGCGCGACGCAGTAGAGTCGCACAGCTCACCATAGCCAGGTGCAATGCACAAGCTTTCGGTAAAGTTTTGTGTGAAGATTTTCCAAAAGAATTTCAGAAAATAATTTTCAGTTGCGACGATAAAGAACGAGAAGAAGCAATACGACTGCAAAAGTTTATTGATCAAAGCGTAGTACAGAAAAGGCAATTCGATAATTCTGCAACTATTGGCGCCTATCGATCGAAAGATCACCAAACCAGTAATAAAGAAATGATGGATGCTCAGGAAAGAAATAGAAAGGAAAAAAAACTAAAACAGATTATTGAATGTAAAAGAGGTTACGAATCAGAAATTAAAAATATAGATGACCGAATGAGTCAGGAGTACACTGTATCATTGGGCGAAACATTGAGAAAAAAGCGCAGATCATTGGTAAAAAAACTAGCTAGCGATTGCCGATAAAAAGAAAAGGAGTCAGGCAAAAATTAAATCCTTTTTCGTACCTATCAATAATTATTTGCCAAATTCTTATTCATAGTTTTAATCTTCTCAGGAACTTTAAGCTTTGCTTGAAATTCCTGTATTATAAGCAAAAAGTGGGTGTCCCCAAAAGATTCCAAAAGATTTGGTGCAAACTAATTAGTTTTGATGTGAACGTTAATGCTGTAGCAACGATAATAATTGTAAATTAAATTTTGGCATATCTTAGACCATATCTTAGTCACTGGTGGCAGAACAAATCCAAATTGACGATCAATCCTGTTTAATGTAATTTATCAACGCAAAAATATAAGGGCTTGTTGATCGTCGGTTTTCAGCGTCGGCACATACTTCAGGAATTCGAATAAATTTGATGGCAGTTTAGAGTAGGGAACTTTAATAAAGGTTAAGGAAAGTGCACGGAAAATCTTGAGAAATCAGATAAAAATTGAGCATGGAACTTCCAGGTTTTTCAATCTATGAAAAGGAGAAAAACTGTTTTTGACTTTAGAGTGGATATGGGTACAAATTTTTAGAGATTATTGTAACTGAGGTAATCGATTGCTGATCTTCCTTCAAGTCATTACATATTTAACTGTTAATGCGAGCTGATATCATGAAGAGACGATATGGTTTGTCGATGCTGTACAGACTGGAAAAATCATGCTTTAAGCTTTAAATTTGATATACAAGGAAGGGGAAAAGCTTTATTTCCCATTGTTTTATTCTCCGTTGTTTTATTCCCCCAGACCTACGGAAAAATACTACTTTTAAAAATTTGAATAAAAAAGGGGGAGCTAGAGGTGTTTAGAAAACCATGGAAAATCCAGACTCGAATGGATGCCTGCAAGTCTATGACGTTGCACTATTGCTTCCAGTCCCTTTTACTTTCCTCCCACATTTTTTTAAAAACAAACTGACGGGGTGTTCTTGTGAATGAAATCTATCCTCCGAGCCCTGCTAATGTGCCCGATGATCTGACCAAACCGAATAACAAATATAAAAGCCGGGTGTGGATTGCCGTGCTGGGTTTGCTCCTGTTTGTTGCACTGTATTTCGGCCTGACGGCCTGGTTTAGCTGGACCGGATATCGCTTGATTTCTGCTGCGCTGGAACCGGATGGAGATCTGTTCAGGGGATTAGCGACGGGATTGCCAGCAGCGTTTTTGGCCCTGTTCATGCTAAAGGCACTGTTTTTCGTCAAACGGGGCCAGCAGGATAATGATATTGAGCTTAAAGCTGAAGATGAACCCAGACTGTTTGAGTTTCTGAATACACTGGCTGATGAGGCGGGTGCACCCAGACCATATCGAGTATTTGTATCACCACGAGTTAATGCAGCAGTGTTTTATGATCTCTCAATTATTAATCTGTTTTATCCATCCAAGAAGAATCTTGAGATCGGTTTAGGATTAGTTAATGTGCTTAATCTTGGTGAACTTAAGGCCGTTCTGGCACATGAGTTTGGGCATTTTGCCCAACGTTCGATGGCGGTTGGGAGCTGGGTTTATATCGCCCATCAGATAGCGTCCCACATTATTTCTCAACGGGATATTTTCGATAAGTTTATCCATGGCCTGTCGCGCTTTGATTTACGCATTGCCTGGGTAGGTTGGATTCTTCGTTTTGTGGTGTGGTCGATCCGCTCCCTGCTTGATACGGTATTCAGTATTGTAGTGATTGCCCAGCGCGCCCTGTCGCGGGAGATGGAATTTCAGGCTGACTTGGTGGCGGTATCGCTAACCGGTAGTGATGCCCTGATTCATGCCTTGCATAAATTGAATGCGGCAGATGAAGCCTGGGACAGAGCGCTGAGCTTTGCTGAATCGGAGGCGCGCGAAGGGCATGCTATTACGGATATCTTCGTTATCCAGAAGCTTATCATCCAGCGTCTGAGGGAGATCCTTAATGATCAGGACTATGGCCAGATCCCACCGCTGCCCGAAGTCGATGCAGCTAACCATCGCCTGTTCAAGGCAGCTATGGCGACACCGCCAAGAATGTGGGCGACCCATCCTGAGAACTCAGCCCGCGAAGAGAATGCCAAACAGACCTATATTGCAGCCGAGGTGGATGATCGTGCTGCCTGGAATCTATTTCATCATGCCCGTAGCTTGCGCGAACGTATGTCTGAACACCTGATTGATCCATCCGATCTCAGCAAAACCGAGTTGAAGGATACGCTTGCAAAACTGAAGACGCAGTTTAACAAGGCTTATTTCGCCAGGCGCTTTCAAGGCGCTTATCTTGGCCGTTCTATCACCCGTTACACAACTGAGAGTTCACAGCTTTATGGCGATTATGCTGCTTTGCAAGATGTGGATGCAGAACTGGATCAGCTATACCAGGAATCTTTGTCGGATGACCTTGATAAGTTGCGGGTACTGTATGAGGAAAAGTCACATCTTGAAGGTATCCAGCAGAAAACACTGCATGTAACTGATGGTGTGATTCGTCATCGTGACAAGCAAATCAGTCGCAATGAAATTCCCCAGGAACTACGTTCCATGCAGGACGAAATTGATGCTGTAGAGAAGTTAATACAGGCCCATGATATCCGTTGTCGTACTGCGCATCTGGCATTGGCCCGGCGTGCTGGCAAGGGGTGGGAAGAAAGCCTCAAGGGCCTGATTGCATTGTTGCATTATGCTGACCACTGCCAGGCCAATCTGCATGATGTGCATGGTTATGTGAGTAATGTTGTTGCAGTGATTACCGCAGACGACCGTGTGTCAAAGCGGGAACTCAAGCGTTTGATCAAAGCGGCAAATGAAGCATTTGCGGTATTGGCGGAGATTTATGAAAAAGCAGATCAGGTTCAACTGGGAAGCCTGGTGGGCAAGCAGCTTGAGATCGAAGACTGGAAAGTAGAGCTGGGTGAGTTTGGTCTGGTTGCGGCGAACAAGGAAAACATCAACAGCTGGATGGATGTATTTGACGGCTGGATTGGTACTACTCTCAATGCCATGTCTGCGGTTAAGACGTCTGCATTGGAACAGCTGCTTAAGGTTGAGGGATATCTGGAGAAGCATCATCGTGACAGTACCGCAGTTTCTGATGCACCGCTTGCTCCAAAGGTACCAACGATTTACGCCACCCTGATGCACGGACAGGAGCGTGAACGACAAACGCAGCTGGGTTTATGGGACCGCTTTTATACAGCAAGCGGTCTGATTCCTGCTACGCTCCGGTTTGTCGTAGCTGCGTCCGTTGTCGGAGTGGTAATTTATCTGGGAACTCTGGTTGGCAACGCTAGTGTAACGGTGTTTAATGGGTTAGCTAATACCGTTCAGGTGGATATTGCGGGGCAGTCAGTTAACCTGGGCGCGTTTAGCCATACCGAACTGGAGATACCCGCCAGCAGCTACCATAAGGTTACGGCCTCAATCAATGGACAGGAAGTCGAGAGCTTCCAGGTAAAAACCTCAGGTGGTTTTGGTCAGTATATCTATAGCGTGGCCAACGCATCTCCACTGCTTGAATGGACGGAGGTGTATGGCAATGCGCAGGGCAGGCCTGATCGCAAGCTGGGTGCTCCTCGTTGGATAACAACCTCAGCCCAGGTGTTGTTTAAAGAACCACCTGAAACTGTTACAACAAAAACAGGAGGGGCAACACGCACAGTTCTGGATGCCAACTACGGAGATGCCGACCCCACTAACCTGGTAGATTATATTGAGTCAGAGTTAGAGTTAGAGACAATGATTCATCAGCATGCGGTATGGGATTCACCTTACTCCCTGTTTCTCTATAAATGGTTAGGTATGGCCTTTGAGAAAACTGAGATAATGCCTTTGCTGGAAGAGCGATTAGGTAACTTTCCGAACGATATTGTCGCCATGCGTTTGATGCAAGATTACGCGTCGGACGAAACTGCCTATAACTCACTTTGTAAACAACATTCGGCTCTGGCGGCTCAAAGTCCTGATGATGCAAATTTACAATATCTGGCAGCGCGCTGCTTACCCAAACTGACGGAGATAAACCGGGCCTTTATTGAGGGTGAGAAAAAATGGCCAGATAATGTCTGGTTTAAAGTCGCGGCAGGTGCTACCTATGCGGAACTGGGAGATTGGGAAAATGCCCAACGGGCATTGAGCGAGGCCATGAGCAAACAGGGACCGTATAAAAACAGTCTGGCTGTCGACCTGGCTCGCGTCATGCGTCTGTTGGATACGATCACTGCTTCAGATTATCAGCAACTGACTGCTGTGTCCGATACGTTATCAAACCGCATTCAGTTGGAAACCGGTGAGGATCTGGGTGATTCTCCTTATCGGGTTTACAGCCTGATGAACAAAGGCGATCTGGATGCGGCATTAATCGCTGCCCGTGAAATGGAGAAGACACAAACCCGCAGCCTACGGTTGTTGGCAGCATCGGATGGTGCCGCTCCGGGGTTGGCGAAAGAGGCCCTGTCTATGCCAAACGAGCATGGTATTGATGACGCCACCACCTGGAGCATGTTGGGTCTAGCGCTAAGAGAAGGTGCCGACCATATGCCTTATCAGGATATGGCCATAAAGCTGGGTGGCGGTGCGCGGGATATGTTGGCAATTTTGCAAAAACTTTACTCTAGCGGTGCTTATAAAGACTTCGAACAGGATATGCAGGGCCTGGAGCCTTACGAGCGTGGATACCTCTATTCAACAGCGGCAATTATGATGGGCAAAAAACAGGTGCCTGATGAGTGGAAAATTAAAGCAGGGAGGTTGCTGTTTGCCTCCGAGAGACCTTATTTTGCAGTGGGTGGAACTAAAGCTAGCTCAGATACGGCATCGAATTAGTTAGGTGATTACAGACCTGGATTTAGCAGCCTATGACTTTATTTTAACTGGTCAGAAAAATAAAAATGGTGGCATACCGTATGTCTGTAATACAAGGTGCAAGAAAAGCGCTATGATTGAATACTATTACAAAGAAGAAAAATAGTAGCATTACACTTTGCTAGCCTCTTAAGTAATAATAAAGCTGAAGAAATACTAAAGACTGGAATTGTGACTTCTGGTGAAGAAGCAACAATTCTTAGCAAGTTCTTTTGGGAAATGGTTAATAAGTCAGCCGAAGGTGGGGTTGTATTAACCTGTGAAGGAAGTTCACAATATTGGACTGAAAAGCTTTATAACTCTTTAGGTGGTTATTTAGAAAATACAGGCTATGAGAAAGAGTGGAACACAGAAGTAGATAATGCGTAAAAACATAACAATACGCGGTTACGTCGTCGCTCTCAATTTCCTGCTGAGTGCAGGATAATTGGAGCAAAATGCATGTTGAACTTTAATTTGTACCTGACCCCGGTTAATTGTGTGACCCCGGTTAATTGTGTGTCAGGAAAAACTTCAGCGTAGCGCTTTACACCGTGTACCCAGTTCTTCCCCATTTGCTCACAGGCTTGTCTGATTTTATATGCGCTACCCACCAGTGATTTAAACGGGCTTTTGAAATCCTTTGTCAGGTAAACCCAGTGCCTGGGATCGACATTCAGTCGGGTGAGTATGTCAGGTAGATGTTCAGGAATGTATCTTTTTTTATCATCTCGCAGAATACGACCAGTCCACTCCACCAGTTCAAGGTAATCGGTGTAGCGAAAGTGTATTCCCCGGAACACAAAAATCACAACATCATAAACAATTGCTCTCTGATTCGGAATTCGGACATTCTCTTCCTGTAAGTCATTGTTTTAATGACGCAATCTACGTTTCTCAGGTTGCTTATGTTATTAGCAGGTAAAAATTTATAAATAATACTATGTTATACAAGGTATTTGTGTTTTAATTCACCGCATGGATAAAACGAACTATCAAAAGTGGGTGACCCAGCTTAGGAAAGGTTATCTCGAGCTCTGCGTGCTGGTGTACTTACAACAGCGTATATCTGCCTACGGGCTGGAGATCTTGCAGGCGTTGGCGGCTACCGGTCTCGAAGTGAACGAGGGCACACTTTACCCTTTACTCAACCGCATGCAGCAAAACGGCTGGCTCGAATCCGAGTGGCAAACCCCTGAAACCAGCGGCCATCCGCGCCGGTTTTATCGGTTACAGGGAGGTTGCAAATCATTAGTCCCGCAAATGATAGCGGCATTCGATACCAATCATGAAATTCTGGAACAACTTAAAAACTGTTGAGCGCATGTTTTGATAATTTTATGGAGCTGATATGAACAAACAACAATACCTCACCAGTTTAAAGAAGCATCTACACAAGCTAGATCGTAAGACCCGAAAAGATATTCTGCAGGAAATCGAGTCCCTGATCATAGACAGCGATTGTCCGGAAGCTGAGATAGCTGGACGTTTCGGATCACCGCAAGAACTTGCAAACCAATACCTTGAGCAGGCTCCCACAAAACAGCCTGGTATTTTGGCTCGCCTCGGTAAGGGCGCATTAGGGTTTATTGGAGCCGCAGTCATATCTCTGATTGTTATTGGGCTAATTATCTCATGGGCCATTAGTGCCGATGACTTCAATTATGCCGATGAGGACAATGCCGCCCTGGACTTGAATTCATCTGATTGGAAAAGCGTAAGCTGGGATGGTCCGGTTTCGCTCAGCATAGAACAGGCACAGGTAGTGATTTATTGGCATGATAAATCCTCTCTGGCGTGGAACTGTGGCCTCGCCTCAACGCCCAGGGCTGCACAGCCGCTGGTGCTGCGCCACAAACAGTGCCTGTTGTTTTTGCCGCAAACTGAACTGGTTATGAAAAGCAACCAGGCTGAAGTAGTTCTGGTTCGACCCAGTAGCGATATAAATGCCGATATTTACCAAACCTCAATGCGTATCGCGCCCAACGGCAGCCGGATTAAAATTCAGGCGGAGAAAAGCGAAAGTAATATTGACAGTATTCCCAGCTATCCGAATGCGGAATACCTCGTCAAAATCGACGCTAAACAATCGCAGGTCAGCTCCTACGAATATTGAACATTAATTTACGTGTAATAATATAATTTCTGTTATCTTTTGCGGGTGCTAAATGCGTCTAAAATCCCGTCTCTAAAAACGAGGGTCTGGTAAGAATCAAATCCTTTTCTCGTGCCGATCATTGTTATTTAGCAAATTCTAATTCATGGTTTTAAACCTGCCAGGAATTTCACGTTGAAATTTAGATTCCTTTTTTTCATTGTCCTTGTTAAAAGCCGGTAATCAAATAGGGCGGAAGTATATGGGGTTAATTTCCATATACTTCCGACCACTATAACTTGATTTCACAGCAATCGCATCACTGTGAACTATTAATAAGAGGTAGATGATTATTGAGGCAAAACCTTCACAAAGTAATGTGTAATATTAGAACCACCTGTAAAAGTATTTATGAGTTTTGAATTGGAGTACAGGTTGATATTACAACCGGTAATTTCAGGCCCTTTCGCGCCTCGATGAAAGGTGAATTCAGCGTTTAGTTTTGCATTTTTTGGAGGAGTGAGGTCGAATTGGGCTCCGCATGAACTGGAAAAACCACCGCCTCCCTGCATCAGTTTGAGCGCTAAGTTTACGTTGGTGCTGGCTGGTATAACGAAGTCCTTTGAAGGCTCGTCATTTTTTAACACATAGACTCCTTCCCACCCCGTGTCTTTGGCCTCTAGTGTAACCCAGATATTTTCAATATTCAGCAATGAACGATTCTCTGCAAAATTGGTTACTTTTACGCTGAGATTAGCTACAGGGCCACTTTTGGGTACAGGCACGTTGGTGGCACATGCGACTAGTCCAAGGACAGCTGCTGTAGTACATAGTTTAACTACTGGGTTCACTTTAGATTTCTCCATGTTGCGGGTATTAAAGAATAGAGTTTATCGCAGATGCGAGATATTGTTGGGAAGGTGACTGTATATATCAGTAACACAAACTTATTGAATTCTATGCTTCACTATAGACAGGGGTTACAGAATTTCAACAACGGAAGTAGAATTTACTAGAATATTCATAGAACAGTAAACGATAATCTTTAAAGACACCTGGAAAGAAAATTAAACTTCAGCTACTCAGCTATGGCTCCAGTTAAATGAAGGGGGGGATTAAGTCAATAATAGGGTTTTGTTTAACCTTATTGTGTTTTTTCTCTGGCTTGCTTCTCAGGATAAAATAATCCTGCAACCTGTGCTATCAGGTTGAATTTAGTTCGATTGAGGAGCGGGTAAAGGTTATGTGTCAGGAAAACTTGAGCGCAGCGTTTCACACCGTGCTCCCAGTTCTTTCCCATTTGTTCGCAAGCTTGTCTGGTTTTGAAAGCAAAAAGTGGGTGTCCCAAAAAGATTCTGATATTTCGATCCATAGTAATCCAGGATGATAAAAACAGGGCAGCCGTAAGTCTTCAAGAAATGTTCAAGCATGAGGTGTGTGCCTGTTTTTTGAGTTGTTAAGAAACTTGTCTTTACCTGGTGCTGTCTACATCAGGTAAATATCTTCTATATGATAATTCGCTACAGGTAGATAAGCTATGCCCCAATATCATGATTAAAATTCCCGGAACCAAAGAAGGTTTAGTAGACATTAATACCTTGCTGGAAGAAGGAATTAATGTGAATGTAACGTTGTTATTTTCGCTAGAGCGCTCTGTGGCGGGTCTGGAAACTAACCTGAAAGCTCTGGTGCAAAGCCAGGCTCAGGGGGCTGTCACTCGACAATGTTGCATCGGTAGTGAGCTTCATTCTGCGTCGCATCGTAAAATTTTAATAACGCTTGAGCGTTTCCCTGAGGCAGGTTAAGCGATGCAAAAAAATAAATCCTTGACTATGCCCAAAAGAGCCACTCTGGTACTATTTGGAGCAATGGGAGATCTGACCTGGCGCCTGGTAGGACCTGCGATTTATGACTTGTATTGTAAAAACCAGTTACCTGAAAATTTCCGCCTGCTAGGGGCTGATCGTTTGATTGATAATGAAAAACTGATTGCTCGACTGCGTGATAGCGCAAAGCGCTTTAGCCACTCAGGCCATTTCACTGATACTGATTGGGATAACTTTGCAGACTGTATTGACAGTTATCAGATGGACCTGAACGATACGACAGCCTACAGCATACTCAAAAACAAACTGATTCATCCAGATAAATCAGAGCCCGATACCATTGTTTTTTATCTGGCGATTCCGCCCATTTTATTCTCAGCGGTTGCAGCTGGACTTGCTGACGCAGAGCTGGCGACGGATCGAGAGCGAGTTCGAGTGGTGGTAGAAAAACCGCTTGGACATGATCTTGAGTCTTTCAGGAGCATCAATCAAACTTTGTCTGAATATTTTGATGAAAAGCAGATTTTCAGAATGGATCATTTCCTCGGTAAAGAGACTGTGCAGAATATCCTCGCGTTGCGCTTTGCCAACCCGATATTCGAACCCATCTGGAACCGCCGTTACATCGATCACATCACTATCACCGTAGCCGAAACACTCGGTGTGGAACATCGTGCTGGATATTATGAACAGGCGGGAGCATTGCGCGATATGGTGCAAAATCATCTATTGCAGTTGATGTGTCTGATTGCTATGGAACCACCGGTTGCCTACGATGCTGATGATATCCGTAATAAGAAGCTCGATGTGCTACTCGCGTGTCGAAAAATCTCACCTGAACAGGTCTCGGCCTGTGCGGTACGTGGTCAATACGATAGAGGGTGGATAGAAGGGGAAAGCGTTGTTAAATACCGCGATGAACCTGATATAGCCAAAAAGTCCAACACCGAGACCTATGCTGCGATTAAATTTTTGATCGATAACTGGCGCTGGCAGGGTGTGCCTGTCTATCTGAGAACTGGAAAGCGAATGACACAGGCGGTATCGGAGATTTCTATCCGTTTTCGCGATGTTCCGCATAATGCTTTTCCCGCGCTCACCGGACTGAATACAGAACCAGTGCGATTGGTGATCCAGATACAGCCACAGCAGGGTGTCATTCTCAAATTCATGGCCAAACAGCCCGGCTCTCCACTGCGTCTACGCCCGGTCGATATGCGATTCTCCTACAGCGATGCCTTCGAAATGGAATCACCAGGCGCGTATGAAACCCTGTTGCATGATGTACTGGAGGGTGATGCCACCCTGTTTATGCGTAGTGATCAGGTTGAGGCTGCATGGAAATTATTACAACCGATACTGGATGCCTGGGAAAACAATCCAGCCAGCGATTTTCCCAATTACCGCGCTGGCAGTTGGGGACCAGAGGCCGCCGAGCGACTGGTCGCGAGTGATGGTCACTCCTGGTTGAGACCAACCAACTGGCGGCCGAGTGACGATGAGTCGAGTTAAATCCTAAAGACGGAGACAGCAATATGCAGAAGGGAGTTTTTCAAGATCACGCACATGGAGCGCCTGGTATTGCTCTTAACTGGTGCAGCGCGGATAAACAGGCGGTAGGCACCACGCTGGGCGCATCGCGCATCTGGTTCACACTGGGCAAGGGCATTCTGAATGAAGTATATTACCCTCGCGTGGATATCCCGCAGATCCTCGATATGGGTTTTATTATTGCCGACGACCAGGGGTTCTGGGTCGAGCTGAAAACCCTGCAAAATTGTACGGTGAAATTTCATGCAGCCGGTGTTCCAGCTATCACTATTATGCATACCCACCCCCGTTTTACTTTCATCCAGCGCCTGGTCGCGGAACCTAATCGTGATGTATTACTGCTGGAGATTGATATTACAGGCGATGAAGCGTTAAAGCCTTATGTACAGCTTGTACCGCATCTGGGCGGAACTGGCAAAAACAATGTCGCGCAGGTAGGTGAGTTTCACGGTCGCCGAGTTTTATGGGCTAACCAGGGTCCGTTTGGGCTCGCACTGGCTGCCGTCGACGCAACGCAACAGGATGCTTTTGGTACCAGCAGCGCGGGTTATTGTGGCTATTCGGATGGTTGGCAGGATTTTAATAAAAATGGTGCGATGCGCTGGCAGTATCGTAATGCAGGCCCTGGCAATGTCGCATTGACTGGCAAGCTATCTCGCCACGCCCTGTTGGGGCTGGGATTTGCAACCAGTCGCGAAGCCGCCGCTACTCTGGCAATATCAGCCCTGTTACAACCATTTGAGTTGATCTGGCAGCAGCAGATTGATGATTGGCAACGCTGGCATGATACCTGTCGGATCTATAGCGATCCGAGTACTCATGCCTTGCTGAGCCGAGCACAGTACGACCAGCTTAAGGTGAGTGCGATGGTATTGCGCACGCATCAGGACCAGACCTTTCGCGGTGCAATGGTAGCGAGTCTGAGTATACCCTGGGGCGAAAGTGGTATAGAGCGGCCGGGCTATCATCTGGTGTGGCCGCGTGATCTGGTGGAATCGGCGGGTGCATTGCTTGCACTCGGAGCCGAGGTGGAAGCACGTGAAATCCTGCGCTACCTGATCGTTAGCCAGCATAGTGACGGAAGTTGGGCGCAGAACCAGTGGCTGGGTGGCAAGGCTTACTGGAATGGTGTCCAGCTCGACCAGGTGGCGTTCCCGGTATTGCTGGCCGGAACCCTGGACGATCGTGATGCTCTCGATGGCATCGAGGTTCAGGATATGGTGCAACGCGCACTCGGTTTTCTGATGGCTAAAGGTCCGGTCAGCCCACAGGATCGCTGGGAAGAAAACAGCGGAGTCAATACCTTTACCCTGTCAGTGTGCATAGCTGCTCTGGTATCCGGCGCGAGGTTTTTAACTGCTTCTCAGGAAGCTTATGTGCTTGAAGTAGCAGACTACTGGAATGCGCGTATCGAAGACTGGACAGCGGTCTATAACACTGAACTGGCACGGCGCTTTGGCATAAAGGGCTATTATATTCGTACCATGCCAGAATCTGCCGTGATCGATGACAGCGTGTTATCGCGCGTGATGGAGATTAAGAATCGACATGACAATCCCAGATTGCGGGCAGAAGAACAGGTAGGTGGAGATTTTCTACAATTGGTGCGCTACGGACTACGCGATCCCGATCACCCTTTGATTAGCGATACAGTACTATTGATTGATCAACTGTTGCGCAAGGATCTCAAGCAGGGTTCCTGCTGGTATCGTTATACCGGCGATGGCTATGGCGAGCATGTTGATGGTAGCCCTTATAATGGCACTGGTCTGGGTCGATTATGGCCCCTTTTGACAGGTGAGCGCGGACATTACGAACTTATACGAGGTGCAGATGCAATACCCTGTTTGCAGACGATGCTAGAAATGTCTGGAGCATCAGGCATGATGCCGGAACAGGTTTGGGATACCGATCCACTCGAGCAACTGGGTTTAATGCCTGGTAGACCAACCGGTTCGGCAATGCCGTTGGCATGGGCTCATGCTGAATATATCAAGCTAGCCTGTTCCATTCTTAAAGGCAGGCCAGTAGATAGACCTGAACCTTTGTGGGCTCGGTATCATGGACAAAGACCACAAACCTATATCTGGTACTGGTCAGAACAAATGCCCATCAGGATTTTACCGACTGCAATGCGTCTGGGTTTCTGTTTACCTCGTCCGGCTGACATAAGCTGGAAAACTGATGAATCTGATTATCAAACTATACATACGGAAGATATCGGCCTTGGCGTGTATATGGCTCGTTTACCGCTCCCAGCAGTCACTGCAAAGAATATTTTGTTTAAGCTTAGTGGTGAAGGATGGGATGATCAGGTGGAGCATCAGCTTAGCATCCAGTAGAATAGTTTTGAAAAAAGCGTCGCGTCTAAATATCATCGGAGCATCTTTCGCTAGAGATGCCTTATAAATCCATCAATCAATCTACGATAACGACATTGTCCCCTTAGATTAATCCGTGTCATGATAATTATCTTCCAGGTAAATGTTTGTTCGCACACCGACACGAGGCTTTTGCAGTGGCTTGAGTAGCAATATCGCGGCAGTTGAAAGTGCTAGTGCTAAGCAGAAAACTAGAGCCAATACCTACGTGGGCGTAGGTGGTACGAGCTCAGGATAGAGCTCCGAAAACAATATCGAGAGTGCCGACCTCGTTGGGTGACAGGGAAGGCAATACAGCTTTATCGCGTCAATGCGAGTGATACGGCTGACTCTCCGGAGTCGTAGGATTTAGGTTAGGACTTTGATTTATGATTAACTCTAAGCTAGACTTCATCCAATCTATTTCATGATAAAACCGGGTCAGAGAGCAATATTTTATAATATTAGAAACAATTGTTCTCTGCCCCGGATTTATTACAGATAAGGTTCTAGCAGTTGTTGTACTCGCAAAGAATAGGTAGGGGTTTCTTTATGGAGACAGGTATTACCATCCTGATCAATGAGTATCAATTGCTTTGTTATTGTAGTTGTAAATACTTTACCATCCTCATCGCGTAATCTTCCCCAATCCATCAATAGTTAGAAATGTAGAATATCAAGTATGCCTGAACCTCATCTTTTAGTGGCAATATCAGCTCATGGTTATGGTCACCTCAGCCAGGTGGTACCGATAATTAATAGCCTGATCAGGCAGATGCCGGGATTGCAGCTTACCCTTAGAACAAATCTTCCTGATGAAGTGTTGAGAAGTCGGATATATGGAGACTATAACCTTCAATCCGCGAGCGATGATTTTGGGCTGGTTATGTTCGATGCTGTGAGAGTAGATGGAAAGAGTAGTTTTAAGCGCTATGCCAAACTGCATGCTAACTGGGAAAAGCAGGTTGATGAGTGTGCAAAAGATCTTGAAAGCTCTGGAGCTAACCTGGTGTTAGCCGATGTGCCTTATTTGACCTTAGCTGCGGCTAAAAAAGTGAAAATTCCAGCGCTAGCTATCTGTTCATTGAACTGGTTTGATATTACCAGCAACTATTTACCTGATAACCCTAAAGCTCGCAATATATTAGAAACGATGGTTGATGCTTATCAAGGAGCTGATGTCTTTCTTCAACCAGAACCGGCTATGCCCATGAGCTGGCTGAGGAACCGAAAGGCTATAGGCCCGGTGGCTTCGCCTGGAATACGTCAGCGAGAAGCCTTGCAACAATCAGCAGGTATTCAGGCGGATGAGGATGTTGTACTGTTCGCCATGGGAGGGATGCCGATGGATCTTGATATTGAGGCCTGGAAACCACGTCGTTACCAGCATCTGGTAGTACCACCGGGTTGGCCAATCAAGCACGAAAGAGTTCATTGTTATACGGCATTGGGGCTAAACTTTCAGGATATTCTTGCTTCTAGCGATTTAGTTTTTACCAAGTCAGGCTATGGTACCTTTGTCGAAGCTGCAGCTGCCGGACTACCTGTCTTTCATCTGCGCAGGCCCGACTGGCCTGAAGCTCTCTACCTTGAAACATGGTTAGACTCCAGGGTAAACCAGCAAGGCATAGATGCAGATGCTTTCTGTTTAACTACTGCAATCGAGGCCTGTGAACAGTTATTACTCAGCGGAAAGCGACCTGGTACAACGATGGATGGAGTTGCTCAGGCATGCGATATGATAACTGAGTTTTTGCTCGGTCGATAAAGCCCTGGTAACCAGTGAATAAAACCGGGTCAGATAGCAATGATTTCTAATATTAGAAACAATTGTTCTCTGCCCCGGGTTTGTTTTAAATCTTAACTTGTACCTGCCCCCAGTTAATTCGTAATTCGGATTCAGAGGCTAGAGATGTTTGGCGCGTAAATGCCATTCCGTTGTTGCGATATCATTGGCGATGCCGCGTTTCAGGGCTTTGTCGATATCGCTGGAATCCTGATCATATAGCCCGCAGAGCCTCAAGGCGCTTTGCATATCCACAGATGTTCCCAGGTATTCATACACGACTCGAGCCGAGCATGGCGTTCTTTCCCCGCTACCAGATACCCCCTGCCTCAGTCCGCTAAGCCGATTGACCCTGTTTTTGTAAGTTGGAATCAAAATGGTCTGGGTTACTTGATTACCGGTGAGCGTTTCATAATCCATCATGAAAATACGGTCGGTAAGCAACAACACGATTCCCAGATAAATGGCATGGTAGATCTTTTCACCGGCTTCTTCTCTAAGTCGTTCCGTGCGCTGGTAGTAGACCTGCCCGTCGCGCATTTCCAGGCAAACCAGCGTGCGAATGATTTTTCCCGGATAAGCCATCGACTGGTAGTGCTCGAAGTAGTAGCCGAGATACTTGTCCAGACCTGCGCTGCCGGCCTGTAGCAGCTTGTTGATGTGTTCCTGGTGGGGTGATTTGGTGGGGCCCGCAGTCTGGGTTCTGGGTCGGACCTGGATCAGTCTCTGGAACTGGTCATGGGGAAGAAGGATTTCGTGCTCTTCCACACCGAAGAAATTACAAATCCGCAGCATAATGTTTGAAGAAGGCTTGCTTCGACCATTCAGGTAGCGATTAAACTGGGGACGATTCATATCCAGTCGCCGGCATACCTCGGCCGTGGATTTGTAGTAACTGCAAAGCAGTCTGAGATTGGGGGCAAGGTTGTACTGCATGTCAACGTACTTTTAATATTCGGTACTTCAAGATCCCCAATTTTACGGCATCCAGATATCAGAGAAAAGCAATATCTGGTGCTATTAGTAACTAATTAAGCGACAAGCCGCATCAGATAGCGAATACCAGTTAAATGTTTTTACCGCCTCGTGTTTGTTTAAATAGCACGCTTCTTAAACCATAGAGCCCGGGCATTTCCGGGGCAGTAAAATGAATACAATGTTGAATAGCCGTACGGAATCCGACCTGTTGGGTGAGCTGAACATACCCGCTGATGCCTGGTATGGGATCCAAACCCAGCGAGCAGTTGATAATTTTTCCATCACCGGAGTGCCGATCAGTCACTTTCCTGAACTGGTAAGGGCGCTCGCATTGGTAAAAATGGCGGCGGCTAAAGCCAATGAAGATCTTGGCAATTTGACGGCAAAAAAATCCCAGATGATTATCGAGGCATGCCGCGATATCTGTGATGGACATTTGCACGATCAGTTTGTCGTCGACCTGATTCAGGGTGGAGCCGGCACTTCGACCAATATGAATGCCAATGAAGTCATTGCCAATCTAGCCCTGGAAAAGATGGGCCATGCCAAAGGGGAATATCAATTTCTGCACCCCAATGATGATGTGAACTGCTCCCAGTCTACTAACGATGCCTACCCTACGGCAGCCAGCCTGGCGATTCAGTTCGGCGCAGAGCCATTGATTGAAACCATCCGCAGTCTTATCGCTTCTCTGTCGGCAAAGGGTGAAGAGTTCGACGACATCGTCAAGATGGGGCGTACACAGTTGCAGGATGCCGTACCCATGACTCTGGGGCAGGAGTTCGAGGCTTTCGCGGTCAATCTTGGCGAAGATATCGATCGTCTGGAGGAAGCCTGTGTTCTGTTATCGGAGGTAAACCTGGGCGGTACCGCCATCGGAACCGGTATCAACACGCATCCGCGGTATCGCGAGCTGGCGGTGCGTTATTTGAGTGAGTTTTCAGGCAAGGCCCTGATACCGGCAGCCAATCTCGTTGAAGCGACTTCCGATATGGGGGCCTTTGTGCTTTTTTCCGGAATCCTGCGTCGGTTCGCCATCAAGCTGGGAAAAATGGCCAACGATTTTCGCCTGTTATCCAGCGGGCCCAGAGCGGGATTTGGTGAAATATCCCTGCCGCCGATGCAGGCAGGCTCTTCCATCATGCCGGGAAAGGTCAATCCAGTAATTCCTGAGGCGGTCAACCAGACAGCCTATCAGGTGATCGCCAATGACCTCGCGGTTACTCTGGCGGCGGAAGCCGGCCAGTTGCAGCTGAATGCTATGGAACCTTTAATAATCTATAACCTGTTGAACTCAATGCGTATGTTGGGTTCAGCTTGCTCCATGCTTGAAACGCGTTGCGTAAAAGGCATTAAAGCCAATCGTGAACGTTGTGAAGAACTGGTGAATATAAGTATCGGAAGTATAACGGCACTGGTGCCGTATATCGGCTATTCTAATGCATCCCGTATCGCTCACATGGCCCTTCATTCCGGCAAAACCGTAAAGGAATTGATTCTCGAAGAAGGGCTGTTGGAGCAAAACGAACTCGAAGGGTATTTAAACCCGAAATCGATGTTGGCGCCGCGGAACATCGGAAGCTAATGCGGTGAATGAGAGAGATCCGGTCTTTCATGGCCATGGAGCCACGGGGATTTAAATTCCAGGCAGGGGGGAATACCCAGCGGCTTAATGAAAGGTCTTTATTGATATGTCAGCGAGTAGTAAACAATGAAGCTTAAAGAGCAACGCGCCAGAAATTTGGGTTTGATCCGCTGGATGATGGGCGGCCATGAGCGAATCGCGATCAGGATGGCGCATATAATAAACGCCAATTATATTTCCAAAATGATCAATGGAGAAAAAACCATTACGGATGAGTTGGCGCGCAAGATAGAAAAAGCATTCGACCTTCCCGACAATTGGCTGGACAGGGAAAACGAAACGCTCATTAAGGTAAATGCGGATCAGATCGCGGAAATTTTACCGGAGCATCAGGATTCAAAAATTGAAGCCAGGCGGTCAAGAAATCTGGACATGATCCGCTGGATGGCCGGAGGGCATACTCATGCGGCGAAAAAGGTAGCCCATGTCATCAATCCGACTTACCTGTGCAAAATGGCCAAGGGGCTCATGGAGATCCCAGACAGTGTGGCCCGTAGCATCGAGAAGGAATTTGAGCTTCCCCTGCGATGGCTGGATAGAGACAATGAAAAGCTCGTTAAAATCAGCCATGAATATTTCGAGTTGCTGCCGGGTGGCGAATTGTTGGAGTCGGGCTCGATCGAGTGATTGCCAGGTTGGCGGTACCGCTATTCCGTCCAGGGATAAACCGGTCCGGAGATGCTCACCTCCTTAGTAATTGAAGAGCACCCCGAGCAGCTTGTTATGAGAATTCGTCAATTTTTAAACAAATGAAATCGTCAACCTGACGAGGCGGATCTGGGTAACCCATTAACCAGAAGTCTGTAGTTTTCAATATTGCAGGTAGCAATAATTACATCCGCCCTTCGTGCCAGCGAGCTGTTTAAAAATTGATCCTGTGAATTTTGTGGTCACTACTTTTAGCTGTTGAAAAGAGTGACTCGCAGGCTTGTTCGTCAGGGGCTACAAAGTACTTTCAGCTATTGCGGATGAAACAAATTAACGGGAGTTGCTAGCTTTAATAAAACTACACCCCCTGGTTCCGTAAACGCTACGTCCATGTAGCACTCCTGCCACGCGAAGTTTATGCCCTTTGGGTACTCGCCAAGACAATAAATTATTCAGGAGTAAAACCCAAGCAATTCCTCAGAACTAACAACATGACAATAAATCATATTAATGATTTCCAGTTCATGCCGATGCAACTGTTCCGTAGCCGCTGCGCAGCAGTCCTCCACAACAATGACATTAAAGCTTTCATCTGCCAGGCTACGCACCGTAGATGACACACATTGATCGGTGAATATCCCCGCCACAACCACATGCTCTATACCCATATTGTTCAATATCAATCGTAGGTTGGTGCCTGTGAGGGCACTGTCGGTGGTTTTGGTGACTACAATTTCATCGCCCTGTGGCTGGAGTTCGGGGACGATCTGACTTTCTGCGCTAGTCATCGGCATTAACAGGTAATTAAACCCCGGTTTTTTCTGACTCAGAGATCGATCTCTGCCGTCGTTTTTAAGGCAGGCGATACGTGCAAAGATGACTTCCACGCCGCGCTGACGGGCATCCTCAATCAGCTTTGCAGTCGTGGGGATGACCTGATGATTCATCCGCTCATAAAAGGGTTGCCAACGTTCGGCCTGTATTGGGTCATCGGATGGTTCCATGTAGGTATTCTGGATATCGATCACCAGCAATGCGGTTTTGTCCGGTGACAGAATAATGTCATCCGGTTTTTTAGCATTCTGGTAATAAAATGAGCGATAGTCTGTTTTCCAGTTCATAAGAATTTCCCGGATTTTAATCAGGTGGATAAAGAGCGTAAGTCGATGTGGATGTGAATTCAATCAATCAGGTAAAAAAAGCGTCGCATCAGGCGAGCTTCCGGGGTGCGGTTAACACTTGCTCCGCCTGCAACCTGGTAGGTTTTTCTGGATTGATGGCTTTTCCATTGTCGAGTTTAGCATTGCTAACAGGCTTACCCAGTTTTCTGGAGGGGTCAATCGTGTCATCGAGACCACCGACACGAACCATATCTCCTCCCGACTGCAAATAGGGTCGGGGTCGAAAGGTTTGACTGCAATCCCTTCAGTGTATTCAGCAACTCTTTACCTTATAACGCAACAGACTTGTGTAAAAAAATCCATGTTCAACTGCAGATTTCAGGATTAGCGAGATTCGATTGATGTAAATCAATATGCACCTGTAGGCAGCGTCATACTATACTGGTACCAATGAATGCAATCAGAGGGGTGTAGCTAGATGGATGAGTCCTTAAAAGAATTGCTGGAGGCCGAGCAACAGGCCGAGAACATCGTTGCACAGGGAGAAAAACAACGCGAAGACATCATCCAGCAGGCAGTTAATGATGCGCGTGCCCTTGAGCAGCAGTTTCATGACCGATTGCCAGAGATGCATCAGGCTTTCAGTGATAAGGCACAGGAACGAGCAGTGCAAAGTATTGCTGAGATTAAGGTGAGATACGACGAGCGTAATAAAGAGCTCAGAGCACTGGCCGAACAGCATGCCGATGAAGCCGCCGAACATGCCCTCAAACTCATTCTGTTTGATCAAACTAGCTGATGAATACTGCTTCTTCAGATTATTACCTCTCTACCCGTACCGATCTGATGGTTCAGCGCCTGCTGGACGAGAGCGTTCTAAACAGGATAGTGGCGAGTGACCTGGAACAGCTACCAGCACTTATTCAAACAGTGTTACCAGAACATAATCTGGAAATTCCTATACCCCAGCTACGCAGGTTGATAACTCGTAGTATGTATCTCGATTTTCAACTCTTACTGCGCCCCTTAAATGCCAATAATCGACGTTTTCTAAAACATGCCATTCGATGGTTTGAACTGGCAAATCTAAAGATGCTAATCCGTGGTAAGTTTGCTGGAGTGAAAGAATCTGAGCTGCAGATGCAATTGGTCAATCTGGGCGAGTATGCTGATTTACCGGTCAAGACGTTACTGGAAACCGACGATCCATTTGAAATGCTGCGATTACTGGAGCAGACAGCCTATGGAGGCATTGTGCGCCAGGCAAGGCGGGTTTTTGATGAGCAGGGGCATGATCTTTTTTCGCTGGATTCAGCCATAGACCGTAATTTCTTTGTTGAGCTTTCGACTCGTGCTCGTTTTCTCTCCAATGAAGAACAGATGCACCTGAATAATGTTCTTGGCATTTTAATGGATCGCTTTAATCTGCTCTGGTTATTGAGATATCGTTTTTCATATGGGTTGTCAGCGGCTCGATCTTATTACCTGTTAACCGCTTCCGGTAAAAGCTTACAGTCCTCTCAGCTGATGAAGCTGGCGAGTAAAGGGTCGCTGGCAGAAGTGATAGAAGAGCTACCACCCGTGTTGAAGAAGAAGTTGTCTGCTGTGCATAGTATATTCGAGGTTGAACAGATCATGGAGTTTTATTATCTGTCGGCAGCTAAAAAGGGACTGAGTCATCATTACTCTGATATTACTCGGCTGTTTTCCTATCTGTTATTACGAGAAGCAGAAACTCGATATCTATTAGCGATAATTAAAGGTAAGCAATTAGGCTTTAGTGAAGAGTTGATAGGGCGGGCTGTGGGGGTTGAGAACTGATGTTAAGTACTCCTGTCACCATGAAACGGATGAAGCTAAGGCTTATTGCAGATGATACTCAGCTAGCGGCAAATGTTCTTGCTGCGCTTTCGGTGGTGCATCTTGAGGAAATACCTGATGAAGGTGAGTTGTTGCTGGATAATCCTGCCGATGAGTTTCAGGACAGTTTTCATAGTATTCTGTCGCGCTACAAAAAAATTCATGCCTATATTGAAAGCCCCGCTCAACAGGACCTCACCTTAACCCGCGCTACATTGCTCTCAGTTGATCAACTTGATGAAGTTGATGAAAAGCTGAAACGCTTATGGGCAGAGGTTTCACAGCATGAAGAGCAACAGCGACAATTAAAGGAACAGATCAGTGCTGTTAATCAATTACTGGGTAGTTTGCAACGCTTTATTAATCTGGATATTGATCTCAAAAGATTGGGGCGAAAAAGCCAGTTTTTAAATGTACAAACGGGTATGGTTGCGAGCACCAATACTGAGCAGCTACGTCGAGCATTATCGATTAGTGGTTACGTACTAGATCGTTTCTATACTTTTGAAGGTTTCGATTTTGTCATTATCGTAGGCTCAGCAGAGCAGGCTCAGGAGGTGCAGGAACTGCTCAGGTCGGCTGATTTCAGAGAGCTCTCTATTCCTGATGAGTTTACTGATCACCCGCATACGGTGAGTGAAAAGTTAATAGCAAAACAACAGGATATCAATCAGAAACTGGATCTTCAGCAGCAGCAACTGCAGGAACTGGTAAAGAGTAATCAGTTATTACTGCAGCAAGCCGGAGAGATGGTTTATCAGGCTATGCCATACGCCTATGTGGCAGCTTATCTGAAAGGAAAAGGGCGCCTGGTCACGCTTCAGGGATGGGTTCCTGAGTATCGCATGAAAGAAGTAGAGCAGAGTCTACAGGGTAGACTGGAATATCCTTACCAATTGATATTCGAGTCACCCGCTCAGGATGAGTTGTCCAGGGTGCCGACCAAGTTACGCCAGAACTGGCTGATCAAGCCTTTTAATTCTCTGATTAAACAATATGGATTACCCCAGTACGGAGAGTATGATCCGAGTATCCTGTTTGCGCTTAGCTACACGCTTATGTTTGGCATGATGTTTGGTGACATTGGACATGGCGGTGTGATTTTACTGGGCGCTCTGATGTTTATTCGACGCCTGCCAGCACTCGCTGTGATAGGCAGTCTCGCTGGCGCGTCTTCGATAATGTTCGGTTTTTTTTACGGCAGCCTGTTTGGCTATGAACATATTGTAAATCCATTATGGATGTCTCCAATGGAAGACCCACAGCATGTATTACGTCTGGCACTGTACTGGGGAATAGGATTTCTCATCATCGCTAACCTGTTGTCGATACGCAATGCCTGGGTGATGGGGCTTTATCGTCAGGCACTTTACAGTCCTCTGGGTGTAACGGGCCTGGCCTTTTATCTACTGGCGGTGTTCTATCTGATCACAGTCGATACACTCCCTTCTCTAGCAGGTATGGGTATAAAGCTACTTATATTAATAGCCATGCTGATGATGCTTTATTACCAGTGGCTGGAGTCATCGGGCTCGCTGGTGGAGCGCGTTATGGTGGTGATGGTTGAAGGACTGGAAATTGTCATCAATAACGTTTCTGCAACGCTGTCTTTTCTGCGTATTGCTGCCTTTTCACTCAATCATATCGCGTTGGCCACCGCTGTATTTACGCTGGCAGCCATGCTGGATACCTTCGGGCATGGTGTGGCTATCGTGCTGGGTAATATTTTTATCATCGTGCTGGAAGGAGCGATAGTGGCGATTCAATGCCTGCGCCTTGAATACTATGAAGGATTTTCACGCTTTTTCAGTGGTAAGGGCAAACCTTATCAACCACTGAAAATAGACCCTATTTAACAACAGGAGAACACTATGAGTACGCTAACCATTTTATTGACTATTAGCATGTTGTCATTAATCGGACTGGGCATTTATCTGCAGCTTAATCCGGTTGAACGAAATTCGCGTATTCCAAACTGGGTGCGAGGTAGTGTTGGGCTTAATTTACTGGTTTTCGTCGGGGGCATTGGCCTGATGCTGCTGTCCGGCATCAATGAAGCCTTTGCACAAACCGCAGCTATTGAGGGAGCCAGGGAAATCAGTATCGGCTATGGCCTTGCTCTGATTGGTATTGGCCTGCCCACGGGTCTGGCGACCATCGGTGCTGGTATCGCGGTGAGTTCGGTAGGTGCCGCATCGTTGGCGGTGATTACTGAAAAGCCTGAAATGTTTGGACGTACTCTGGTGTATTTAGGGCTAGGTGAAGGTATTGCGATTTATGGTCTGGTAGTGACTATCCTGTTGCTGGGCAAAATCTAATGCGCCAGCTGGCGATTGGTAATAGTGTTTTGATGGATGGGTTTGCCCTGCTGGGTATGGAAACCTATGCAGATCTGGATATCACTGAGGTTGAAAAAATCCTGACTCAGTTATTACGCAATAAGGAGAGCGCATTAATCTTTTTGCAGCAGAATCTGTTTAAAGCTGATCTACCGCTACTTGAGCAGATACGCAATGAAGGCGGGCATATCTTAATCAGTGAAATTCCAGACATTCTTTCGGCTAATAAATATCAGGCACCGGTTGATCATTTGATTGCTCGGGTGCTGGGTAATTCTGCAGTAGAGGAGCTTCTCAATGGCGAATGACTCAACAAATCAGGTTAAAGCATTGCAGGATGCAATTATTAAGCGTGCCAGGGTATTGACTGAAGAACATGTCAGTCAGGGGCAGATGACACGCGCTCGAATGATGGAGGATGCGCGTGTCAAGGTGAAGTTAATGGAACAGAAAGAGCTGCTGGCTGCTAATGAAAATGCAGAACGTGAATTCCAGCGCCGGGTACAGGCGAATGAGATCAAGTTGCAGGCCTCACTGGACAGACATCGCTGGGGGCTGGTTCAGTCGGTAATGGACAAGGTTCATCAACAGGTAGTGGAAATCGCGCAGGATAGAAAGGTTTATGACCCAATATTCAATCAATTGTTAGCAAAAGCTGCTGCAGAGCTTGCTGAGCCCGGTATGGTAGCAAAACTTAACCATCGGGATCATAAGAATTATGCCGCCTCATGGAAACAGATGACTGAAAAACTGGGGGTTAATGTGCAGCTTTCTGAAGAATTGTGTGAGTGTAGCGGTGGATTGCGGCTGATGTCAGAGGATGGTTCGATGATGATCGATAATACTTTTGAAGGCATTATCTCACGTCGTGAAGATGAGTTGTTACGAACAATTTTTGAGCGTCTTTTTTCAAAAGTTCTCAGCATAGAGGCAACTACTCATGGGTAAGGTGATAGAAGTCAATGGGCCTATAGTCACCATTCAACAGGAAGGTATTACCAATGGTGAACAGGTCAGGATTGGTAAACTGGGGCTGGTGGGGGAGGTGATCCATCTGCGGGCAAAGGATGCACTGGTTCAGGTTTATGAATCAACAGATTCCTTAAAACCAGGTGAGCTGGTGCAGGCACTAGGCCACCCGTTATCGGTAGAACTAGGTCCGGGCTTGCTGGGACAGATTTTTGATGGAGTACAACGTCCTCTCAATCGCATCCTTGAAATAAGCGGGCAACACATCAGCCGGGGCCTGGTAGTTGACGCACTGGATAGAGATAAGCTCTGGCACTTTATTCCGGATGACAGGTTGCATATAGGTGTCACCTTAAAGCCCGGTCAGGTTATTGCGTCGGTGCAGGAAACTGAAACCATTGTGCACAGGATACTGGTTCCCCCTGACTGTGAAGGCGAGGTTGTGGAGCATGCACTGGAAGGTGACTATACGGTAGAGCAGGTAGTGGTTCGCTTGCGTAACAAACAAGGGCATATCAGTGATATGAAAATGTATCACAAGTGGCCGGTACGCCTGCCGCGACCTTATAGCGAACGTGATAATTCAAGTAACCCACTATTGACCGGGCAACGTGTACTGGATACTTTTTTTCCATTATTAAAAGGGGGCAAAGCAGCTGTGCCGGGACCATTCGGCGCGGGTAAAACCATGGTGCAGCAGCAGATTGCACGCTGGGCCAATGCAGATATCGTACTGTATGTAGGTTGTGGTGAACGTGGTAACGAACTGGTCGATATACTAGAATCCTTTCCCAAACTGACCGATCCCTATAGCGGTCGATCATTGATGGAACGTACCTTTCTGGTGGCAAATACCTCCAATATGCCGGTGGTTGCGCGTGAAGCCAGCATCTATGTTGGCGTCACCATGGCCGAGTATTATCGTGATCAGGGCTATGATGTGGTGATGGTTGCAGACTCCACCAGTCGTTGGGCCGAGGCTCTGCGCGAAGTGGCTGGTCGCCTGGGTCAGATGCCGGTTGAGGAAGGCTATCCTGCTTATCTATCTTCGCGTCTGGCGGCATTTTATGAACGCGCAGGATCAGTCCAGACCCTTGATGGTGAAAGTGGATCGGTCAGCCTGATTGGCGCAGTCAGCCCGCCGGGTGGTGATTTTTCCGAACCCGTCACCAGTCATACCAAGGAAATTATTCGCACATTCTGGGCTCTTTCCAAACCCCTGGCTGATGCGCGACATTACCCCTCGGTATCCTGGCAGGATAGTTTCTCTGACTATCAACACAGGGCAGCCGAATGGTGGGCAGAGCATGTTGATAAAAGATGGGCGCAACGTCGCGCGCAGGCACTGGCGTTACTGGCAAAGGCCGATGAACTGGAAAGAATCGTTAATCTGGTGGGGCCGGAAGCACTGTCATCATCACAACGATGGGCGCTGGAAAGCACTGCTCTGATCAAGGAAGCTATTTTGCAGCAAAGCGCTCTTGATCCCGTTGACAGTTACTGCTCACCAGAGAAGCAGTTTCAATTGCTGGACATGGTGATGTTATTGCACGATGAAGGCAAAGCACTGATCAAGCTGGGTGTGCCCGTAGAGCAGTTACAGCAATTAAAGAGTATTGGGCAATTGAAACGTCTTAAGTCGACCTATAGTAGTGAGCAGCTAGAGGAAATGATGACATTCCGTAATCAAATTAGTGATGAGCTGAATGTAATCAGGGTGGAATACAGTTCTAAACCGGAGACCGTGTGATGACAGCGATTGAATACCGTAAGGTCGACAACGTGCATGGCGCCCTGATGTACATGAAAGGGGTAGGTTCAGTAGCAGCGGGTGACCGTGTAGCTATTCGCGACCATAAGGGTAACCGACGCAATGGTCAGGTGTTAAAAACCTCAGAAGATGTTGTGCTGGTGCAGGTTTTCGAAGGTACAGATAATCTGGATCTGGAAAATACCTGGGTGCGTTTTCTGGATGAGCCGTTTGAAATGCCGCTATCACCCGATCTGCTCGGACGGAACTTTAATGGTATTGGTGCGCCGCTGGATGGACGTCCCCCGATTATTTCCAGTCTGAAGCGCGATGTAAATGGTGCCCCGGTCAATCCAGCCGCGCGCGCCTATCCGAGAGAGTTTATTCAGACAGGGATTTCCACTATCGATGGCCTGAATTCGCTGGTACGTGGACAGAAGCTACCCATCTTTTCGGGGTCAGGTCTGCCACATAATCAACTGGCTGCGCAAATAGTTCGACAGGCCAAACTGACCGGGGAAGCATCCAGTTTTGTGGTGGTGTTTGCCGCTATGGGTGTGTCCTATTCAGATGCTCGATTCTTTGAGAATGAATTCGAATCTAGTGGTGTGTTGCGTAATGTGGTGATGTTTACCAATCTAGCCAATGACCCACCTATGGAACGGTTGATTCTACCACGTACTGCATTAACGGTAGCAGAGTACCTGGCTTATGATCTGGATCTACACGTGCTGGTGGTAATAACAGATATGACCAAGTACGCCGAAGCTCTACGTGAGGTGGCGACCGAAAAGGGTGATGTACCTTCGCGTAAAGGATATCCCGGATATCTATATTCAGATCTGGCAGAAATTTATGAGCGAGCAGGCCGGGTGCGAGATCATCATGGGTCAATCACCATGATTCCTGTGTTATCTATGCCGAGTGATGATATCACTCATCCCATACCCGATTTAACCGGTTACATTACCGAAGGGCAGATCGTTTTGAGTCGTGATTTACATAGTAAATCAATCTATCCACCGGTTAATGTGCCACCCTCGTTATCGCGCCTGATGAAGGATGGTATCGGCAAGGATGATACCCGTGAAGATCATCCACGCGTAGCCAGTCAGTTATATGCTGCTTACACCCGAGCTCTGGATGCACGCAATCTGGCATCAATTATCGGTGCAGAAGAGCTGTCAGCTCGAGATCGGCGTTATCTGCAATTTGCCAATGCATTTGAGGATCGTTTTGTGTGCCAGGGTTTGAATGAAGAGCGCAGTATTATCGAAACGCTGGATCTGGCCTGGGAAATTCTGTCGCTATTGCCTACCGAGGCGCTGACTCGGGTCAGCGAGAAAGATCTGCAGAAATATCATAGCTGGGATGGAACCCTGTAAATGCAGGATAGACTCAACATAGCCCCGACCAAAAGCAATCTGCTGGATTTACGCAGCCGGGTAGAGTTTCTGGATCAGGGGTATCAGTTGCTGGAAAGAAAGCGCGAATTGTTGACGCGTCTGGTGTATGGACAGTTAAAAGAATACCGTAGGCTGCGCAGCAAGGCGCACGCCAGTTTGGCCAAAGCGTATCGTAGTTTAAGTATCATCGAGATGCGTATGGGTACTCAGCGTATTCGACAGCTGGCACTGGGCATGCCCCAGGCGCTGAAGGTTAAAGTTTTACCCAGGCGTAATATGGGCGTGCAATATCCATCAGTAGAAATCACACCGCAACCCATGCAGCCGGTGGGCATACTGGGTACCGATGTGATGCTGGATGAAACGCGCAAAGACTTTAGCGATATGGCAATGCAAATGGCTAAACTTGCTGAGGTTGAGTCCGCGCTATGGCGCTTACTGGAAGAGCAGCGCAAAACTCAGAAAAGGGTTAATGCACTGAAGTACAACGTGATTCCGCTTTACTGGCGAACAATAAAATACGTGCAAACTACTCTTGAAGAAGAAGAAAGGAACGTTCTGTTCCAGCTTAAGTTGTTGCAGGAACGCAATTAGTAAAAGAAGTAGCCATTCAATAAATCTAACGACGTTTTTTGTAAGCGTGTAAAATCCCGGTGTTTCATCCCGCCAGCACAATTGAACCACATTATGACTGAATCAACTTTTGAATCTGCTTTCGATCACTACAGGCTCGAACGATTGCCAAGGCGCAAAAAAGAGCTACTAAGAGCCTGGGATGCGGCAGATGAATATCTGTTACAGCAGCTCATAGAACTGAAAGTATCAATCGCTCGTCCATTGATTATAAATGACAGTTTCGGTGCTTTAAGTATCGCGTTAAGTAAGTTTAATCCTGTTAGCTGGAATGACTCGTGGTTATCCCATCAGGCAACCAGAGAAAATTTAATAGCGAATGAGCTTGAGGAGTCAGCAGTAGAATTTGTACCCAGTACCTCCGAATTATCGGGCAACTTTGAACTGGTATTGATCAAGGTGCCAAAAAATCTAGCCCTGCTGGAATATCAATTAATCCAGCTAAAACCGCATCTCTCTTCGAATGCCATGATCCTGCTGGCTGGTATGGTGAAGACTATGCCAGCCACGATATGGAAAATGCTGGAAAAAATTATCGGTCCTACCGAAACTAGCAAAGCCCAGAAAAAAGCGCGCATTATTAGTGTTAAACTCGATCATGATCTGCCACAAAAAAGCTCCAGTTATCCAGCCATCTGGAAGCTGGAAAATAGTGAATTCACCCTCTTCAATCACGCGAATACCTTTTCCCGCGACCGACTGGATAATGGAACTCGGTTGATGTTACAACATTTACCGGCCACCGAAGGCGCAATAGATGTCGTCGATCTTGGCTGCGGGAATGGCGTATTGGGAATGATGGCTGCCTACCAGAATCCAGCATCTAATATTTCGTTTATCGACGAATCCTATATGGCAATTGCATCGGCAAGACATAATATGTCGCAACTGTCAGAGCGAGAAGGCCGTGTCGATTTTTTTAATGCTGATGGATTAAAACAGTTTGCAGATAATTGCTACGATCTGGTGCTATGTAACCCGCCGTTTCATCAACAGCAGACGCAACTGGATACGGTGGCTCTATCTATGTTTGCAGAATCAGCTCGAGTATTGCATAAAGGAGGGGCGCTATGGGTAATCGGTAATCGCCATCTGCATTATCATAATAAACTCAAAAGCTGGTTCAAACAGGTAGAACTCGTTGCTTCGGATCGGAAATTTGTGCTTTTGAAAGCGACCAATAAGTGATTTTGATAAGAAGGGTATGGAGAGAAAACAGCATGATAAAAGACAGCCTTAGCGGTCAATATACACTAGAGCAGGTTGGGGAGTATTTTGGGTGCAGCTATGTAACAGTGAGTCGGGCTGTAAATGCTTATGATGCTGAAATGTAAAACTCAGAAATTTTGTAAATGTAAAATGTAAGGCCAGCCCCATGGTTTTCGCGATTCGCTAACTGACAGAGAAACCCGGTAACTACTTTACAGGGTCTTCGTCACGATCTTCTAGCTTCAGTTAATTTACTTCATCTCTTTCGAGAAATTCTTTACGTCCACCGGCGGATAGAGAAAGAACAATGGTCAGGATCAATAGAAAATTAACACTTGCAGCTCCAGCAGAACTACTGCTTTCATCCGACCCGCCTGTGTCAGTTCCCTCTGAACTAACTGTTACAGTAGTCATGTCCGAATCCATTGCACCCGTATTGTCAGTTACCGTCAGAATGACATTATAGGTCCCCTCTGATGCATAGCTATGAGTCGGGTTTGGACTGTTGCTGCGATCTCCCATACCGTCACCAAAAT
>JBNKUM010000056.1:0-69694 GCA_050298595.1 Gammaproteobacteria bacterium | reverse complement strand
TATCATTCGGTATAACGTCATACAGATTGGCGAATGCGGCAACAGTCCCATTAACCAGACATGCCGTCAGATTTTTTCTCTTCTTTGCAATCTTTTCAAGCCGTTCAATATCCCAGGGGTATTTGGCTGTTGGTGCGACTAGATACAGTTCTTCGGGTGAAGAAACCAGATTAATTATTTGATTATAATGCTGTTTTGTTGCGGGGATGAATTCCACGTTTGAAAATTTCCATGACTGGGTTAGTCATTTATACCACGCTTAACCACACCCTAAATTGATAAGCGTCAAACCATTCACCATCATTCCAATACGTTAAGGCACCTCTGATCAATTATGTTGTATCTCTAGCTCACAGGCTGATGCGCAATCAAGGCGCAACTTTGCAGGTATGCGTCTGCCTGGCAACAAGTTGTAAAGCTCAGCGCATCCTGCTCCCGCCCCTCACCTACTTCCATGTAAGCGACGCAGAGTCTGCATCAGCCTGTAAGCCCCGTAGGGCGAGCCCTGAAGTACAGAGCCTGATTTGACTCTGACTGTCCCCATACTTAGTCAATTGCCAGATCAGCTGTATTATCACCGATCTTGAATACTCGCTTGATTGTTTTCTGAAATAGCGGTGCGATTAATACCAGTATGGTGATGATCATAATGCTCAGAGTAATTGGACGTTCCCACAGAAAACTCAGGCTATCATCATTAATCAGTAAAGCACGCCTTAGATTATCTTCCATCATACCTCCCAATATAAAACCGAGTAATAACGGAGCCATTGGGAAGGTTAATAGACGCAGGAAGATTGCCAGTGTACATACAGCAGCCATAATGATCACATCCATGGCATTAAAAGACACCAGATAAACCCCAGTTATTGAAAATAACAGGATCATTGGAACCAGTATCGGGCGCGGAATGATCAGGATACGTGAGAGATAGGGTATTAATGGCAGATTCAAAATGAGCAATACAACATTGCCAACATACATAGAGATAATCACAGACCAGAATACATCAGGGTGATCAACAAACAGACGTGGGCCAGGCTGGATACCATATGAGATCAATGCCCCAAGCATAATGGCCGTAGTACCTGACCCCGGAATACCCAGGGTTAACAGCGGAACAAAAGAACCCGAAGATGCCGCATTATTCGCTGCTTCAGGAGCCGCCAGACCACGTAATGAACCAAAACCAAATTTTGCCTTGTCTTCTTTACTGGCCAGGTTCCTGTCGACACCATAAGCCAGAAATGCGGCTATGGTCGCACCAGCACCAGGCAGTACGCCAATCAGAAAACCCAGTACCGATGAGCGCCCGATGGTAGGTGCAATCTCTTTAACCTCTGCCTTAGTCAACTTCATGCTGCCGAGCTGGCTCATGTCATCAGACGCACTGGTATCCTCTCGATGCTCACCATTAAGAACCGACATCAATGCCTCAGCGAGTGCAAAAGTAGCCATCGCCAGCAATAGAAAACTAATACCGTCAAGTAAATCTATCGAGCCGAAGGTGAAACGTTCAACACCCGTCGCACGGTCAGTACCTACGGTGGATAACATAAGCCCAAAAACAGTCATTAATAGTGCTTTGACTACCTGCCCTTTGCCACTAAAAGCAGCCACTGCTGACAGACCCAGAACCATCAATGCAAAATAATCAGCGGATTGAAAACTGAGTGATACTTCGGCTAATAAAGGCGCAGCAAGCAGCAGAAATATTGCAGACACTGTACCCCCGGTAAATGATGCGTAAGCGGCTATTGCTAAGGCTTTTCCTGCCTGTCCTTTAGCGGCCAGAGGATAACCATCGAAAGCCGTCACGACTGTGCCTGAACAACCAGGTGCATTAATCAGGATAGAGGATGTGGAACCACCAAAAATGGCGCCATAGTAAACACCCGCCATCAGGATAATACCGGATGAAGGATCTAGTCCATAAGTAATTGGAATCATCAGCGCAATCGCCGAAATGGGACCAAGGCCCGGTAACATACCGATAAAGGTACCCACAAAGCAGCCAACAACGACCATGAACAGATTCATGGGAAGAAAAGCAGTTGATAATCCCGTCAGAATACCGTCAATCATATCAAGTCCTCATTTTAGAATAAGCCGGCAAAAAGCCGACCAGGTGCCAGGTAGATATCCAGAACTTGCGTTAAAAGACCCCAGAAGAGCAATACAAAAGGAACAGCAATCTTAAGTAAAACACTCCACCTACGTTCACCCAGTACCCAGAATCCACCGATAAGAAATAAGGTGGTTGAAATCAGGAACCCTAACCAGTCAAGAGTAAGACCGTAGATTAAAGTTAAGACTAACAATAAGGCTACCGGTAACCACTCTTTAGACTGACTGACTGTTTGCTGATTTGTTTGCTTGCCAGTTACCAGTAAAAATATCGATAAACCTATACCCATGACAGAGAGTACATAAGGCAGAGTTTGCGCATTCATAGGCTCGAATTCATCGCCTGGGTGCAGACGTATTGCACTTGCGTAATAACCGTAGGCGATAGAAAGGACGAGAAAAAATAAAGAACCAATTCGTTCTTTGGATACTTGCATAGTGACTCTCCAGAAATGAGGTTCGTATAGATAAATCTACACGAACCTTAATGAGAATGGCTGCTTACAAAAAGCCCAGTTCGCGCATCAAACCGCCGACCTGTTTTTCCTGTTGCTCAAGAAAGCTGTAAAATTCATCGCCTGGCTTATAAACATTTACCCAGCCATTACGTGAACGTACAGTTTCCCATTCTGGAGTTTTATACATTTTGCCCAGCACATCGGCATAGGCTTTTGCTTTCTCTTTTGAAAGACCTGGTGCACCAAAGAAACCTCGCCAGTTTGCAAACACGGTATCGTTACCCATTTCCTTCAGCGTAGGTACATCAGGTGCATCTTGCAGACGTTCGGGTGCAGTAATCGCCAGGATGCGCACCTGTCCTGCCTTGCTCATTTCAAGTGCTTCACCCAGGCCGGTAGAGAGCAATTGAGCCTCACCGGAAAGTAAACCCGCCATTGCTTTACCACCAGCGTCATAAGGAATATAACGCAACTTTTTTGGATCCAGGCCTTCTGCCTTAATAGCTGCAGCAGGCACCAGATGATCAAGGCTACCCTTAGCTGATCCGCCAGCAAATTTCATTTTACGTGGATTTTTCTTATATCCTGCCACCACATCTTTCCAGGATTTGATTGGGGAATCACCCTTAACCACGAAAGCGCCATAATCAGCAATAGTGCCAGCAATAGGTGTAAGATCTCTAAAGGACTGCGGGAATACCTTAGTCAATGAACGTACAACGATAGGTGTTGAATTCACCATCAGAGTACCTTCAGACTGTTTTGCGGTTTCGATCAAATGTGCGATAGCCTTACCGCCGCCTCCGCCAGAAAGATTCTGATACGAAGCGGTATTCACCAGCCCTGATTTGGTCAGAGCTTCGCCGGTACCACGAGCAGTACCATCCCAGCCACCACCAGCACCACCAGGGATAAGAAAATGGATAGAGTCTATTTCTGCGGCATTAACGCTAATGCTAGTTACACCGGCAGTGAAGCCTAGTGCGGTGGTAAAAGCAATAGCCAGCAGTTTGCGTCTGCTAAGTGAAGGTTGTGATTTCATTGATTATTCCTCGGTTATGTTGTTTTGTTTGTGCCGAAACCATAACCAGAGGAAAAAACAAAAAGAAGTTTATGGAAATATTGAGTTTTTAAACCTTAAAATGCATTTTGTGCATAAAGTTCACGAGGGTTAATCAGAGCTACAGGTTCGACAGTAATAGCGCTCAGGTCGCCCGACACCGCCATAATTCACGTCTACAACCAATTCTCCACAACTCACCATATATTCCAGATAGCGTCGTGCAGTGGTGCGGCTGGCACCTATAGCTTCACCCACCGATGAAGCAGCAAGAGAGTCACTCCTGTCGACAAACAGGTCTTGAATTTTAAGTAATGTTAAGGCATCGATACCCTTGGGTAATACCCCATCTGCAAGCTGTTTCGACGTATCACTGCCTGCACGAGGCAGTAATGCATCTATCGCCTGCTGATCGACCTTTTGTAATGAGCTTAACTGTTCAAGATGTTGACTAAAGCGTTGCAGGGAATCCTGGAAACGATCAAATACCAGCGGTTTGACGATATAGTCAAAGATTCCACTATGCATGGCTGACTTAAGGGTTTCGATATCACGGGCAGCAGTCATCAGAATGACATCAGTATGAATGGTTGACTTGCGCATCGTCTTTAGAAAATCCAGACCATTGCCGTCAGGAAAATGAATATCCAGCAACAGCAGATCAGGCTGTAATATTTCTACCATTTGCTGGGTTTGCTCCAGCGTATGAGACATCCCTACCACCTCAAAGCCTGCTACCTTTTCGATAAAACGCTGTTGAATTTCAGCAATGCGCACATCATCTTCGGCAATCACCGTTCGAATACTCTGGTGTTGATTCATTATTATGCCTTAAATGTTTTAGGTAGATAAACAATCATCCGGGTACCGCCATTTTCTGCATGCTCCAGATTAATCTGCCCATGCAGATCCTGCAGAATCGATTTTACCAGAAAAAGTCCATAACCATGTCCTGCTTCGGTTTTGCTACTAAAACCCTTCTCAAAGATACGTTGCTGGTCATCTTCGGCTATACCGACACCTTGATCCTCAATCTCAAAGATCAGGTCATTACCATAATCGCTGAAAGAAACCAGAACCTGATTAGCTCCCTGCGGATGATCGATCAAATTAAGTCGAGTTGCTTCAAAAGCATTATCAATAATATTGCCGATCAGAGACATCAACTTTTCGGTCGAGATATGTTCAGGAATCTCTCCCAAATGGCTGGAGGGATCGATACACAACTCCAGACCCAGTTCATGTGCCCGGTTATATTTACCCAGTATACAACCTGCAATCACCGGGTCGGGGATAGATTTTACCAGCAGATGTACCAGTTCCTGAATACCACGGCTTTCCTGGCCAATCAATTCCAGTGCCTGTTCTTTGGCATCGATCTGAATCAAGCCTGAGATGGTGTGCAGCTTATTGGCATAATCATGACTCTGCGCCCTCAGGGTCTCGGCGTATTGCTCTATCTGTGATAACTGACGGCTCAACATTTCTATCTCGCCCTTGGGACGAAAACTTGAAACCACCCCGGTAACCTGCTCATTCACGATAATAGGTAATCGGTTTACGATTAAATGCTGCCCATTGATATCAATCTCTCGATCCAGCTCAACCTGACCTGTCTGCAAAACCTTCCACAAATCACTCTGCGGGAAAACATCGCGTACCGAGCGACCACGGATTTGATCATCATCAACCCCCAGAGTATTCAAAGCGGTTTTATTAAAGGTAGTAATGCGTCCCTCGGCATCGATGGATAGCACGCCCTCACGGATGGATTCTAAGGTGGTATTGCGCTCCTCAAATAATCGAGCAATTTCTTCAGGCTCCAGGCCGAACAGGATACGTTTGAAATATCGAGCTACACCGACGCCTGTGAGAATACTTACCAGTAACGAAATCAGTACCACCATAAGTGCAGATTGCTGATAACTGGAGATAGTCTTATCCACACTATCCAGCATATAGCCCACGCTGGTCACTCCAATAATCTGCCCATCATTGTCATAAACCGGAGATTTACCGCGGATTGAAGGCCCCAGACTACCTACGGCTCGCGATACATAGGATTCACCATTTTCAAGCGCACGAGCATTGTCTCCTCCCACTCTTTTCTTTCCAATACGCTCGGGAATAGGATGAGAAAAACGAATTCCATCGCGATCACCCACGACTATAAAACGTGCATCAGTATTTTTACGGATTTGCTCGGCAATGGGTTGAACCATATCCACATTGCGTTCAGCAAGTCCCTGTCTGATTTGAGGTAAGTTAGAAACGATATTGGATAACTGTAAAGCTTGATCACCGATGCGTTGTTCCAGTTCAACCTGTATATAACGCATGGTAATGGCACCAGTGACGACCGCCTGGATTAGAACAACAGTAGCAAATGCCATCATTAAACGCGTTTGCAGATTGAGCCGAGCAAGGGATGAGGAGAAGATGGACATCATACACCTGAGAACAATTTATAGGTTTTTAGCGCTAAGTATCACCTCAACATTAATTCCTGTCCAATGGTGGTAATGTATGATGTCACTGGGAAACCATTCAGAATTTTATAAAAAGAGCTTCAACTGTCCTCTTTCCTACGCTTCATCTGTGCTTCAACAGAGGACTGCCAATCAGTGATGTCATCCTCATATTCGGACAATTTTTCTTCCAGATAGTTGATGCGATCAATTGCCGCATTGATTATCGGAGCAACAGATACATTAGCCTTTGCTGCTATTAATTTTAATTTATAAATTAGGTTATTCATAATCTCACACCCGTTTACCGCAATCACTTGCGTACTGTTATTATCTTATAGTAAGTGTAACTGATTAAGGCCTGTTTGAAATCGAAAATATACATCTCCTTCAAATAGTGAATACATCCAGGGTACCCCTGATCCCCGAAGGGTGGGCCCTGAACACATAGATCCTGGGCTCTCAAAGACATCAGAAGAGCCCAGAGACTGGCCTGCTATGATCAGTTATACTGTTTATATTTCCCATTTCAACCAATGACTGTTCGATGATATCCAGGCCTTCATTGAGCTGTTCATCTGAGATCGTCAAAGGTGAAAGTAATCTGATGGTATTACCGTAGTAACCACAGGAGAGCAATATCAATCCATGCTCCAAAGCCTTACTGGTCAATGCCCTGGTCGCATCAGCATCGGGCTTATTTGAACCACGCTCAGTCACCATTTCGAAAGCAACCATGGCTCCGACTCCACGTATATCGCCTATAGGAGCAGTATCGCTACGTGCTTTCATCTTTTTGACCCGCTCGATCACCATGGTACCAATTTCATCGGCTCGTGAGCAGAGGTCATCCTGTTCGATAATATCGAGCACAGCATGTGCTGCAGCACAGCCTATTGGGCTACCACCGTAAGTACCGCCCAGTCCACCAGGTGTTGGAGAGTCCATAATCTCAGCTTTACCGATAACACCGGATAGTGGGTATCCACCAGCAAGCGCTTTTGCTACTGTAATCAGGTCTGGTTCAATATCGTAATGTTCTGTTGCAAACACCTTACCTGTACGGGCAAAACCAGTTTGTACTTCATCAGAAATCATCAGAATCCCATGCTCATCACATAGCGCGCGTATTGCTTGCATAAAGTCTTTTGGAGCGGGGTGAAAACCACCCTCACCCTGCACCGGTTCAACAATTATTGCTGCCACATCGCTGGGCTCTATATCGCATTTAAGTAAGCGTTGAAGATGCGCCAGACTGTTTTCAGTTGTCACCCCATGATGTTCAATTGGGAATGGCGCGTGATACACCCCGGAAGGAGATGGACCAAAGCCTGTGCTATAGGGTGCCACCTTTCCAGTTAGGCCCATAGTCAGCATGGTGCGTCCATGAAACCCTCCACTAAAAGCAATAACGCCAGATCGTTTGGTGTAATGGCGTGCTATTTTGACTGAATTTTCAACCGCTTCAGCACCCGTGGTCATGAATATGGTTTTGGCATTTTTTATCGGAGCCTTGTCATTCAAACGTTCAGCCAGAGCAATATAGCTTTCATAAGGCACTACCTGGAAAGCAGTATGCGAGAAATAATCGTTCTGTCTGGCAACGGCTTCCACCAGTTTCGGGTTGCAATGCCCTGTATTACACACCGCAATACCGGCCGCAAAATCAAGGTAGCGATTACCATCGGCATCCCAGATTTCTGAATTTTTTGCTTTCACCGCAAATATCGAAGTTGCAGAAGCCACACCACGCGGGACGGCAGCAATTCTACGTTTTAACAACTCGGCATTTGACATAGTTAACAGACTCCTGGCGATAGGTTTGATGTCATGATGGCCTAAAACACGGTTTTTTGAATTTGAATAGTCTTCAGATCTTAACAAATGAGGTACGAAAACAACCCTGACTTTCGATTAATAGTGTAAGCAATCGTTTATTAAAATCTACAATCGTTTAAAAAACAATGCAAGTTATATTTAATTATTTAAACACATTGGCCACAACTAGTGCACTTTTACCTTCAGTTTATGGGTCATCCTGTTGATTTTAATAAAAAATGCTTGTTTAATTATTTTAACATCATAAAAAATTCGTGAAAAGGTGAAGACTTGGATATAGATGTAGGCAAACGCCTGAAAGAAATTCGCAAAGCGCATGGCTTATCGCAACGACAGCTGGCAGAACGTACCGATGTAACCAATGGTGCGATCTCGATGATTGAAAAAAACAGTACCAGCCCTTCGGTATCCTCATTAAAAAAAGTGCTTGCTGGATTTCCGATGAGCCTATCTGAGTTCTTTAGCGTAGAAGATAGTGAAGAGGAAAAGTATTTCTTTAAGTCTCATGAGCTCAAAGAACTTAGTCCTGCTGAAATTAACCGAATCGGCCTGCCTGGAAATATTGGTCAGGCATCCTTCAAACAGGTCGGCGATGCTAGCAAACACAGTCTTCAGATATTATATGAGTGCTATCCATCAGGGGCCGATACCGGCGCAGAAATGCTCACTCACGAAGCCGAGGAAGGCGGGATCATTATTTCAGGAGAAATCGAGATTACGGTTAACGAGCAGGCTCAAATACTGAAGACTGGGGATGCCTATCTATTCGACAGCCGACATCTGCATCGATTTAGAAACCTGTCTAATGAAGACTGTGTCATTGTTAGCGCCTGTACACCCCCATCCTTTTAATGTAGTTTGATTGATAGATATTCTTAAGATGCGCCAGATTCAGTATCATTTGTTTCAGTGGCATCAGTGTTATTTCGTCTCTATCAGTTGCTCTGCCAAAAGTTCGGTTAATCCAATAATGGGAATATCCATTCCACTTTTTTCCAGCCCCTCTTCCATTACCATGCGACAGTTGGCGCAGGCCTAGATCAGAGTTTTTACTATTAATTCATCAAAAGGAATATTGGCGACCAATAAAATTGGGGCATTCCCATCGAATGGCTGAAAAAGCATGTCCACATTCAGGACTGATCACATACTTTACCTTGAGCTTTTCTACTCCAGCGACAATTCTTTCAATCAAATGATGATGACCATCCAGTACCAGGATTTTTCTCCCATATTAAAAAATCCGTGTGAAATCGCTAAGTTCTATTTTTTTGCATAGAGTTTGTGTTTACTCAAATTCTGAAATTATTGACCTATAGTTGCCTGGAGATCTTTTAGCATAATATCAAGCACTTATAGATTGACACGTTACACTCGCCATGACAGCTTTTTCAAATTGTTGCGAGGCTGGTAGAAGAGCTGACAGTGGAAAATAATCAGCTTGAAAAGCTGTAAAGTGGAGCAATATGGGAAAATGCTGATTCGCAAATGGTACATATCGACCCACTTTTCAGCTAAATCTGAATCAGATATCGTGTTTAAATGAGACAACTAGTGGAAAAAGTTGTCATATTGAAACGAATTATTACATTATAGCGAGCATCCATAGTAACGAATCAATCTATAAGCATCTGATATTGTAAAAGATTATTTTCGCAGTGAGCGCGTAATGATCGAAATATACGAATAAATCCGGACACTTCTCCGAATTATTCAGGTATACATATTGCTATACAAACTAAAGCTCAAAGTTAAGAGCTACCAAGAATGAGAGTTTTTTATGCTGAATAATCAGCCTGCTACAAAAAATCAAAACCAGTTAATTGACCGCTACGGCAGGAAAATCGATTACATCCGGCTTTCGGTGACTGATCGTTGTGATCTTCGTTGCCAGTACTGCATGTCAGAGAATATGCAATTCGTGCCGCGTACCCAATTACTCACGCTGGAAGAAATTCATTACATCGCACAGGCCTATGTCGAACTTGGCGTAAAGAAAATCAGAATCACCGGTGGTGAGCCACTGGTAAGAAGTAATATCATCTCGCTATTTCAAAACTTGGGGCAGCTTGATGACCTGGAAGATCTTACCCTGACCACAAATGGATCACAGCTGAGCAGATTTGCAACTCAGCTTAAAGATGCGGGTGTTACACGTATCAATGTCAGTCTGGATACACTTAAGCCTGATCTGTTTTCTGAGATCACCCGAGTCGGCAAAATCGAGAAAACACTAGATGGCATTCAGGCAGCTATTGATCATGGATTTAATAAGGTCAAAATCAATAGCGTCATTCTGAAAGATCGTAATCATCAAGAAGTGAAAGACCTGCTCAATTATGCACTTGAACGAAAGATCGATATCAGCTTTATAGAAAATATGCCGCTGGGTATCACCGGAGAGCATAGCCACAGTGGCACCTATTACTCCAGTGACGAGATTATCGAAGACCTGTCGTCTGATTTTGAATTAATACACACGACTGAAACCACCGCTGGACCAGCCCGCTATTTTCGCATTAATGACTACCCTGATACTCGCGTGGGATTTATCTCACCGCATAGCCATAACTTCTGCGATAGCTGTAATCGTGTTCGCCTGACTGCAGAAGGCCAGTTACTGTTATGTCTGGGTCAGGAACACTCTATGGATTTAAAACACATCATCAGAGCCCACCCCGGTGATAGAGAGGCTCTAAAGAATGCCATTATCGAATCACTCGATATCAAACCCAAAGGACATGAATTTAATATCCAGTCTAATGAAATTTTACTTCGCCATATGAATATGACCGGCGGTTAGATATGAACCAACCTGCCCTGTTAACACCCCATTATCAACCGGAACTCAGTAATGCCGGATTGCACAGCACCAACGAAGTTACTGGTTTAAACGAATTCAACGAGCAGGTAAGTGGAAACATTGCCGTCGAGCGCGCCCTAACGGTTTATCTCGATAAACGAGAAATAGTCACCCTGATGACACTCGGCAATTATCCCGAGCTTTTGATTCTGGGCTGGTTACATAATCAACGCATCATCAGCGACATAAAACAAATCAAATCAGTCCAGGTCGACTGGGAAACCGAATCCGTCGCAATCGTCACTCACCATGGTGTAGATAGTCTGGATAAAAAGCTCAAACACAAAACCGTCACCACTGGCTGTGGACAGGGCACCATGTACGGCAATCTGACGGCAGAGCTGGATAAAACCCAGTTACCTCAGGTTAAGATCAGACAATCCATGATCTACAGTCTTCTGAATAAGTTGAATGAGCATAATGAAATCTATAAAAGTGCCGGCGCCGTACACGGCTGTGCCTTGTGTAAGCAGGATGAAAGCGAGATCTTCATCGAAGATGTCGGCAGACATAATGCAGTAGATGCCATAGCGGGTTATATGTGGCTGAATCGTGTGCCCGCAAATGACAAGGTATTTTACACCACAGGTAGGCTGACCTCAGAGATGGTGATTAAGGTTGCGCTAATGGGTATACCGGTGTTGCTATCGCGTTCAGGCGCTACTCAGATGGGGCTGGATATCGCCAGAAAAATGGGCGTAATCCTAATCGCACGCGCGAAGGGCAAACATTTCATTGTTTACAACGGCCACTCAAGTATTGAATTTGATGCCATCCCGCAACGCCCTGGCTCATCACAAAAAAGAACATTAGAGTAGATTCGCCATGCGTCCCTATATGGAAAATCATTTTGATGTTTTCATGAATGTAAAGCAGGTATCAGATTACCTGCATCTAAACGAAAAAAATTTATTCACTGGTTAGCTATGGCAAGATACCCGCCACCAAAATAACTGGTAAATGGTTATTCCCGCACGAGCTTATCGATAGATGGATACTCGACTCAACACATAATGGACTGCTACATGATTGATTATCTCAGGCTGTGACGACACCCTGCTTTAAACATGGTTTAAATGACGAACTGCTGGATGTTGCATCGGTAGCATTATCTGAACGCGAAGCCGCTGCATCGATAATCCAGCAAAATCAGAGATAGCGCCTGGGATAAGAGCGATAGCCAATAAATCTGGATTGCAATCTTAATATTTCATTACCAGTGTAATTTCTAAAATTGAACTTCAGAAAAACGGATTGTTTTAACAAAAGAACATTGAGCAAATGCCAAACGATAGCATCGGTGTATTGTTTTTATTTGCGATTGTTATGCTTTTTATTGGAGAAGCCCTTTACTAGCCAGTTCTAGAAAATCCGAATTACCTGGATAATGCATATCTAAACAAAATAGTGGTAATATCAGGAATGCTGATAGAGTTTAAAGGTGTTCCTGCAGTGGTTCTGATTGCATTATTCCTGTTTCACATATTAAAAAAACACAACGAAGATATGGCTCCTGATTATGTCAGTTTCAGATTATTAGTGGCTAGGATTATTAATTGTTGCTTATGTCAGGAAGACTTCACTATGGCTCATCATCAGGGTATTCAATCAATCTGCAATCGCTTCCGAGTCCTCATAAATAAAAATAACTACCAAGGTAAATTCCATGCCAGATTCTTTGAACATAAAACTTGATAATCCGTATCCTCTAGCCGAAAAGTTTCGACATACTGTTTTACCTGGTTTAGTTATTTTGATTTTGGTGATCGCCATTACCTTTGGCAAGGGCAGTCGATATCTGGTCGAAGAAATCTATCTTCAATTATCTGAAGCCCGGTCTCAAACCATAGACCAGGCTTTAATCGATAAAGATAAAAGCGCATGGGAAACCCTGCAACAGAGTGAAGACCCTCCCTCATTTTTTAAAACAGATCAGGGTCTGTCATTGATCAATACGATTAGAGGAGAAATGAGGGAACTGAGGCTATCTCATCTAAAAATTTACGGTAACGATGCGATACTACTTTACAGCTCTGAAGAAAATGCCATAGGTAGCAATGATCTCAGCAATGGTTTTGTCAACGCCAGGAATGGTCAGAACAACCTGATTCTGAAAAAAATGGATGACGGTTCCAAACTTTATGAGCTGTATGTACGTGTACCAGGAAATGTAAATAATATTGTAATGGAATTATACGAACCTGTTGATTATCTCGATAGCTTATCTCTTAAAATTATCGTTCCCGCAATATCATTTCCAGTTGGCGTATTGGTGTTACTTGGTCTGATCATGAGACAACTTGTTGCAAGGGCACAACGAGATATCAATTACAGGACTGATCTTATCCAGGAGTTTCGCAACAAGCTACAAAAGCTGGTTTCACATGAGGCCGTTTCAAGCCTTAGATCATCCCTGGGTTCAGGACAAGTTCAATCAAGGCGTATTCGGGCGACCATATTGTTTTCTGATATACGGGGTTTTACGGATTTTTGTGAAACAGAATCACCAGAAAAAGTTGTAGCCTTTCTTAATCAATCGCTGGAGATTGTAATCGCAGCGGTATCCCAGAATCACGGTGATGTTGATAAGATGATCGGTGATGCAGTACTGGCGTATTTCCAGGGCGAAGATGCTGAAAAAAGAGCATTCAATGCCGCTCAGCAGGCCATCTCAAAAATGAAAACTTCCCGTCTGTCGCGCGGAATTGGTATCGGTATCTATACCGGAGATGTAGTCATAGGCACTATAGGTGCCTCAGATCGAATGGACTTTACTATTATCGGTGACTCAGTCAATGTTGCATCTCGCTTATGCTCTGCCGCAGCAGAAGGTGAAATAGTGATAGATCAACATAGCTACGGCACCTTTATGAATATACCAGTGAGTGAATACGAATTGCTTAGGGTTAAAGGTAAAAAACAGGCACTAAAAATTATACGTATCAGCTAGTGCAGAATTCGAATACATTCCGGTTACTGTGAGTCGCTTCTGGAGTTCATATAGGTATCGATATTTACGCACAAAGTACACCGGTATTGAGCATCACGGATGCAATCGATTTGGCTTCTTTTTTATGAATTATTGAGGTTAAAGAGTATCTAGTGTCTACACATAAAATTAAGAATCGAGATATTCAAAAATATCCCTGACTACCTGGGATGACAATGCAAACAGATCCGGTCGGTAATATACCTAAGTCTACATTGATTAAGAATTAAATCGAGATCATTGGCCAGTTTTTTAGTTAAACCAATTTGTCTGCCTCATCGAACAATATGACTAAACTTTTGGATGAATGTAAGTCCATTTCACCATAAAGTTCATGAAAGTTTCTATTTGAGGTTCGTTAAGTTAGAAACAAAACGGTAACATCTATTATGGGAACTGCTAATCGCTAATTCCAGAGTTCTTTCGTGAATATCAATCAACTGTTTTTGCAGTGAAAGTTAATAGACAGTAATGATTTGATATACATTTATTGAGACCCCCAAATTTATTGAGTTAGACCTTTAACTTTCTTACAATATTTCATCGCATTTTCGGCAGAGTTTCTACTTTGAGATACATGGTCAACTATAAAAAATGAAACCACATTTAAAAGTATGACAGGCAATAATAAAGCGATAGGTAATTTTAACCACGCCGTCGATCTTTTCTTTAGTAACAATGCTAAACAATATACAACCATGACAACTGCTGTGATAGATAAAACAATCACGGCTAGAAACGAAATCAAAACTAATGGTACTTTGTAGTGTTCAACCTGCTCGCTACCGAATAGCGAACTTGCAGCTGGTATTAATAATATTAATCCCCACCCACAAGCAAAAACAATTATAGTTCCGAACGATAGAGTATTTAATGTGCGAGTATTAATTTTATTATTCTCCTAACTGGTCATTATGTGATTTGCGCGAATTTTCCAATTTGCTGAATTTTTCCCTCTATTTGCATAACTACACGAAGTATGATAATCACAGTTTAAATTTAGATGATAGGTAGCCATCTTTCAATTAGCAAAACAGCGTAGGCAAAAATAAACATATATAAGCTTTTTATCGTACGATACTCATAGTCATCTCTACCATACGCCAAACAAAACCATCGCTATTTATTTTTATCTGAGCTCTGTGGGGTCAGGATTTATATTTCAAATCTGATTTACATTTGCTTTTACAGCCAAATTACCGTTGCATAGCTTTACCCAAAATACTTCACTAGCATCTGGCTTTAGCCATCGCTGAATATTTCTCCACACCTTTCTTAGCGTAATCGCTAAGTGGTCGCTGTGCTGCCTGTTTCTATTATTGGGTATGTCTTTGATAGATTGATCTGGGCCTAACCCAGAGAGGATTGATTGCAGCCTTCTGAAACAAAAGCCAGATAGTTATCCTGTACTTTTCTGCGTGTTTTATCCAGTACGGACAATAATACCCAGACAGTCGTTAAACAGGGATGAGCTTCAGTCTGGCCTGTTGCTGCGCAATATAGACTCCAGCGCTATTCCTTTTGTACTGCACAAGAATGGAGTAACTTCCATGACATCTATTAAATGACCCTGGGGCTGTTCATGTAATATTTATTAAAATGTTGTATGACAGGTACGTGACGTTTTTTAATGCGATTTTTCTATAAGAGTTGGAGAACACGATTATGGGGCTGACGCAAGAACCAGATATCGATGAACTATCCGATCTGGAGTAGCTAGATCATAGTGGCGGAATTCGAATCGGACGGGAACTTTTAAACCTGGAATCTCCAGTTGGACGAGTTGTAGTGCGTTTAAGGTATTGTAGATCAAGGCGTGACGACGCACAATAGCGAGCTATTCCAGGGAGTTACAAAGCTTCCGCGTCCTGCTCACGCCCCTTACCTATGTCCCTATAGGCAAAGCTTCCGCGTCCTGCTCACGCCCCTTACCTATGTCCCTATAGGCAAGGCTTCCGCGTCCTGCTCACGCCCCTTACCTATGTCCCTATAGGCAACGCAGAGATACGCCGCCTCAAACGTGCAATTCAGCTCGTAGCGGGATTCACCTGTTTGGTTTTAAGCATGGATGCTGTTATTTCGCTAATGCATGGACGCTAACATGAACGAAGGTAGGACAATGCAGGACGCCTAAAGGGATTTAGGTGATAGAGCGAAGCAGTATGCCTGAGCCGATGCATAGAAGCGTGAATAGACATATCGATGATAATGGTTAACGAAACAGTGGCTTACCCTCTAACGCGAGCGGTCAACTGCGCCTTGCTATGGGTGTTTGGCGGTTTTGATGTGGCTTTTTTGTGGTGTTGATACCAATGCCCCTTGCCTCAGCACTGGATAGTTATCTCTTTTTCACCCGGCAGAGCTTAAAACGCATGATTATAATTTCACCTGAGGCCTTGACCTTCTATCGCGCGCGACGCTCGAATCTACCTGTTATATGAAGCTCAACCAACTGATGCAGTGAGTTACCGGCTATATCGGTTATCACCATGTTCATAACCTCAATGTGCGCATACCGTTCTACCGCCTGCCCGAAGCCATGGCAGCGATTCCCGAATTACAGTCACCTGTGACCACATCTATCGCTTTACGAGATATTATTGACTGTTTTCAATCAAGTCTGTGGGACGAGAACCAACAACGCATGGTATCTTATCGTGAAGCGAGTAAGGTGGTGTAAATTACGTATTTTGATTAACTCAGGTCAGAAACCGAATTCAGGACGGATAAAAATATTTTCAGTTTTGTACACAGCAGTACCTGACCGCTTCGAATCTGACTCTTTTTATTTTTGTGCTTATTTGTGCTATAAAAACAACCTTACCATTATGTGAAATCTATGCTAAAGATACTCATCAGTTCCATATTACTCAGTCAAATATTTTGCTCTGTTTTTGCCGCTGATTTCACTGAAAAAAAAATTACTGCTTTGAAATCCCCAGTCTGGTTACAACAGGGAACACATAAAACTGATCTGAAAAGAAATCAGGTAATAAAACCAGGCGATCAAATAACCACAGGTAATAGAGGGCAGGCAGAGATACAAATGGGGGTATCTACTACTTTGTTCCTTTATCCTGAATCCCAGATCAGCATACAAGCTAAGGAAATAGAAAAATCAACAACAAATAGCCAACCACTGATACTGGTTATTAATAAAGGAAAAAGCTGTATCTTTTCCAAGCAAGCGTTAGAACCTGGTGATATGCATGATATCAAAGTAGGCAATTCTCTCGTTTCAGCGGTTTCTTTCAACTATGATATCTGTGTTCAGCGCGGAAGAAGTTCGTCTTCGGTTTACTTGATCAATGGCAGCATTCAAATCACCCAAAACGAGCAATCCGACGCGTTCATTCTTAGTCAACCGGGTATACAATTGCTCATCAATGACGATGGTTCATTCGATTTGATAGCTTCTGATTCAAAAGACTCAGCTAAAACAACTGTAGATAAGAAGACGAAAAATAAGACCAAAAATAAATCAACAGGTCTGCCAGGTACAGCGGCTAAAGCTAAAACCAGCCTTACTCAGGATGAAAAGACAGCAATAAAAAACAACACTACTCCCGCAGCAAGTAAATCGAGACGGCAGTATAATGTCTACTTGTTTTCTACGCTTGATAAGGCGGAGGCTGAGCGGGTCAATCAGAGATTTCATAAGGCCAGTCTTAATTCCAGAATCATCATTATTGACCGTAAAGGCACCAGTATTTACCGTATCGCTGTACAAGATTTTCAGTCATTAAAAGAAGCACAGACTTTCTCCAGATCTGTGGAAGGTAAACTGGGAATATCTAGCACATGGATCGGTCATAGCGAGGTTTTAGCACAATAAGTTTCAATATTATATTCCTGAAACCATCGAGTCTTTTGCATTGCAGAAAAAACACTCTGGACTGCAATGAAAACTTTAGAGTCCTGCTTTTGCCTTATCCTGTCCGATGAGAAGATTTAATAGTTGCACATACATACAAGCTACCTGAATTTTCCATCATGCAGATTTTTTTTCAGCCTCTTCTTCCTTTTTAATTACCTTCAATCTCAACTTTTCTGTCAATTCAAAACTCATAGCCTTTTTAGATTTTATATTCAGCATGATTTGTTTTTCTAACTCAGGATATTTATTTCGATCAAACTTTAAAGTCACATAAACAGGCGGATAAAATCCCTCTGCAAACTCAAACGATACGCGACGCAATCCCGTATCAACCTGAGTCTTTAATTGAGTAAGCTCATCAAATTTTTCAATGGTGGTTTTTACGAGAATAATTGGTTTTCCAATAACGATACTTTTAGGCCTTATATATTCTGGTAGAGGTTCGACCTGTTTTCCAGAATCATCTTGCTGCTTACTGGAAAAATAAATGGCTATCAAAAGACTGGAGAAAAAAACGATGGCTGAAGTAAATAGATTTAAATTAAAGGCTGATAATACCTGATCAAAACTTTGCACGGCATCATCGGATAGTATTTGCCCCCTACTCTGGTCAACGACATACGCTGGAAATGCCAGAGCATGAATTGCTGCTAATGTAGGCATAGCAAAAAACAACATTAACATGATGCGGTTTAAGATTGAGTAAGGATGTAAATGTTTATTGCTATTTACCAGAGTGTTTTCAGTAAAAGGCAATTTTATGAACGTTTTCAACCGATTGACATCGTGAAAACTATAATTGAATTCTTGTTTATAATTGCGTTCACAAATGACTTTTTTTTCTTTATCCTCTGGCCGATAGTTCATAGTGGTATTTTTAATTAGACAGCCTAAAAATACCCGTGAATGTTTTCGACCGAAAATACCCAGACACATTGAATTCAATAAACTTATGAACTGAAGAGAAAATAATATGAATAAAATTGCAAACGTTATTAGCTTTACGGAGGTATTCACAGTAAGAGTGTAATTTTCACCCCACCACACGGCCAACTCAAAAAGAGACTGGTTGTAAGAGTTTGACAGATAAATGTTTAATCCTGTAAAAGGAAAAATCCAGATGGCCAGTTGTTTTAAAATTCGTAATTGAGCTTTCATTTGTTAATAAGACTACAAAACTTCACATCTCTGATAATAAACAATTATGGGAGTCGGATTTTTAGCTGTAAACACCCAGTCAGCTAATAGATAATCACGCACTCAGTTATAAACATAGATTCCGCAGTTGACCGCTCGTATTAGAGGGTAACTCACTGTTTCGTCAGGCATTACAGTCTAAATATTTTTTCACGCTCTAATGCATCGGCTCTGGCCTCCTCGGCTTAGACATCCTGCTTCGCCCTACCTCGTCCCTTGAGTCGTGCTTCGCTCTATCACCTAACTCCCTTTAGGCGTCCTGCACTGTTCTCGACAATAGTTCGGTTCTGGCTTCCTGCTTCACCCTACCACCTACGTCCATATAGGCGTCCATGCATTCGCGAAATAACAGCATCCATGCTGAAAACCAACAGGTGAATCCAGCTACGAGCTGAATTGCACTTTTCCGGCGGCGTATCTCTGCATTGCCTATATGGACTTAGGTAAGGAGCGTGAGCAGGACGCGGAAGCCTTGCCTATATGGACTTAGGTAAGGGGCGTGAGCAGGACGCGGAAGCCTTGTAATTCTGCTATTCCGCGTCGTCACGCCTTGATCTACACCACTGCAAACGCACTACAACTCCTCCAACTGCGGATTCCAGAATGAAACCTTGCAGAATGTGCGGCATTATAAAAATCTAATCTATAAAAGAAAGAGTAATTGTCTACTTTTTAATATTTTCTAAGGCTGAAATATGGATATTACCGATATAAGAGGAATAGTCTCTGTAATCAATCTCCATGAGATTGCTATCCATTTCTTTGATATAGTCCCAGGAAGGTTACTTCCCTTCGGGCGAGCCGGAAAATAGCCTTCTGCTACGTTGTCATTCTTGAAAAGGGCCAGCACTCCCTGCGGATGATGCCTTGCATAGGGCTATTTCCTGCCACAGTTTAGGAAACTGCATTAAATGATATGACGAATCATCAACTGTACGCTTTCCTGTTCTCGGTAGATATTTACACTAAGTTCATAATGTAATTTGATAGTCTGATAATTAGTTCTGAGCTCCTCATCAGTCGCATAAAATAAAATAGCGTCAACCTGACCAGGCTGACCTTCGAGTTTCAATATAAATTTCAGATGTCTGTCGGAGAGTATCCTTTGGTTGAGTACCTTAAAGTCTCCAATGAAACTCGGTACAGGAAAACGCTGTCCCCAGGGACCAGTCTCTCGTAGTAATAAAGCCATCTCGAGATTTATATCAGCCGCATTAATTTCATCATCGTAATAAACGACATTATCGAAACAGTCAGGATCGATTTGCTGCTGTAATACCTGCTCGAAGCTGTGTTTAAATTGTTCCATACTGTCTTTTTCTATGGTTAAACCCGCAGCCATGGCATGTCCGCCAAATCGGCGTATGATCCCGGGAGATTGTTTATCAACCAGATCAAGCATATCGCGCATATGAACTCCCGGTATTGACCGACCGGAACCCTTGAGCGCACCCTCTTCCGTTTGTGCAAAACTGATTGAGGGGCGGAATGTCATGTCTTTGATCTTTGAGGCGATGATACCCACAATGCCTTCGTGCCAGCTATCCTGATATAACACATAGCTGAATTTCGCCTGGCCTGTTATGTCATCAATATCAGGCAGCATCTGCATCGCCTGTTGTGTCATCTCATCCTGTAATTCACGCCGATAGGCATTAATATTATCCAGCTCGAAAGCCAGAGCAGCAGCCTGTGTTTCATCGTTGGTCAGCAGTGCCTGAACACCTATACTCATATCGTCCAGACGACCTGCGGCATTGATGCGTGGGGCCAGGGTAAATCCAATATCCTGACTGGTGAGGTATTTTTGAGTTCTTCCCGTAAGTTGAATGAGTTTGGTGACCGCTCTTGAGCAGGCTCCTGCACGGATTCTTTTTAACCCCTCGTTGACCAGAATGCGATTGTAATAATCCAGTGGTACCAGATCGGCAACTGTCCCTATTGCGACCAGATCGAGACACTCTGCAAAATTGGGTTCTGACTGCTTTTCGAAATAGCCTGATTGGCGTAATACACTACGCGTTGCCAGCATTAGATAAAATGCGACTCCTACACCAGCCAGATTCTTTCCACTACTGTCAGCAAAAGCATTTGGATTTACAATCACATTGGCATCGGGCAAACCCTCTGCTGGTAGATGGTGGTCAGTGATAATGACATCAATAGCTGCCTGTTTCAGCATGCTCAGGCCCTTGAAACTGGCAATGCCAGTATCAACTGTTATCACCAGTTTTGGAGCTAAATCGATCACACGCTGTGCGATATTGCCAGATACACCATAACCATCGATAACCCGATCGGGTAATATAAAACTGACCTTGGCATGGCCTAGCATATTCAATGCTCTTACGCATAGCGCAGTGCTGGTTGCTCCATCCGCATCATAGTCACCTAGAATCAGTATCGATGAGTGTTGCTGTACATGCTTTGCCAGTAACTGTGCAGCTTCGCTGAGATTAGAGATACTCTCAGGGGATAATAAATTACTCAGCGAATAGCGGGTTTCAGCAAATGATGATATCTCCCTCGCACTAAAAATCCGCTGCAATAGTGGATGCAGCGTGCTTTTCTCAGCCAGTAATTGTGCGTCAGCTTCCCGCTGCTTGAATACGATTCCAGGTTGGCTTTTACTCAAGATGCTTGTCTATTCATATCGCGATACAGGGTAAATGCCATACGCCCCGTCACTAAAACAGCTATCAATAATACAGCCCATAATAGCCAGGTTTTCCATGGTTTAACCGGGGCTTTATTCTGCCGCTGTATACCACTGCCCTGCTGTATCTCCAGGTAGTCGACTTCAGCAGCATTAGAATAACTATTGCTACCCTGACTTTGCAGTAAGGCCGATAAATTATCATTGAAGTGATCAACCTCATAATTACCCCAGGCCAGGGTAAAAGGTCCCTGTTGATTATTGATAAAATATAACTCATAAGCAGGATAGCTAAACGATAGTTTAACAGGTACATCTAGCATTTTATCCGGCTTAAACCACCAGTCCGTAAATCGATAGGATGAAATATCCAGCGCTTTATTCGCGGCGATATTACTCATATTATGCTGCCTGAAGTTCGATTGAAGCTGAAATTTCTTATCAAATCCGCGATGACTGCCATATAGGATACCGGATACAAAATAGCCTGCTGGTAGCACAAAACTCATGCCTTTGGCTTTCACCTGTAGCGGTTGCTTAAAATGATAAAACCCTGCATGTTTAGCATCTTCCTCAAGTGCAGTAGTCGTATTAAACACTAGATCAGGCGCATTAATAACCCGATGGTAGCTACCCGTTGCTTTGAGTAAATTAAATTCAGTGATGTCAGATGATGGAATCAGACGAATATATCGATAATGTGTCGGTAACTGGGTCAGAGTTACCCATTCAGCCTTACGTCCGGACTCGCTAAACAGGTTTTTCTCACGTTGCAGAGTTTTCCAGTGATCGAGATCATTGGCACCCTGTATTGTCAGCTTGAGGAAATCAGTAGCTGGTTGATGCGTCCATTCCAGCTCGATTTCACTGATACCCTGCTCTCTCTGCTGATCCGTCAATTCAATAATATAATCTGATCTATCCTGTGTGACTGCGAGTTGTTGTTGGTACTCCAGACGGCTAATCTGATTATTATTATCGTCCATCTGCTGCTGATCGATGGTCAGTGTTCCAGCCGTACCAGTAACCTGTTCACGATTAAAACGGTGAAACGACAAATCAATCTGACCGCTTTCTGTCGTCGGCCCCTTTCTACGCAACATACTGGGCAAGGCCTGTCCATTGGCATCGAATACCGCTATATCGGCAGCTTGCTGATGACTCATTCCTTTTAGAATATCGACGCCAATATCGATACGTTGCAGATTAGCATCGCTGACAACAATCTGTGCCTGCCAGGCATAATCGGATATTTCGAATACCTTTTGTGCATGTGCCTGAGACATGGTCAACGCAAGCAGGCTGAATATAATCATTTTATTCATTCACTTGCCCTGCTGAGACAATAATCTGACTCTTTTCGTTACTCTCTTCATCTTCTGCGCTGTCATCCTGTTTAGGGGGGATGGGAGAAAAATAGCCCATGGCAACAAGCAATCCCCCCACTGCAAGAAAGGAAACAATGCGCTCAATCGTACCGCTGGCTCGTAGATCAGTGAAAATCAATTTGACCACGACAATGCCAACCAGCACAGCTCCTGTTATCCACAAGGTACGCAAAGATTTTTTGGAAGCGAAAAGAATCGCTGCCATACCGATCAGGGTCCAGAGTATAGAAAGCCCGGTCTGTATACGGGCATTTAACAGCATATGTTCAATATTGAATTGGATCGGCATGTAGTGATGCATGCTGCGTAGATATAATGCACTAATCCAGATAAAAATCAGTCCTCCCAGCACACTAAAAATCATGTTCCTGTATTCAGGGATTGCACCACCTAGCAATTTCATAGACCGATAAACCGCTATAAAAAATACAATTTGCACGAGATCTATCGGGTTGATCAAAGGCATATAGGGCAAAGGATAAGCAGCGCCATCATTAGACAGGTTATTGAACACAAGCCAGATCACAAGATACCCGACCATAAGCGCAGTAATGGATAATTGTAGTGGTTGACCAAAGCGCTGTAGCACCGCCATTTTACCCTGCCTCACCCACCAGATGCTAAACAGCGGTAATACAGCAAACCATGCCGACCAGGCGTTTCCAGCATCAGGCATCAACTCAAAGAAACGTGCTTCCAGCTCCACTGAAAGCATTACAACAACAAGAAAGACCCAGCCACTGTAAAGTGCCAGATAATAGTTAACAGGCCACTTGATATCTTCCAGTTTGAATATGAGGAAATAATTCAGAGCGAGTAGTGCAATCCAGCCAGTCATATCCGGCAATTGAAGAAAGTAATGCCCCTGCTGCCAGGAGACTACTGCCAGCAGATACAGCACGGGTAGCAATGCCCCCAGCGTAATGGAAGCCGGTAACCAGTCCCATTTGCGTATCCGGTCCAGATAGCCAAGTACTGAAGCGGTAAAGGTTAACAGGACCAGCACGGCAAATATCTCATTATCGATATAGTGATCAATCTGAATCAGTGAGCTGACTAACCACCAGCCTAAGCCCCAACCATAGAATATCCAGTGGGCCTGATGTAAATGATTACTACGATCTTCCTGATATAGCAGGCGGGCCGAAATCAACGCACCAAAAGCAATAAAACTCCCCCCCAGAAATGCAGGGTTCATCCACGCTATTTCACCGATGTCATGGGCGTTTCGGAAAAGGAATAAAATGCCTGCACCCAGTTGTAAAACTAAAGCGAATACCTGTGCATAATAACGTTGCTGACGCAACGATACCCACAGTATACCTGCCGCCTCCAGCGCCCAGGCCGCACTGCTCCAGTGGCCATCCAGCGCATAAGGGATCGCCAACGTCGCAAAAACCACACCGACAGCCAGCATGGATTCGGCCAGCAGACGTGTTTGTTCACCAATGCGGCTCCATAAAAAACGCGCCAGAACCACGTAATAGATACCTACAGCCATACAGACGATAGCAATGCCGTATTCCAGATGACGCAACATCACCATGGCTATCGACGAACTTATCAGAGGTGTACCAAATACCAGGGAAGCATCTACGACGCCTTTTAAATTCTGTTCCTGCTTTAACGCATAAAGCACACCCAGCACACTGTACATAACAAAAAATAGCGCCAGGAACAGACCCGCAGAAAGCAGCATATGCTCGCGGTAAGAGAATACAAACCAGAGAGTGTAAACACCAAAGGTAAAAGCGAAGCTCATCAGGTTGAGCAGGCGCCAGGATTTGAACCAGGCTACACCAAATACCACTAGATTAAGCGCTGCGTAATAACTGAACAGACCGATGTAATTACCACTGCCAGAAGAAGCTAGAAATGGTGCCAGAAAACCACCTAAGACGGCATACATGGCTAAAGACCTGGAGTTCTGTAATACCGCAAGCGCAGTGGTAATCAGGGCAAAGGCTACCAGTAACACAAAGGTCAGATTTGAAGGGATCAGATGAGCGATACGATAGGATGCAAAGATGGTGATATAGATGATACCTATGCCCCCGCCCTGCAACAGTAGCGCGAAGACTTCTTTTTTCAGACGTAAGCGCCAGCCCACCACTACCAGAGCCAGGCCTCCCAGGCCTGCACTGAGAAATCTATACTCTATCGGTATACGAGAGTTTTCAGCGGCATATTTGAGCAGAAATGCAACACCAAAAAATAACACCAGCAGACCTACTCGCACGAAGATATTGCCATCGGTGAAGTAGGACACAATCAGTTTATTGGCTCTGTCGATCAGGAGATCAAAGGGGGTAGCTTTAGTTTCAGTTGCTTGGGCGGCTTGAGCTCGTGCTGGCTGAGGCTGAGGTTTAGTCTGCACAGCTGCAGGCTGGACCGCACTAGCAACCTCAGCCTCAGGCATATCCAGTTGTCTGACCAAATCTTCATCATCTGGCGACGGGATATTTAGCACTTCGGTTTTGCTGCTTAGCGCCTGAGACGCCTGTACCGGCTGTTCAGGTATCTTTGCTTTAACATCGCTAGCGTCGAGTCGCTGTTTGAGTGTTTTAATCTGTTGCTGGAGGTCTTTTAACTGCTTGTTAAAACTATTCTGAATAATAAACAGGCCAAACAGCAGAGCCAGAGTGAGTGCTATCTCAATTTCGCCAGCCATGGCCCCTAAGATTACGATGATGAGTACGCCAATTAATATCATTGTTTCCCTTTAATGTTTCAAATCGGCGTAGATTCTAGTTGATATCTGGCTTGAGTGCGAAATAAAAAATTTGATTACGAAATGCGGAGATTTCAACTCGATAGTTGCGACAGAGTGATGTTTTTTTTCCAGTATCTATGGCGCATAGCGCTTTGGTAGCAAACATTAAAAGAGCCCCCTGCTAGTAATCTAATACGATGGGAGCTTTTCTCCAGCAGGTATTGCAGATATTTGTTTTCAATATCTACTAACAGTTTAAGCAGCGGCTGTTGCGAGTGTCCTTTTAATGAACGGATCAGGCTAAGGTCAATGACGGTAACCTGCTGTTTCAGGTCTCTCGCCTGAATATCGTCCAGCTCTGAACTCTCACCACAATAAAGCCTGCCCAGTGCCTGCATCTCACTATCATCGCTAAACCATAAACGGTTGCTAAAAGTCTCACCCTGCCAGCGATCAGCGCCCCAGCACCACAGGCTATTGATTAGTGGTAAACCCTGTTTTTCCCGGTACCGGTTCACTGGATGTTGAAACAAAAACATCTGTATCTCATTAAACAATTTAAACCAGTCTAGATTTCTTTTTGCCTGCTCCAGATAATGCGTCACTTTCTTACCCGTAGCTGACAGGTAATGGGGCAGCTCAAGCATCGGTTGAACTTCATGTAACTGCATTAAAAACAGATTATCTGATAAAGACTCAATATCAAAATCAACTTTAAAATAGTCCTGTAAGTCATTGATTATATGACTTATATTTTCTTCCGATTCACTGACAGGAAAGACTAGAGCATTATTCATATCGGCTTTGAGGTGTACTGGCTTAAACAAAACACCGTAGCCGGAATGCGTGGGTTTGCAGGCATGTGCGTAAGGTAATGCACTCTGCTTCAGCCCCAGTACATCAATCAAGATCTCATCGATGTCGAAGCAGCAACTGGTTTCTCGATTGGCATAGCGCAGCAAACGATGCAATGCAGGTGTTTTCGATTGCAATTCTGTTTCATCCAGCTCATACAACGGCAAATTGAAAAGACCTGGAAGGACCAGGTCTATCTGAGTTTTTTTAGAATTTAATAGATTCTGCAACAAAACTAGTCGTCAGCAAGGCAGGAAGACATCAATTCAGCAACATCATTAGACAGATCAGGTTTGGACTGGATGCGTTGAATCTGAGCTTTCATCGATTCACCCAACTCTGGCACCAGTTTTTTCCAGTTCAGAAAGGCGCCCGCCATTCTGGATGCTATCTGCGGATTAAAACTATCCAGCTCCATCACCTTATCCGCCAGGAATTCATAGCCCTTGCCAGAGGTATCATGAAACACCACGCTATTGGCCTGAAATGCACCAATCAATGAGCGCGCCCGGTTCGGGTTCATCAGGTTGAAGGCTTTGTGTTGCTCTAGCGCAAGAATCTCTTTCAATGCATCGGGATAACTAGCTGAGGCCTGTGCACTAAACCACTTATCCACCACCAGTGCGGTATCTGACCATTGCTGATAGAAGCTGTCGAACATGGTTTCACGGATGGCGTTTTTATAATTAACCATGGCATTCAATGCACCCATTTGATCGGTCATATTATTCGCGCTATCGAATTGTGCTTTAGCCAGCTCAAAGTGATCCATCTTCTGTAGATGAGTAAGATAGCCCAGGCAGACATTCTTCAGTGTGCGTCTACCAATGCTCTGGTGATCGATCTTATACTCGCCAGAATCTTGTAGTGAGTTGTACAGGTCAAGGATTTGCTGTTCGAAGCGTTGAGCGACCTGCCCCTTAACAAATTCGCGCACGCGATGAATCTTATGCACATCAATCGGTGTACATTGTTCAGCCAGATACTTTTCACCGGGCAGACATAGCATCTCAGCCTGTAATGGCTTATCCATCTGTCTATTGTTTAACAAGGCCTCAATAGCCATTAACAGGCCTTCCAGCATATCGGTTTGCGTAATCTCATCGCTATTGATCAAATCCAGCATCACATGAGTTGCATATTGCTGAGCGGCATCCCATTGATTGAAAGCATCGCTGTCACAGGACATCAACAGCGCCAGTTCATCGGGTTTTAAATCAGTTCGCAGAATTATCGGTGCCGAAAACTCTCTGAATGCTGAAACCAGCGCATTCTCGGGAATATTGTGGAATTCAAATTTTTGATCGGCCTCCACTATATTCAACACCAGCTCGCTATCGCCCTGCTCGTTCAATGCCAGCGTATTGCCCTGATGGTCGAAAAGCGCAACCTTCATGGGAATATGGAATGGCAGATTGGCCTCGCCTTTGGTGGCTCTCGCATCCTGCTTAACCCACAGAGTCAGCAGCTTATTTTCAGCATCGTAGATACGTTGAATATTAACGATCGGTGTACCCGACTGCTCATACCAGCGCTGGAACAACGTCAGGTCAAAATCATTCGCATCCTGCATCGCCATACGAAAATCATCGGTAGTCACTGCCTGCCCATCGTGGCGTTTAAAATATAGATCCATGCCTTTACGGAAGCCTTCCTTACCCAGCAGAGTCTGGTACATACGCACCACTTCAGCACCTTTGTTGTAAACGGTAGATGTATAGAAATTATTGATTTCAAGATAGGAAGCAGGACGTACCGGATGCGCCATAGGACCTGCATCTTCGGTAAACTGATGCGCACGCAGTACACGAACATCATTGATGCGCTGGATAGCGCGTGATGTCATATCGGCACTAAATTCCTGATCACGGAAGACCGTCAGGCCCTCTTTCAGGCTGAGTTGAAACCAGTCGCGACAGGTGACGCGGTTGCCGGTCCAGTTGTGGAAATATTCATGCGCGATAACGCCTTCGATATTCAGATAATCGGTATCGGTAGCGGTTTGTTGATTTGCCAGTACATACTTGGTGTTGAATACATTCAGCCCCTTGTTTTCCATCGCACCCATATTAAAATCATCCACAGCTACCACCATATACAGATCAAGATCGTACTCCAGCCCGAAAACTTGCTCATCCCACAGCATGGCTTTTTTCAGCGACTCGATGGCATGGCCACATTTCTCCTTATTATGATGCTCGGTATAAAACTCCAGCGCGACTTCACGACCAGAGTGGGTGGTAAAGCTGCCGCTCACCTGCGCCAGATCGCCTGCCACAAGCGCAAATAGATAACAGGGCTTCGGGTATGGATCGAACCACTTCACCCAGTGACGACCATCTACTTCACCAGCATCGACCTTATTGCCATTGGATAACAATACAGGGTATGTATCCATATCTGCCCATAGCGTGGTGGTAAATACGGACATCACATCGGGACGATCCAGATAAAAAGTAATATGGCGGAACCCTTCTGCTTCACATTGAGTGCAGTAATTGCCATTGCTCTGGTACAGACCTTCCAGACTCTTATTCTGCGCTGGGTCAATCCTTACCTGGGTGATGAGTTCAAACTCATGCGGTACATTGGGTATCACCAGCACTTCACCATCGTATTTATAATCAGAGTCATCCAGGTAGTCATCATCCAGCCGGATATCAATAATCTGCAAACCAACACCATCCAGATATAATGCTGCCTGTTGATCACTGGTCAAACGGCGCATGCTCAGACAACTGGTAACCGTTGTATTGCCTTCGTTTAATCTGAATTCGAGATCAGTTTTATCAATAGTGAAATCGGAGGGTTTATATTGATTCAGAAATTTACGTTGTAACTGGTCAGTTTTCATAATGGATGGCTTACAGGTTAGTTAAGGTCAAATAAGAATCTGAGATGGGGGCAATAGTGACAGTTATCAAGCTAACTGATTCATTTACTGGCGTGATTACACTCAATCAGGGTTTTTCGTTTTTTTTTCATTTCAGAAAAATCATGCCCATCACCAATCTCAGCCAGCACCTTTCGTGATATCTAGTGCCGTTGTCTTTGTGGCTGGTGTTGCGTAGACATGACATATCAGTTTATCAGCTAGCTATTTGCATGCAAGGATTCAGCGTAAAAGCTCTTCAATAGGAACAATGTCATAGAAATTTTTTTAAATCAGAATATAATCATTTGCTTATATTGATTGACTCCAGTTAGCACAGAGTCACGTAGCAAAAACTCAAATAAGCAGGTATAGAATTATGGCTGGAAATAAATCAGACGATAACAAACCCGAACAGATATCCCCTGAAGACACACCCACAGTAAAAAAAGCAGCGGCTAAAAAATCAGTAACTAAAAAAGCTGATCCCGAAAAAGCAGAAACGGCGAAAGTTTCGGACAAAAAAACGGACACAGTAAAAAAGGCTGCTGTAAAAAAATCCACCGCACAAAACTCGACAAATAACTCAGATACAAACGCAACAGACAACACAAAACAAAGCCTGCTAGCCCTGCAAGCCCTGATCAATGAAATGCGCTCTGAAAATCAGAGCCGTGATCGCCATTTCAGTGGCCTGGTTCAGGAAATCGGTAAAGGCTTTGCCAGCGTAGTTCAACAAACGACGGTTCAGGAAAGTGAACGTGAACAGGAAATGTCACGCTTCTATGAAACCATAGGCAGCGCTTTTAGCAAAGCCGAAGACAGCACACAGAGTCTGGAACAGCGCAACATGACCATGATCAAGGCGCTCAGTGAATCGATCATGCAGGACCATGAGCAAACCCTGAAACAACTGGAAGAACAAAAGAAAATTCAGGACAAACAGATGGAGCGTCTGGGTAAATTACAGGAACAGTCCTCTGGTAGAAATCGCTGGATAGCTATCCCCGGTATGATCATCGCCATAATTGCGATTTTCTATATGTTTTACGTAGTACGTGTCATGGAAACCGCGATGACCAGCATGTCTACTGACCTGCATAGCATCACAAATTCGGTGCAGAGCATGTCCACAAAAATGGATGTCATGACTATCAATACCAATGTGATGAGCGGCAACATGGACAAGCTCAACCATAATATGGCACAGATGAGCAAAGAGGTGAGCGGCAACATGGATAAGCTCAACCGTAATATCGCACAGATGAGCAAAGACCTGAATATCATGACCTACAATGTTGCACCGACTATGAAAGGCATGCGCGATATGATGCCCTGGTCGCCATAACAGATGAATCAAAAAGCCGGGCTATTAGCCCGGCCTTTTACTGGTCTAATGGTAACGCTAGATATCCACCATAGAAAATGCAGTTGAGCAGTGCTACAGATTAGAAAGTTAAATGTGTTTCATCAGGTAGCGTATCTTTACGGTCACTCGCTCTTTTTCACATAACAATTGTCCTTCTTATTTTGGTTAACAATTTAGATTCAGGAACCTGATGGTCAGAACAATGATTCCTGAAGACTTTGCCAGTCATGAGGATGGAAATGCGTATCCTGTGAAAATACGGCATCCCAGTCGAGGTGTTTAAAAAGCATTTGGGGGGGATTTAAATAATAAGTCGAATACGATAAACCAAAGGTGAAAGACTTGTAGGAGTAAACCGATAAACTGTCAGTATTGATTCCAGGTATTCGACAGTTAAGTAGATATAAGTGATACTAACCTCCTGTAAAGAAAACGTAGTCTTTACAGCTGTTACCTTTCGCTAAATCAGGCTCTATCCATGCTAAATAGAATTATCTTTTTACTGCTAATTACCTGCTTTGCTCTGCCATCACAGGCTGATGACCGTATCAAAGTCGATTTCCCTCTCATGATGCGAGACCACATGTTGGGCAATATGCGCGATCACCTGACTGCGCTACAGGAAATCACGGCATCCCTCGCCTCGGGTGAATACGATCAGGCAGCCGATGTGGCTGAGTCTCGACTGGGCATGTCTTCTATGGCCTTGCATGGTGCTGCGCATATGTCGAAGATCATGCCGCCGGAAATGGCTGCAATCGGTACTGAGATGCACCATGCCGCCAGCCGTTTTGCACTCAGCGCACGTGATGCTGATATTGAGGGCGGTCTGGGTAAAGCCTTCGGCGCATTATCCGAGGTGATGCAGCAATGCGTCGCCTGTCATTCCTCTTACCGGGTACATTGAGCCAGCCAGTCAGTTAACCAGAATAATCGGGCAACTCAGATGTTTGATAATTTCAGTCAGGTCTTTAAGACTTTCATTTTTTGATACCACGGCATAGTCGTAACGAGAGGCCGTTGTGGCAAGAATCTCTGACAACTGCTCGTGGCTATATTTATGTAGTGTAACCCTTGTATCGGCCTGAGCGATTTCCTCTATTTCCGGAGTAATGGAAGGTTCTGTTTCTAAATGCGCTCGAGTTATTAACGCGATTTCGGCTTTTTGTTTGTGCAATTGATTAAGCACCACCTTGACTGCCTGCAGCAGGAAAGGCGAGTGATTTTCTATCACCAGTATACGTTGTGTATTTAGACGACCCTGGCTTTTTAATCTATTCGCCCGCCCCTGACCAATAACGATAAAGCTAATGTCAGAATCAGCATCTGTGCCAATATCCAGCACCCGCCCCTGCCGGTAATCATAACTACAGGCAACCTTCGATGCCTGTGCCGATTGTTCCAGATAGCGTCTGAATTTATCAGCAAGGCTACGCAGTGTTCTCTGGGTCGTTTCCAGGTCAGTCGGTCTTGCCTGTGCAGTATGGAAGGATATCTCTCGTGTAAACGGTAATTCAGCAACGCTTAACAGATCAATATCTTCAATAAACAGACCCTGTAGATGTCCCTCACCAATTGCCGCGATTGCAATCGCCAGGTCTACCGTTCTGTTGGAGTAACTGATCGCATCGACTGTCAGGATGACCGTCTGTTTACCATCGTTCTCCTGTCTGCTGATCATTGCTTTTTGCTCTTACTGGATTTTTTGCTGGCGGTTCTATTTCCTTTCTTTGATTGTTGTTCCTGTTTGCGTAATTGCCTGATGCGTTGCTGAATCTTATAGTTAAAACTATTGCGGGGATAATTCCCTGCTCTACTCAGCTTACCCGCAGGCAAACCGCTCAACAATTCCATGACATCTTCCACATGTGCCGCAGTATAGATTTGAAACATACCCTGCTCTACCATCTGTCGAATATCTTCGCGTAACATCAGGTGTACCTGATTACTGGCAGGAATGATGACAGCCTGATCGCCAGTTAGTCCCCGTGCCAGACAGATATCGAAGAAGCCTTCTATTTTTTCATTGACCCCGCCGATTGCCTGTATTTCCCCAAGCTGATTGATCGATCCGGTCACAGCCATGGATTGTTTTAGCGGAATCCGCCCCAGCGCCGACAACAACGCACATAATTCGGCTGCCGAGGCACTGTCACCATCCACCATGCCATAGGACTGTTCGAATACCAGGCTGGCTGCTAAGGGTAAGGATTGATCCGCTGCATACTGGCTGGCCAGGTAGGAGGACAGGATCATCACCCCTTTGGAATGAATCTGCCCACCGAGTTTGGTCTCGCGTTCAATGTCTATCACCCCGCCACGCCCCAGCCGGGCCGTGGCAGTGATACGAGAGGGTTGCCCAAACATATAATCACCGATCTGCAGTACCGACAGCGCATTGATCTGGCCTGTTTTCATCTCATCGGTATCAATCAGCTTAATGCCACGGAGAATCTGCTGCTGAAAATATTCGCGGTATTTATCCTGCCGGAACAGGCGTTTGGAGATTGCCTGCTCTACATCCTGCAAACGAATAACCTCACTGGACTCCTTACCCGCCCAGTAGTTGGCCTCGACCAGCAGGTCTTCAATGCTGGCAACATGCAGTGACACTTTTTCACTGTCTTCAATCATTCGCGAGGCATGTTCAATCACCCTGCCCACGCTATCGCGATTTAATGCTCTGCCTTCCACCCGTTGTTGAATGGAGGCAATCAGGCGCGCATACAATTGAGCATTATCGACATTACGTTCGGTAAAACTGGAAAAATCGGCGGCGACCTTAAACAACTGGTCAAACTCGTGATCGTACTCCTTCAGCAGGTAATACAGAATCGGTTCGCCGGTCAGTACCACCTTGACATTAAACGGCAACAGCTCTGGCTCCAGTGATACATAACTCACCAGACCCAGCATCTGTTCAAGTGACTGTATCCTGATTACACCTGACTTGAGCGCGCGTTTCAATCCTTCCCAGGAAAAGGCATGGGTGAGTACCTTATGCGCATCAAGAATCAGGTAGCCACCATTCGCCCGATGCAATGCACCTGATTTAATCATACTGAAATCGGTCATCATGGTGCCCATATGCGCGACGTATTCGGTACGTCCAATCAAATTCTGGTAGGTGGGATTGTCCTCAAATACGATAGGAGCACCCTTCGTATCGGTATTATCGACGATTACATTGATACTATATTCACTGAAATCTTCCACCCGCCTTCTCACATTATCTGCCTCAGGGTGGTTCTCACTGGGTAGCAACTCCGCGACATTTTCAATGGCATGCTGCTTCACTTCGCCCAGGTATTTCATCACCTCGGGTTGTTCACGGTAAGCCTGTTCGATCCAGGCCATCAGCTGTTCTACGGTATGCTGGGTGATTTCCTGATTCAGCGCCTTGACCCGTTGATGGTGCTCGCGTTGCAGTAGCGGCATTTCACGAATAACACTCTGTAGCTCAAGTTGCAGATCGGCAATCAGTTTTTCAATTCTATCTTTTTCTGCATCGGGTAGCTTCTTATATTCGTCATGTTTCAGTGGCGTACCATTAACCATAGGCCCTAGCGTGAAACCACCGGGAGTGCGTATTATGCCTATGCCTTCCTGCTCTGCTTTCTGGTTGATTTTGTGAAACGCCTGTTCCCTGCGATTATGCATTTCATCTTCTATTTCCTGCAGACTATTGGTGTATTCCTCACTCTGGAATGAAGATGGCAGGGCCGTCAGCAAATCCTCTATCAAAGATTTCATATCCTTGCGCAGACGTAGACCCATACCGGCTGGTAATTTGAGCACACGAGGATTTTGCGGGTGATTGAAATTATTCACATAACACCAGTCGTAGGGAGATTCCTCGGCGGGAGCACGGCTTTCCAGTATCTGCTGTACCAGGGTGTTTTTGCCCAGCCCGGTATGGCCAATGACAAACAGATTGAAGCCATCTTGCTGGATATCTACACCAAACTCGATCGCTTCCAGTGCGCGTTGTTGTCCTAGTGGCTGGTCCAGAGGTACCAGTTCAGCAGTGGTTTTAAATTTGAACTGGGATATATCACAGCTCTGATAAAGAGACTCTGCAGCTAGTGGTTCATACTTTTTCATGTTTTTTCATCTTTTTATTATCCTTGAGTCCATTTTGAGTATAGCTGATGTCAGCGGCTGGGTGCATCGCATTCCCGGTTGCATTACAGGCACAGGCAAACTAGACTTAATGAGAACATTTTGAGAACATTTAGCTATGTCCATCATCCCTGTTGCCGACGCCGACAGCGAGCTATCGCAACTTGCATTACCCCTGTTTTCTAGCCGTGTGCGTGCTGGCTTCCCTTCGCCAGCCGACGATTTTATCGACCGCGCACTGGATCTGAATGAGTTCCTGATCAGGAAGCCTTCAGCCACTTTTTTTGCCTGGGCAGAAGGTGATTCATTGCGTGATATTGGTATTGCAAACGGTGACCTGCTGATCATCGACCGCTCAGCAGAACACTGCAACGGTGCGGTTGTAGTGGCTGCGCTGGATGGTGAATTGACCTGCAAGATCCTGGATACCCGGCGTGGATTGCTGCTGTCGGCCAACGAAAACTTCCCCCCTATTCCTATCTCTGGCAGGGAGGAGTTAATCATCGAGGGCGTCGTCACACACAGCATCAGACGCCACCAGCGCAATTCCTGAGCAAGCCCTGACATCATGATGGCACTGGTCGACTGTAATTCCTGCTACGCTTCCTGCGAACAGGTTTTTCGTCCCGATTTACGCGATAAACCGGTCATCGTGTTGAGCAATAACGATGGCTGTATTATCGCACGCAGCAAGCAGGCCAAGGCGCTGGGCGTGCCTGATCTACAGCCTTTTTTCAAGATCGAGAAACAGCTTAAGCGGCATCAGGTACGGGTATTTTCTGCCAACTTCCGACTGTATGGCGATATCTCTAATCAGGTGATGGCGACACTGCGTGAGTTTTCTCCGCATGTCGAACAGTACAGCATTGATGAAATGTTCCTTGATTTAAAAGGCATGAAACAGGATATGGAAGCGTATGGCAGGGAGATCCGAAAAACTATCTGGCAGCAGGTACGCATGCCAGTAGGCGTGGGGATTGCACCCAGCAAAACCCTGACCAAACTGGCCAACCATGCAGCCAAGAATATCAAGACCAGCAATGTTGCCGTGCTCGATACCCCGCTTAAATGGCAATGGCTGGAAAAGCGCCTGCCCATCGGCAAGGTCTGGGGTATAGGCAAGCGCCTGAGTTTACGCCTGAATGCCCTGGGCATCCACAATGCCTACCAGCTGGCGCAGGCCGACCCACGTTTCATCCGCAAACAAACCAATATCAATGTTGAACGTACTATCCGTGAACTCAACGGCGAACCCTGTATCGGGCTGGATGAAGAGCCGGCTCCAAAAAAAGAAATCTTTGTCACGCGCTCGTTTGGTAGCAAAACCAGCAGTGAAGAAGAATTGCAGCGCCATATCAGTCGCTATGCCGCCGCTGCGGCAGAAAAGCTACGCAGTCAGAATAGCTTCTGCAGCAGCATCTACCTGTTTGCACATACCTCTGAATTCAAGCCCGATTTTTATAGCAACAGCGTGGTACTGCGCCTGCCCTATCCCAGCAGCGACAGCGCGTTGATTATTCATCATGCCCGACAGGGAATGCAGCAACTCTACCAGCCGGGCAGTGTATTCATGAAATGTGGTATTGGTCTGCTGGATATCCGTGATCGCAGTTTTTATCAGTACGACCTTTTCACCCCCGGACAGAAGCAGACCACCGATAAGCTGATGCAGGTGGTGGATAGTATCAATCAACGTTACGGACGCGATTCCCTCACCTTTGGTGCCGAAGGACTGACCGGCAAATGGACCATGCGCCAGAGTCGTTTGTCACCGGCTTATACCTCTTCGTGGAAGGATATTCCTCGGGTTTGTTGCTAAGGCAAGATTGAACCACAGAGGACACAGAGGGTTTTGAGCTATTTGATATAGGTCGGATAATCCTGGCAGGGATGTCAGAGAGTAGAGCAACGCAGGACGCAGTTGCCGACGACTGCAAGGATGCAGGAGGTAGAGCGAAGCAGGAAGCCAGAGCCGAGCAAAGCGCCATTCAACATCAACAACACAAGCACTCTGGCAAACTCAAAGGCAAGCCAATGTTGGAAGGCGTCGTTCCTCCTTTTCCAACCTACTATTCCGGGTTACGGGTTGACTTTTCCAGACCTATTTTTTTGCGACATGACCGGCTGATATTGCCGTGAGAATACCCTGCAAAATGGCGGTAGGTGTGGGCGGGCAACCGCTCACTGCCACATCCACCGGGATGACGTTGGATACTTTGCCGCAGCTGGCGTAGCTTTCGCCGAAGATGCCGCCGTCGCAGCCGCAATCGCCGATGGCAACCACTAGCTTGGGTTCAGGCGTGGCATCGTAGGTGCGTTTGAGCGCAACTTCCATGTGGCGCGACACCGGGCCGGTGACCAGCAGCAGGTCGGCATGGCGCGGGCTGGCGACGAATTTGATGCCCAGTCCTTCGATGTTGTAATAGGCGTTGTTGACTGCATGAATTTCCAGTTCGCAGCCGTTGCACGATCCGGCATCCACCATGCGGATTGCCATCGCACCGTCGAAAGTATCCAGTATCGCTTGCTGCAGTCGCTGAGTATCGACACGCATGGATTCGTCCGCCTGCGGCGGCGTTTCGGTCTTGATACCGGTTTTGAAAATCTGTTTGAGTATCTGGTACATCAGAGATCCTGCCCTGAATAACTAAGATTGAACGATTTATTGATGAGCGGAAAATCTGGCACGATGTCGTCGACAACGGCGTGTTCCAGCAACGGCCAGTTTTGCCAGGACGGATCGTGCGGATGCACACGCGTGAGGTTGCCCTCGGCATCGGTATGAATCCCCACCATCACTTCGCCGCGCCAGCCTTCCACCATGCCGATACCAAAACCGTTCGGTGGCAGTTTCTCGATCAGCGACGGTGCTTCGTCTTCGTGGATCAAATTAACCAGGATGTCGCGCTGCAAGCGCAACGACTCGAACAGTTCGCCGAAACGCACGATGGCGCGCGCGGCGACATCGCCATTGCGATAGGTAGCCATCTGCACGTCCAGCTTGTCATAGGGGGCGCAGGCGAACTGTACCCGTGAATCCCAGGCCTGCGCACTAGCGCGTCCGGCCAGACCGCACAGGCCGAGCTGCGCGGCCAGTTTCGGCTCGACGATGCCGGTCGTAATGAAGCGGTCCTGCATCCCCGCATGTTCTTCGTAGATGCCGCGCAGAATACGCACTTGCTTCTCCAGCATGTCGCATTCCTGCTTGATGATGTGTTTGCCTTCGACATCAAGGCTTGCGGTAACACCGCCCGGTACGATCTTGTCCATCAGGTAACGGTGACCGAACAGCGAGGCATTGTTGCGCAGCATCTGTTCCTTGAGTATCCAGAATTGGGCAAAGCCAAAGGACAGCGCCACGTCGTTGCCCAGGTAGCCCAGATCGCCGAGGTGGTTAGCGACACGTTCGCGCTCTAGCAATAGCGCGCGCATCCACAATGCATGCTCGGGCGGTGTCACTTTCGCAATACTCTCCGCCGCCATCGCGTATGCCCAGGCATAGGCCACAGTGCTGTCGCCGCTCACGCGTCCGGCCAGTTTCGCGCCCTGCTGCACAGTCATGCTCTCGAAACGTTTTTCTATGCCTTTGTGCACATAGCCCAGATGCTCTTCCAGGCGCAGCACGCGTTCGCCGATAACAGAGAAACGGAAGTGTCCCGGCTCGATGATGCCCGCATGTACCGGGCCGACCGGAATCTCGTGCACGCCTTGCCCCTTCACTTGCAAGAAGGGATAATCTTCCGGTTCTTGCGCCAGGCTCGCTGCCGCATCGAAATCCTTGCGCAAGGGGAAACTGCCGCTGCTCCATGCACCGTGGCGCAGCCATTTGCGATGATCCTGGCCTTCCTGAGCATAGATACCGAGCAGGTCGTAGGCGGCGCGCTGCATGCGATTAGCCGCCGGGAATATCCGGCTAACATCGGGATATACAGGCTGCTCTGCCGACAGTTGCACATTCAAACAAACCACACCGATTTCGTTGATCAGCACCACGTGCAGCTTGAAGCCCATATTTTCCTGTCTTGCATCACTGCCCCACAACGCCACCAGCCTGCCGCCACTGTCGCGCACCTGCTGACAGATTTCGTACAGATCGTCCGACGCGATCTCGCCTGCCCACACCTGCAGCGCATCGGTTAGTCGGGTCAATTTCAGGCGGGGATGTTTGATCGGCATATTCGTTTATCCCAATAAAGCTGCCGCCTGGCGATACCAGTCGGCCAGGTAAGGCGGCATGTACAGGCCGAGCATCAGCACCAGCAGCAAGTGGACAAACACAGGGATGAGCGCGGGCGGATGCGGCAATCGAATCGCGGTAGTTTCGCCGAACACGACGGGCTGGATCTTGCCGAAAATGGCGGCGAATGCGACGCCCAGCGCGATCAGCAGGAACGGCGTGGTCCACGGATATTCGTGCATGGCGGTAGTGATGATGAGGAACTCGCTGGCGAACACACCGAACGGCGGCATGCCCAGAATTGCAAAGGTACCGATTGCCAGGCCCCAGCCGACCGTGGGGCTGACTTGTAGCATGCCACGGATATTTTCCATTACCTGCGTGCCGGACTTCTGCACCGCATGGCCGACCGCAAAGAAGATCGCCGATTTGGTCAACGAGTGCACTGTCATGTGCAACAAGCCAGCGAATGTCGCCACCGGGCCGCCCATGCCGAAAGCAAAAGTGATCAGTCCCATGTGTTCGATGGAAGAATAGGCAAACATGCGCTTGATGTCTTTTTGACGGAACAGCGAGAACGACGCCACCACCACCGACAGCAGGCCGAAGCCCATCATCAGGAATCCCGCAAAGTGGTTGCCGAGCGAACCGTCCACCAGCACCTTGCTGCGTACCACCGCGCACAGCGCAACGTTGAGCAGCAGACCGGAGAGTACGGCAGACACAGGCGTCGGACCTTCCGCATGCGCATCCGGTAACCAGCTGTGCAAGGGTACAAGACCGACCTTGGTACCGTAGCCTACCAGCAGGAATACGAATGCCAGCTTGAGTACGGTCGGCTCCAGATCGCCCTTGACCTCATTCAGGTGCGTCCACAACAGTGCTGTGCCGCCCTCGCCCAGCACGCGCTCAGCGGCGAAATACAACAGGATGGTGCCGAACAACGCCAGCGCGATGCCCACGCCGCACAGGATGAAATATTTCCACGCCGCTTCCAGGCTGGCTGGGGTGCGGTACAGACTGACCAGCAACACAGTGGTCAGTGTCGCCGCTTCCATCGCGACCCACACGATGCCCATGTTATTGGTGGTGAGCGCCACCAGCATGGCGAAAATGAACAACTGGTACATGCTGTAGTACAGGTGCAGCATGCCGACAGTGAGCTTGCCGTGATGCTGTTCGACGCGCATGTAAGGCCGCGAGAACAGCGAAGTGGTAAAACCGACGAAAGCGGTAAGCGCAACCAGGAAGACATTGAACTGGTCGATGAAGAATTGCTCGCTAAATGCAACTTGCGGCCCGGAATCGATCACGCGAACTGTCAGGATCACTGAGGCAATAAACGTGGCAAAACTCATCAGCGAATTGATTTCCGCCGCCCACTTGCGCGAGCCGAACACGGCCAGCAGCACACCACCCAACAACGGGGCGAGCAACAGCGCGAGAAGTTGCAGGTCAATCATCCTTGAGCTTCTCCATATGAGTGATGTCCAGGCTGTCGAAAGTCTCGCGGATCTGGAAAAAGAAAATACCGAAAATGAAGGTGGCTACCAGCACGTCCAGCGCAATGCCCAGCTCCACCACCAGCGGCATGCCCTGTGTGGCGCTGGTGGCGGCGAAAAACAATCCATTTTCCAGCGACAGAAAAGCTACCACCTGCGACACCGCCTTGCGCCGGGTAAGCATCATCAGCAGCGACAACAGCACGCTGGCCAGCGCAATGCCGATCAGGCTACGTGTTATGCCTTCGGCCAACTGCGCAATCGGTGCAGCCAGATTGAAAGCAAAGATCACCAGCCCGATACCGACTAGCATGGTGGTGGGAATATTGATCATCGTCTCCACGTCCCAGCGTACATTCAGCTTGTGAATCAGGCGGTGCAGTAACCAGGGTAACAGCAGCACCTTGAGCAACAGGGTCAGTCCCGCCGAGAAATAAAGGTGATACTGCTCCGAGGAAAAAGCGACGACAAACGTACTGAGCGACAGCACGAGACCCTGCAGGGCGAACAGCTTGATCAGCGACAGAATGCGCCGCTGCGTAAGCATGGCGAAAGCGACCAGCAACATCAGCGAGGCCAGCAGGTTGATGAGTTGTAATGTAAATGGAATCTGCATCAGGCACCCAGCAGAAAATGAATCAGAAGGCCCAGCACGGCCAGCAGGAACGCAGTAGCCAAAAACTCCGGTGTGCGGAAGATGCGCAACTTGGCTGACACGATCTCAAACACGGCCAGCGCCACACCCGCCAGCATCAGCTTTAAAAGCAGCGCCGCAATGGCCAGCGGCAGTCCCGCCCAGTTGCCAACTTCGGCAATACCGTAGGGCAGGAACAGAGCTATGCCGATGGAGATATAGGCGAGCAGCTTCAGGCTGCTGGCCCATTCGATGAGCGCCAGATGACGAGCAGAGTATTCCAGGATCATCGCCTCGTGGATCATGGTCAGCTCAAGGTGGGTGCTGGGGTTGTCCACAGGAATGCGCGCATTCTCGGCCAGCAGCACGATCACGAACGCCAGCCCGGCGAAAGCCAGGCTCGGATAGAAGATGAACTCATGATACGCCAAAGCTTCTACGATGCGTGGTAACTGCGTGGAATGGCTGATCATTGATGCAGTGAACAACACCATAAGCAAGGCCGGTTCGGCAAGAAAGGACACCAGCATCTCACGCCGCGCACCCAGCGAACCGAACGCAGTGCCGATATCCATCGCCGCAAGAGAGATGAATACGCGCGCCACTGCGAATACGCCGACCAGCGCGATCACATCGGCGGCCATCGAGAACGGTAAATCCACCGCAATAATCGGGATGATGGCCGCTGCCAGCCACATGCAGCCAAACACGATGTAAGGCGTAACGCGGAACAATGGCGAGGCGTTATGCGCCACTACGGCATCCTTGCTAAACAGTTTGCGCAGCACGCGATACGGTTGCAGCACACCCGCACCGGAACGGTTCTGCAGCCAGGCCTGGCACTGATTGACCCAACCGGTCAGTAGCGGGGCAAGCAGCACCACCAGCACAAGTTGCGCCAGTTGGAAAATAATGGCGAAGATGAGTTCGGATTTTTCCATCACACAAACACCAGCAACACGATCAGTGTGAAAAACGTGTAGGTCAGATATAAATGAATGCGTCCGTGCTGTAACATCCCGGCCAGCGAAGCAAGTTTTTCGGTGAGATGCTTGATCGGCAGATACAGGATGTACCACAAACGGTCTTCGCTACACCCGAGGTAACGGGGATTCGTATCAAACGGGCTCGGCACTTCCCGTTCGATCTTGAAGAACGGCTTGAAGATGCGGCGGATCGGTTCCCCGAAACCTTCGGCGGTATCCTGCATGCGCGCATTGTGCGCCGGATATCCGCAATCCCAGGGTTCACAGCGACGCATTCGGCCGTGATACAAACGCCGTACCAGTAACGCGGTGAGCAACATCACCGCCAGCACCGCCAGCAGGAAATACAGCGGACTATAGCTGGCACGCTCGGTGTCCACCGGCGTCAGGAATACCCAGTTGCCTGCGGCATTACCCAGGTTGGAACCGATCAACGAAAGCGAAACGAAGTCAATCTGATGCACCACGAACACCGGCGTCAAACCCAGGACGATACAGCCAAGTGCCAGCCAGCCCATACCGATACGCTTCCAAATACCCGCATCGTGTGCATGCTCCAGCACTTTTTCACGCGGCTGGCCGAGGAAAATCACGCCGTAGAATTTCACCATTACATACGCTGCCAGCGCAGCGGCTAGTGCGATCACCGCCGCCGCTACCGGCACCAGCATATTGATATAACTGTTAGGCAGCCCCGGCGACAACAGGAAGGCCTGCAGCAGCAGCCATTCCGAAACGAAGCCGTTAAGCGGCGGCAAACCGGAAATCCCCAGCACTCCGACCAGCATCAACATCGCAGCCCAGGGCATGCGACGGATCAGCCCGCCCAGGCGTCCCATATTGCGCTCGCCGGTGGCGTGTAAAATGGCACCAGTACCGACGAACAGCAGGCTCTTGAACATCGCATGGTTCAGACTGTGATACAGGGTCGCGGTAAGCGCCAGTGCAGCCAGTACGTTCTTGCCGTAGACGTGGAAGATAATAGTCAAGCCAATGCCCACCAGCAGCAGACCGATGTTCTCGATAGATGAAAAGGCCAGCAGCCGTTTCATGTCGCCCTGCACGGCGGCGAACATCACGCCGAACACTGCAGTGATCAATCCCAGCCCCAACGCCAGCACACCCCACCACCAGAGTTGCGTGCCAAGCAAGTCGAAAGTCACGCGCAGAATGCCATAGATCGCCGTCTTCAGCATCACACCGCTCATCAAGGCCGACACCGGCGAAGGCGCAGCAGGATGAGCCTCGGGCAGCCAGACATGCATCGGCAATAAACCAGCCTTGGCACCGAAACCGAACAACGCCAGCAGGAACGCCGCCGAAGACCAGAAGCCGGTCAGATGCGCATGACGTATCGCATCGAATGTGTATGCAGCAATGCCATTGCCGCCCTGCATCACGCCGAAGCAGAGCAGGATGGAAATGGCGCCCACGTGTGCGATCAGCAGGTAGAGAAAACCCGCCTTGCGAATGTCGGGAATGTTGTGGTCGGTGGTGACCAGAAAATAGGATGACAGCGCCATGGTTTCCCACGCCACCATGAACATGTAGGCGTCGTCGGCCAGAAGTACCAATGCCATCCCGACCAGGAACAGGTGATATTCAAGGCACAATAGGCCGAGTGTGCTTCCTGCCATGGTTTTGAAATAGCCGGCACTAAACAGGGATATGCCCAGAGACGCACCGCCCAGCAGGATCAGAAAGAAACCGGACAGCGGATCGAGACGCAAATGGAAAGGCAGATCAGGCAAACCGAGTGGCAAAACCATGATGCCGGGCGCTGTGGAGAGTGCCCATAAACCAGTCATCGCCAACAACAGGGATATCAAAGCACTGAGCGGAAAAATAAGGTTATTGACCAGATGCGGGGCACGTTGCAGAGCCAATCCTGCCACCCCGAGCACGATCCAGAACTGGACTAGCCAGCCAACCACTTCCAGCGGCGATACACTAACTAAATCCATCTGGCGTTACTTACACCTCAATAAAAATTGTAAGAAGAATAAACGCAACACCCCTGCTTATCAAGACTTGAAACCGGATTTGGAAATTCCTGATAACACCTATCGACAAGATCAGAATCTATTAGATATCCTGTAACTTTCAACAGAATGTGTGTGTTTCCGCTGTTTTGCAGCCGGGGGCGTTCCATCAGGCGACAAGCCACCGGGTAACCTGTTCTAACGGTTACCGTAGTTTTCCCGAAAGATTGATGAACGAATCCCTTGTCTATGCTAACCAGTCCGCATTGGGCGAGTCTCGCGTATCAGGTAACAGATATGGCGGAGGAGGTAATTCACCCCCTGGCCTGTAAATGCTTCAGAGAAGTGGTGCATGAATAATGGTATGAACCCACTCCACTTTATAACGGCTTCAAAATAGCCAAAATGGAAATATTTACAACCATTTAAAAAAATGGAGTGAATTGAAATGAAGATTACAACAATTGGGCTGGATATTGAAAAATCAGTTTTCCACTTATTTGCCATGAGTAAAACAGGTCGTTTAGTGAAAAAGAAGCAGCTTAAACGAAGTCAGATTCTCTTGTTTATAGCAAATAAAGTGCTCATCGCGTTACCTTGCAGTGTTCTGTTATCGATTCAATCGACGCTTTGACCTACGTACGCTTCACCATCGTTTGCTGATCACAGCCGTCATAACACCGCCTCGGACGTTGCGTTCAATTCGAGTGGCTGACGTTTATTGTTAATCAGGTTAATGATTGATATTGACGACTATCGAAGAACTGATCACCCTGAATCACAGAGTGGTTGAGCGCCTTAAGTTTCTGCAAAAGGCACGAGTACATGCATGCTATTTGTTTATGGTAATCCCGACTACTATGGCAAGTTTGGTTTTAGTGTTGATACTGCGCAATGTTATATACCACCTTACTGGCTTGAATATTCTTTTGGGTGGCAAGCTATAGCGCTCAGTGAATGAGTTATCAGAAAGTCGCCTATCAAAAATAGATTGTGTCCATTCTTGATGCGCCCCTTCACTATGGTGAGTAACAACCATCAGAGTTATCAATGCTAAGGTTGAGGTTTAAGGTACCTCTGATGTATGTTATGAAGAAAAAACCGACTTGCGGAAATGCTTCACTTTGCTAACCGCCCCACACTAACACATATACACTAACACTGATCAATCAGATTAATTGAAAGGCCAACAATGAAAACAGCATTTAGAAAATTATTTTCACCCATACTTAATTATTTCGAATCAGGTGAAGGTGAATTTGTTTATCGTAAATCGCACAGAACTATTCTGATAGTTGTCGGCATTTTATTTTTAATGCTATCAACTATCTCTATTGTTGCGGCTTTAGCCGCAGCGCAATTTGCCGCATTTATTCCAATTATCGTATTCTTCTTTGCCGGCCTTGTTTGCTTAGTTGTGGGTAGCCTTGGTAATGATCGAGCTGTGGCTACCATTTGGGGTAGTAGATAATCTCCTTCAGTCTATTAACCCAGAGCCTGAATGGCAGATTTATAACTCAATCCCTGAACTTCGGCGACTTCCTTAATCGTTAAATCGCCTCTGTGAACATTAAGGCCATTTAAAAAATGCGGGTCATCTTTTAATGCCTGTTGATATCCTTTATCTGCCAGAGCAAAAACAAATGGCAAGGTGGCATTATTTAGTGCAAAGGTGGAGGTTTGAGGTACGCCACCAGGCATATTAGCTACGCAATAATGGATGACATCGTCGACCACAAAGGTCGGATTTTGATGTGTGGTCGGCCTGGAAGTTTCAAAACAGCCTCCCTGATCTATCGCTACATCCACCAGCACTGACCCCTTACCCATCTGCTTAACCATCTGTGCCGTCACCAGCTTTGGTGCTGCGGCACCGGGAATTAAAACTCCGCCGATCACCAGATCAGCCGCCAATACATGCTGCTCAAGTGCATCTCGTGTTGAAAAAACGGTATTTATTGAGCGACCAAACTCAGTCCATAACTGTTTAAGCACAGCATTATTCTTATCCAGCACCCAAACCTCAGCACCGAGTCCTACTGCCATATGTGCAGCATGTCGTCCTACCATACCACCACCCAGAACTACCACCTTGGCAGGATCAACTCCGGGTACGCCACCCAGCAACATACCTTTGCCACCGTGCGATTTTTCCAGGCAATATGCGCCAGCCTGGATCGACATACGCCCAGCCACCTCGGACATGGGGGCCAGTAACGGTAACCCACCAGAAGGGGAAGTTACCGTTTCGTAGGCGATACAGACCGCTCCACTGTCCATCAATTCGCCTGTCTGTTCAGGGTCAGGAGCAAGATGAAGATAAGTAAATAGAACCTGACCTTCGCGTAACATTGCACGTTCCACAGCCTGAGGTTCCTTTACCTTAACGATCATATCTGCACGTTCAAAAACCTCTTTAGCTGAACCTGCTATGCTAGCTCCAGCTAAAGTGTAATCGTCATCGGTTTTACCTATGCCCAGACCCGCACTGGTTTCAACAATGAGTTGATGCCCATGTGCCACCAGCTCTCTGACACTGGTGGGAGTCAGACCAACACGAAATTCGTTATTCTTAATCTCTCTGGGTACACCGATTAACATTGTTATTCTCCTAAAATCCACTTCTACTCATCTTACTAGTTTAAATCAGACAAAGCAGTGAATTATTCGTTTACAATTTTCACTCTAGAAATATATTGCACGAAACCATTCTGATATAAATAGCGGGATCTCTCAATTGACCATAAGCGCGATTATTCTAATCCTGATTTCAGCTTTTATGCATGCTGGATGGAATCTACTCGGCAAACATTCAACACCTGATCTTGCTTTCTTTTTTCTCGCCAATCTTGTTGGCAGTCTGATCCTACTATTACCTGTTTCTATCTATAACATCGATCTACTGGTTTACTTCAAATGGCATACCCTGTGGTACGGCAGTGTCTCTGGTTTATTTCTAGGTGCTTATTATTGGGGACTGGCGCTAGCTTATCGAATGGGTGATCTATCCATTATCTATCCATTTGCCCGATCTTTTCCTGTGATTCTAGTCAGTCTATTCATGATTCAGGCCGGATATACCGGCTTAATCAACAGCTCATTTATTACAGGTGCTCTACTTATCGTTTGTGGTTCTATCGTACTGCCGATGAAGCATTTTAAGGATTTTCAGCGTAGTCATTATCTCAATCAATCCACCTGGTATGCCTTGATCGCTGCGTTCGGCACCGCTGGCTATTCGATAGTCGATGGCCGAGCGCTCAATGGTCTTAAAATACTCATCCAACAGCCGCAACAGATCATTGGTGTTACCTTGATTTATGCTTTCGTACAGGTGGTATTCGCATCCTTCTGGATGGGTATGGTGCTGCTATACAACGAACAAACTCGCCAGTCGGTCGTTAATATGTGGCATAAAAAATTAAAGGCCTTTTTGTTTACCGGCACGGGCATCCATGCTACTTATGCGCTGGTATTAATCAGTATGTCGATGGTAGAAAACGTCAGTTATGTGGTGGCGTTTCGCCAGGTAAGCATCCCGATTGGTGTGATCTTCGGCATCTACTTTTTTAAAGAGTCAAAGTCGCTGCCGAAGATCCTGGGAGTTATTGCAATGTTCACTGGCGTTACCTTAGTTAGTATGGGATAAACTCACTCGAACACCACCGGCGTTTGTGCTTGAGTATTCACAGTTAACTGAAAGATATCTGGCCTTGAATAATGTCCGGTAACATCCAGTGCCCGTTTGGCAATAGCTACTTTCGACAGATCAATTTCACAATACAGTATCCCTTCCTGCTCATGCATGGGACCGGCGACGATGCTACCACCCGGTGCAATCACGAGTGAATCGCCTGGATTAATCCACTCTTCGGCATCCGGATAAAGATGTGATTTCTCCGGCAGATCATCGGGAATGTCACTGCCACGCATCAGGTTGCCACAGCCGACTACCCAGCAGCAGCCTTCGCGTGCAATGTGCTGCAGACTTCCAATCCAGTCATCACCACTGTCGTAGGTGGGTGCGATATATATTTCAACCCCCTGTACATACAGTGCAAAGCGAGCTAGCGGCATATAGTTTTCCCAGCATAATAAGGTACCAATGCGGCCCGCAGTACTATCAACTACTTTCAGACCACTGGCATCACCAAAACCCCATACCATTCTTTCAGGATTGGTTGGCATCAATTTGCGATGTCTATTTAACAGTGTACCGTCGTCGCCGATAGTGATAGCCGTGTTGTACAGAGTCGCACGCCCGAGCTGGCTTTCCCGCTCTTCAATACCGCACACTATATTGACCTTATATTTTGCTGCAGCTTCGTATAAAGGGTTTAAATCTGCTGATTCAATATTTACTGCATTGTTTAGCAATCGCTCGTGCAGTTGTTCAGATACTCCCCAGTCTGCACCGGGTCTAAGTCGCCACACCCAGGCTGGATAGCCGGGTATGAAGGCTTCACTAAATATCACCAGATTAGCGCCTTCAGCCGCAGCCTGCTCTACTTTGCTCACAGCTAATTCAATGGTTTTAACCTTATCCAGAAATACCGGTGCTGTTTGTACAATGGCTATGTGTGTCATTACTGTTTCCTCCTCTGGTTTATTTTGTGCCTACTGCGACTAACATTTCGCAGGGGCCTTCAAACTGACCGTTGGTTTCAAACTGTGTCAGCGACTGTTCGATTTCATTCCATGCATCATCCTGCTCAGTATCACTCAGCGTCGATAGCATTTGATGTAAAGCGCCAAAGGACTCCTGTTCAAACTGAATACATTCGGCAGCCGATGACAAACGTACTGGTGCATTAATGCTCAACACTTCGACATTTCTGAAACCCGCATCGGTAAAGGCTTTGTGCAAGATGCCTTCAGCGCCAAGACTAAATGGTCCAGGCTGTCCTGGTAATGGAGCGGGTAAATTGGCCCGACGACGGATAATTGAAACAGGAATGGAAAAGAAGGGATTTCTATCAGCGGTCGAATAAACCATAGCAGCAACCTTACCCTCAGCTTTTAATTGATGATGCATTCCACTTAAGGCTTTCTGTTGATCAGGAAAATAGATAAGACCGACACGGGAAATCACCGCATCGAAAGGATCTGCATCCAGTTCAGTCAGGTTTTCTCCATCTATAACCTGCGTACTGACATGTGATACCCCACTTAACTGAGCGGACTCGGTTACATATTTAAGGATATTTGGTGACAGATCAGTGGCCAGTACATGTCCACTATCACCAACACGTTTTGCTGCAGTGAGTGTTTGTTCACCCGCTCCCGCTGCAACATCCAGCACCCTGCTTCCAGTTTTAATGTCACACATATCGAGCATGGTTTCGGTAGCAGGTCCCAGCCAGCGAGATAAAAGAGGTCCCCATCGATTCCATGCTTCAGCGGCTGTATTCCATTGTTGCAGGGTTGTCTGCTTGTATTTAATTGCATCAAATTTTGGTGGATTTTTAGTCATTTCTCTTTCCTCGATGTGCTGTTGTTTAAGTAACAACAAGACTACGCTGTTAATTTATGCTTACAATTCGCAAAAAAAACAAACATAATGTGCAAATATGCACAATGAGGCAGAGTGATGAACTGGGATGACATAAGACTCTTTCTAGCAGTTGCACGTACAGGATCTATAAGCGGTGCAGCCAGGCAGCTTGAGGTACAACACTCGACCGTATCTCGTCGAATGCGTCAGTTGGAGAGCAAACTGGCTGCGCGTCTGATCGAACGTAAATCTTCTGGCTACGAACTAACCTCAGCAGGTGAGAAACTCAAGCAGGCTGCCTTACGCATGGAAGGCGAAGTCATCAGTATCGATGACGCCCTTCTAGGTAAGGATATAAAACTGGTCGGACCGCTTCGGGTGACTGCTATCAACAACATGGCATCGACAGTATTAATGCCGATGTTTGCCGAATTCAGTAAGCAAAACCCTCAGGTAGATTTGCACATCATGGTCAGCAATATCGATGCTAGCCTGCCACAGCGTGAAGCCGATATAGCCATCCGACTGACCAACTCACCAACACCAACCTTAATTGGAAAACGTATGGTAACGGTTGCTTCTACCATATACGGTAGCCGGGAATACCTGAAACAGCATAGACAAATGGGTGGAGATCCTAAATGGATAGGCGTCAATTGTTGTGCTTTCCACAAATCATGGACCCGACAGCATTGCCAGGAGACATCTTTCGACTTTTATAGTGATGACACACTGCTGACGCTATCCGCAATCCGTGAAGGCCTGGGCGTTTCTTTCCTGCCCTGTTTTATGGGCGATAGCGATCCGTTACTGGAAAGGTACTGTGACCCAGACCCCGAGCATGACCTGGGCCTGTGGTTACTGTTTCACCCGGATCTAAAACACACAGCACGGGTGCTTGCATTTCGGAATTTCATGATTGAATCTGTACATAACAAACGCGAGTTATTTGAAGGGAAACAGGATTAATAAGTCATCTTAAGTAATTGATTTAATTTATTTTAAACATTAAAAATGAGAACAGTAGTATGTCAGATTATTGCGTAAGCGGCAGTTGCCTGTGTAACAAAGTATCCTATGAAATCACGGCAGAACCCGGCATTTTCCAATACTGCAATTGTTCGCGTTGCCGTAAATTTACCGGGAGTGCCTTCGCCACTAACCTGATAGTTTCATCGGAAAATTTCCGCTGGTTGACAGGCGAGCAAGATGTTGGACGATTCGAACTTAAGGAAGCCAAATATTTCGCCACGTCTTTCTGCGGTAACTGCGGATCATCACTACCCTGGGTTAGCCAGAGCGGAACTTTTGTAGTCATTCCTGCTGGGACTCTGGATGATGATCCTGTTATTCGACCTACACAAAGTATTTTCTGCGCTTCACGTGCAGTCTGGTATACAGATCCGAATACCTTACCAATGTACGACGAACTACCACCTAAAAAACCTGATCCTGAATAATGTGTAGTTCATCGTAATACTGGCAAAAATCATTGCTGAAAAAAGCCCTGCATATGATCGAACACCGCATGATCTGGCGGATGGCGTTTGACAGAATGCACATCGTGTAATTTATGCAGCTGGCTTTCGACCTGCGCAAGCCTTTCGGTTTCCTGTACTCGCAACCAGATCTGACTGGTTTTATTATCGCTCAAGGGCATACAGAGAATACCATCTACATTAAAAGCACGACGTGAGAATAAACCGCAGACATGCGACATGACTCCTGGATGGTTATCCACAGTGAGTTCGAGAATAGCCTGTTTGTGCATGATTTGATTACTGTTGTCCATGTTCTGCTCCTGTTAGCATTTGATGATTTGCACCTCCTGGAGGCACCATTGGATAAACTCGCGCAGCGCCATCTATGGGTACATGAATAAGCTGGGGTCCAGTTGTATTGAGAGCTGCTGCCAGACTTTCCAGATTAAAGTCAGTTTGCGCCAGATCTAGAGTAGACCAGCCAAAAGCTCTGGCTATGGCACAAAAATCTGGACTGCTACCCAGGTCAGAAGCAAAGCGGTTACCACTGTAGAATAAATCCTGTTGCTGACGTACCAGACCTAAAGCACCATTATTCAGCAATATAAGTTTGATGTTGAGCCCCTGCTCCGCAGCAGTTGCCAGTTCCTGAATATTCATCAGGATACTGCCATCTCCACTAAAGCACACAACAGGTCGATCAGGTTCGGCCAGGGCCGCTCCTATGGCTGCGGGTAAGCCGAAGCCCATAGTGCCAAGACCACCGGAGGTTAGCCATTGCCTCGGTTGAGTAAAGTGATAGGACTGAGCTGTCCACATCTGATGCTGACCAACATCAGTGGCAACCAGGGCATGAGGTCCAAGAAGACGGGCAATATTGCGTATCAGGTCTCTGGGTCGGGACAGGTCACTTGCATACACAGTCGCTGGATATTGTTGCTTTAACAGGTAGATTTCCTTATTCCAGCTATCACGTTTACGCTCTGTAACCTTTTGCAGTAATAATTCCAATGTGGGCTTAACATCTCCTCGCAATGGAATATCTGCATACCTTAATTTATGCAGTTCACTGGCATCGATATCAATATGAATAACCCTTGCATCAGGGCAGAATTCGGCGAGACGTCCGGTAGCTCGATCATCAAAACGTGCACCAACAGTTATTAACAGATCGCTTCGGTGCAAAGCGTGGTTGGTTGCAGCCGCACCGTGCATACCTAACATGCCCAATGATAGTGGATGTTCCGTATCCATTACGCCCAGTGCCATCAAAGTCATTACTGTCGGTAAATCGGATTTATCAGCAAGTGCCTGAGCAAGGCTGGATGCGCCAGCATGAATAACGCCTCCCCCTAAATAAAGTACAGGTCTTTCAGCGGTTTCAATCGCCTGCGCGGCTAAGGCTATAGTCTCGACAGGTGCAGATATTGCTTCCTCTGGTATGCCTGCATCAGGCCATTGCATAAACTCGATTTCTGCCTGCTGAACATCTTTGGGAATATCAATAAGTACAGGCCCCGGACGGCCTGAAGTGGCTATACGAAAAGCAGCAGGTATCACCTCCAGTAACTCTTCAACTGAACGAACCAGAAAGTTGTGTTTAGTAACTGGAAGACTCATCCCGTAGATATCAACTTCCTGAAAGGCATCAGAGCCAATTAATGGCAATGACACCTGGCCGGTAATACAGATAACAGGAATAGAGTCGAGATGCGCATCGGCTAATGCGGTTAACACATTAGTAGCACCTGGACCCGAGGTTGCGAAACACACTGCTGCTCGGCCGGAGACCCTCGCCATACCCTGTGCGATAAACCCTGCCCCCTGCTCGTGACGTGCAAGCACATGCCGAATAGGACTACGGCTTAGCGCATCATACAAAGGTAAGTTGGCGCCACCGGGTATCCCGGCGATATGGGTAATGCCCTGACGCTGTAAAAGGTTGATAGTAAGGTCAGCGCCCGTTCGTTTTATCATCAGATCAATCTCCTGTTTGATCGTCCGGAAAGGAATCGACGGGTCTTAAACGAAGAAACCCCCGCCGGTTCGCACCGGACGGGGGTTTTGGATTCTTTAAGCTCCTTCCCGTTACGGTGCGATAGGCACGACCACGACCACTAGAAAATGGACGACGACGTTGAACAGGGAATTAGCGTTAAGGTTCATATTAAATCTTTATAAAATTTAGGCCTGACTATAAACGTCACAAAGTTATTCTGTCAAGACAGATTTTTTATCAGATTCAGATTTTTCAGATTCGAATTTTCAGGCAAAAAAAAGCCTGCAAAATGCAGGCTTCTCTAATTCACAAAAAGAGCGTTATTTATTCTTCTCTTTGTAATTTGAAATCGCAGCAGCAATCGCATCTTCAGCGAGTACCGAACAATGAATTTTAACCGGTGGTAGAGCCAGCTCTTCGGCGATCTGTGTATTTTTGATTTGCGCGGCTTCATCCAGAGTTTTCCCTTTAACCCATTCGGTTACCAACGAACTGGAAGCGATGGCAGAACCACATCCATAGGTTTTGAATTTTGCATCTTCGATGATGCCATCAGCACCTACCTTGATCTGTAGTTTCATTACATCACCACAGGCGGGTGCACCAACCATTCCGGTTCCTACACTATTGTCATCATCCAGAACTCCGACATTTCTAGGATTTTCATAATGATCAAGTACTTTTTCACTATATGCCATGCTTATTACCTCAATATCATTGCTTAATGGGCAACCCATTCAACAGAATTTAGATCGACTCCCGCCTTATACATATCCCACAGGGGCGAAAGTTCTCGTAATTTTATAACTGCCTTTTTAACCAGTTCGATGGTGTAATCGATTTCTTCGATCGTAGTATATCGCCCGATAGTAAACCGGATTGAGCTATGTGCCAGTTCATCGTTGCGTCCTAAAGCTCGCAGTACGTATGAAGGCTCCAGGCTGGCTGATGTGCAGGCTGAACCAGAAGAAACCGCCAGGTCACGTAACGCCATGATGAGCGATTCTCCTTCAACAAAGTTAAAGCTGATATTCAAGTTGCCAGCAATGCGATGCTCCAGATCACCATTGAGATACACCTCTTCCATATCATTTAGACCATTATATAAACGATCCCGAATCATACGGATGCGCTCATTTTCAGTCGCCATTTCTTCCTTCGCAATGCGGAATGCTTCGCCCATACCAACTATCTGATGTGTTGCCAGGGTACCTGAACGTAATCCACGTTCATGGCCACCGCCATGCATTTGTGCTTCCAGACGAATACGTGGCTTACGACGTACGAATAACGCACCGATACCTTTTGGGCCATACACTTTATGTGCACAGAAAGACATTAGATCAACCTTTAACTCAGACAGGTCGATAGACACCTTACCTGGAGACTGGGCTGCATCCACATGGAATATAACACCCTTTTCACGGCAGATTTCACCAATCGAGGCGATATCCTGAATCACGCCAATTTCATTGTTAACGTGCATCACGGAGGCTAGAATAGTTTCCGGACGGATTGCGGCTTTAAATTTTTCCAGGTCCAGTAAACCGTTTTCTTCAGGATCTAAATAAGTCACCTCAAAACCTTCGCGCTCCAGTTGACGACAGGTGTCAAGCACGGCTTTATGCTCAGTTTTAACGGTAATGATATGATTGCCTTTCTTTTTGTAGAAATGCGCAGCACCTTTGATTGCCAGATTATCTGATTCAGTAGCCCCACTGGTCCAGATGATTTCTCTGGGATCAGCATTGACCAGGTCAGCAACCTGCTGACGCGCCAGATCTACAGCCTGCTCAGCCGTCCAGCCAAACTCATGGCTGCGTGAGGCAGGGTTGCCAAATTTACCATCGATGGTGAGGTACTCGGCCATCTTAGCTGCAACACGTTCATCTATGGGTGTTGTTGCACTGTAATCCAGATAAATTGGAAGTTTGATGTTACTCATTGAATTCATTTCTCCACTAGGCTACTACAACTGTAGATGAACGACGATTTATAAAACGTCCATATTGTACATCCTGTTTTTGTACTAGTTCACCAATATGAGGACGATTGACATATTGATCAAGCTTTACCCCAGATAAAAATTTATGCAAATCGCAGGTAAGATCGAACCATAACTTGTGAGTCAGGCATTTTTCACCATTATTGCAATCGCCCTTGCCGCCACATTTGGTCAGATCCAGTTTTTCATCTACCGAATCAATAATATCGGCTACAGAGATCTGATCTGCTGATTTGGCTAGGCGATAACCACCACCGGGGCCACGTACACCCTTGACCAGTCCATGCTTTCTAAGTTTAGAAAATAGCTGCTCCAGGTAAGAAAGCGATATCCCCTGGCATTGGGATATATCGGCTAGAGTTACCGGACCAACCTTCTCGTGCAGCGCAATATCCATCATTGCGGTTACAGCATAACGACCTTTTGTAGACAGTTTCATGGGCTCACCTTTAATTCCTGACTAATTTAGTCAGGAATTTATCGGATGATGCCTTTCAGGTCAAGTCTAATTTAAGTCTAATTGCAGGAAAATAAAATAATTAAACAGAATATCAGTCACTTAGGGGAAAGTATTGATAATTAACGCGAGCTATTTAAACGCTTTAAATTGGAGATAGGATGAAAACAATGTCCCTGATAAATACAGTAACCTAACCATTTATACAGAAAACGATTGAGTTTCCATTTTTGCTGTAGCGTGTCACCTGAATAGATTCTCTGATGGTTTTTGTCCAGTCTATCGTGTACCTCAGCAATATTTGCATCGTGATAGATACGTATATGCAGATCAGGTTGAAGTATAACCTTGTCCTGTTGTTGAAATTGATAGGTCATGCGCAGCATAGTGGTGTATTTGCATCTTTCCTGTACGGACAGAAAAAGATCCAGATGACCAGGAGAGAGAGAAATCATTTCATCTGCAATATCCAGATCAGGCACAATTTTTCTAATTCGCAGGAAGTTGTGTTCATATAAATCCATTAAGCCGGAGAAGGTTCTGGGTTTTATGATTTGACCGGTTTTAACCGATTCAAAATCAGCTAGCATAATTTAGTCTCAGTAATAATTTTCTACAATTTGAATATGACTCGAGACTGTCAAAGCTATCTACGAGTAATAAGCGCCTTATCTTCGTTTGACACTGACCTAACTCTAGCAGAATAAACCATCGAGTCATTAGTAATTTTATCTCATGCTCAGGATAGGTACATTCACCTTCAGGCCCTGTCCAATGTATACCTGCTGGATTATTCAAAATCTGTATCTGGCAATCGTTACTGTACTGTCTGCTTTTGGAGTGATTGCTACAAAACTGCCATCCGAGTAATAAAAACAACCACACAAATAATACTAGGTAAGGCCAGTCAATAATTTGCACCATACTGATCAATACCAGTAGGTGCAGAGCAATTTCCAGGCGGTAAAAAGTCTGTGAATAGCGAATTTTAAAGGACTGAGCAAAAGCTGATTGATCTGGCGATTTCATCGATGTGCTGTTCCCTGGCAAAGACCTTGTCTCCAGACTATACGCTCACAAGGTCTGGAGCAATCTCAAATATAATCTCGCGCAGGGCTTCATCGGCGAGCTTAATATCGAACAGCTGCCTGTCGACGATTTCAAACTTACCCGAACGTATCGAAAGATAGATCCTGTCGCTATCAGTATCGACAAATTCAATATGCTCGATACGCTTGATACATTGTCGCAGAAAGCCAAGATTTTTTTTCACTGTCAATTCAGCAGGATCGGCAGCAACCTGTTCGGGTGTGGTCGCATGAATATTGATACGTGTATATCTCTCAATATTGATGAGTGGCTCGAGCTCGAATATCTGCATCCAGCCCTGAGTGCCCCGTGCAATCAATGTCGGGACAGATCCCTTGGGAACGCTATTATCGATAAACTTGAAGGAATAACGCGGCTTTTTATAAGCAAGCCATTTGAACAATAACTTCGGCATGCCCTCATAGGCTTCCACACAGTGCCCCAGATAATCCTCAACCGCCTTGTAGCGACCGCGTTCCAAACCACGTGCCCAGCCTCGCTCGACCGTTGCCTCAGGGGGCGTGACGATGAAATACATATACATGGTATCGATATAACGCACATAGGTGTTATGCAAAACGCGAGCAATCTTTTCACTGGCAAAACTGTCGAAGCGGAAGCGATCCACCACTAGATGCGGAATCGAATGGCTTTTTTTAGCCTTGTCGCGAATGTAACGGTCTAGCTTTGTATCGATGACACTGACTTCATGGCTGGTGAAACGGCCGGCATACTTAAAGCTCTCACCCAGAGTATCGTAATCGAGTAGCAACTTTCTCCAGATATCTGGACTGATCGTGCCATAGGCATCGTCAGCAATACCTATACTGGCCATCTTGGAACGCAGCATGGGGCGCATATAACTTTTTCCAGAGGCTGAAGCACCTTTGAGGCTGAACAGCACTGGGCTTTTAGCATCGGGTATTAAAGCATAACCCTCCTGCTCAACCGCTACTCTGACCAGTTCACCTACCTGGAGGCCGATGAGCCGACTGGTTAGATAATGAGTGGCATGCAATACGCAGATATGGGCCAGGTACTGTGGATCGTTGCCGATAAATCCGCGCGTCCGAGTGATTGAACCGAGTACACGGTGAATGCTGCGAAAAACCGAGGCTTCGAATTCATCATCGGTCGCAAGCTGGCGCGTTTTATATTCATTGATCAGTTCGAATTCGCGTTCCTCTCGGGTTTGCTGCGGCGCTGATGGTTTGGGCTTGCTACCTGTCAGTCGCTGCCACAGTGTTGGTGCAGGTGCTTTGGGCGGTCTTAATCTCTCGATTACGCTATTGAGTTCCTGCATCGTCAACGCCTCGATACGCTCACACTGCGAATCATAACTGTGTTCAATCTCCGGTAAATGAGGATGAATATAGTGGTCAAAAAATCGTCTGGTAATCGCTCGAAAATTGATACCAAGATCCTCCTCGGCCTCGCCTTCCAGAACGACGATATCGGCAGTGACTCTGACTATAAGTTCGTGCAGCGCCAGTCGCTGTGGACGAAAGCTGATGAATTCCATGGCACTGAGGCCGGTATCGGCGACAAGCTGGTTGACCTCATCAAGCGTAGTGAAAACATTGATCGAATTATAAATCGTTTCCAGCTCGCGATAAGCTAATGGGATTTCTGACTCGATCCCCGGATTCCAGGGAGAAAAATTATTATTTTGCTGTGTTTCAACCATTGATGCATTGTACCCATAAATGGCTATCCAGCGTAAACTCAATAGACTTGTGTCGCTGCTCAGGTATCCTGTCGCTATGTGCCAGAACGCACCATGGGATCTGCTCAGATTCGCTCTTCAGTGGGGAACCAGCGCAGCCAGTTGGCAATAGAAAAGATGGCATAGCGAAGATTCCATCGCTATCGGGCGTTTTGTGGTGGTAACGGATATTACCAGCTAGATTTCGTCGATCCTGCCCTTTAGCCCTTTGCTCGTATTGGCAAATACCTCAGGTGTTGAGGCTCATCCGCCGATCAATACAGCCATAACCAACGCCAATGCGTTTCATACAAACACCCTCTCTACGGACACTTCGCGTTGCTGAGAAAAGCCAGGGCTGCCTTACGCTATCTCACGACAAGCCCTGGCTGCTCAACAACTACTGACCATAAAAACTACGAAGCAACTTGAATACAGATCATGAAAATGCAGTCACCCTGCAGTATTCAATCAGGTATCGTCATTACCCCATCCGATGAAAGGTCCCGGTATTGTTTTTCTCATTACACTCCTTGACCATCCCTTTGTAATCGGCTGTCACTTCAAGATCTGCATTTGGGTTGTAGACCCAGTATGGCAGGTAGAAAGTAACAGTCGCAGTTGCTCCGGGCACCAATACAGGCGTATTGGCAATTGCGTTGTACGGTGCACCACCTGGTTGTGGAGTTGAAGGATCGATCACGCGGGCAATACTGGCAGTTGCATCAGCGTTGCCAATATTTTGGATCACAGCCTTGATAACTGAGCGGTGAGCGGTGCTATCCCACACGGGCTGCTCTATTATAGTTACCACCAGATCTGGACCATTACAACGATCAGCAATGCACAAGCAGTAAAAATTTTTGCTTCTCTTCGGTTTGCCTTCCATATCCGTGGTATAGCAGATCGGATTCTTGTCGAACTGGTTGCCATACAGGAACTTTGCACTGCGTAGTAGCTGTGGTTGCTCCACAACTTTTTCATTACTAACCTTACATACATTGGTGAACTTGCTTTTTGCACCCATGCTCATTTCATGCTCCGAAATACCACTGACCCTGACTTTACAAGTCTGCGGGCAGTTCATCAGCTTGCCTTTATAGATATTAGGGAACCAGCCGGCCTTATAGCCTCCCAACACGTTGTCTTTGATAGGATCGGCCTGTATTGCGACGACGGTTATAAGCAGAGTCGATACCATAAACCACTTCAATATATCCTTCATTGTCTTTCCTCCTGATCATTAGGTAAAAGGTATAGTGATTGTATGCTCATCATCACAGGCCTTCAAGCTTGCGAAATCGCCTGTATAGTCCCTTTGCGAGTCAAATGCTTACAATAATAAGGGTATCTTAAATTGTTCCACTATTTCAGCTTTTCTATTGTTATCGAGGGATAAAACAGCTTTAGTATTTCATGATACTGCGATCCCTGCCCTGCAAGCTGATTAGACTGTTGTTGGCACAGGCCTACCAAATGACCACGCCCATGGCCAGTTAACACCCAGCCTTACGCTTGCTGTGAAATACTAAACTCATTCGACGGTATCGTATTCCAGCCATACTGACGATTGATCGCGAGACGAAATACTTCAACATTGATCTGATCTTGCCCACTATTGATTTTGACGGGCTGACTTTCACTCTTACGGACAAGTTGTGTAGCACAAGGGAAGACCTTGTTGATTTGCTGCTTGCTGAGGGTGATTTGCCAGGGGTTGCCCGAGCGCTATCGAGTCAGGCAAGCCGATAGCGGCTGCTCTGTCATGGTTGTCCCAAAATTCACCCGCGTGATAAATTGCAGAACCACATTCTGCATGAAACAGAAAATCGGCCAATTAAAGCTAGCCAAACATATCTGGCTTCATTCAGTCAGAGACTTGCGCAGGAATTCGATAACACGGGCAATATCCGCATCTTCGCTCTGAAAGCGCCCGAGAATCAGGTCGTAAAGCTGCGGATCCTGCATCTGTAAAATTGATTCGAAAGCCTGTTGATCGGCTTCTGAGGCTGTGGGGTAACTATGTTCCAGGTATTTATTGAACAGCAGGTCGAGCTCTTTCATACCGCGCCGGCACAGCCAGCGCAGTCGAGCCACCTCACTCATCATTAGATCCTCGTGCCCACATGACGATGCCTAGCTACGGCGCTTGGCGATCAATTGCTTGATCTCAGCAATCGCTTTAGCCGGATTCAGGCTCTTGGGACAGGCATCTGTACAATTCATGATGGTATGGCAACGATACAGTTTGAATGGGTCTTCAAGCGCATCCAGACGTTCGCCAGTGGCATCATCACGGCTATCAAGAATCCAGCGATGAGCGTTGAGCAGTGCCGCCGGCCCCAGATAACGATCTGAATTCCACCAGTAGCTAGGGCAACTGGTTGAGCAACAGGCGCACAGGATACACTCGTATAATCCATCCAGCAGTGCGCGGTCTTCCTTGGATTGCAATTGCTCTCGGTCAGGGGGCATGGGTGTATCGGTTTTCATCCAGGGTTCCACCGAGGCATGCTGAGCATAAAAGTTAGTCAGATCCGAAACCAGATCTTTGACCACAGGCTGGTGTGGCAATGGATATACATGCACATCGCCTTCTATTTCTTCGATCGGCTTGGTACAGGCCAGTGTGTTGCGCCCATCGATATTCATCGAACAGGAGCCACAGATACCTTCACGACATGAGCGTCTAAAAGTGAGCGTAGGATCGATTTCGTTTTTGATCTTTAGCACTGCATCAAGAATCATTGGACCACAGTCGTCCAGATCCAGGGTGTAGGTATCGGCACGCGGATTTTCACCGGATTCAGGATCGTAACGGTAGACGATAAACTTCTTGGGACGTTTGGCGCCTTGCGGTGCCGGCCAGGTCTTACCTTCTTTTACGACGGAATTGGCAGGTAATTTAAACTCAGCCATGGTGTATCATCCTCTTGGTTCGGCAATTCACAATTTTTTTAGTCATCAGTAAACACGTGCCTTGGGTGGGAAGGGTTCCACCTCGTCGGTTAAGGTGTTCATGTGTACCGGACGGTAATCGATGCTGACTTTTCCCTTGTCATCTATCCACGCCAGGGTGTGCTTCATCCAGTTTTCATCATCACGTTCTGCAAAGTCTTCTCTGGCATGACCGCCACGGCTTTCTTCACGGTTATTGGCGCCATGCATTGTAGTCAGTGCACAGGCTCGTAGATTATCCAGCTCCAGTGTTTCTACCAGATCGGTATTCCACTGCATGGTGCGGTCAGAGACCCTCACATCATCGAACTCGGCATAAATGTCATTCATCTTCTCTACCCCACTTTGCAGAGTTTCACCAGTCCTGAAAACTGCTGCATGGGTTTGCATGGTTTTTTGCATTTTCAGACGCAACTCAGCGGTACTGATACTGCCGTTGGCATTGCGTAAGCGATCAAATCGATCAAGCAAGGGCTCAATATGAGAATCGTTCAGAGGCTTATGCTTTTCATCCTTATCAATTATTTCACCACAACGTATTGCGGCGGCACGGCCAAATACCACGATATCCAGCAATGAATTGGAACCCAGGCGATTAGCCCCATGAACCGATACACAGGCAGCTTCGCCGATTGCCATTAGACCTGGCACAACAGCATCGGGATTACCATCCTTGAGAGTAACGACTTCACCATGGTAGTTGGTGGGTATACCGCCCATGTTGTAATGCACGGTTGGCAGTACAGGAATGGGTTGTCTGGTAACGTCTACTCCAGCAAAAATGCTGGCACTTTCGGCAATACCTGGTAGCCGTTCGTTGATCACCTCTGGGCCCAGATGCTCCAGATGCAGGTTGATATGATCAAGCTCGGAACCAACACCACGGCCTTCGTTAATTTCAACCGTCATGGCGCGACTAACCACATCCCGCGATGCCAGGTCTTTAGCGTTAGGTGCGTAACGCTCCATAAAGCGCTCACCTTTGGAGTTAGTCAGGTAACCACCCTCGCCTCGCACACCCTCGGTGATCAGACAGCCGGAACCATAGATACCGGTAGGATGGAACTGGACAAACTCCATGTCCTGTAGTGGCAGACCTGCACGAATTGCCATGGCATTGCCATCGCCGGTACAGGTATGGGCAGAGGTTGCAGAAAAATAAGCACGTCCATAACCACCCGTTGCCAGAACCACCATCTTGGCGCGGTAACGATGTAACTCACCCGTCGCCAGATCCCAGGCCAGTACTCCACGGCAAACGCCGTCATCCATAATCAGATCGGTGGCAAAGTACTCAATAAAAAATTCAGCTTTATGTTTCAGCGATTGCTGATACAGGGTGTGAAGAATTGCATGACCGGTTCGGTCAGCCGCAGCACAGGTACGTTGTGCAGTACCTTCACCGAAATTAGTGGTCATTCCTCCAAACGGACGCTGATAGATCTTACCCTCGTCGGTACGCGAGAAAGGTACTCCGTAATGCTCAAGCTCAATGACAGCCGGAACCGCTTCGCGACACATATACTCGATAGCGTCCTGATCGCCTAACCAGTCAGAACCTTTCACGGTATCGTACATATGCCAGCGCCAGTCATCCTGCCCCATGTTACCCAGTGAAGCACTCATACCCCCCTGAGCGGCCACCGTGTGACTGCGAGTCGGGAAGACCTTGGTGATACAGGCAGTGGACAGACCTTTTTCAGCCATCCCGAAGGTAGCGCGCAAACCGGCACCACCAGCGCCAACAACCACTACATCATAGCTGTGATCGACGATTTTATAAGCTGAACTCATGCATCAGACTCCAAAAGAAATTTTCAGTACAGAAACCACACCAAGCGTGGCAAACAGGATCGCCATCAATGCAATAGCAATCAATAGTGTAATCTTCAGGGTTTCATGGGAAACGTAGTCTTCGATGATGACCTTCAGCCCAAGATAGCCATGGTAAAAACCAACGCTAATGGCGAGTATCATCAAAACGCTGCTAAATGGAGAACCAATCCAGGCAGTCACTGTGCTGTAATCGGCAACCGCTAACAGCGCAATGGAAAAACTGAACCAAAGCGCCAGAGGAATCAATGCTATCGAGGTCAGACGTTCGTGCCACCAGTGACTGGCACCCTCTTTGGCCGCACCCAGACCTTTTACTTTAGATAATGGAGTTCGTAAGCTCATCAATATTCTCCTACGCAGACAGCGCTACAATCCAGACTAGTAGTGTTATCACTACACTGGCCACCAGCACGATTTTATTATTGCGGCTGGCTGCTTCCAGCGTGAAGCCGTGACCAATATCCCAGAAAAGATGACGAATGCCATTGCACATGTGGTAATTCAGTACCAGGCTAAAACCAAATAATACTAACTGACCAAACCAGCTGGAGAGCAGATTATGTGCCACATCCCAACTCGACTGACCACCTGCAAGAGCCAACAAAAACAACACGGTTATTACCAGACCTGCACTTAGAAACACACCAGTAATGCGGTGAGAGATAGACATTTTCGCAGTCAAGGGAAGTTGATAGATCTGCAAATGAGGAGATGTCGGTCGATTGTTGTTTGTCATTATTTAGCTACCAAACACTGCGCGGTTTTATACCGCTTATTTATAAAAAAAGCTCTACCAGTTGGTCAAAAATCGATACAACGACCTTTGCGCTCCCAGTCACCATAACGAGTTGGTTCGAGGCCTCTGGGGCCACCTATTTCTTCCGATGGACGAAGGGGTTCATTAGAATCATCTTCTTTCGCTTGAGTCTCGCTGCTCAGATCATCGGAACTGTTAACCTGTTTGTCATCTTGTGTCATCAGCTCACCATCTGCGTCTTGCAATGCACAACCTGCCAACTAGCAAGTTGTAAAAAACTTCAAAAATTACTGTTAAATGAATTTTCTAACTAGCGTCATTCTCTATCGTAATGATCAAATGCGCTACATTTTCTCTGTATAAGCTTATTTACAGCACGAGCGAATTATAAAGATTTATTTTTGTTGCATAGCTCGTTTAATCAATTCTCATTATTAACGAACAATAGACATCATTCAACCACACCATCCATATCATGAAATCCCAGGGCCTGATTCACAACGAAAAAGGGCGTTGAACATAACATTCAACGCCCTTCACTCTAAATAACCGTATAGATATCAGGAGCCACTTAATAACATGGGGATTAACTTCTGATAAGGCACATAGCCATCAAACTTACGTCCGCTGGCTGTAAAAAGTGCCGGGGTACCTGATACACCAACTTCGTTACCCAGGTCATAGCCCTTATCAACCAGATTAGCTTCAGCGCAGGTGCCATCTGAAAGTTCTCCCTTGCTAATCTCTTTTGCAATATCCATCGCTTTGGCGCGATCTTCACTACACCAAACCTTTTTCAGGTCCTGATAACCAGGCCCACGCTTTCCACCACGTGGGAAAGGGTAATAGCGTACTTCTATACCTGCTTTCTGTAGCTTAGGCACTTCTTCGTGTATTTTCTTGCAGTAAGGGCAGGAAGTATCGGTAAACACATTCAATACCGCTTTGGTTTCATCTGCCGCAGGGAAAACCACAAGTTCTGATGTTGGCATAGATGCCAGAGCTTTCTTGGCTACGCCCTGGCGAGCAATTTCGGTGAGATTGGATTGCGATTGAAGGTCAATCATATCACCGATCAAAACGTAACGGCCATCACCGGTTAAATACGCGAATTTGGAACCGAATTGAGTTTGATAGATGCCGTCTACCGGAGTAGCAACTGGCTTTCCAATTTCCACATCTCCAAGGCGAGATTTAAGTAAATCTGTCATTTGAGGCTTTATTTCTGATTTATCGGTATCGGCTTGCACCGGTAAAACAGTCGAAACACAAGCTAAAATGCCTGCGCCTATGATCAATTTAATAGGTTTCATTCAATTTCTCTGATTAATAAATAAATTCGTTAACTTTTCAAAAGCTCTAAAAGCGTTAGTCTGACAGGAACAGGAAAAGTTTCAACTGAGGTCAGTGTTAATTAATTATCAATTAAACGCCATACCAGAACTCGATTGTTAGAAGGCATTGCATGATCCTGAGTGCATTCTAAACCAGATTTAGCTGCTATGTCCTGAAGCCATTCAAAGTTTTTAATGCCACTTAACGGATCACGCTGCTTCAACCAGATATCAAATCGAGCGTTACTTTCACTGGTAAATTGGTTCTGATAATTGAATGGACCATAGATAATCAATATTGAATTTGCATTCATACAGTTGGCGATTGAACTAAACATACTCTCTACCGCAAGTTGCGACATGATATGTACAGTGTTAGCAGTATACAGCAGGTCAAATTGCTGTTCAGGCCAGTCTCCAGAACAATCGAGTAGTAGCGGAGGCAATACATTCGGTAATTGGCTATCTGCTATCCATGCCTGAATACCCGCATGATTTTCTGCAAGATCACTGGTTTGCCAGTTTAAATGAGGGAAAGCTTCGGCAAAATATACTGCATGCTGTCCAGTGCCACTACCTATCTCCAGCACGGTTTCTCTACCATCGACATATTGTTGTAATATCTGCTGGATAGGCGCCCTGTTCTGAACACAGGACTCAGAGAAAGGTTTTGGATTCGTCATGTTTTTTTATCCAAACTGCATAGATTAAGCTTTTCAGCGATTCTAGTTTCAAGCCCCTGGTCTACCGGATGACACTAAAGCCTGCCATACATCTCATCAGGAAAGTACTTCTCCCCTGCCGCAAATGCCTGATCCTCATTATGTGCATAACGGTAATCCTTACCAAAGCCCAGCTGCTTCATAAACTGGGTGGGTGCATTACATAGATGCACTGGCACCATCAAACTACCCGAAGCTCGGGCATCCTGCATAGCCATATTGAACGCCGCATAAACCGCATTACTTTTAGCCGCACAGGCCAGATAAACCACAGCCTGAGCCTGAGAATTCGACTACCTGACAGTTTACACTGCTGTAATACATTGGGATACAATCCTTAAGTCGCTATACTACCCTTTAAGACTCTATATCTATATTTCGGCACCCAAACTATAGGGTACTGGCAGTGCCATAACTTCTCAAAACGGATCATATTTGTTTCTCCGAAGCTTACAAGCTATCCATGACGCAATTGAAATACAGACACAGCTAAAGAATAATATCAAAGATAAACCAGCTAAGCTTAAACCCGAGAAGGTTGTTATATCCTTCTCGAATGATAAACAGGTGCATTTTGCAAAAAACTCTTTTCAGTAATAACGATGGCTTTACCACTCTATCTCCTCTAGCCCACAGGCTTAGGCCCCAGATGAGATCTGATTTCATTGGTATTGAAGGACTCGAAAATAAGTACCCATTTCTAAAGTCACCCAAGCCTAAAAGTATGATTTTTTATGGGCCACCTGGGTGCGGTAAAACTACTTTAGCTCATGTATTGTGTGACAAAGAGGACTTTGAGTTCTTCCCCTTTTCCGCAGTTTTATCTGGTGTTGCTGAATTAAAAAAACTCTTTCAGTCAGCTAAAGATGCTATTGAAATGCATCATCGCACCCCCATAATTTTCATAGATGAAATTCACAGGTTTAACAAAGCGCAGCAAGACGCACTACTTCCACATGTCGAAAGCGGTCAGTTCATTTTAATAGGTGCAACTACAGAAAACCCTAAAAGTAGCATTAACAGAGCATTGTTATCTCGACTAAAAATCGTCGAGCTAAAGGCCATAGATTTCGACGACACACTTCAGATACTTACCTCAGCAGTCGACAAGCTAGATACAAGCTTCACTAAGGAAGAGATTGAAATGATGGCCGAATATTCTACCGGTGATGCCAGGAAGGCGATTGGCAGTTTAGAAATGGCCATAGAATTAAAAGAAAACAATCAGTTTTCAATTGAAGCGTTGAAAAGGCTCATTCTGGAAAATTCCAGAGCTTATGACCGCAACAAAGATCGCCACTATGACGTAATATCTGCATACATCAAAAGCATGAGGGGCTCAGACCCCGATTCTGCCCTACTCTGGTTAGCCATCATGCTAGACGGTGGAGAAGACCCCGTTTTTATTGCTCGACGCCTCGTCATATTTGCGTCAGAAGATGTAGGTAATGCCGATATACATGGTATCACCATTGCCAACAACGCTCTTCAAGTGGTAAGCAATATAGGTATGCCAGAAGCCCGTATCTCTCTTGCCCAGGCCACCACTTACCTTGCTAGCACGGTGAAAAGTAACGCAGCATATTTAGCGATAAACGAAGCATTAGAGTATGTAAAATCAAATCCAACTATTGAGGTACCGGAACATCTGAAAAATTTTCCTCAAAAAAATACTCCAGTTAAATACCTGTATCCTCATTCATATTCAGAAGGCTGGGTTGATCAACAATACTCGCCGTCTGAAACGCCTCAATTCTATAAACCAAAAGAAATTGGTGTTGAGAAGAACATAAGAAACCGACTTAGGCAGTTATGGAATAAAAGGAAATCTTACGATTAAAAAATTACCATCCTTACCGATACTGCAAGTATATGGGGATGTAAACGACCGGTAATGGCAGATAGCTCATATTTGCTATGATGCACGCTAATGCTAGTAAAGAACAGTAGCTCACATCAGATCCGACAATTAACATTGTCGGCTATATCAACAGGCTATGTGGAAACTCGCTCCAATCTGATGATACCGAAAATATTTCCCACCACGGTTTAATTTATCCGGGATTCAAATTCCACCAATCATAGGAAATAGAGTGAATATGAACTCACATATTCCACTTTAAAAATCAGAAAATAGTTTTCACACAGCCTGTCAAATATGCAGTCGTTAGTGATCGTGACTGTATTGGCTCAAGACGACCCGAAGTTGCCATTCCTGACAGGTTGCAGTGTCGTAGGATGTCATTTTATTACACGGTACGAGCTCATTTCCTGATTATATATAACATACTTCAGTTGAGAAGAGTTATCATGTACCTCCGACCACTTTAACTCAATCGGGCAGCTTGCTTTAAATATTTTTGGGAAACGCCCTCGGTTCTGGCCTCCTGCTTCACCCTACCTCCTGATTCCCTTCAGTCGTGTGCGAACCCGAATGCAGGGTGGTGTGTGGGCTGGGGGTTAGAGACCCTCGGCTACCCGATTATGCTGGTTATTTGTTAAGTTTTTTTGAACAATAAGGCCTAGTAACCCAAGAATAAATAATAGCAAAGATGGTGGTGAAGAAATTGTGGCTATGTCAGCCGTTACTAACATATCTGTAACAAATGCGCCATTTCCCGTAATACTTAAATAAAATTCACTTATGCCACCTTCATTTACATACATATCTCTAGGGATGTAAACCGAATGAAATGTATCTCCTAATAAAGAAACATTAAAGATAATATTTGTTAGGCCTATAAAACCAAAGGTTTCATTTTCTTCGATTATTCTGAATTCTATAGATTCACCTGGATCCCAAAAGTTATCACTAAAACTCATATCAATTATTATGTTATTTATCCTACTTCCAGGTACACCAAAATCTGCTGTCACATAAATTGGGTCTGTTACTATATTTGGTAAAGATAGGCTGTGACTTGCCGTAATTAATGATCCATAAGAAACTTGTGAAGTTATTATGAGTAAAATAAATACAAAATATTTTTTAGTTACCATTGTTTTATATCTCCATGTATTAAAGTTACGTTTTTGGCATAACGCCCAGTCTAAAAGGTGAGCGCCAATGCACTTATCGAAGCGGCATCAACAGTGCCGCGAGTCCTTTAAAGGCCATTGTTATAACTGCTAATGTGCATGTTGCCTCAGACCCTTGAAGCGGGTGGGTTTTGGTTTTTTGCGATTTATGAAAAATACAGCTCTACCCGAATAAAAGCAAGGGTTTCGTTTCGTAAGCCGTTTCTTTTTAACGGTTGCTGATACACCAATGCTTTTTTTTTTAACGAATAACCGTTTTGTTCAAAGCTTGCCTTATAATGATTAGACCCGCATGCTTTTTTACTGTTTGTTTTGAAACCGTTATTTCAAAAACTGTGATTGTTTTTATTGAAACAACCTGACCAATTTTCTTTTTAGTTATAACGTCGTGCTCTGCGGCAATTATGGAGCGTAGCGAAATAATTGTCCGACAGCAGCACTTTGTGTACGCCCGACATGGGCATTAACTAATGAGGTGAAAGTCCTCTGAAGGAAGATCACCATCTTTAACCTGATGGTTATTAGATGATAACTACTAGCGAATGGCAAGGGCCGATCCGTGAGGAAAGGTCTGAAGGAAGCCGCTAGCAAAACTGCGAGCTGATGAACAAGAACATGCAATTCGGGGTCAGATCAGAATGGCACTGACTAAAGCCCAAGCCATTGAAATAATTAGAATAGATT
>JBNKUM010000055.1:0-17419 GCA_050298595.1 Gammaproteobacteria bacterium | reverse complement strand
CCCCATTAAAAACCGTTTGTCGGTGATCATGAAAAAACTATCATTTTACCCATGGTCAATTATATTGATGATAGATTCAGCTACATTGGAGGGACTCTAGAATATCAATTCAGCTCTGGAGAAGCGCTAAGGCTTACATATAAGGCCAGATGCGCTCGCGTAACTTCTATTCAGCCTGCCTGAATGTGAACAAGGATTTAAAAGTCATAGGAATGAGAGATCGAAACTCGGCATTTTAGCCTGGTTCTGGAGTGAACAATCAGGACAAAGGTTGTTCGAGCCATCCATAGGTCTGCAACTGCAAAGTGCGGATCTGGTGGACTTCTACCACGGAATTATGGTCTCTGAAGCTCAGGATGGTCCGCCAGCCTACAGGGGTGGTCAAGCCATCAACACACTGACATCCCTGATGGTGGGCTATTCAATTATTGCTCAATTACTCGCGCTAACCGGTATCGAGCAGGTTATGCTTGACTCCAGCATTACAGACAGCCCTATCGTGGCTGAAAAACAGATCAGGAAAATATACCTTGGGTTAATTTACGCTTTTTAAGGCAATGTTGATAAAGCAGCCATTGGTATGTTGCGGCGCAATAGGCAAGAATGTGCCAATCAGAAGTCATTTAAGGTCAGCAAGTAAATGACTCCTTCCTGGAAGCGGTCATTACGGGTTAATGAGTGATTGTCTCTGGTTGCCAGGAGCGGCCATTCACTTTAGGAAAACGTGATAGTACTCTAGAAAATGGAAGCAGGTATTTGGTTTGTTATGCGCAATACTCCGTTCATGATCATACAAGAGCTTGACAACCATTAAGTTCTATCTATAAGTCCGCAGGACTTTGCTGTCGCCCCGTCAGTACGGCCGCATCGTTGAAAGCTGCGATCAAGCAGATTGGACTTGCCCCCTCAGCCTATGGCTCCTACTCGATGAGACGGACCAAGACAACCTTGATCTATCGGCGTACCCGCAATCTGTGTGCTGTTCAGCTTTTACTTGGCCACACCAAGCTTGAAAGTACCATACGATATCTGCACTTTGAGGTCGATGACGCTCTGGAGATGGCTGAGCAGACCGAAGTTTGAAGTAAATTGACAAGGGATTGGTTTAATGCTGATCTCTGGCCAACTTCAAAGCTGTCATTTAAAATCAATAACTTGTCACCGACGTGCCAGAAGCATCCATTAGACGCCTGTTTCACTATATTGCCTACCCCTCCGTAATCCCTGTAACATATCGCAGTCACGTTATACGTATAAGGGCTAAGAATATAAAAACATGTACTCGAGGGATATGACCGGTGTCGTCAACCCATTCGTTGCAGCGTAGAATGAAAAACTGTGCCAGAAATCAATTGTTTTCTGTAGTTTAATGGGCATTGTATTCTTGCGCAGCGATCTGCGAGTGTTAACAAGCTCTAGCGAAATGGAGCATCAAATAACTGCTATAACTGTTTTGTATCATTGAAGGAATGAAAATTATAACGAAGATGCCCTACATTGGAATTGATCTCGGCACCACCAACTCGTTGGTCTGCGTCTTTGAGGATGGAAAACCTGTATTGGTTAAGAACGCACTTGGTAAATTTCTGACGCCTTCGGTGGTGCACATAGATGGTGATATTGTGGTCTGCGGAGATGTAGCCCAATCCAAGTTAGTCACTTCACCAGAACGTACAGCTTCTGTGTTTAAACGCACCATGGGGGCTGAAAAAACATATAAGTTAGGAAGAAAAAAATTCACGGCGGAAGAGTTGTCCGCAATTGTTCTTTCGTCGCTAAAGCGTGATGCTGAATCCTATTTGCAGGTTCCGATTACGGATGTCGTGGTTTCAGTGCCAGCCTATTTCAATGAATTTCAGCGTAAAGCAGTCAAATCGGCATGCCAAATCGCAGGGATGAACCTGCTCCGTTTGATCAATGAGCCGACTGCGGCAGCACTAGCTTATGGTCTGCATGACATCGCCCAGGAAAGTACATTTCTAGTATTTGATCTTGGTGGTGGTACATTTGATGTATCAATCCTGGAGGTTTTTGAAGGTGTCATGGAGGTGAAGTCATCGGCCGGCGATGCCTTCCTGGGAGGTGAAGACTTCACCAGTGTCCTGGTGGAGCATTTTGTCAAAGATCTTGGGTTGGAAAAATTAACATACGAAGAAAAAGGAGCACTACGACGTAATGTGGAAATCATCAAGCACGAGTTGTCCAGTCGTCATCAGGTCTCCTTGAAGGCACAAGTCTCAGGCAAGGAGGTGACACTCGAGATATCGCGTGGCCGATTCGAAGAGCTGTCCAGCGAATTGACCCGTCGGCTGCACCGGCCTGTTGAACGCGCGATCTACGATGCCAAATTACGGGTTGAGGATATTGATCGAGTTGTCCTGGTTGGCGGTGCCACGCGCATGCCGCTAATCCGTAGTTACATCAGCAAGTTGCTTAAGAAATTACCGGAGATAGGACTGGACCCCGACCAGGTGGTAGCGCTTGGTGCCGGCATCCAGGCGGGACTGGTCGGAAAAGATGCTGCGCTGGACGATGTTGTGATGACCGATGTCAGCGCTTTTACGCTTGGTATCGAAACCCAAAAGAGTGGGTATGGTGCCAACCATATTGGGTATTACGCACCAATCATCGAGCGAAACTCAGTGGTGCCAATTTCAAGGGAAGAAATTTTCCATACCGCACAGCTGGGTCAGCGAAATATTGAGGTTAGAGTCTATCAGGGAGAAGCTGCGCGCGTGGAAGGCAATATTTTTCTGGCATCGTTGAAGATCAAAGTTCCCCGAAATTTTCAACAGCATGAAAGCATAGCTGTACGTTTCAGTTACGACATTTCCGGTTTGTTGGAGGTTGATGTCAAGGTGTTATCCACCGGCGAACAACATAATCTTTTGATTACTGAATTGTCCGGCGAACTCTCAGACAACGAGATTCGGACAAAGCTATCGGCGCTTAATAAACTCAAGATACATCCGCGGGATCAGCAGGAAAATATGGCGGTTCAGGCACGAATTGAACAATGCTACGCCATGGCGCGTTTTGAAGATCGTGAGTATCTACAGGAAATGCTGGTTAGTTTCGAAGATACCCTAGCGCGTCAGGACCCGACGGATATCACATTGTTGCGAGAACGGATAACCGAAGAGTTGGACCGATTTGAGAGTGGTTATGTCCAGTTCTGAGTCAAGAGACTGGCCGTTCGTTGTCCTCGACATTCAACGATCAAACGCGACTAAACAGACGGTACGAAAAGCGTATGCCGTAAAACTCAAGAAGATTGATCAGGTATCTGAGGGGGGCGCGTTTCAGGAATTGCGCAGGGCCTACGAAGCGGCACTATCCGAGTTGCAAGTCCCTGCACAGGTTGACGATCAGGTCGAGACCGACCCACAAGAAGCTATAAATCCTCCAGCACCGGTACTCGTCGCAGTGCCACATATGCCAACGGAAAAGGCAGAGGCACCAACAAAACAATCCCGGGAACCCGACTTTGAATTTGAGACTGACTGGCACCAAGTACACGAATTGTGCGACCGTGTTGCTTTGACTCGCGTGGGAGAAACAGACGAAAAACGAATTCGCATGATCTGGCAAGATAAGATATTTGATGACCCGGATGCCTTGCAGACTCTGGAAACCACGGTATTTGAATTCACATATGGTAAATTGGAATTTGATGCAAAAGGAATACCAACATTCCCCAAAAAAGTATCTATCGACTACCTCGAATTCCTGGATCAAACCTTTCATTGGTTTTCAGACAGCGTTCAATTCGAAAAGTTATACTCTACCGCTAGCGATGTCACCATTGCCGCCTCAAAACGTATGGATCAAGCGGGGATATTCGAAGGTCCAATAGAACCGAAATCCTGGAAGAATCTTAATAGAAGGCTAGGGGAGCATCTCAGACGTCCCGTCAACATCTTAATTTCGATTGGTATTGCAGGACTGGTAGCCAATATATATTCACATACGCCCGAAGCAGACGATGATCTGGTAGGTGTAATAAGGCTCTATGGAATACTTGTTGTGCATTTGGCCCAAATTCCATTTCTCGCGCTGGCGTACATAACGAATGTTGATGCGGTGACCAGGTTTTTGCAAGTATTTAGCACCTATGCGTTTTCGTTGAGGGCCTGGCTGGCCTGGGGCGCATTGATGATTGCACTGATACTGAGCGCGGAATTTTTTCCACGGGACATCTGGCAAGTATTGTTTTATACCGGGCTCGTTTTTCCAGCTTACGCGATTATTGCGGCAATTGGTGTCTGGGTTGGGGTTCTGATGCTTTCTCTTGGTATTGTTGTATTGACTACCGCTGGAGTAATTGACAACGTTTTCTACTGGCTCGCCAACCTGGCTGTCCGCACATTTTATCTACTGAAGAGACGCTCGCGGTAGTAAGGTACATGTACTTCCGTGCGCATCGAATGCCATTTGTGTGTTCTTTGGGCAATCCTATGACAAACACCATCCGAGTCTCTTAGTATACGACTTTCACGATGGAGCAATGAAACAAGAATTAATTATTTCCAACGATGGTGAAGGGTGCATCATCAATACAGCCTAGATAGCCCAAGTATTTATCCTCAAACTACTAAGGATAAGGTAGTTTTAGGTTATAGACTAGGCAACACGAATGTCACAGAAGGGTCGTCATTGAGGGCCAAGATGTGAACGGCTCCTTTTTAGAAACGGTCGTTCCAGGTTCATGAGTGTTTGTCTCTGGTGAGCCAAAGGCGATGAATAAAAGGGGTCGGAGAGATTAAATTTTAACCAATTGATCTGAAGCTCATGAGGGTAGGCTCCATGAAGTGCTTATTAGGCAATAAAGTCAAGGGTTGATACGCTTTTACTGTTTTTAAAAATAGAGCCACTGAACGTCTGGTATGGGTCCAGGCTGTGTGAAGACTCGCTTCAAACTGATGACACCAAAAATATTTCCCACTGCGGAATGATTTTTCAGTATTATTTTGAGTTCAATAACCACTAACCATACGAAATTGATTCTATATATGCCCACATATTCCACTTGAAAAATTGGAAAATAGTTTTCACACAGTCTGGGTCGTCAGAAGTCATTTAAGGTCAGCAAGTGAATGACTCCTTCCTGGAAGCGGTCATTCCGGGTCAATGAGTGATTGTCTCTGGTGTGCCGGAAGCCGTCTTTACGGCCAACGCACCGTTACTTATTTGTGACATTTATACACCGTTTCCGGGCCTGCGCTGGAGGAAATGTTATTACAGTCTGCGGGATGAATTCGGGCTTTCGCCGGAAGGCTGGCAGAGGGCACTTCCGGTAGCCTTTGGGATCGTTAATGTTCGTCCGATTCCAGATATCAAAAACTGTAGGAGTTCCCGACGGCCGACATGACCACGACGTCCTCGCCGAATACTTCAACCAGTTTGTGAACGGCCCTCCATCCGGTACAGTGACCAGGAACGATTAGCTTCAGGTTGAATTCTTGCATATCCCGGATGGTTTCGGGAATGATCGCTTCGCACTCCTTGCCGGACAAGTGGAATCCACCCATGACGCCGTAAAGCGGTATCGGATCAAATCGTTTCTGGGCATCCTTGAGCACGTTTACCACGCCCGCATGGGAGCAAGCCGTAAATACCAGGATACCCTTCTCCCTGAGATGTATGGCTGCATATCGTTCGTCCATTATCCAGGGATCGGGCTCCCAGCCCTTGCCCACGTCCTTTACATGCGTAGGTAAGCCTTTTTCGTAAGCTGTTATTCGAGGAATCTCACCACTGATGTAAAACATGTCGTCGAGCACAGCGTGTTCTGCGGCTATCGATCGAATGACACCCCCCGCCTCTTCCAGTTCACTTTTGGCGGGCAGGTCTTCGAATGGAATGACCTTGTCTTCGCTGACGCGAATTCCCCGATGAACGAACATATCGTCGTTAACATAGACGGGAATTTTCTTTCCGCCTTTTGCCTCATTTATCAACGTGAGGGCCGACAACATCCCGCCGACATGATCCCAGTGCCCATGCGAAAACATAGCGGCATCGATCGACGAAAAATCGACGCCAAGGCGACTACCGTTTCGTTCAACCGTCTTTCCTTCCGGACCCGAGTCGAACAGGAGTGTTCTCTTGTGGTCGTTTTGCCTGGCAGTGATTACCAGGGATAACCCCCAATGGGAACAGCAAAGGCATTTTCCCGAAAGCTCCGTGGCTCCCGCTTTGAAAACGTTCGGGATATGCCCGGTAACCGACCTGGACGTGGTGGAAAGAATATCCATGACGTTATCTATCAGGACTGTGACGTCGCAGTTATCTATGATTTCCAAATTCATCGTACTCCCCCGTCTAGATTTATAATTCTCTTGAGGATAAATATAACTCAATAAATAACCTAAGTCCCGGCTTGGTACTTCAGAGACAGTGTTCACCAGTTTGTTAATCGCGGGTATGTGCCGATTTCTGCCAGTATCTTTTCAACTACAAATGGCCGCTTCGGGTCGACTGCATCTATTGATATTCGGAATTCAAATGGCTGCTTTCTGATAGTTGATACTCAATATTAAAAACAGCCCATAACCCAGAATCACAGGGTGAAAATCCGCGAACGATGCCTTCCAACATAGATTGGCCTTTGAGTTTGCCATAGTACCTGTGTAACCCTACAGCAAACAATAGACTAAATAATCTTCGTGTGCTTCGTGGTTAATTAATCATTCAACTCATTCGGGGCAACTATGAACTACTACACTTATCGCTATGCAGCTAAAACCTGCCCCTGTTTTTCACCCGATCTAAGCGCTCGATTAACACCATTCATTAAAGCTTTTATTGCGGCAGTAGTAATATTCTGATCCTGCCCCACGCCAAACACAGGATGCTGCTCGCCTATCTTTACTTCTACATAACACACAGCTGTTGCATCTGAACCAAGGCCCAGTCCGTGTTCGTGATAATCCACTACGGTTATTGACTGACCAACATGTCCGGCTATAGCGGTTGCTGCCGCATCTATAGGGCCATTACCCTTACCGCTTAAGGTCAGATCTTTGTCTTTATGTCGGCTTTGAATCTGCGCAGTCACTTCTGTCTCGCTCTCATTTACGAACTGACTGGCCTGATATTTATAAGGATGATCCGCCTGTAAGAACTCCTTATCAAAAAGCTGATAAATCGTTTCACTACTGATTTCTTTTCCTGTCGAATCACTCACCTGCTGCACGACCTTGCTGAACTCTATCTGTAGACGACGAGGTAACTCAAACCCCGCCTGCTGATGCAAAAGAAAGCTCACACCGCCCTTGCCTGACTGGCTGTTTACGCGGACTACAGCATCGTAGCTTCTACTCAGATCAGCAGGGTCTATCGGCAGATAGGGGACTTCCCAATGTGTCCCGGACTTCTGTCGGTTAAAACCTTTTTGAATAGCATCCTGATGTGAACCTGAAAAAGCGGTAAATACCAGCTCACCGGCATAAGGGTGTCGTGGGTGCACCGGCAACTGTGTGAATTCTTCCGCCAACTGACGTACCTGATCGATATGGCTGAAATCCAGACCTGGATCTATACCCTGCGAATACAGATTAAGTGCCAGTGTAATCAGATCCACATTCCCGGTGCGCTCACCATTGCCGAACAGACAGCCTTCAACACGATCGGCACCTGCCATCATTGCCATTTCAGCCGCAGCCACAGCAGTGCCTCTATCATTATGCGGATGTATGCTGACGATAAGGCTGTCACGTCGGTTCAGATTGCGATGCATCCATTCAATCTGATCGGCATAGGTATTAGGGGTCGACATTTCAACGGTGGCAGGCAGATTAACAATCATCTTATGCTCAGGTGTGGGCTGCCAGATTTCTGAAACCGCATCGACGACTTCTTTGGCAAATTCCACCTCGCTACTTGAAAAGACTTCCGGTGAATACTGATACACCCATTCGGTATCAGCCTGTGCCTCGGTATATTGTTTCACCCAGCGCGTACCACGCTCGGCAATCTCCTTCACACCGGCTTTATCGGTGTTGTATACCAGATCGCGAAAGCTGGGCGCTATCGGGTTATACATATGCAGGATTGCTCGATGTACACCTTTGAGTGACTCCACGGTACCTTCGATTAATTCTTCCCGTGCCTGGGTCAATACTTCGATGGTCACATCAGCAGGAATACGGTTTTCATCAATCAAACGTCGTACAAAATTGAACTCGGTTTCTGAGGCTGAAGGAAAACCCACTTCGATCTCCTTAAACCCCATTTCCACCAGCGCTGTGAAAAAAAGCAGCTTGGTTTCAACAGACATGGGATTGATAAGCGCCTGATTACCATCTCTAAGATCAGTACTCATCCAGATCGGTGGCTTTTCCAGTACTTTATTGGGCCATTGACGATCGCTTAACTGAATCGGATTAAAGCTGCGGTATTTTTGCTGTGGGTTGGTGATCATGGGTAACTCCTGATAAAAGAATATGCTCATAAAAACCCTGTTGCGAACTCCTGGCGACTCTGGTGTGGTGACTAACCCAGAGGTTTACGATTACCGCTTAGCACTTGTGATGCTAATGGGCCAATCGTGCCAGGAGGAGCTTGTGACTCGCATCGCTACCGGTTTCAGGCATGGAGAAAGTATAAGGGCTGCGCTCTGGAATTAAATTTCAATAATCACATGAATTATTGATTTCAAAGCATTTACTGCTAATAATTTTAATTATATTGGTATATTATTCTTATGTATTATTTTTTCAGGAAATATTATGACACTTCAACTTGATAGATATGATCGACAGATCCTTGATATCCTGCAAAAAAATGGCCGCATCTCAAATCAGGAACTGGCAGAAGCCATCAACCTGTCACCCTCCCCCACGCTGCGTCGTGTCAAGATGTTGGAAGAAAACGGCCTCATCGATGGATATGTTGCTCTACTAAACGCAAGAAAGCTCGGGCTATCACTCATGGCCCTGATCGGTATCAGCATGGATAAGCACATCCCCGAACGTTTTGTACTGTTCGAATCTACGCTGGCAGACTATCCCGAGGTACTCGAGTGTCATCTAATCACTGGCCAGACTGCCGATTACCAGCTCAAGGTCGTGGTCGAAGACATGGATAGCTACCAGCAATTCTTATTAAACAAGCTGACCCGTATTGAAGGCGTTTCCGGAGTGCATACATCGTTTGTGCTCAAATCACCGATTAATACCACGGCATTGCCTGTTAGCTGATTAAAAACCAATGAATGTTCTAAACTCCGGAGAATTCTTAACAAAACAAATATCTGAAGCTTCAGAAACAGAAATACCTAAATGCCAGATATACATTAATGGGACAGCTACCGACTCAATCCTGGAAGGCGCAATTCTTGAAGCCGCTATCAAATATCAGGATTGTTACCTCGTGTTTACAACGAATGACTGCCCTTATGAAGATACTTTAAATATTCATTATCTTGATCAGGATTTAAGTATTCTAGACCGGGCTAGCTTATCATGGCCGTATGGGACGGGTTCATTCACCTTAAGAAATATCCTCCAGCCTAACAGGGTCAAGTTTCAGTTTTTTACACGAGACGACTGGGAAATAACATTGTATCCAAAAGCGCAATGGCTTATCCCCTATTTATCTGAGCCACGTGGCGTATGGAGAAAGTTTAAGTTCAACCATCACTTTAAAATTTCAAAATCAGAACAGTAAACGTTGTATAAACTCTTTTATTTATAGCCATTGATTCTCAACTACCTGGTAATGAATCACAAAGTCATCCGGTTCCAGTTCGTATTGGTAATCCTCCGGATAAAGACGAGCAACATTAATATCATCACCAGCAAAGGCCTTGATTGAATCCAGTGATTCCCAATAGGTGATTAAAGTCACCTCAAAATTGTCATCCAGTTCACGAGTAAATATTTGAGCACCTTTGAAACCTGAAGTCGATGAAGCATCTTTGATTCCAGTTTGGTACAGATATTTGATAAACCCTGCCCTGTGAGCCTGGGGACATCTGGCTTTCCATTCTCTGGCAATCATTTTACTCCTCGTAGTATCTAACTAATCTGAAATATAGTAACTTCATTGAGCTAATTCACAAATAAAAAGCTGTAGTTGATTAAAGAGTCCATGAATGGGAATATAGAGAGATAAATGCGAAAAGCACATAACAACAGGCTTGTTCAGAATTACGAAAAAGCGCTCCACTCGCGCAGCTTTGACACCAAAAAGGCAAACTAAAATAAAACAATGAAATGGACTGCAACTAAAATACTGAAAGCCATTGGAGCTATTTTATTGCTACTAAGCATTTCACTTCCAATGTCTACATGCACCGTCTCAGTTCAACCGAATTCAACAATCGACAGTTACTCATTATCAACGAGTGAGGACTCTAAAGAAAACGCTTCAACACGAGAAGAGAAAATCTACGTGCTTAATCATTTTGTAGCTTCAGACCCTGGAAGCTGGATCAGTGTTTTGGCGTTCATCTGGCCACTATTGCTTATAGGGATTAACAGTTGGAAGGCCAATGGAGGAGTTGATTTAACAATCAGGTTTCTCGAACCATTCTTTTTAGCTGGTTCACTTTTTGTCGTCGATTTCGCATCCACATTTTTTGCTGATCGCCGAGAAATTGGCGCGTATGTAGCATTTCTAGCTATTGCTCTTTATGCAACAGGGGCTGTGTGGAGTGATATTTCACTCTACCTAAAGTGGAAAAATGAAAAGCGTGCATAACCTGCAGCAAGTTTTTCACTTACTTCCCAGAGACACATCATAATTGTTCAGAGGTACCCTGGAAAAATCATGAATGAAGGGATATACGTAGAATCATATAAATTCTGGGATGTGGTCAGTCTCTGGGGCAGAGAAACCTTAGAGCATGATGTCCTGGTCGCTAAAAAACTTGCAAATGGTGTCATTAAACAGGGACTGTGGATGCAAAGCTAAAATCCAAAATGGATGGACTCTAAAGACGATCTTCTGTCATATCCCTATATTGGCTACACCGTCATAGAATTTGAAGGTCCCATAATTTTAAAAGCAGCAATCCTGGCCCATTTAATAAATGTCGCGGAAGAAAATGAAGATTATTTTGACTGATGAAGCGGTACTAAAATCTGACTTCAAAAAGTGGTTGGTTAGGACAGGACAGAGTTTTCCAAAATTCTGGTATGAAAAGAGTGGCATCTAAATAAGGATGCCACTAGAAAACTGGTAAATGAAGAATAACTGGCTCTAAATGATCGATTAACTCCGCCCTTTAACAAAAGTAGTTAAGCAGCAACACCCATCAATAAGATTAGCGTTTCTATACTTAACCAGAAGCCCACAACACCACCCACCGTCAGCACACCCACGAAGGTAACTGCATAAACCGACCACTTAAAAATATTACTCACTGCTTGCATTTAAAGATTCCACTGACTGCTTTGATTTTGATATCTCTATGACACCCTGTTCAGGGCACCATAGCTAGAGGGCAAATGTTAAACAATGTGAAATCCAGACATCGTGAACCAGGTAGAACTTTTAAACATCCATGCTAATGATCTACAAAACTCACCAGCATTTTAAAATAAGATAAATAATTTCCCTATTGGCATGAGAACCTTTTATGCATTTGAAAGGGGCTCTAGTTCATTATTTGATGGTCAATTGAATACGACCTACTCTTTCAACAGAGCCTTTGATAACATCGCCAGCAACCACAGGGCCTACACCCTCTGGTGTCCCGGTATATATCAGGTCGCCTGCTTGCAGATGATAGAATTTGGATAGATGAACCAGAATTTCATTGATATTCCAGATCTGTTTTTCGATATCTGATTTTTGCTTTACTTCGCCATTCACCGATAATTCAATACTGCCCGACTCAATCAGACCTGTTTTTTCAACAGGTACGATAGACGAGATCACCGCTGACTGTTCAAAGTCTTTACCCAGATCCCAGGGGTGTCTATTTTCACGCGCTACGAGCTGAAGGTCTCTACGTGTCATATCCAGTCCGCAGGCATAACCGAAGATCATATCATTGGCCTGATCTTCGCTAACACAAAATCCGGCTTTACCAATCGCTACAACCAGTTCCATCTCGTAATGATAATTTTCAGTCTGAGGGGGGTAATCGATATGACTGCCACTGGCCACAATCGCCGATGGATGCTTGGTGAAGTAAAAAGGTTGCTGCCTGGTCTTATCGATGCTCACACCCATTTCGGCTGCGTGTGCATGGTAATTACGACCCACACAGAAAATTCGATTGACCGGAAAAAGTGCATCACTACCTTCAACGGGAACTGTGGATGTAGCCGGTTCAGGAAATACAAATTTGTTCGACATGTTGTTTTCTCTCTTGAAACAATATTATTAATAAATGCCCAGATATTGGTGTAGCAGCTTTTCATCCACAATTATCAGGGATGCTGGCTCATTTGGCGACTCATTGGTCAGCCCAACTTCACAATAGCCAGGAGTTGCAGCGATATCTTTTTCGCCCCAGATAATCGCTGCTCCACTTATTACCATTGGCACTTCGCCAGCCTCTTCGGTCAATTTCGCCCCTCAAGCCATCATGGAGTTTTTAAGGCTTTACCCTGAAACACATATAGAGACCCATGAAAGCATTATAGTAAAAAGCTCTACGTCACTTCTCCTAAGGACCATCCACTGGACTGGTAAAATCGTTGAGCAGGGAAACTCTGTACCGATAAGAGTGGATAGTCTGCTGCATGGCGCGCCGTCGATCCGCAGCAAACTTGACGTCACACTCGCCAGGGCCGGAAGAAAACCAGCGCATTACCATATCGAGTCTGATTCACAGGTGAGTAGTCTATGACTACTCAGTCATAGCGATATGATTTCAATAAGCTCGGAACATGTTGCCAGATATTTTTTTACCCGAGGGCTGATCAGTATTCTGAATTTTGGGCTAGAGCTAGGCAGCTCTCCGGGAATAGTATGTATGTGCTGACACTTTGAGCAACACCCTGAAAAATCGGCATAGCAACTTCTTGAGTGTTTACGCCGATCGGCGCAAAGCTTTGATATAGCTTGACTTTATGCTAAGAAAACCGTTATCAGCATTTTTCTGCAGGCAAAAAAAAACTGGCTCCAGGAAAATCCCGAAAAGCCAGTTTTGTAGTGCAATAAGCTTAAGCTTAAGGCCTCTTAGCGTAAGAAGCACACCAGCCCGTTGCCTTAACTTCTTTACCGGGGAAGATTGCACAAGGGCCTGCATCAGCAGTACCACCAGAAAACAAAACACAGTTAGAGCAAGAGCTACCATCTACAGTGCTAGTTTCTGTGTATTTCAGTGCTTTTGCAGTTGGATCATTGACATCGACCATTGCAGCCTGTGCAGAAGTCTGGAAGCCAGCAACAGCAATTACAGGAATGCCCATCAACCCTTTCAGGATTGAACGACGGCCTTGATCAGCATTTTGTTTTTTCATAGAGTACTCCGAATTATTGATTGGTTAGATAAAAAGAATTGAATTTTAGTGCAATACAGGAGGCACCTCAATCAATATTGTTCCATTTACTGGCCTGATTAGCATGGATCAATTAAATTTAAATTGAATTGAATCTTTGTGGATTAAATTGGTCGCATAAAACAATTTATAAAAATTTCACTCTGTACAATTTTTTTACTTAAATATCAAATAATTAAGTTAATTAATTTTATCTATACACCAATAAAATAATAACTGTTGGATTAATCACTATCCACACTTTTTAGAAAGTTAAAATTTTCACGACTTTGTCAATTTTCATACAGATATAATTTATAAACACACGGAATATTAGTACTGATAGAATGCGCGCCTGATAAACCCCTTCCCATCCATGAAAATATTGAGGCTATACACTTTATATGTGGTTCAAGAACATACAGGCATACCGCTTTACCAAACCCTGCGAATTAACGGCGCAATCGCTTAACGATTTTCTCACTGAACACAGCTTCGAGCCCTGTGGTAGTCAGGATTTGACCCGCTCCGGCTGGGTGCCCCCATTGGGTCGTCATGGCAGTGAATTTGTGCATTCGGTTAATGACTATCTGATGGTTTGTTTAAAGCGTCAGGATAAGATACTCCCTGCCGCAGTTATTCGCGAAGCTATGGAAGAAAAAATTCTGCACATTGAACAGACCGAGGCACGCAAACTATCGCGCAAAGAACGCATTTCGATGAAGGATGAAATCACCTTCAGCATGTTGCCCAAGGCTTTTGTTCGATCAAGCCTGAACTTTGCCTATATCTCCTTACGTGACAATATGTTACTGATCGATTCATCATCCACCCAGCGCGCGGAAGACCTACTACACGAACTGCGCTCAGCAGTTGGCCCTTTATCATTGATTCCTCTAGCGCCCAAGAATGTACCGATAGAGGTCATGACGCAGTGGGTTAATAGTGGCAATCCCACGCACAACTTTGTGCTGGGAGAGGAATGTGAATTGCGTGACAATGCCGATATTCACAGCATTATCCGCTGTAAAAATCATGATCTGGGCACCACCGAGATTCTCAACCACCTTAAAAGTGGTATGCATGTGAGCAAGCTCGCGCTGTGCTGGCAGGAACGTATCAACTTCATCATCGATGAAAAGCTGAATATTAAAAGATTGAAGTTCACCGATATCGTGCATGAAAAAGCCAATGAAGCAGAAGCTGAAGATGTGGCCCAACAATTCGATATCGAATTCTCCATCATGACGCTGGAGCTATCGGAATTTTTCAAGGCACTCATCCCTGCGTTTGGTGGGGAAGATGACTCGCGTCAGGCTGAATAAGCATTCAACCCAGGCTCAAGTACCGCAACACGGACCTTAAACAGGTAAACAACGCCCCATAATGCCGCTTTTAGTCGGTAATATGGGGTTTTACTCGACTTTCAGGGTCAAATTCATTAAAGTGCGCCCCCGCTGAGCGTCTCTTATTGGCCGGCAGCGATCTTCATTATTTATCTTCTTTACAGGCACCCCAGGTATACCCCATTGATTTCCACCGCAAACATCACCATGCAGTTTGGCGCGAAGCCATTATTTGAAAATATTTCAGCCAAGTTCGGCAATGGCAATCGCTATGGCCTGATCGGTGCAAACGGTTGTGGAAAATCGACCCTGATGAAAATACTGAGCGGCGAACTGGCACCCTCTTCCGGCAACGTATCCATCACGCCCGGCGAAAAAATGGGCGTGTTAAGTCAGGATCAATTTGCCTTTGAAGAATACAGCGTCATTAATACCGTGATCATGGGGGATGCTGAATTATGGAAGGTCAAGCAGGAACGTGACCGAATCTATTCATTACCCGAAATGTCGGAAGAAGATGGTATGAAGGTGGCTGACCTGGAAGGTGAATTTGCCGAAATGGATGGTTACAGCGCAGAAAGCCGTGCGGGTGAGATCTTGCTGCAAGCCGGTATAGAAGAATCCTTTCATTATGGTTTAATGAGTCAGGTTGCCCCCGGCTGGAAGCTGCGTGTGCTGCTGGCACAGGCACTGTTTGCCGACCCTGACATCCTGCTACTGGACGAGCCGACCAACAACCTGGATATACACACCATCAACTGGCTGGCTGATATACTCAGTCAACGCAAATCCACCATGATAATCATCTCGCATGATCGTCACTTCCTGAACTCGGTATGCACGCACATGGCGGATATCGATTATGGCGAGTTACGTATCTACCCTGGTAACTATGAAGACTTCATGGCGGCATCCACCCTGATCCGTGAACAGCTGCAATCATCTAACGCGAAAAAGAGCGCAGAACTTGCTGAGTTACAACAGTTTGTCGACCGCTTTTCCGCCAATGCGTCCAAAGCCAAACAGGCCAGTTCGCGCGCCAAGAAAATGGAAAAGATTAAACTGGACGAAGTAAAACCATCCAGCCGCATGACGCCTTACATCACCTTTAAACAGGAAAAGAAACTCCATCGCCAGGCACTGGTGCTGGAAAATCTGGCACATGGATTTGATGGAGAGTCATTGTTTTCAGGTGGCGATATTATTCTTGAAGCAGGATCCCGTCTCGCCATAATCGGTGAAAACGGTTGCGGTAAAACCACCCTGCTACGTTGTCTGATGAATGAGATAGAAGCCAATCAGGGCATTATCAAATGGTCAGAAAATGCCAATATCGCTTATTGCCCGCAGGATAACACGTCGGAATTCGACAACAATCTGGAGCTGTTTGACTGGATGTCGCAATGGCGCAAACCAAAGCACGATGAGCTAATGGTACGCGGCTTCCTGGGACGCTTACTGTTTACTGCAGACGACTCGAAAAAGAAAGCTAAGGTTTGTTCTGGTGGTGAAAAAAATCGTTTACTGTTCGGCAAGTTAATGATGTCGGAAGCCAATATCATGATTCTCGATGAACCGACCAACCACCTGGATATGGAATCGATTGAAGCGCTTAACCAGGCGCTGGCCAACTACGATGGCACCGTTATTTTTGTCAGCCACGACCGCGAGTTTGTATCTTCACTGGCAACCCGAGTGATTGAAATCAAGGATAAAAAAATCCATGACTTTCAGGGTACTTATGAAGAGTATCTGGCAAGTCAGCTTAGTATATCCAGGGTTGCTTAAGATAATCACCCTAAGGGCCTGTTAACATTAGTGTTAACAGGCCCTAACTCATCAGCCGTCAATGATCTCAAAAATGCCGCAATATCAGATACATCTTTATCTGTTAACACATTCCCATCCTTAACCGATAATTTTTTATCCGCACTTGACCAGTAAATGGCTTTCGGCTTTTGAACGCCATTTGATAACCGCATATCAAGCTGAACACGCGACATAATGCGAACCACTTCTTCCAGCTCATCTACTGACCCATTATGTAGATAAGGTCCTGATATCGCGACATTCCTCAATGATGGCACTCGCCATATCCCTCTATCCGTCTCCGTTGAACCTTCAGCCATCCCCTGATCATTTACCAGATTATATTTCGTTTCAAACTCAGTATTTTCTATCGAAGGAAATATTCTATACGCCGAATTGACGCTGAATATACTAGCCTCGCTAAAATTGGGTCCTGAGTGGCAATGTATACATCCACTTGATTCAAATAATGCCATACCTCGAAGCTGTTGTTCAGTTAATGCGCTTTCATCCCCCCTTACAAAACGGTCAAAAGGAGTATTGGGTGTTATAAGGGTACGTTCATAGGCTGCTATCGCTTTTGCAATATTATCAAATGTGATTGCATCATCTTCTGCAAAAGCCTGCTTAAACAGACTCTGGTATTCATCGATAGCTCGTAGTTTAACTTCTACATGCTGATGCGAAGGCATGCCCATTTCTATCGGATTGAGAATAGGCCCTTTAGCCTGTTCTTCTAACGACCCAGCGCGACCATCCCAGAAAAAGACGCGTTGAAATGCAGCGTTAAAAACCGTAGGAACATTTCTTGATCCCACCTGA
>JBNKUM010000054.1:0-3937 GCA_050298595.1 Gammaproteobacteria bacterium | reverse complement strand
AAATTATTAAAATCCTTATCCTCCTGTTTTAACTGTTCGAGAAACACACTTTGTTCAAGTTCTCGCATGGCCTGTTCCAGATCCGACCAAAACCTGTGGCAAAGCTTCTGAGGATCGCGCCATTCCTCTATCTCTTTCAACTTCTCGAGAATTGTTGCATTCACTTCATCTCCCAGTTGCAATTCTCCTAATCGACCGGCAATCGACTGCAGTTGATAACGGGCACGACGGCGGACAGGTCCTGCCTTTTTGATTGCCAGTACTCCCATTCCTCGCTGAGGCGTTGCAAATGTGGGATTATCTTGTCGAGCTGGTCCAGGCTTTTGGCGACCTCCTTCAGGACAGCAGGCGACCTGAAGAAACCCAGTGGCCCTTTTCGCTCTTTCTCCATCGCGGCCTGGGCTCTACTCAGCACCGCCGTAGCCTGAACAATCGGTGGTAAATGTGTAAGGTGACGTCTTAGCCATGGTCGGTTATTGAGCGAAGAGATACGTCGATTAATGACCCGAGCATCACGATAGTTTTGTACGCCTTTGGTTGCGTAGTATGAACCCAGTATTGCCCCCAGTAACACCAGTGCGGCGTACAGCCAGGGTCTTTGAATTGATACATGCAGGGGCAACGTTAGTCCATTGGCCTGATCTAAGGTGATCGAGTTCAGTTTAAGTACCAGGTTATGATCACCCGGGGGGAGATTTGGCCAGTTAACCTCGAGTATGGCTGAACTATACGGTGCAATTGAGATCTGTTCCGCTTTAGTAGCCTCGGCAGATGTAGGAGGCCACAACGGTAACCGTTTTTCGATATTTTCCTGACCCTGTGGCATCAGGGTGACCTTGAGTTTATTTGGATCGAAGGCCAGCGGCGCAGGCGCATCCTCAGGATTTTCCAATGTTACTGACAGACCGCGAACTGCGCCCTGACCACTTATCTCGTGCAGACTGATATAGCTGGGTGGCGTTACGCAAGAAAAAAACCAGCAGGAAGGTATCTCGACCTCGGGCGGTAGATCAACCTGCAGGGAGGCATTTTTCGTGACAGCGCTACGTGTAACTGTCAGTGGCAGGTCCTGGGGGATTGGCGAAGATGGTTTCAGGAGCTTCAAACTACCGGTGTAAGTCTTGCCGTAGGCCAGGTGAGAAGCATCCAGGATCAAATCGACCGACTTTGCCGGTAGTAAAATTTGTCGGCATGTCGCATCGTTGGCTTGATCCTCCTGCGAGCCCTTTTTACCACATGCGGACACTCCCTCATCAGCTCGTTGGATTTCCCCCTCTATCAGCTTCCTGATCTGGACGATGGGGACGTATGTCGCTGTTCCTTCATCATCAAGAAACTCAGAAAGCCGGAGAGTAATCGTTTTCCCTTCTGAAGGTGTGAATACCCCAAGCTCGCCAAGTGACACGGATAGCAGGATGTTACCGTTGTTAGTGACGCTTGCTGAATAGCTACCGTCTTGCGCAGCAGGAGGGATGGAAAATACGGGTAAGTCACGTTGCAGAGTAAGCCCGAGGGATTTGACCATACCCTGGTTGTCGGTGAACAGGATTTCTCCTTTATTAGGCCCATCAAGCTTTATCTGTGAGGCATCTAGTGTGAGGGAAAGCAAAAGGTCGTCTGGATTAATCGTGACCTCTGATACCTCTTTCCCCTCTAAAATCGGCTTGACCTCCACTGGTTCGGCAGAGGGGCCATGAAAGTGGGTCAGCTTAACGCCAAGAGTTTTTTCCTGAGCGAGCCCCTCGACAATTAGCTCCAGTTTCGCTAAACCATTATGAGGCACTTGCAGAGAAACATGATTGGGCTGATCGGCGCTATTGGCAACTCGTATAGTCAAGTTACCCTCTGCTGAGTTAGCAAAGGCCGCGAACCAGAGTAGCGAAAAAAGGATGGTAATAAAAAGACGTAGCATTTTGATCACTCCTTTGAATCCAGGGTCCGATTAAGTATAAACGCATAATTTTTTATGACAACTTTTGTAAAAAATCAATCAAATCCTTGAAAACACGTATGTAAAGATTATTGCCAAAATTTATTGCTTAAAGACTCTTCGAACCTTTTTAATTATCCTGTGTAATCTTTGTATCATTCCTTAGTCATTTTGACCCGATTACATTGCTTTTTTATTGTGTTATTAATACTTCATTGATTTGAATGATCGGTTCAATATTTGTATAGTTAATGATATCGTCCTGAAGTTTTTCTGCATGTGGGGCAAACGCAGCCATGAAATCATCCAGCATGTCAAAATAGTAATGACACATCGCAACAAACGATGATTCTATTTTTGGTTCAATAATATCAATTCCTTTTACTACTGAGACCCCTTTAAAGCCCTTTGAATTCGAGAGCAGGTCAATCGACATCGGCATATGCCTGTTAAGGTAATAGTCAAAATCAAAAGTATAGCCTTCTACTTTTGGGTAAATACTGGAAATATTGAGCATGTTTTCTCCGATATGGTTTTCAACTGTAGGTTTAACAATCGAACATCAAAATGGACGTATAATTCTTTTTGTCACAAGCGAACTTTTTCTTGCAAAGCGGGGCGAATCATATATGCCCCCAGTTACTCATTAAGCATGTCAGAAAATTTTACACTTCCTGACTTATTGTTAATATGAATTCTACTTACTATATAATTACCTAAGTTGTTGTTTTAATTGCAAAATAAATAAAACCTTTCAAGGCTCAGCTCGAATTTCGAATAGAAAATCTAATATTTACATTTAGGAGTGTTAAAAATATTTACAGTTTTATAAAACTCTCCAGAGTATTCCCCCGATATATTTGATGAAATAAAATTTGGTATATTTTATGCATATGCGAGTTTGAGTAAACAAGTGGTTTGTTTGCAATTTATTATTTGAAGAGTAGTTTATGAATTTTAGAGAAAACACATTATATTCAAAAATCACTAAAGCGTCGGTGATTGGTTTATTACTTACGGCGGGTAGTGCTCAAGCTGGTTTAGTTACTATTCCCACTTCTAGTTTGAATGATTCACCGGGTGTTTATACTGCTGGTGGATATTACACTGATAACTTGGGCACCAATATCATTACCACTGGTGGAGGTAATGCAGCTAATGTAAATAGGGGTGATGGACGAAACGATGATGGTTATATGTCTCTCGACCTGGGGTTTGATGTAACTTTCTTTGGTACTACCTATTCCAGTTTATTTATCAATAATAATGGAAATGTCAGTTTTAATGCTGGTATTTCATCATTTATACCAACTGGTCCAACTGGTGCAACTGCTCCAGTCATCTCTCCGTTTTTTTCGGATGTGGACACAAGAAGCTCATCGTCTGGTGTCGTTAATTATAATTTATTCGCTGATGAGCTAGTTGTTACCTGGGATAATGTTGGATTCTATAATACACACAGCAACCCAACTAATAGTTTTCAGCTTGTACTTCGTAGTGATGATTATAATGTATCATCAGGTGAAGGTTATATTGGCTTTTTCTATGAAGGTATGGGATGGGATGCTACTGATACCAATGATGTTGCGGCGTCTGGTTTTGGTGATGGACAAGGAAATGGAGAAGTAATTGACGGGTCTTTAGTTAGCGGTCTAAATGATATCTTAAATAATAAATATCTCTGGTTTGATACTGACCTGAACGTGGTACCAGTTACTGGCAACGTTGTACCAGCTACTAGCAATGTACCTGAACCTGCACCTTTTGCTTTAATGCTTATTGGGTTGGCTGGTTTAAGATTGTCACGGTCAAAACTAAAAGGATAGAAGTTTTAATACTTACGGCGGCTTTATTAGCCGCCGTTTTTATTCGGCTAGCTAAATTTAGGAAAATCTATAAAAGCTGCAAGCGATCAGGTGATGATACTCAAAATTTGATCCTGTCATATCAAAATAAAATGTAGGTACATAACCTGTACTACTACAAATTAACCAACCTCTAGCAGGA
>JBNKUM010000053.1:0-26689 GCA_050298595.1 Gammaproteobacteria bacterium | reverse complement strand
GGTGATATATCACTTCATTCAAGAACGGTAAAAAGAAGATTTGCTTCATTTACGGTTTGCTTTGCAGATGTTTCATTCAGAATATCAGACTGCATGTAGGTATGTTCAAGATTTTTCCAGTACTTTTAAATGTGAGTAATTCGTTATCTAACTGGTGACGATATATCTAAGATCTATTAGCGGTTTAATAAATATTTAAATATTGTCCATTACCATAGGGGTATTCCATGGGGTTACTGATTGACATTAAGTTCGCGGCTGTTAGCATCTTGTCTCGGCATTTTTCCCACCATAATAGGTGAGTTTTGGTGGCATTTTATAAAACTTGCTTCGACTATGTTTCTTATATCTTTTACAGGATAATGGGGTTAAGGATCACAAGATTTAGATTTTATGGCTAACACTAATAACAATCAGACATTTCTCTGGCGAGGACATACAACCTTTGTGGTTATTGCTGCTGGTGCGACACTGAGCCTGAAAGATTTCCTAACCTTCCCTGTGATGGCCGGAGAGAATGGCGGTGGCGCTTTCCTTTTGATGTATATTTTCTTTCTTTTGGTGCTTGGGTTACCGCTTTTAATGAGTGAATTGATGCTGGGCCGTCTCGCACGTTCCAATATTGTTGATAGTCTGGATAATCTGGCTTCTGAAAATAATGCCTCGATTTACTGGAAGCTTGTTGGGCTGTTAGCATTATTAGCCGGTTTTTTGCTGCTTTCTACCTATAGTGTGCTATCAGGCTGGTCACTGGCTTATTTCTTTAAGTCCGGCCTGGGTATCTATAATGGCGCAACCCTGGACGGTGCTGGTGCCCTGTTCCGGAATTTTCAAAAGAATTCAGAAGCTATGATGTTGTGGCATACGCTGTTTGTGATAATTGTCGTGGCTATTTCAGCCCAGAGCTTAAAACAGGGACTGGAAAAAATATTTTTAGTGCTGGTGCCAACCATGGTCTTTCTGCTAGTAGTTGGTTTGCTGTATGCCTTTTACTCCAGCGGGCTGACAGAAAGCGTGCAATATATTCTCTACCCTGACTGGTCAAGGGTTGACTCCGGAATGCCTTTGCTTGCTCTTCAACGCGCTTTTTTTACCCTGGCATTAGGACTTGGTGTGATGACCATCTATGGGTCTTATATGGATGAGCGCATTCCTCTGGGTTATGCTGCTGCACAGGTTATAGTCGTCGATTTACTGTTTTCTATCTTCACTGGGCTGGCGATTAATGCGCTGATTTTCTCCGCCGACCTGGAGCCCGTACTGGATGATGAGCTGGCGTTCAAGGTCTTGCCTACGGTGTTTGGTTCGTTTGAATATGGGTATTTTTTCGGCGCTTTGTTTTACCTGCTACTGGCACTGGCAGCAGTGACTACAGCTGTCGCTCTGCTGGAAGCGATTCTCAACTGCTATAAACTCCGTTTTAGAATCTCGCGACAAAAAGCTGCTGTTCACCTGGGGTTTATGGTCTGGTTACTTGGTTTAGGGACTATTTTTTCCTATAGTCTATGGAATGATTCGGGTTTTACCATGGTCATCAACTTTGGTAACGAAGCTTATCGCGTCGTAAACGAGGCCGGTTTTCATGATGTGATCATTTTTATATCCAGTAACTTTATTCAACCCTTTGTCGCCTTGCTGATCGCATTGTTTGTCGGCTGGAAATTACCGCGTAGCGTGACCTTTGAGGCTTTAAACCTTTCTCATAGGCACTCATTTGAAGTGTGGAATTTTACTATTAGATATATCACCCCTGTACTTATATTCATTGTAATGCTGTCAACACTAAGGTTGATAGGAATATAATGCCTCATATTAATCGCAATGCACTGATGCCATACACGGCTAAACAAATGTATGACATCGTCAATGGTGTAGATCGTTACCAGGAATTTTTACCCTGGTGTGCCAGTAGTCAGATCATTGATCAGACCGAGTCATCCATGAAAGCCTCAGTATTGATGAAAAAAGGTAAGTTAAATCATAGTTTTACGACTCAAAATGATTTGATTGATGGCGAGAAAATTCATATGAATCTGGTCAATGGACCTTTTAAAGTGTTACAGGGCGACTGGATTTTTACCAATTTATCAGAGCAGGGGAGTAAGATAGAGCTTAATCTGGATTTCGAGTTTTCTAACCGTCTGGTAGGATTGCTGATCGGACCGGTTTTTACTCAGATTGCGAACACTCTGGTAGATGCCTTTTGTCAACGAGCTCATCAACTATATCGAAAATGAATCAGACTACACAATCAGCCGAATCAATTTATATTGAGATTGCCTATGCGACGCCCGATAAACAAATGATACTTGAGTGTCGTGTAGAGCCTGGAACAAGCCCGCGAGATGCAGTTATTAACTCGGCGATAGACGAGTATTTCCCCGAGATAGCAAAGGACAGTTGTGATATTGGTATCTTTGGTAAGGTTATCCGCCCTGATCATTCGCTAGAGAATGGTGATCGGATAGAAATTTACCGACCACTCATTGCTGACCCGAAAGAAGTTCGCAAAAAACGTGCTGAGCAGGGGCTCAGGATGAAAAGAGGCGGTGGCAAAGAAGAAGAGCAGGAAACCCCTGCATCATAAAGCGCCTTCAATATCAACCAGCGTATCCTTGTCATAAGTCAGCGTCATGGTTTTCTGTTCTGACTGTTGTTCTTCACCTTTATACAGGTAATAAATATAGTACGCTTTATTAGCATGGTAAGGGTCGTTAATGGCTGCTTTGCCCAGTAAAAACTCTACCTGTTTGCGCGTCATACCGATTTCCAGCTGCTCCAGTTTGTCAGCATCGACACGGTTACCCTGAGGTATATCCATGCGGTATACACAGGATTGAGATGTTACAATGATTAAAAATAAAAAAAGTAAGTGGGATAAACGCATAACTATAAAGGCTGTATAACTCGGATGGCAGATCATACTTGGCCTGATAGTAAACAGCAATCAACAGTTAACGAGAGTTTATGGAAACAGCAGATTTAAAGAAAGTAGGCCTTAAGATAACCTTACCCAGAATGAAAATTCTGGAACTGCTTGATAATAGCGGTAAGCGCCATTTGAAGGCGGAAGATGTCTATAAAATGTTGCTAGATGCCGGCGAAGAAATCGCTTTGGCAACGGTATACCGAGTATTGACTCAATTTGAGTCAGCGGGTCTGGTGACGCGACACCACTTTGAAGGCGGGCATGCTGTTTTCGAAATCAATGATGGCGAGCATCACGATCACCTGGTGGACATCAAAACCGGCAAGGTGGTTGAGTTTTATGATGAGGAGATAGAGAAGCGACAGAAAGAAATTGCTGCCAAATACGGTTTTAAAATCTCCGAACACACCATGATTCTATACGGTCATTTCAGCGACGAAACCTCTTAAACGCTTTCTATCATCTCGCGAGCATGCGCTCGGGTTTGCTCGGTGATAGTCATACCTCCGAGCATACGAGCAATTTCTTCCAGCCTTTGTGAATCATCTAGTGGTACAACATCGGTAGTGGTATTTAGCGACGTTTTATTTTTCGTCACCTGATAATGTTGATGTGCCTGAGAAGCAACTTGAGGCAGGTGGGTGACACAGAACACCTGTCGATGTTTGGCAATTTCTCGCAGTTTTCGTCCAACAATTTCTGCTATACCCCCGCCGATTCCGCTATCAACTTCATCAAAAATCAGGGTGGGGATTTGACTGGATTGAGACAGAATGACCTGTATCGCCAGACTAATGCGCGATAATTCACCACCCGAAGCCACCTTGCCCATCGGGCGTAAAGGTTGTCCTGGGTTAGCGCTAACCTGGAATATTATCTGGTCCACGCCGCTAGCGGTAAATTTACCACTTTCAGCCTGATTGATTACCTGTATTTGAAACTGCCCACCCTGCATGCCCAACGTTTGCATGACTTCAGAGATCTGTGTGGAGAGTTGTTGTGCTGTGTGTGTACGCGCTTTCGATAAGGTCTGTGCAGCCTGTAGATAGGCAACTCTGGCCTGGTCGCAGAGACGTGTTAGCTTTTCAATATCCTTCTCATCCAGTGTCAGTTGATCGAGTTCCTGCTCCATTTGGCTAGACAGAGAAATCAGCTCATCGCTAGCAACATTATGTTTTCGCGCCAGGCCCTGAATCAGGGTGAGGCGTTGGTTAACCCAGTCGAGTCGGGCTGGATCCAGTTCAATGTTGTCTCTGTAGGTGTTTATTTCCGAAGCTGCTTCCTGAACCTGTATCAGTGCACTGCTGATGAGCTCATGGGTGCCTTTAAGAGATGAATCAAGGCGCTGTAACTGTTCAAGCTTATCATCGCAGCTTGAAAGCAGGTGCTGGATATTAGCCTCGTCACTTTCGTATAGAGTATTAATGATGCTATCACAGCTTTCCAGAATCTGACCTGCATGTGACAGGCGTTGCGACTCATTCTTTAAATCATTAATTTCTTCAGCCCGTAAATCCAGCTGTGAAAACTCATCCGTGTAGAGTTTTAGCAAATCGATACGCTGCTGCTTATCAGTTGAATCATCCATCGCCTGACGATAGCGTGTTTGTAGCGCTTGATAGTCGTCATATAACTGTTTAACTTGAGCTAACAGCTCTGGTTTAGCCATAGAACTATCAAGCAACTGCAACTGGATGGCTGGTTTTTGTAGTGACTGGTGTTCATGCTGACCATGCAGGTCGACCAGCATTTCGCCTAACTGTTTTAACTGGCTCAGGCTTGCTGGTGTGCCGTTAATGAAAGCCTTGCTACGTCCAGTCGCCTGTATGACGCGACGAATAAGGCATTCATTTTCTTCATTGAATTCGTTTTGCTGCAACCAACGCTGGGCTTCTGGAATATCGCCAAGATCAAAACTTACTGAAATATCGGCTCTTTCAGTGCCACTTTTTACACAGTCCGAATCTGCTCGATCGCCCAGTACCAGCTTGATTGCATCCAGAAGAATCGATTTACCTGCACCGGTTTCACCGGTTAATGCCGTCATGCCACGGTTAAAATCGATATGGTTATGATCAATAATGGTGAAGTTACTGATCGAGATAGACTCTAACATCAGGGGTGATTACTCCAGTTAAGTTTGGCGCGTAGAATATGGAAGTAATTATATCCTTCAGGATGTAACAGTGTGATCTCTTTTTGGTAGCGCTGGATATGAATTTTATCCTGGCTTTTGATGATGGAGCGTGTCACTCCATCGAAGCTGACCTGAGCGGCCATATCATGACTGAGTTGAATATCAATCTGGCGATCTGCAGGCAGCACAATAGGGCGGTGACTCAGGGTGTGGGGACAAATTGGTACCAGCGAGATAGCCTGCAGGCTAGGGTGCATAATTGGACCACCACCAGAAAGCGAATAAGCGGTGGACCCTGTGGGTGTTGATACAATCAGGCCATCAGCACGCTGTCGGTTGATGAGTTTTCCATCTGAAAAAACCTCAAATTCGATCATACTTACCGATTCATGGCTGTGCAGAATAATATCGTTTAAACCAATGTAAGTGTTTGTCGGGCCATCGTGGAGTTCAATCTCACCCTGCAGTAGAAAACGTTTTTCTATGCTGTAATTACCTTCAAATATTTCAGTCAGATGCTGTTTTAGCCCAAGCATGGTGACATCAGCGAGAAAGCCAAGTCGCCCCAGATTGATACCGACCAGAGGAATCTGGTAATCCACCAGTAATCGAGTGGTCGTGAGCAAGGTACCGTCACCACCGATCGATACAACAAGATCTGCATGCGCTCCAATCTGCTCAATGCTGGCTGCGGGATATTCCTGCAGACTGATATCGTCATCCAGGTAATGGATTAATAGTTCTCCATAAGCCATTAAAGCTTCGAAGATTATGCGGATTTCATCTTTATGCCCCGAGCTTTGCTGACGCACAATAATTCCGATGGTGTTGAAAGAGGTTTCTAGCATGGGTATATTAATCGGTTTACAATTGCATTCTTTAATATTGATAACGTAGTGAAACAAAATGGCTGAATCGTATGAACTTGATGAACGCGCTCAAATTCTACTTAAATATCTGATTCAGTCCTATACCCGTGACGGTCAACCCGTTGGATCAAAAAGCCTGGCGCAGCTTTCGGGAATTGATGTCAGTTCTGCGACTATTCGTAATATTATGGCAAAACTTGAAGATATGGGGCTGGTTAACTCGCCTCATACTTCTGCCGGTCGAATTCCCACCCAGGCAGGTTATCGATTTTTCATCGACAGTTTATTGGAAGTGAAGGATTTAGGAAAGTCGGTTGAACAATCTCTCAATAATGCATTTACCTCGGATAAAACCTCAAGCGATTTAATCCGCACAGCATCCAGTATGCTGTCACAAATGACCCAGTTGACGGGGCTGATTAGTGTCAGTAAGCCATCGCATACCGAAATTCGACATATTGAATTTATGAAGCTATCTGATCGCAGGATATTAGTGATCATGGTGGTGAACGCTGATCAGGTACACAACAAAATCATCCATGTTGATCGTGATTATACTGATCTGGAGTTAACCCAGCTAGCGCGCCAACTGGGTCAGTATTTGATTGGTTCGGATTTCGCTCCAGCCAGAGAAAAATTACTATCAGAATTGCGCCAGTATAAAGATCAGGTGAATTCTATTCTTGAATCTGTACTGGAGGTCATGGGGGCGGTATGTCATCAGGGTAATGCGGAAGATCTGCTGACGACCGGGGAATCCAATCTACTGCAATTTGCTGAATTATCAGATATTGGGAAGCTGCGCGAGATATTCGATATTTTTAACAGTAAGCGCGACCTGCTGCATATTCTGGAAGGTTGCACCCAGGCCAAAGGCGTGCAAATCTTTGTTGGTAGCGAATCCGGCTATAGCGTTTTAAGCGATTTATCGGTGATTGGTGCCCCTTACACTATTAATAATGAAGTCGTTGGAGTACTTGGAGTTATTGGCCCAACGCGTATTGCCTATGAAAAAATCATCCCAACTGTCGATTTAACGGCAAGATTTCTAACTTCTGCCTTGAATAGTCAGAAATAATCCACACATACTGACCCATTATTATTTTTGCTTTTCATTTGGAGCCAAACTATGACGTCTGAAATCAATCAGGATGCCCCACAACAAACTGATGACCAGGAAAATTTACCACCTGAAAATGCCGCGCAAGACATGCCGGTTGACGAAGCAACTGAGGATACCTCAGAAAGTTCACAAAGTGATGAACAGGATTTACTCGCTGAACTGGCTAAAGCGCAGGCCACCATCAAGGAGTATTGGGACCAGATCATGCGCCTGAACGCTGAAATAGAAAATAACCGCAAACGCGCACAGCGTGATATTGAGAATGCACATAAGTTTGCAGTTAAGAACTTTGTCGACTCTCTGCTGCCTGTGACCGACAGTATGGAGATGGGTATGGCGGCAACACTCAATGAAAATGCCACCCTGGAATCTATCCGCGAAGGGATGAATCTGACAATGGATATGTTTACTCAAATGATGCAGAAAAATGGAATACAGGCCATCGATCCGCAGGGTGAAAAATTCAATCCTGAACAGCATCAGGCTATGACGATGCAGGAAAGTGATGAAGTGGAAGCCAATACAGTGTTAGCTGTAATGCAAAAAGGATACCTGTTGAATGAACGTCTGATTCGTCCTGCCATGGTTGTTGTTTCGAAGCCAAAGGCAGAATAGATTTCAGCAGTAACAAATAACAACGTAAAAACCACAAAAAGCTTGAGATTAGCACTTGAAAGCCAGTTAAAAGGCCTTACTTCTGCAGCAAGCAATATTTTTTAAAGATTTTGGAGATATAGAAATGGGTAGAATCATTGGTATTGACCTGGGCACCACCAACTCCTGTGTTGCTGTGATGGAAGGTGGCAAACCCAAGGTAATTGAAAATAGCGAAGGTGATCGCACTACACCTTCCATTGTCGCATTTACCGACGATAAAGAAGTACTGGTTGGTCAACCGGCTAAACGTCAGGCGGTTACTAACCCAAGTAATACACTGTACGCGGTTAAGCGTCTAATCGGTCGTCGCTTTGACGAAGATGCCGTTCAGAAAGACATTGATCTGGTACCATATAAAATTATTAAGGCTGATAACGCCGATGCATGGGTGGAAGCAAAGGGCCAGAAAATGGCACCACCAGAAATATCAGCACGTGTATTACAAAAGATGAAAAAGACTGCCGAAGAATATCTCGGTGAAGAAGTCACCGAAGCGGTAATCACTGTACCTGCATACTTTAATGACTCTCAGCGTCAGGCAACCAAAGACGCCGGTAAGATCGCGGGTCTTGATGTTAAGCGTATTATCAATGAGCCAACAGCAGCAGCACTGGCTTATGGCATGGATAAAGCCTCAGGTGATAAGAAACTTGCAGTTTACGATCTGGGTGGTGGTACCTTCGATATCTCAATCATTGAAGTTGCTGAAGTTGATGGCGAGCACCAGTTCGAAGTGCTTTCTACCAATGGTGATACTTTCCTCGGTGGTGAAGATTTCGACATGCGTTTAATCGACTATCTGGCTGAACAGTTCAAGAAAGAACAGGGCATGGATTTACGTGGTGACCCGCTGGCGATGCAACGTCTAAAAGAAGCTGCAGAAAAGGCCAAGATTGAGCTTTCTGCAAGTTCGCAGACCGATGTTAACCTGCCTTATATTACTGCAGATGCAAGTGGTCCTAAACACTTAAACCTGAAGATTACCCGCGCCAAGCTGGAATCGCTGGTAGATGATTTAATTGCGCGTACGATTGAACCATTAAAAATGGCGCTTGCTGATGCAGGTGTATCGGTTTCAGATATTGACGACGTCATTCTGGTAGGCGGTCAAACCCGTATGCCCAAGGTCCAGGAAGTGGTTAAAGACTTCTTTGGTAAGGAAGCTCGCAGAGACGTCAACCCTGACGAAGCGGTAGCCTGTGGTGCGGCAATCCAGGGTGGTGTATTAGGCGGAGATGTTAAAAACGTATTACTGCTCGACGTTACTCCGCTATCTCTGGGTATTGAAACCCTGGGTGGCGTAATGACCAAGTTGATAGAAAAGAATACAACGATTCCTACCAAAGCATCGCAAACCTTTTCAACAGCCGAAGACAACCAGACTGCGGTTACTGTACATGTACTGCAGGGTGAGCGTGAAGTTGCATCTGCCAATAAATCACTGGGTCGTTTCGATCTTTCAGATATTCCTCCCGCGCCACGTGGTGTGCCTCAGGTTGAAGTTACCTTTGACATCGATGCCAACGGTATTCTGAATGTATCAGCTAAAGACAAGGCTACTGGCAAAGAGCAGAAGATTGTCATCAAAGCTTCCAGTGGATTATCCGATGCAGAAGTCGAAGCAATGGTGAAGGATGCAGAAGCGCATGCTGATGAAGACCGTAAGGTTCGTGAACTGGTTGACGTACGTAACCAGGCTGATGCGATGATTCATGCGACTGAAAAGTCACTGAAAGATCTGGGCGATCAGGTTGACGAGACGGATAAGAAAGCCATTGAAGATGCAACTGAAGAACTGAAAAAAGCTCTGGAAGGCAGTGATAAGGAAGCGATTCAGGCAAAAACACAGGCGCTTGCTGAAGCTTCGGGTAAACTGGCTGAAAAAGCCTATGCCTCGCATTCAGGTGATGCTGCTGGGTCGGCCGAAGGTACTACTAGCGATGCAGGTGCTTCAGCTAACCAGGATGACGATGTTGTCGATGCCGAATTTGAAGAAGTCAAAGACGACGACAAAAAATAATCCTTACGGATTTAAATTGTCAATATAATCGACTGCGGGCGAGTGTTTACACTCGCCCGCATTTATTTTTTAAAACCTGGAATATTCAAACCATCAGTTATGTCGCAAAGAGATTATTACGAAGTACTTGGTGTCGCAAGAGATGCCTCGGAAGCTGAATTAAAAAAAGCATTTCGACGTCTGGCGATGAAATACCATCCAGACCGAAACACCGACAATGATGAAGATACCGAACATAAATTCAAGGAAGCCAAGGAAGCCTACGAGATTTTAACCAATGCACAAAAGCGTGCAGCCTATGATCAATACGGTCATGCCGGAGTCAATCAGCAAGCTGGCGGCGGTGGTTTTGGTGGCGGTGGATTCGGGGATGCATTTAGCGATATCTTTGGAGATATCTTCAGCGGAGGTGGTCACCGCGTACGCAAAGGAGCTGATTTACAGTATAACCTCGAGCTGTCACTGGAAGATGCGGTAGCGGGTACAACCGTTAAAATAAAAGTTCCTACCCATAAATCCTGTACTGATTGTGCAGGCTCGGGCGCGCGTAAGGGTACTGCTCCTGAAACCTGTAGCACCTGTGGGGGCCATGGTCAGGTTCGTATGCAACAGGGTTTCTTTTCTGTTCAACAAACCTGTCCTAGTTGCCGTGGATCTGGTCAGACAATCAAGGATCCCTGCCCAAGCTGTCATGGTGAAGGTCGCGTTAAAAACTATAAATCTCTATCGGTTGATGTGCCTGCCGGTGTAGATAATGGTGATCGTATACGTCTCAGTGGTGAAGGTGAAATGGGAGAGCGTGGTGCGCCCCCAGGTGATCTATATGTTCAAATGCGGGTTAAACAGCATCCCATCTTTGAGCGTGACAATGCTGATTTGTATTGCGATGTGCCGATCAATATTGTCATCGCTGCATTGGGTGGCGAGCTGGAAGTGCCCAGTTTAAGTGGCCGTTTGAAATTAAAAATTCCGCCAGGTACACAAACCCATAAGCTATTTCGTATACGCGGTAAAGGTGTGAAACCTGTTCGCGGTGGTCCGGTTGGTGATTTGATTTGTCGTGTTATAGTAGAAACCCCGGTCAAGTTAAACAAGGAACAACAGGAACTACTGGAAAAGTTTGCTGAATCAATGGGAAAATCGACCAAGAGCCACAGCCCGAATGAGACTTCCTGGCTGGATGGGGTTAAGAAATTCTTCGAAGATATGAAGTCCTGATTATATTGAGGATATCGACATGACAAAAATAGCAGTTGCTGGCGCTGGTGGACGTATGGGGCGTACCCTGATTGAAGCCTGTAATTACTCAAAAAAGTCTGTCCTGACTGCAGCCACAGAAAGGCCCGATTCAACCCTGGTGGGTATAGATGCGGGTGAGCTGGCTGGACTGGGCCGCACGATTCAGGTGCCGGTATCATCCTCTTTGGCACGCGCTAGTGATTTCGATGTATTGATCGATTTTACTCATCCTAGCATTACCACACAGCATATCGATTACTGTCTTCAACAGCACCGTAAAATGGTCATAGGTACCACCGGTTGTGACGAAGAATTAGAAGCAAAAATCAAAAAGGCAGCCGAGACTATAGCCATAGTATATGCGCCAAATATGAGTGTCGGCGTAACGCTTTGCCTCAAATTACTACAGACTGCCGCACGTGTTCTGGGTGATGATGTCGATATTGAGATTATAGAAGCACATCATCGACATAAGGTTGACGCGCCTTCAGGTACCGCCTTAAAAATGGGGCAGGTTGTTGCTGATACATTGGGCCGTGATTTGAAGGAATGCGCCGTGTATGGTCGCGAAGGTCAAACCGGCGCACGAGATAGTAAAACCATAGGTTTTGAAACAATACGTGCCGGCGATATCGTGGGAGATCATACGGTTATGTTCGCTGGCGTAGGTGAGCGTGTTGAAATTACACATAAGGCATCCAGCCGTATGACATTTGCCAAAGGTGCACTACGAGCCGCAGAATGGCTCAAGGATAAAAATAAAGGACTTTACGATATGATGGATGTGCTGGACCTGAAATAGCGACGAATAACGCCGCTACTTCAGGATAGCCTGTTATTTGGCTGCCTGATAATAAGGCATCATCTTAGGAATCATTTTCTTCAAGATCTTTTCCCTGTTTTTAGGGGAAGGGTGTGTACTTAAAAATTCCAGTGAACCTCCACCACCGAGTTTTGACATTTTCTGCCACAGGGTTACCGCAGCATTAGGGTTATATCCTGCTTTAGCAGCCAGCTCAATGCCAATAGCATCCGCTTCAGATTCAGAGGTTCGGCTATTAGGTAAGGTAATCGCTACCTGAGCGGCCATAGCAGCGAGTGAACCCTCAGTAGGTACACTGCCGGTCACTTTGTTATAAACTCCAACAGCAAGTTCGCTGGTCATAGCAACCGACATACGCTCGGCTGAGTGATTTGCCAGTGCGTGAGAAATTTCATGGCCCAAGACCTGAGCGATTTCATCATCGGTCGCTTTTAACTGATTGATTAAACCGGTATAGATCGCCATCTTGCCACCTGCCATACACCAGGCATTCACCGTGTCTGGGTCATCAATAACCTTGATGCTCCATTGCCAGTTTTTTGAAGCAGGACGTTTCAATATGGCCTGCTTGATCAGTTTATCGGTAATCTGATTAATTCTTTTGACCTGATTGGGGTTGTTGTCAAGCTTCCCCTTTTGTTTATACGGATCCAGTGTATTGATATACGCCGTACTGGAAGCAGAAATTGCCTCAGACTCCGACACCAGCATAATCTGTTTACGGCCAGCAATGTTAGTTGCGCAGGCACTAAGCAGGATAAATACGAATAGTGCCAGGGTTGTTCTTGGAAATAATTGTCTAGTTGTCATTGTGTTCCGATAGGCTCAAAGATAAAGTGTATAAGATAGCAAATCACGCTGTTTTTTTCCGTACATAAATAACACTTTCAAAATGATTAAAGGAGCTTACTCAATTTGAGGTTTAACCCGCAAAAATCACAGCAAATCTGGGATACCGTCTGTCGTGTACCTCATGGTAAGGTTTCCAGCTATGGATTTATCGCGGACCTGGCGGGTTTACCGGGACGTGCACGTATGGTGGGTTCAGTCATGCAGCAGGCACCTGCTGATATGCAGTTACCCTGGTATCGGATCATCAAAAGCAACGGACAGCTTGCATTTGCTGCAGGGTCAGAGTCAGCAGAGCGGCAAAAAGGTCTGCTTCAGCAAGAAGGTGTCGTGGTGTTAAATAATCGGGTGGATATGAAATGCTTTGCCTGGCAACCCGATTTGAGTGAAATAATGCAGATGGATTATTGAGATCTCTGCATTGATAATGTAATAAAAACCATACACAGCTAACCATAGAGTAATAAGTGATTTCCAATATAAAACCAACCTGCAAAAAATTTCTTATCGGGTTGTTATTCGCTTCATCGATTGCAATGACAGCTGCATCAGCTGCGGATTCCTTTGTTACCATTGGCACAGGCAGCGTGACGGGGGTTTATTATCCTGCTGGTGGTGCAATCTGCCGCCTGGTTAATAAGGGACGTAAACAACATGGTATACGTTGTGCGGTTGAGTCTACCGAGGGGTCGGTTTATAACATCAATAGCATCCGTATGGGTGATCTCGACATGGGCCTTGCGCAATCAGACTGGCAATATCATGCTTATTACGGTAGCAGTAAATTCAGGGATAGAGGTGCTTTCAAAAATCTCAGGTCACTATTTTCGCTACATCCTGAATCCTTTACGGTGGTGGCTCGCGCAGATGCGAATATTAAAAACCTGCTGGATTTAAAAGGAAAGCGAGTGAATATTGGAAATCCGGGTTCTGGTCAACGCGGCACGATGGAAGTATTGATGGATGCCCTGGGATGGACAAAATCGTCTTTCGAGCAGGTGTCAGAACTTAAAGCAGCCGAACAGTCGTCAGCACTGTGTAATAACAAAATCGATGCAATGGTCTATATAGTGGGGCATCCTAGCGGTTCTATCATGGAGGCGACTACAGTCTGTGATACCGTGCTGGTGAATATCACAGGTGATGTTATTGATAAACTGGTTGAGGATAATGAATTTTACCGTAAAGCCATTATTCCGGGTGGCCTGTACCGAAAAAATCCAGCTGATATTCAAACCTTTGGTGTTGGTGCCACGGTTGTGACCTCGACTGCTTTGAATAGTGATACGGTGTATCAGGTGGTTAAATCAGTATTTGAAAATCTCGATGAATTCAGAAGTTTACATCCTGATTTCAGCAATCTGAAAAAATCAGAAATGATTAAGGATAGCCTGACAGCACCTCTGCACGAAGGTGCAATTAAGTACTATAAGGAAGCAGGTCTGTTGTGAGTATCAAAAAGGGGGGGCTTTGACCCCCTAATGCTATGCTGGGGGTGATCAGGCGAAAACCACCCAGGTAGTGGCGATATATTTGACACCCTGCTGCAGGGTGACGCCGCGGTGCTCATGGGTCCAGAACGGTGGGAATAGTGCTAGTTTGCCTTTCTGTGGTTTAACTTTGACATCCTGAAACAGGAATTCAGTTTCGCCACCTGGTCCGGGCACATCGTTCAGGTACCATACAGCGACCAGTTGGCGTTGACTGAAATCATGGCTGCCGCCATCGATGTGCCAATGGTAATGCTCGCCCGGGTTGGTGCGTTGCAGGGCATAGCCATTATCCTTGAATGGACCTTTAAAATATTCGTACTTTTCACGAAATTCCTTAAGCGCCAGTCCCAGCGACCGAAACAGGTTATTGTCCACATCTTTCCAGTGAGGTTTCCCGCTAACGACCAGATCAGTGGATTTTTTGATCGAGCGATCTTCCTCAAAGGTTTGACCGATACGTCCCAGATATTGCTCGTCTTTTGCGGCTTCAAAGCGCTCGATCATGTTGTCGCATAAGAAATCAGGCAGGGCGTTTTCTTTCTCAAAGATAAAGGTGTGAGGTTTTACCTCACGAATACTACTTAGTTCAGTCATAGTTACAGGTTTGCGTTTTCTATCGCTTCAACAATACGGGGGGCCGGATTCTGCTCAGTCCCAGTGGCGATTGCAAGTATGCTATGGATAGTTTTTGTCCAGTGATCCATTGATTGTTGAGCCAGGTCAGACAAACACGATAAATCGTTAGTTTCTGACCAATGCAGATACGCTTGCACAGCCGATGGAAAAATCTGTTTTCGCAAGCTGGTCAGGTTGGCAAAATAAAAGTGCAGGCTGGCTTCATTACCCTGTTTGATCAGAAAGGGCAGGGTGTACAGACTATCGGCCAGGTTATCACGCACAGCTCTGGCGAGTAATTCTGCCTTGCTGCCTAATAGTCCGAGCATCATAGCGGGCCACTGCTCACCAAGCTCTCGGCTAATGGCCATTTCGCCAAGTTCATGCTGGATCAGGGTATTTTGTTCAGCTTGCATCATCAGCTCCAGCGCTTCAGGTATAGACTTGTCAAAGTCATAGTAAGACAGGGCTTTGCCCATGGGATTCTGTAGACGATTCCAGTTCCACTCCTGATAGCGTTCCCAGCACATACGTTTTAACGATTCCTGGCGCACGATGATTTCATCCTGTGTGGATTGTGCGGGTGGAGATGTCAGGTCGCGGGCAAATTCCTTTCCAGTGACAGTGATACGAATCTGGTCCTGATGCGTCTGCTCGATTAATTCAGCTAGAAAGAAATGCTGAGCCGCTTTCTGACCGATACCGGCATGATAAAACAGCCTGTCATCGACAATTTTGCTATTGATCGCAGAATGATCAAAAGGATCGTATTGCTGATTTTCAAGTTCGATGGGTTTGAAAGGCTCGTCGGCAACCTGATCCCAGATCTCTTCCTTATCGCGTAACCATTGTCCCATGCCAGCGCTATTGAGCTCATCAGCAAAGTCCAGAGCGCTTAACCAGCGGTAATATTCACGCATTTTGAGTAGATAGATACACAGCGTGTAGTTGCCAGCGTGATTGGCATCGGAGATATCACAATTGTGCTGAACCTGGCTCACCAGATTAAAATGATCACTGGCTAATGATTCGACAGACATAAGAATAACCTACTAAAATAGTCGGATATTCAATGCTAGCACTAATTCATTTCAGATTCTATTACCCCTATTTGGCATAGACTGAATTAAATTGCTGTCCCGTCTTCACGAAAGTGGTGCATTTACTCAGCCATTTTAGCTTTTTGGCACCCGCATAAGTGCATGAGCTGCGTATACCACCAAGCATGTTTTGCACGGTATTCGCAATTTTACCTCGATAGGGTACCTGAACTTCTCGACCTTCTGATGAACGATATTCTTTCAGGCCACCAAAATGCTTTACATTAGCAGCCAGCGAACTCATGCCATAGAAACTGACGAATTTCTTCTCTTCTATGATATCTTCCCAGCCGTTTTGACTTCTCTGTACTTCTCCGGTTTTATAATATCTTGTGATGACCTCTCCACCGCCTTCGTCATGACCGGCAAGCATACCGCCTAACATGACAAAATCGGCACCTGCGGCAAATGCCTTGGCCAGGTCTCCAGCACAGGTACAGCCGCCGTCAGCGATAATATGTCCACCCAGGCCATGTGCTGAGTCGGCACATTCCATCACGGCGGATAACTGAGGGAAACCTACCCCCGTCTGTATCCTGGTGGTACAAACGCTACCGGGACCTATACCTACCTTGATGATGTCTGCACCACTTAGGATGAGTTCTTCGGTCATTTCACCGGTGACGACATTGCCTGCAATGATGACGATATCGGGAAAACTATCGCGCAGCTGTTTGATGAAAAGGGAAAAACGCTCTGAATAGCCATTGGCGACATCGACACAGACATATTTTATGAATGTTTCCGGGTGATGATAAACCTCGGCGAACTTGTCAAAATCATCTGATCTGATACCCATCGAGTAAGCCACGTTCTGGTATCTTTTAGTGTTCTCTTTATTGAAGAAGGGGATCAGCTCATCGGGGCTATAGCTCTTAACCAGACAGGTAAACAACCCCAGTTCAGCCAGTGCATCAGCCATTTGAAAGGTGCCCACACCATCCATATTGGATGCCATGATAGGTATCCCGTGATAATGAACAGGGTCATCGGAAGCATAGTTGCGAAAAGTAAATTGCCTGAACAGGTCAACTTCCTTACGGCTCCCAAGAGTGCTACGTTTGGGGCGAATCAGGACATCTGAATAATCAAGTTTTCTATCGTCTTCAATACGCATGGGCTTAATCTTTAAAGAACCACAGACACCCACATTAGCATGTATTGCTAAGCTATCAAAATCACAGTTAGCTTGCTATTACTAAAACCTACTAAAACACTCAAGAATTTTGTGCTAGCATTCAAATCCAGATTTATAGATGAGTTTGTAACACTATGGCAAGATTAAAAACCGGCTGGAATCAACGTGAGCGTGGTCGATCATTAGAAGAGATAGGTTCTGCGATCAGCTTTAATATCTGGCAGATAGCCGGGCAGGGCGTGCTGGATCTGGAAAACGAAGGCTTTCAGACCGATACCCAGTCACAACGGCTAGATGTACTCACCGAATTTGCGGCCTTTCTATTACAGGTGGTTGATCGCATGCTGTATGAGCAGTTTGATCTTGAGCAGCGCAATACACTGATTTCTTCAGCTGGTTTACATATGGCTGGTATCCTGCAGGACAACCGCCTGGAAACCGATGGCGAGGGTGATCATCGCAAGGAATTTCTAACTATTTTAAATACCCGCATCGGTGAATATTCTAAATGTCAGTTCAATCGTAGCGATGGCCCCAGCTTTATATTTCTACGCTTACTAGGGGATCATGTCAGCGAACAGATGGGCGAAAAAGACAATAAGTGGATCACTGGCTATATTATCGATATTGCCGCAGACAAGCTGTATAAAAGCCTGCGTCGCGTATTACCCGGTTTGATCGATCCTGCGAAGCGTGCTCAACAGGAAAGGCAGGAGATGGACTTAGGGAAAAATTACGATATGTAACTGCATCGATCATCTTTTCCATTTTTCCCCACAGATTTTAACTTGATGCAAATTGTTCTCATCTTTGTGGATCTGTAAGCTTGATAATTTCTGACTATGGACATACTTTGAAGTAGATAACCAGTAACTGGGGGACCCCGCAGGCTCATGAATAATAAAAAAAACTCAATTATTGCCACGTTCCTGAGAATGGAAGCAGCAGGTGGGATCTTGCTGATGTTAGCAACAGTGTTTGCCTTGATCGCTAGCAATACCGGCCTACAGTCATTCTACGATTTAATCCTTTCTACACCTCTAGAGGTGCGCATTGGCGCTTTGGGCGTGGACAAGCCTTTGTTGTTGTGGATAAACGATGGTTTGATGGCAATATTCTTCTTCCATGTAGGTCTGGAATTAAAACGAGAATTACTGGAAGGTGAACTATCGGACAAACGTAATATTATCCTGCCAGGTGTCGGTGCCATAGGTGGCATGCTGGTACCTGCCGGGATTTATCTGTTTTTTAATTTCGACGACCCTGTCGCCATTAATGGCTGGGCTATACCAGCGGCAACGGATATCGCATTTGCACTGGGGGTGCTAACCCTGTTGGGCTCCAGAGTGCCGGTTTCAATCAAGATATTTCTCACCTCGCTGGCTATTTTTGATGATATTGGTGCCATCATCATTATTGCTATTTTTTATACCTCCCAGATCTCAGTCACAGCCCTGTTAGTCGCTGCAGTCTGTGTTCCGATATTGTTTGTTTTAAATCGTGCTGATGTTATTGCAAAAGGGCCTTATCTTTTTCTGGGTCTGGTGCTGTGGGTGGCAACATTAAAATCCGGTGTACATGCTACGCTGGCAGGCGTTCTGCTAGCGATGTTTATACCAATGACAAGCAACAAGGCTCCCGAAGTATCGCTATTGAAAACGATGGAGCATGAATTACATGCAGTGGTAGCATTCTGGGTGCTGCCGATTTTTGCCTTTGCCAATGCCGGGATAGACTTTGCCGGGATCAGTAGCGAACAAATCATCCATGGTGTACCCATCGGCATCGCACTGGGGCTGTTCATCGGTAAACAGATTGGTGTGTTTGCATTTTGCTGGTTATTTATCAAGATGGGGATAACCCGATTACCCGCAGGAATGAGCTGGTTAAGCCTGTATGGCGCTGCGGCTCTTTGTGGCATTGGTTTTACCATGAGCCTGTTTATCGGGTCTCTGGCTTTTGAACAAAGTGGTGTGGATGTATTGTTTGATGAACGGGTAGGGATATTACTCGGCTCCGTTTTATCCGGTGTGTTGGGCTATTTTTTATTACGCAAAAGCCTGAGCAACTGAACTTTGTTGCATAGACAGCTGTTATGTGAAAACGGTAAGCGTGAGGAAAAAAATTGAAAAATAAAAATAAGAAAGAAAAAGCCTATTTAGTAAGTCTATTAGAACAAATAGATAGACCTGAAGAATACGACAAGAAAACAAGTAAAATTGCTCGTGATTTGAAAATCGGGGCATTTTTAGCCGTAATTGCAATTATTCTGTTTATTTCTATATACGGTATGACAAAGGCTACATTGATAGGAGCTTTTATCGTTGCTTATTTGCTATCTTTCTCTACACACGTACAAAATACATTGCATAATTCAAGAAATACTAGAAAATACTTAAACAGATCGCTTATTGAAAAAAGGCTTGCAGAAATAAGCACATAACAAGTGGCTACTACGGATTGGTTACAGTTGGCACCTTTCCGGCACTGCTTTACAGGCTAAAAAGTCGCCAACTGCAGAGCCATGCGTTGATAAGTCCAGTCACGTAATCCTGAAGATCTTAGTAATCTCTGCTTTCCACAATCGGAAGTAGTCTGGAGTCAACTATGGCTGCCGTTCTGTGTCCTGTTCCCGCTAAGTAATCAGGATTAGATGCAAAGGCAATAAAGCTTTCAATCGAGCTTTGTCTGACCAGCATCACCACATCCCACTGTTCATCTGATGGGCCGATGAAGAACTGTCCTCCGTCCCCAAGTAATTCGAGCTTCCCACCGCTTTGTTGTAAAAAGGGCAGGGTATGCTGTATGTACTTTTTTAATGCTGCTCTGCCAGATATTGGAGTTGTGGGTGCCAAATCTGGGGCATCTGAATAATCAGCTATCTCTCGCAGGCGTAGCAAATTTAACATTATTACTTCGCCATAGATATTCCGCCTCATTAAGGCCGCACCCGACTGTGGAGTAGGCTGTAAAAATTTCTTTTCCATCTAAATCACCTTTGCAAATAGTTCGAGCATTTTTTCCTGCTGGCTCTGGCTTAAGTTGCTAACTAGCTCATTGGTTATATGATCAAAGCTTATTTTCGCTTCAGCATAAAGGCGTTGACCTGTTTTTGTAAGTTTGACCAGACTTTGCCTGGCGTCACGAGGATTGGTCTCTTTTTCCAGGATTTTGTTTTTTTCCATCGGTGCGATAAGACGAGTGATACCTGAAGCGCTCAGGCCAATATGATCGGCCAGTTCAATTCTGGGCACCGCTTTATGAAGTGAATTATCCAGATAGTGCATAACTAAATATTCACTAAGGCTTATGCCATGAGCACTAAGTCGATTTCCAATTCGCTTTGAAAGTTTTGATGCTAAAACAGCATTTTTAATGACTAAACTAGAACTTACTGTTTCCTGATCCATGATTATCTCTTGATAAATGCTTGAGTGCGCAACTATATTGCAAGTTTAATGTATTGGCAAGCAGTCGCTCATTAAAAAATAATTAGAGAGCATTATGCGAAGCAGGTGACAGATAGAAAGTCCTGGAAACTCTGCTTATCAGGTATACGCTGCTATATAAACGGGCAGGCAGTTAAGTTAACATCAAAACTTTAAAGCAATCACTTTCAAGGGGCCTTTAATGGATACCATTAACCCACAGGAATCTCATCTAAAACTCCGTAATCTGGAGAATGAAGATTACCCGCAGGTCGAAAAACTGATGGAGCAGGTGTATGCCGACATAGGCGGATCCTGGTCATATAGCTCTTTATCGGCACTGATCAAAGATTTTCCTGAGGGGCAAATCGTAATCGAGGACAATGGTAAAGTGATAGCGGTGGCCCTGACCGTAAAGTGCAGCTACGACCGCTTCAGTCGTTCACATACCTATGATGATCTGGTGGGCAGGCGTGATCGCATCAAACATGATGTGAATGGAGATGCCTTATATGGCATGGATCTATTTGTTGACCCTGAGTATCGCAATCTGCGCCTGGGACGGCGCCTGTACGATGCGCGTAAAGACCTGTGCCGCAATCTTAATCTGCGTGCGATTCTTGCCGGTGGTCGTATCATCCGATATCACCAGAATGCAGAGATGACACCTTCGGAATACCTGGAAGCTGTAAGACGCAAGGAAATCCATGATCCAATCTTAAGCTTTCAGCTGGCCAATGACTTCGAAGTCAAACGCCTGATGAAAGCTTACCTGCCGGAAGATGCTCAGTCATTGGGCTATGCCTCATTACTTGAATGGAATAATATCCTGTACGAACCTGAAGCTGTGACGGTGCAGGAAATACGCAAGTACATAGTGCGTATCGGTATCGTGCAATGGCAAATGCGTCTATGTGACAGCTTCGAAAGCTGGATTAGCCAGGTTGAATATTTTGTCGATTCAATGTCTGCTTACCAGACTGATTTTGTACTCTTCCCGGAATTCTTTAATGTTCCACTGATGGGCATAGGTGATCAGGAAAACCAGTATGATGCGATTCGTTTCCTCGCAACCTATGCTACCCGGATCATCGAAGAAATCTCCCGCTTCGCGCTCAGTTACAATGTCAATATCATCGCAGGTAGTATCCCGGAACAAATTGACGATAAGCTCTACAATCGTGCCTACCTGTGCCGTCGTGATGGCACGGTGGATGCGCAGTCGAAGATCCACATCACTCCACATGAACGACGAGACTGGGTGATTGAGGGCGGTAACAAACTACAGGTGTTCGACACCGACGCTGGACGAATAGGCATATTGATTTGTTATGACGTAGAGTTTCCTGAAATTTCACGTCTGCTCGCTCTACAGGATATGGATATTCTATTCGTTCCATTCTGGACCGATACCAAGAATGGATTCCTGCGCGTACAGCGCTGTGCACAGGCACGAGCGATAGAAAATGAATGCTATGTCGTAATAGGGGGCAGTGTGGGTAACCTGCCGCAGGTGGATAACGTAGATATACAGTATGCACAATCAGCCGTCTATTCACCTTCCGATTTTGCATTCCCGCATGATGCTATCATTGCTGAAAGTACGCCCAATACCGAGATGGCACTGATCGCAGATCTGGATCTGGATAAGCTGGCGCAGTTGAGACATCAGGGATCAGTGACTAACTTCAAGGACAGGCGAAATGATTTATATGAGATACGTTGGCTGGATAAAGAAGAGGGGTAAGTAGTTATTGTTAGATTCATGTTGGAATCAGCAGTTGAACAGGGGGGGCACAAAAGCCTGAAGTGTTGTTGGGCTCACCGGATGATATGCATCAAATTTTGGCTAGTAAAATCACGGATAGGAGAGCAGATTGAATTCGCTAGATAAGCTTTTGAGTTTTATAGTAGAGATTGAAAAATTAAAGAATGTACATCGTAAGACACGACCTGTAGGACTGGATCGCTACGAAAACTCGGCAGAACATAGCTGGCATGTCTGCCTGTCGGCCTTGATGTTAAAGGATTATGCTAACGATGAGATCAACATTGATCGAGTCATCAAAATGCTACTGATACACGATCTCGGCGAAATCGATGCGGGCGACACCATCATTTATGAAAGTGAAACACAGGAGATAAAGGATAAGGAAGCCGCAGGCATTAAGCGTATCTTAGGTCTACTTCCTGAAGTTGAGGCTGATCAATATATCCAGCTCTGGCATGAGTTTGAACAGGGCGAAACGCCCGATGCAATGTATGCCAAAGCCATAGATCGTGTTCCTCCCTTACTGCACAACCTGCATGGAAAGGGACATAGCTGGAAAGAAAATAATGTCCCGAAAGATAAGGTGTTTGAGTTGAATAGTCGTATCGCAAAGGGGAGCGAAAAGTTATGGGATGCGCTTAAAACAAAGCTCGGCCAGGCTGTTAGTGATGATCTTTTGAAATAGTACCAAAGTAAAAAATAGATTAGATTAGTTTTCAATCTCCGGCTGGACAATGAGATGTTATATCCTGTGTAGCTGGAGAACCCCGACGCTTTATTGCCAGGTGAGTCAGAAACTCTGCAACTTCTTCTGCCATATCTTGTGGATGGCGTTTACGATGAAACAGAATGAAGCGCCTAATCCAGTCCAGGTAGTTTTTTTCAGTACGAATGGAATAATGCTGTACTATCAGAACGTGCTGAACGCGTTCCATGAAGGGGGATTTTTGAGGATGACTTTCCATGATTTGAGCTCCGTGTTCTCAATATGTTCACATTGATGGGATATAGACTCCTGAAAAATTGAAAGCAAATCAATATCCGGAAACTTTCCGCCTATCCCAGTACAATCGTTTCGATGGATTCTGGGCGAAGAATATGATGAGTTTTTGAAATTGTAAGGAAATAACAATGAAAAGTCGTCGTATACATGCTTAAAAATTTGTTTTTAATTCCCCGGATTATCCGCAAGTTGCGGTAATTAAATGCGGCAACTTTCTGCCCAATTAGAATGTTATGCATAGGAACATATGAAAGAGCAACTCATAATATATTTTGTAATTTTATTCATTGGATGGTTTCTTGTGGTTTTTCCTTCAAGGTTTTTATTGCCACATCTAGTTTCAAAGCAACTATCATATAAAGAGAGTAAAAATAAAAACATCTTGAATAATATAGCGTTTTATAAGTTTGAAGATAAAGCAGAAGCAATTGAAAACTTAATGAAAAATTCTCAGAATATTGAATTCATGAGAGAAAATTACCCTGTTACTTTCAAGTGGTATAGCACTTCGCATAGAATATGGCGGTATGTAATGATGATAGTTGTGACACTTATAATTTTAGGGGGCGTTATTAATTTAGTGAAATTTTCAATAGATCCTAGCGGGGAGTTTAAAAGATTGCGTAATGCCTCGGAAGCTTGGGAGAAGAGTAAATAAATGCATAACAAGCTGCTGAAAGGGATCAAAATATTTCAAATTTAAAGGTTCTAAAGGTTGCTGGGCCAGGTGAAAATGATTAGCCTAACAACACGCCCTATGGAACATTTGTTCGCTGTCGCTCTCAAATTCCCACAGAGCATGGCGTTATGCCATTGGTAGAAACAGAATGAATACGACTGACGAAATATGGAATAAGTATCACTCCAATCTCCGCGCTTTCATACGAAAACGGGTCAACAATAATAATGCGGCTGAAGATATTCTTCAGGACATCTTTGTTCGGGTTCATTCTCGGATTGGTACCCTTAAAAGCAGGAAAAAGCTTGAAAGCTGGCTCTATCAAATAACAAGAAATTCTCTTATTGATTATTATCGTTCCCATAAGGTACTGGAAGAATTACCGGAATGGCTTGGACAACAGCAAGCCAGCAGGGAGGAAATTAACAGGCGGGAGTTATCGTCGTGTCTTGCCCTGATGATTCAGCAATTACCGGAAAAATACCGCCATGCGATTCAGCTCTCCGAGATTGAAGGGAACACCCAAAGTGAGATAGCGGAAAAAGAAAACATTTCACTCTCTGGGGCGAAGTCGCGAGTACAACGGGGAAGAGCACTGTTGAAAACCATGCTTCACGACTGTTGCAAAATAGAAATTAACGCAATGAATCAAATAGTTGAATACGACAAAAGAGATGACGATTGTAAGCTCTGCTAAGATTATTTGCCGCTTTTGCGTCCTTTTCGTAATGTCTCCGTCTATCTATGTAGAAGCAGAAATCGTTCTGTTTCGATTTAATCATGAAAGGAGACAAACATGAAACAACTCAACAAAGACGAAGTCCGCGAAACAGTACGTAGCCACTATGGCAAGACAGCGGAAGGCTGCTGCGGTGGGCCTGCCCCGAAAGAAGCCGATGCCTGCTGCGTGGCAGATGTCGAGGCAAAAGCAGCAGGTGAAGACGGTTGCGGTTGCGACGACACAACACCATCAAGTGATAGCAACAGCGAACAAGGAACCTGTTGCAGTGGCCCGGCGCTATCGCCGGATGAAACCTCAAAAGCACTTGGCTACTCGTCAGACGAGTTGGCCTCCTTGCCAGAAGGAGCGAATCTCGGCCTTGGTTGCGGCAATCCTCAAGCCATTGCCTCAATTCAACAGGGAGAAACCGTTCTCGATTTGGGAAGTGGTGCCGGAATTGATTGTTTTTTGGCGGCAAAGGCCACTGGCGATAAGGGCTTTGTGATCGGGGTCGACATGACGCCAGAAATGATCTCAAAAGCCAAATTAAATGCCGTAAAGACCGGTGTGCAAAATGTGGACTTTCGACTTGGTGAAATCGAAAATCTTCCCGCAGCAGACAACAGCGTAGATGTCATTATTTCGAACTGTGTGATTAACCTGTCCCCGGAGAAGTGGAAGGTTTATTCGGAGGCATTTCGTGTATTGAAACCAGGCGGTCGTATCGCCGTTTCCGATATCGTTCTAACAGCGGCGTTACCGGAAGATCTGCAAAGTGATCTATTCCTCTACACCGGTTGTATGGCAGGGGCCAGTTCGCTTGCAGACATTAAAGCCTATCTGACCGATGCGGGGTTTGGTGTTATCCGTATTTCACCCAAGGATGAAAGCCGCGAGTTCATACGCGAATGGGTTCCTGGCAGCAAAATAACGGAGTATGTTGTATCAGCTACAATCGAGGCAACTAAACCCATGGCATAACGATCGTGTAAACTCGGACTACCAAACGCTGTGCCGCTTCGCTATGCAGCATTTGGCAGCCGGTTACACAAAGCGTGTGTGCCGGGCATGGCACGAAACTAGAGAGGTGATAGTCCCCTCACCCGGTATTCGCAGAGCCGAAGGTTAGAAGAAGGGCAAGGGCGTCATCACGAGGAGAGGTCTGGAGGTCAGGTTTTTGCTCCTGCAAAACCTGCATTTCCACCATCCATGGTGGTCAAGTCCAGGACAAAATCGCGGGGCGACGTACAGGAACCGGATCTGAGGTGTGGTACATCCGGGACGAGCTGGCACGTGACAGCGATGTCCTTGGCTTTAGCCTCCTGCTTCGCCCTACCTTCTGCATATATGGACCCACTCCGGCTTGCAAGACAAAATTCACTGATGTGAGAGAAAATCATTGCTCTCATATATCCGGCTTGTTTTTGGAAGCTTTTGTCTTCCTGGCCCCGATGGTTATCAGCGTTCATTCTCCTCATCATCCGTCCGGCCTTTACTAGCCAATGCAGGGAACAGGTTTTGAATGAACCGGTCTGACCTATCTCACCATCCGATTTCTGTCTTTTGCAACTGTCGTTATGGGTCTTACTTTTCTGAAGTTGCTAAGCTAACGCACCTCAGTTATTTTTAATCTCTATACCGGCATCCGGTAGGTTTCACCTTTGGCGATAATTACACAGGCCATTCGAGCCATTTTGTTGGCCACAGCAACACAGGCTTTGTTATGCCCTCGTCGTTCTAATACCGACTGAGCCCACCGACTAAAACGATCCGTCTTACCTGTAGAGTATCGCAATACGGCCCTGGCTCCGTGGATATACAAGGTTCTGAGATAAGCATTGCCGCGTTTGCTGATACCTAATAAGGTGCTTTTCCCTCCAGTGGAATGCTGCCCTGGCACCAGGCCTAACCAGGCTGAGAAGAGCCTGCCATTGACAAAATCTTTTCCATCACCAGCGGCTGCATAAGTCGCTGATGCAGTGAGAGAGCCTATGCCCAGGATTTCATCTAAGCGCTGGCAGATTTCATTGTCTTGATTCATCTGCTTAATCCGTTGTTCGCAGGCTTCGAAACGTTGATTGAGCCCCTGTAATTC
>JBNKUM010000052.1:0-14849 GCA_050298595.1 Gammaproteobacteria bacterium | reverse complement strand
GTATATGGTCACCGGAGCCGCCTCTGATATCTGAGCTGAAATAGCAATAATAGGGGACAGATCGCGGTTTATTGACATTCCTAAGCGAGAATCTAGAAATCAAGGGTTCAGCTTCTTGAAACGTATTTGAGACAATAACGGAAAATGTATGGTCAGGTCTTCGATTTATGATCAAGTATTTTTCGAGTATTACAGCTCACTTTTATGTTTCCTAAACGGCAACTTAGGGTTGATAGCAGATATCTGAGATAAACATTAAAATGTCAGCTTTTTGCTATTTCGAACCGTAAATTCAGGTTAGTAGTTTCAATAATCATGTTCATATCTTTATCCTTTAGAAAAACAAAAATAATCCGACTTTTAGGTAAACCAAGAATCGACTTTGTCGGGTGAGTGTATCCATAAGAAATGACTTAACATGATTTTGCTACAGAGCTATGTTAATTAAAAACGAGCCTTCCCTGCATGGTAGGCAGTTGCGCCAAATTCGATGGCAAAGCTTTGCAGACCGATAAATTTTTCAGCCTGGAGTTTACTGTACGGAAGTGGAAGCTCGACATCGACACTACCAGACATGAGCAGATCAGCGAGCAGACGTCCAAACACCGTGCCGGGGCCTATACCACGGCCGTTGTATCCCCATATCGATAACCAGTCGGGATGGGGCTGAGCTAGTCGTGGAATATTGTTATTGGTCAGTCCGATCCTGCCGTACCATTCATGCGTGAATGGCACACCTTTCAGCTGTGGGTAGAGTTGACCTAATTTACGGCTGGCCCAGGCTCTATGAACGTCATATGAGGCATTATCCAGATTGCCAATACTACCGATAATCATACGCCCTTCATCGTTCATTCGAAATGAGGAGAGAACTTGCCGGGTATCCCAGGCACCATGCTTTTCGGGTAGTATTTCCTTTTGTAAAGCATCGCTCAGGGGTTCGGTCGCCATCTGGAAAAAGTATAGCGCCGTAGTCTTTGGTACTTCATAGTCTGCTGTGTTCTGGCCGTAGGTACCGGTAGCAGATATGATCTTTTGCGCAGTGACACTGCCTCTGGCTGTCTTGACCTGCCAGTTGGAGCCCTGTCGTGAAACCGAAAGCACGGGGCTATTACAAAAGATAGAAGCCCCTAGAGCCGATGCATTCTGTGCCAGACCACAGGCGTAACTAAAAGGCTGAATAGTTCCCGCTCGCTTATCATGCAACGCAGCACAGAATTTGTCTGTTCCGGTTAATCGCTCTGTTTCGTTCTGGCTGAGTAAATCAAGCGAAACCCCATACTTTGACCATTGCTGCTGGCGTTGAAACAGCTCATTTCTTGCTTTTTCACTATCAGCACAGTGCAGCGTACCGTTATGCCGTGCTTCGCAGTCAATGCCATATTTTTCGATGATCTTAAATACCTGTTGCGGTGCATTACCCAAAAAGTGGATGAGTCGATCACCATACTGCTGCCCCATATGCTGCGTTATCTCATCCGGCTTCAACCATAGCCCGGCGTTAACCAGTCCAACATTGCGTCCGCTGCCCCCATAACCAATGTCATGGGCTTCCAGCACGGCAACACTGTGTTTGTTTTCGGCCAGGCGCAAGGCCGCAGACAGGCCGCTAAAGCCTCCACCGATAATCACCACATCAACATCTATGTCCTGCTCCAGAGCGGTATAGCTGTTGATATTCTGGGCGCTATCGCGCCATAAATTTTTCTCGTTGAATGTTGTCATACCGTACTTCGTCCTGGGTCCTGTTAATACGTGTTAACACCGAACAGACCTGAATGGCACTTACTTAAGGCTGATATGCGGTCATTGCGAGGAGCTTGCGACGCGGCAATCTCTTCGTCAGTGAGGCTTCGACAAGGTTAGAGATCGCCGCGCTGACGCTCGCGATGACATTTTGCCCTTAAGTAAGTGCCATTCAGTACAGGCCCTAATTAATCCAGATTAAATTCCACTCCCTGAGCTAATGGGAGTTCTCGGGAGTAATTTACCGTATTTGTCTGCCGACGCATATAGCCTTTCCACGCATCTGAACCAGATTCCCGACCACCGCCGGTTTCTTTTTCACCGCCAAAGGCTCCACCGATTTCAGCGCCACTGGGACCGATATTCACGTTGGCAATACCACAATCGGAGCCTGTTGCGGAGATGAAGTATTCAGCTTCACGCAAATCGGTTGAAAAGATGCAGGAGGAGAGGCCTTGCGGGACATCATTCTGCATATGAATGGCATCATCAAGGTCTTCGTATTCCATGACATACAGAATCGGGGCAAAGGTTTCATTTTTGACCACTTCGCTCTGGCTCGGCATTTCGACAACGGCCGGTTCGATATAATAGGCTTCTGGGTATTCGGCGAGTAATGTACGTCTACCACCCGTAACAGTAGCGCCTTCACTTTGTGCATTTTGCAGGGCATTTTGCATAGCCTTGTATGCATCCTCATCGATCAGAGGGCCTACCAGATTATCGCCATCAAGCGGATTACCGATGTTGACGCTTGCGTAAGCCTTTTTGACTTTTGGTAGCAGTTGATCTTTAACATCTTTGTGTACGATGAGGCGACGCAGGGATGTGCAGCGTTGCCCACAGGTACCGACTGCACTAAAGAGGATGGCGCGCACGGCCATATCAAGATCAGCGGAAGCTGTCACGATCATTGCATTGTTACCACCCAGCTCAAGGATTGAGCGACCGAAGCGCTCGGCAACCTTAGGACCAACAGCCTTGCCCATGCGAGTACTGCCGGTTGCACTGATCAGGGCGACCTTGTTGCTTGCTACCAGGGTTTCACCGACTTCACGTCCGCCTATGGCTAGCTGGTGAAGGTTTGCAGGTGCCTCACCGAAACGGGCCAAAGCACGTTCGAGAATTTTTGCGCAGGCCATGGCTGTCAATGGCGATTTTTCAGATGGCTTCCAGATTAAGCTGTTGCCACAAACCAGGGCAATTGCGGTGTTCCATGACCAAACGACAACCGGGAAGTTAAACGCGCTAATCACCCCGACCGGGCCAAGAGGATGCCAGGTTTCACGCATAGAATGTCCAGGACGTTCGGATGCGATGGTCAGACCGTAGAGCTGACGTGAAAGTCCGACGGCAAAATCACAGATATCTATCATTTCCTGAACTTCGCCCAGGCCTTCGGTGTAGATTTTTCCACATTCCAGGGTAACCAGTTTGCCAAGATCATCCTTCGATTTACGCAATTCTTCGCCGAGTAATCTCACCAGCTCGCCTCGACGGGGTGCGGGTACGCTTTTCCATTCTTCGAATGCGACTCTGGATCGCTCAATAGTAGCCTCCATTTCTTGCGAACTGATCTCGGGTACGTTCGCAATAAGAGTTCCATCGATTGGGGAATGAACACTTAAAGTACCGCTCTGGTATTCACTCGATTCAAAACCAAGGTTTTTAAAAATTTCAGAATAAGACATAATTTTTTCCTGAGTTAGGGTGTTAAATTAAATACGTTCGAGGATGATTGCAATGCCCTGGCCAACGCCAATACACATACTGCACAAGGCATATCGTCCCTGTGTGCGCTGCAGCTGATAAGTCGCTGTAGAGATCAGACGAGCTCCACTCATACCCAGAGGATGACCCAGTGCAATAGCACCGCCATTCGGGTTGATTCGAGCGTCATCATCAGCCAGACCCAGACCACGGGTACATGCCAGGGCTTGAGCCGCAAAAGCCTCGTTCAGTTCAATGACATCCATATCGGTTAGTGTTAAACCGGTTTGATGCATGATTTTTTGCACCGCTTTAATGGGGCCGACCCCCATAATGCGGGGCGGTACACCCGCACATGCCATCGCGACGATTCGAGCTTTGGGCGTTAGCATATTTTTCTCTGCCGCAGATTTTGACGCGATGATAATAGCGCAGGCACCATCGTTGATGCCGGAGGCATTGCCCGCTGTAACAGAACCACCTTCACGAAAGGGGGCTTTCAGGGTAGCCAGTTTTTCCAGCTTAGTATCCGAACGAGGGTGTTCATCGGTATCAAAAATAATTGGCTCGGCTTTGCGTTGCTCAATGGATACCGGGATGATTTCTTCAGCTAGGATACCGGCATCCTGAGCGCGGGCAGTCTTCATTTGAGAGCGATAGGCAAACAGATCCTGGTCTGCGCGTGAGATAGAAAATTCTTCGGCCACGTTTTCTGCTGTTTCCGGCATAGATTCAACACCATACTCCTGTTGCATTAACCGGTTGACAAAGCGCCAGCCCATGGTCGTGTCGTATAGCTCGTTGCTGCGGGAAAAAGCCGCGTTTGCCTTGGGTAAAACAAAAGGGGCACGAGTCATGCTTTCTACACCACCGGCAATCATTAGCTGTGTATCACCAGACTTGATAGCGCGCGCTGCGGTACCCACGGCATCCATACCAGAACCACAAAGTCGGTTGATGGTCATCGCGGAGGCATCGACCGGTAATCCAGCCAGCAGAGAGGACATGCGCGCAACATTTCGATTGTCTTCACCGGCCTGATTGGCACATCCAAAGATTACGTCGTCGATACTGCGCAAGTCCATGTCAGGATTTCTTTGCATCAAAGCCTTAAGCGGCAAGGCGCCCAGGTCATCTGCACGTATAGAGGATAGACTACCGCCATAACGACCAATTGGGGTACGTACGGCATCACATATATAGGCTTCAGTCATCATGCTGCCTGCGTCAGTAGTGGTTTGATATTACGTAAGGATTTAAGCACAGCTTCGGCCAGACGGTCGATTTCTGCTTCACCCATAGCTGTTGAAAGCGCTGCTGCCCCGGTATGGATCATCATGATGCCATCATCATACAAATCATTAATGAACTGGGTGAGTGCCTGTTTTTCAATGTTGTTTGTATGTGCTTCGCGAAAGTTAGCAGGAACCTCTGGCTTCATGTGCAGCCTTAGCAAAGAGCCTGCGCCCGTTACGCTTGCGGCGACATCGGCGGTTTGAATCGCCGACCTCAGGCAATCCCTAGCATAATCGCCCAGTTGGTTGAGTCGGGCAACGGCCTGCTGGTCATAATATTCCATCGCAACACGACCTGCTGTCATGGTAACTGGGTTGGCTGAAAAAGTGCCTGAGTGGGGCAGGCGTCCATTGCTGAATACTTGCATCACCTCATCTCGACCAGCCAGTGCCCCGACCGGAAAACCACCACCGATCATTTTACCCATTGAGGTTAGATCTGGCGTGACCTTAAAACGTTGTTGCGCACCACCAAATTCGGTACGGAAGGTGATGACTTCATCGAACATGAATAATGAATTATTGGCTTTACACCATTGATCGATTGCCTCAACAAATTCACTGTTAACCTGAGACATACCGATGCGATGAGGTACAGGATCAATAAGCACGCAGGCGATTTCATCTTTATGCTGCTCTAGCCGTGCAAGGGCTTTGGCGGGCTCGTTGAAGGGCAGGATCACCATATCTTCAGCAACCGATTTAGGCGTCCCCTGTGCTAGTGGCACCGAATTGGGATGATCCAGTGACCCCCAGTTGCCGGGAGTTGGAGCCTGGCTGACTTCAGCATAGTCGTAGGCGCCGTGGTAGCTACCTTCGACCTTGGCAATTTTGTGTTTGCCGGTAAAAGCTCGTGCTGCCTTCATTCCGGCCATCACGGCCTCGGTGCCTGAATTCATAAAGCGGACCTTATCGAAGCTGTCACAGCGAGAACATAGCTGTTCTGCAAACAGTACTTCTGCTTCTGTCGCCATGGTAAAGGCTGTGCCAAGTTGTAGTTGCCTGGAGACTGCTTCGACGATGGGTCCAAATGCATGTCCGTGGATATGGGAAGCCATATTGTTGGCAAAATCGATGCGCTCAACACCATCGACATCGGTAACCATGCAACCTTTGCCATGGCTTACGTAAAGGGGATGTGCTCCACGCTTCAGCGTATCTCTGCTTACCCCGCCTGGAAGGACTTTTTGTGCACGTTCAAACAGAGCGGCACTGATTGGGGAATTCATTTCTTATACTCCTTTGGGAGGAATTAATGGCGCATCGGTTTTGTCGCAGACTTCATCAAAACTGATACCGGGGGCAAGTTTCAATACCTTAAGACCTTGATCGCTTACATCTATGACGCACAAATCAGTGTAGATGCGCGAAACAACTTCGGGGCCTGTTAGTGGATAGCTGCATTGCCTGACGATCTTCGGCTCACCATTTTTGGTTGTGTGCTGGGTTATGACGTATATGTTTTTGACACCTGCGACCAGATCCATTGCCCCTCCAACGGCAGGAATGGCATCGGGCGCTCCAGTCGACCAGTTAGCCAGATCGCCTTTTTCTGATACCTGCATCGCTCCCAGCACACAGACATCGATATGACCACCGCGTATCATGGTGAAGCTATCGGCATGGTGGAAATAACAGCCGCCAGGAATGATGGTGACGGCTTTTTTGCCAGCATTGATCAGTTCATGATCCTGCTCACCGGTGGCTGGCTCTGGCCCCATACCCAATAAGCCATTCTCGGTGTGATAGATGAACTCACGTCCCTCGGGAGCAAACTTTGCCACCAGCTCAGGAATGCCGATACCCAGGTTGACGTAGGAGCCATCAGGTATATCCAGAGCAACCTGTTCGGCCATCTGTTCGCGCGACCAGCCTTTAACTATTTGTTGTGCGACTTCATTCATGGGTAGCTCACTCCCTCGGCAATCAGTTTAGATTCAATCAGAGGCGATTCCACTTCAACAATTCGATTAACGAAAACATTGGGCGTAATGATTGCTTCTGGATCAAGCTGACCAAGCTCTACAATCTTGTGTGCCTGTACGATGGTGGTTGTCGAAGCAGTACACATAATCGGATTAAAATTACGTGCAGTTTTGTTGTAGATCAGGTTACCGAGGCGGTCTGCTCGTTCACATTTAATCAGCGCAAAATCAGCCTTAAGCGCATATTCCAGTACGTACTCGCGCTCATCGAATTCACGTTTTTCTTTTCCGTCGGCCAGTACCGTTCCCACCGTTGTGGCGGTATAAAACGCGGGTATGCCGGCACCACCTGCACGAATACGTTCAGCCAGAGTGCCCTGTGGAACGATTTCGAGCTCAATGTCTCCATTACGGTATAACACTGGAAAAACCTTCGAGTGACTGGAGCGAGGGTAGGAACAGATCATTTTCCTCACCTGGCCGTTGCCAATGAGTGCGGCCAGACCAATTTCACCATTGCCGGTATTGTTATTGATGACGGTCAGCTCTTTAGCTCCCTGGTCGATCAGCGCATGGATCAGTTCGGTAGGGCTGCCGGCTTCACCAAAACCGCCAATCATGATGGTGGCACCATCAGGAATATCGGCAACGGCTTCAGCAACGGTAGATATGCGTTTATCTATCATGATTAGTTATCTATATTGGCTCACTATTGTTAGAAAGCGGCTGGAAAATCTGTTTCTGCGGATTGATCTTCCTGCAGAGTTTCATCCATATGAACGCTGGTCGCACTTGCCATGGCTTCTTTTAGTGAATCACCCAGTTCATCTTCAATCTGTTGCAGTTCGTTTTCAAAGAAGAAGCTATCGCCTTCGATGGGATTAAGTAGATTGACATCATTGGTGTCTGGGTTGTATTTGGCATGGAAAACTTTATCGATCCATTGCATGTTGCGCGCTTCGTTGAATTTCAGCGCAAACACGGTTTCGCCATTGATTTCAGACAGACCCATCAAAGATAATTTGCCCGCCGAAGTCGTCATGGAGATATGGCGAGAGGGGCGTGAGATAGAGGGCAGGGATCGGTAGATTTTGTTAAAAATCTTCACCACATCCGCTAAAGGCGCAGTGTAGTAATGATGCTCACCGGTTGGACGAGCGCAGTACATAGAGTGGAAGCCTATCGATAGTGTACAAAGGATATGAGCCAGATCAATCCAGTTCTGGGCAGACTTATCGATATCGATGCTGCCATCGACATTCGGGAACAGGCTGATGTGTTTCATCATCGGGCTTTGACTTCTAATGACGACTCCGTGTCGTTGCAGACGACGTACTGCTGCAATAGTCATCGGGTTAAGTAATTCTTTTGGTGTTGAGAAATGCGCCATCCAGGCCAGTTGAATTCCGTTTTCATGAAGCTTGTCGAAAACGGCCAGCATTTTTTCGTATTTAGCGGTCAGAACCAGTTCAGGCTGAAAGGTTAAAGCGCGTGTTGCCAGACGCACAGTGCGGATATGCATGAGCTCTGGATCGGTGAATAGTGGCTCAACGTATTGCATCAGCCGGTCAGCAGGCATATACCCACCGTCACCGCCGGTAATCAACATGTCGGTGATTTCTTTATGCTGACGCATGTATTCGTGAATTTGATTGATGTCTTTTTGCAGAAACATATCTTCGTCACCGCGTACCTGAGCATGACGAAAACAGTAGGTACAGAAAGAGAAACAGTGCTGCGTTGATTTATCAAAAATTAGCTGTGTCTGCGGGTATTTATGCTGGCTTCCTGCTAGCACTTCAAGTACACCATCCTCATTCTTAAACCAGGGTTTGTTCAGTAGCTGGTTACCGTCATGCGGGTTGGTTTCCTGCATATAGTCCAGCGCAACCTGAGTACGAGATTGTTTGTCTCCGGCAGCAATATATTTATCTACTATATCCTGGCGAATCATCCCCGGTTGGGGGAAAACCAGCTGAAATACGCTATCGCTGCTGTAGTTTTCCCAGTCAATACTATTCAATGTATGGCGTGTTGCCAGAAAACGGTAAACCTCAACAAAAAGCTCGCGCTCATCAATATGGCCGATGTCAATACCGTGTTCTGCAAGCGTTGCACAAACGGTACGAAAGCCCTTCAATCCGGTGTAGTTTTCACGCTCGGTAAACATCGGCCTGCTTGTACGACTGAGGATGGAATAGTGGGGGTAAATATTGTGTAAACGATTCACCAGCCCTGAAGGTAACAACTTTTCTTTTAACGCGATTTGCTGCGCCTCTTCCGGGTAGCCGCCTTCATGCATGACTGTTTCAATATCAATCCCTGTTGATTCACTGGATAAGTCAGCTTTACGCATGACTTCATCAACTTTAATCTCCTGAGCGCTTACCTTGTCTAACATTGTTTTTCCTCACCGGGTGAAAAAGACGCAACCGTTGATTGCGATCTGAATGTATGACAAGTAAAGCTAAAAAACGCACAAGGTGCTAACGACAGATTTTCAAAAGGGTATTACGAAATGTAATAATCCCTGGCGGTTTCTACGATCCATTCTCGAAACGCTCTAACCGGGGCGTAGGTACTTCTGTGCTTGGGAGTGACGAAATAATAGGACGATGAGCTCTTACACTCTCCGGCCTCAAATGTTTTCAAGGCCCCTGATTTCAGTTCATTTTCAACAAACAGTCTGGGCATGAGGGCAACCCCCAGGCCTGCGCAGGCAGCTTGTGCAACTGAAGAAAACTGTTCGAACGTAATACCCTGTGATATTTCGTTTTGTATTCCGTTTAACTGAAACCATTTAGTCCAGTGATCATCTCGAGTGGACAGATGCAGCAGGGGGATATTCCTGAAATCCTCTAGCTGGGCTATCACATACTTTTTCTCCAAAGACGGTGCATAAACAGGGACCACGGTTTCATTCATTAAAAAGCTACATTCCGCATCGGGCCAATCGGGTTGTCCATAATGAATAGCGGCATCCACGTTTTCTGTATTGAAATCAAATGGAGCGAAATGACTCTTGAAGCTAATGTTGATATCGGGATTTTGTGTAAGAAAGCCTGAAAGTCGAGGAATCAGCCATTTGGTGCCGAAGGTCGGTAGAATTGAGAGCCTGAATTCACCACCGTCATGATTGGTAATAATGTTTAGGGTGGCGGTTCTGATGATATTCAGGGCTGTTGCGATTTCTTTTGCATATTGAACCCCTGCGTGTGTCAGGCAGACATGTTGAGGCGTACGATCAAACAGTTCGAGTTCAAGCTGATCTTCAAGGGCTCGAACCTGTCGAGAGATAGCGCCTTGTGTGAGGTTTAATTCAGACGCCGCGCGCGAAAAACTACCCAGCCTGGCAGCTGATTCAAACGCGGACAGCATACTGGTTGACGGCAGTAGCCTTCTTTGGTTCATACCCATGAGCAGTTTAGTAAAGGTGAACAGAAGTCTCTAATATAACTGATGTCCATGTTGATGGGTATGAGTTTTTGTCATGTACTAATGATAATATTTCGTTTTATAAGAAATAGAATCCATCAATAGCAGGCTGTTGTTGAATCTCTTTAATGCTGCTGAGCCATGGTTCCATGAGTCATTAGAAGACGATTTCAACGATCGATCTTGGTTGAAAGAATAACTGAAGATTGAGTTTCTTCTACGCCTTCCAAAGCGCCTATTTGATCGATGATCTTATCCAGTTCAGGAACCGATGGTGCCGTGACGATAGCAGACAAATCAAAAGTGCCACTAATAGAATAAAGCGAGGTTAATTCGGGGATTGCTTTCAAGGTCTGTTCAACCTTTGCACGCTTTTTAGGCGGTAATTTAATCATGATAATGGCCTTGATGTTATTTTCCTGATAACTGTCAGATAGCCTGATGGTATAGCCGTTAATGACCCCGCTACGTTCAAGTCGGCTAAGGCGGGCTTGAGCAGCCGTACGAGATACATTTAGTTTTCGCGCAAGCTCGCTGATGGGCATTCTCGCATTATCTTTGAGCAGCGCAAGAAGCTCTCTATCTTTATCGTAATTAGTCATTATGTTTGTTTATATAGTTAAATTGCATAGGTTAGCTACAAACTTTGGTTAGTATATAACTACGAATTGACTACTAACAATGATTTAATAAGCATTCAATCTATAAATGTGAGCCGGATATGGATGTAATACAAAAACTAAAAGCGATGCGTGATTTTTCCGGGCAAGCGGAAACAGTCGGTCTGGATGATGAGGTGATCAATCGGTTTGCTGTCAGCCATCCCTCTCTGGTTGATGCCGTTAATGATGCTTATCAGGTTTTTCTGGAGTTATCACAACAACAGCCTGCATTGATGAGACTGGACGAGTCTATGCAAGTAAGGGCTATGCAAAAAGGAATCGTCAATTTTTATGATGAAGATGTGGTGAATCCCTTTGTTGCGCTGGCTGCTCGCGGTCCCTGGATTATTACAGCCAAAGGTGCAGTGATTCACGATAACGGGGGCTATGGAATGCTCGGGTTTGGTCATTCTCCCGAGCCCGTATTGCAGGCCATGAATCAACATCAGGTAATGGCCAATGTGATGACAGCCAGTTTTTCACAGTATCGCTTGATTGAGGCATTGAAACATGAAGTCGGACATTCTTCCGGTTGTTGTCCTTACGAGGGATTTCTTTTTGTTAATTCAGGTTCGGAATCGGTTTCTGTTGCTGCGAGAATCTCTGATATTCATGCCGCTCTGTCTACTGAAAACGATGGTCCACATGCCAAAAAGATCATTAAACATATTGCCCTTAAAGGCGGATTTCATGGCCGTACCGACAGGCCCGCTCAATACTCAGACTCATCTCAATCTGTTTATAAAAAACATCTGGCCAGCTTTAGAGACAGAGACAATCTGTTGACGGTTGAACCCAATAACCAACAACAGTTACGCCAGGTTTTTGAACAGGCGAGGCTGGATGGCATTTTTATTGAATCCATGTTTATCGAACCGGTTATGGGTGAAGGCAACCCAGGACTGGCCATTGAGCGTGATTTTTATGATCTGGCCCGTGAATTAACCAGCCAGCATGGGGCTTTATTACTGGTTGATTCTATACAGGCTGGCCTGCGTGCTCATGGCTGCCTGTCTATTGTAGATTACCCTGGGTTTGAAGGCATACAGGCACCGGATATGGAAACCTGGTCCAAGGCGCTGAATGCGGGTCAGTATCCTTTATCCGTATTAGCCATGAACAAACGAGCTGCGGCACTTTATAAAAAAGGCGTTTATGGAAACACCATGACCACAAACCCGCGTGCTCTGGATGTAGCAACGCAGGTTCTGTCTATGATAACGCCTGATGTAAGAGAGAATATAAAGCTCAAAGGCAGAGAATTTGTGGATCGCCTGCAACAGCTATCACAGGAAATGAATGGATTGATTACTGACGTACAGGGAACAGGGTTACTAGTATCCTTTAAGCTGCATTCGGGCTTAAAGTGTTTTGGTAAGGATTCAATAGAAGAAAGGATGCGTAAAATGGGCGTGGGCGTTATTCATGGTGGAAAAAACGCTTTACGTTTCACACCTCATTTTAATATTACCGCTGAAGAAATTGACCAGATCATTAGAGTGATCAGGCAGGTTTTATTGATGTCATCCAACGCGCCTCACTCGGAAGCAGCCGCCTGACTAAAATCGATAGAAATCCAAAAAACATAAAATAGTAATGACTTTGGCGTAATGCATAGGGCTCTTTAGCCTGGAATCCGCAGTTGGACGAGTTGTAAAACCTGTAACCTGGAATCGTAGGTCGGGAAATCCCGGCAGGGATGCCGGAGAGTAGAGCAACGCAGGAGCAGTTGCCGACGCCTACATGGACGTAGGTGGTAGGGCGAAGCAGGAAGCCAGAGCCGAGCGGAGCGCCTTCCGACGTTAAGGAAAGCAAATCGCCATCCAACAATTTTGACAATGGTGAATTGCTAGATAAGGCAACTGTCAAGGAATCCTTGACAGCTCAACCTTATGGCAACACATCGCAAAGATCCAAATACACCTAAAAAGATTTCGCCCAATCTATTCAGCCGTATCTTTCACACGTTCACGTAATACATTCTTCTGGATCTTGCCTGTGGCTGTTTTAGGTAATTCTCCAAACACCACTTTCTTGGGTTTCTTAAAACGCGCCATATGGTCGGCGCAGAAGTCTATCAGCTCTTCCTCGCTTACATGTTGCCCTGATTTCAGTTCGATGAATGCGCAGGGTACTTCGCCCCATTTCTCATCGCCCATAGCAACTACAGCTGCTTCTCCTACAGAAGGGTGTTTATACAGGATACCTTCTATCTCAACCGATGAAATATTCTCGCCACCAGAGATGATAATATCCTTGGCCCTGTCTTTGATCTGAATGTAACCATCTTCGTGGATAACAGCCAGGTCTCCGCTAAAAAACCAGCCATCTTTAAATACCTTTGCAGTGGCTTCAATATCTTTTAGATAACCCTTCATAAGGGTATTGCCACGGATCACGATTTCACCAATGGTTTCCGCATCCCAGGGTACTGATTCACCTGATTCGGGGTTGATGACATCTACTGCTTCCGTCATGGCGAAGCGTACGCCCTGTCGAGACTTTAACTCGGCCTGTTTTTCGATACTTTGCTCTGCCCAGTCATCCTGAACCGCTGAGTGCAGGATATGACCATAGCTTTCAGTCAATCCGTATACATGAATCACTTCAAAATTAAACTGGTTCATGCTTTCGAGTACCTTAGCTGGAGGAGGGGCACCTGCGGTCATAACATGTACAGTGTGGTCGAATTTCTTCTGCTCTTCAGGAGAGGCATTCGCCAACATATTGAGAATGATCGGAGCGCCTCCAAAATGAGTAACCCTGTGTTGTTCAACGAGGTCGAACAGGCGCTTTGGTGAAAAGGCTCTGATGCACACTATGGTTCCGGCAACCGCAGCCATGGTCCATGCATGTCCCCAGCCGTTACAATGGAACATGGGTACGGTGTACAGGTAAACAGGATGAGAGTGCAGGGACCATGAAATAACTGTACCCATGGTCATCAGGTAGGATCCACGATGATGGTATGCCACTCCTTTTGGATGCCCAGTAGTACCTGATGTGTAATTGAGTGCCAGAGCCTGCCATTCATCTTCCGGTCCCTGCCAGTCAAAGTTTTTATCTCCCTGATCGACCAGATCTTCGTATAGAGTGAATGTAATATCTCCAGGTAATTCCGGTTTCTCATCGGCATCAGCATCATCGATAAGCACAATCTCGGGTGAACCGTTGGCAGTTTCAAGAGCCTTTTGTAATACCGGCAATAACTGACGATCTACCATGACCATGCGGGATTCTCCATGGTCGATAATATAAGCTACTGTTTCGGCATCGAGTCTGGTGTTGATGGTATTTAATACTGCACCTGCCATAGGAATGGAGAAATGACTTTCGACCATTTCCGGCGTGTTGAAGGCGAATACAGACACGGTATCATTTTTACCGATGCCACGACTATGCAGGCTAGACGCTATACGGACACATCTTTCGCGCGTTCGTGCCCAGGTATATCGTCTCTGGTTATAGATAATGGATTCACGCTGAGGATAGATATCTGCACTGCGATGAAGAAAAGATATGGGGGTCAGTGAGATAAAGTTTGCATCATTTTTTGACAACAGGTCGTAATCGATTGTCATTTTGTGCTCCTCTTTTACTGATGGTCTGACGCGTACTTATAGATTGCTCATTAGTTTCTTATACTTCCTGCGCCATCTAGCATCGAGTTAATACGGTCTCGTGTGGCCTGTGTTGAAGCCAGTGTTATAAATGCACGACGTTCTGCATCGTAAAAATCCTGTTCATGCCAGACGGTTCCGGCAGGGATCTCACCACCAGTAACGATTCGAGCGATTTCTGTGCCGACGACAACATCATGCGGGTAGAATATTCCTTTTTGTTGTGCCTTTACCAGCCATTGATGCATCTCATTAAATAGTTCTTCACCCGGCATTTTGAGTGCAGGGCGTTCAAACTGCTGTTGCTCTACAGGGTTGTTAACAGCCTGTATTGCTGCGTCCAGCAGTCTATCGCGGTTAATTAAGAACCTGTCATTGTTGCGCAGCATGGCAAGATCCTGAGCAATAATGGGTGAACTGGCTGTTTTCCCATAGCCGAGATTCATGAAGGCTTTC
>JBNKUM010000051.1:0-54052 GCA_050298595.1 Gammaproteobacteria bacterium | reverse complement strand
TCCAGTACACGATGAAACCGGTTCTGGAGTAGGAACCTGCGTAGGTACCTGTGTTGGAACCTGCGTAGGCACCTGTGTTGGAACCTGTGTTGGAACCTGAGTTGGAACCTGTGTTGGGACCTGTGTTGGGACCTGTGTTGGAACCGGAGTTGGATCAGAGATGCCCGATGTGACATCATCCGGAGCACAGCCATTCAATATGAATGGCATTAAGAGAGCCAGGCTTGAGAATAGCAAGCGAGGCTGTAATTGTTGACTACGAAAAATCATATGAACCCTCCATCAGGTATTACGCATCGACAGGCCCTTATCGCACCAGTCACGCAGAACAATAAATTTAAAAAGTAGCCCCTTCCCAAAAGCACATTCAGGATTTTAATTCCTGGTTTGTGAAACGCTCTTTATTACTTCATTCGAAAAGTTGCCTAACGCTTCTGACCCAAATCCTATAAATTTCTTTCCTAAATTCAATTATGGCTATATGGATCAAAATTTATCGAGGCCAGAGCTTTTTTGATGAAATAAACACGCCTGTTTCAACCCGCCCCCTTATAAACATACACATCAAATTCTTTTACATGCAGGGGTTGTTTTATGCTTATCGATTCATGAAAAATATCAATTTAAATTTATTTTTTTCAAGCATATTAATCAATCATTCCCCTTTTAAAAATTTAGATACAGCGCTGCTCATCACCTGCTGGCATATAACTCATTTTAGCTTTTAAAAACGCACTTCAACTCAACATTCAGAACAGAGAGACCTTTACGCCAAATTCAATAATCAAATGCTTGACATTTAAAAAATCAATATCTTTTTTCATAAAGACAGGCTGTACGATTAAAAACGTAAAATATTATGAGATTTTTCGCACAAATCTAAATCAGAACTTTTAACGCGTTTAACCTTTAACAATCGGGTGGTGTTATAATTTTTTTGAAGGTGATTCAACCAGATCTCTATGATCAAAAATCGAGGCCAGGCTGTAGTTTACCCTTTGATCGGTGGTTCCTATGACATATCAATTCGCGCTTTAACACGACAGCTAAACATAATAATTTCGTCAAACACAAAGCCTTAAATTACATACGTATTGTGTACATCACTTTACTCAGCCCCCATTTAAATATTTTACTGCCATCACTGAGTTATAAATACCATCCATTTCTGCTTAAAAGTTACCCAACAAAGCCATACTGAAGGAATATTCTGTGACATACTTGACAGGTTTTTTAAGTTTTTTATTGCCTCAATTTAAAATGCGTGATAAGCCATCAGACGGGCTTTTGTGGCAGTACTTTCAATTGCCACTCCTATTTAGGATATAGATACGGTCTTTTGTTACATTTGACACACCCCCTAAAAAAAGCTTGAGATAATAAAAACTCAGGCCTCAACGCGGCGAAAGTTTACCTGGGCCGTCACCATACACTTCCTGATGCTGATGGGCGACGTTCAACATCGCCTTTGAACACACTCATATTCGCTACAGAGCGATGCATGTTTTGCACTTCACGATAACGGGTATCGCCATCTCGCCCACGATTTTGTTTAAGCAGCATACAGCGAAAGGCCTTTACGTCCGATGCTACAGGTTGGTTCCATCACCTGGTCCTCTTCTATTAAGGTGAGGATCTCGTGATGTGTACCGAGCAAATTCGACCGAGCCCTGAGAAAGTCGCCAAACTTGAGCTGTACGGGTTTCTCGCATGGTAAGGCTCTCCGGTTTCTGGATTTTTTTGTCGAAAATAATTCTTCAAAACCTCAGAGCCTTTTTTAATACCTGCGTTAAATTATTTTCCTATTTTTCAGCAGGTTGGGAGTTTATGGATAGGCACTAGCTACAAATCACCGTCAATACCTGCTTTACAGTTACCCAATAAAGCCATGCTGTTGAATATTTTCTGTGAAAAATTCAACAGCTTTCCCTGAATTTAATTGTGATTTATTACTGCTTGATATCCCTTAACCCTGGCTCGATATTTTTGCCTGCACAGAAAATGCTTATATGGGTTCAGCAGGTTAAGGCTGGAGGAGTTTTACGAAATCAGTTTCATTTATGGGCCTGGAAAAGTAGTACCCCTGTCCGTAGGTTGCCTGATACTCATGTAAGATATCAACTTCACTCCTCAACTCAATACCTTCAGCTACCACTGTCATACCCAGATCGTAAGACATATTAATCATTGACTTAACAATCTGTTTACTCTTACTGGCATGCGCCATGGAACTTATAAATGTACGATCTATTTTAAGTTTATCAAAGGGGAGTTTATGTAGATTACTGAAACTCGAATAGCCTGTACCAAAGTCGTCTATCGCTAGACCTACACCAAATTCCTTTAACTCATGTAACGCTTTAGAAATATATTCTGGGTTCTCTATCAATATGCTTTCTGTTATCTCAAACTCGATTCGATTACATCTGGCACCAGTTTTTTCCATAATATCAGTGAGTTTCTTGATCAGCATTTGATCATCAAATTGTTTTCCGGAAAGATTAATGGCTACAAAAAATTTGTAACGAAACTGGTCGTAAATACGATTCTGGAACTGACAGGCCTGCTCTGCTATCCAGTACCCCATATCAATAATCAAATTGCTTTTTTCCAGCTGGTTTATAAAGACTGAGGGAGATACTAATTCACCAGATGGATGGTTCCAGCGTACCAGAGCCTCGCAGCCGACCATCTTGTTTCCAACCAGTTCAATTATCGGCTGATAGTGCATGACGAACTCTTTATTATCCACCGCTTTTCTTAATAACTTTTCCTCAGTAAACATTAGTTTGGTAAATTCCAGAGTATTTTCACTGACTGCCGACTTGCTATCAAAATATTTGGGCTTTGTGACAGCTGAGTCGATTCGATTTTGTAGATCAGTGTATAGCATGGACACATTTTTTAGTTCCATGGTCGTTGATGTGTGCGCTTCTAACGCCCCATTGTCACCGACATAAGCTAAACTGGAGGCAACAGTTTGAAGCCTGGTAGTCAACTCACGATACCGAGCCATGACATGGCGTAGGAACATTCTAATGGCAGGATCGGACTGTTTAATTTTCTGGCTAAAGTAATCGAAAGGGATTTCGGTAACTTCAGTAGTTACGACTGCACGTGCCGAGCCGATTCTCGGTAATCGATCAATAAGAGATATTTCACCGAGAATATCACCTTTACTCAAGGTTGCAATGACCAGCTCATCTCCGCCGTGATCAAGCAAAATCTCCACCATACCGGACTCGATGATGTAAGCACACTCACTAGGATCTCCATCTTTAAAGATGTACTCCATTGCTATAAAAGTAGTTTGAGGAATAACCAAATCCATCCTTTAAATAATAAAATAACTATGAAAACTTTTTTCTAATCTAACACCTTATACTAAGGGCCTGTTCATAAGCCGCCACCAATCATCTTTTCAATGATCAATATTCAGCCAGCTGCATTTCCGATCTGACCTGGTCAGCTGATCAATCTCAATAAACTCATCTTCTAGATCAGGATTATATTGAGATTCTTAGACTGTAATAAATCTGATATTTAGACTTTTATTGCCCCCCCTGTATAAGCCTCTAAATCTAAGTTTTAGGGCACACTCTTACTCAAGGCAGTATTAACTCTGACTAAAAAATCGCTTCCTCACCAATTTAACTTGTTTTCACTCACTGTTTTTACTTAAGTAAGCGCTATCTGGGACAGAGTCTATCTTCTCTCTCCCCTTTCAGTTGACAGACTGTGACATTAATCATAAGAGTACCCTTTCCGAGGATTCCATCCATCGACAGTTGGACGCCTATCTGAGCCGAAATTTTCTTTGATAACATAACTCTTTAGTGCGGTAAGATTACTTTCAGATATGGCTTCGGCTAAAAGGCGCGCCAGCTGGTATGCGCCCACTGCCGCAATATGCAGGCTATCCACCATCATGTCAGATCTGTCCTGACCCTGGAGGAGCCACTGTAATTTTGGCATTGGGAGCCTGGTTTTCCGGCGCCGACGTCGGATCTGTACTATTAACAAATATCCCGGCTGTCTGAGACGTTGCCTTGATGCCATTCACACCGTTAATGAGGGTTTCGCCCCAACCGCTGAGGCTACTGGCATCGAAGCTCTGGGCTATATCCAGTGATTCCGTCCCTCCGCTATTACCTGACCATGACCAGCCGAGATAGCCATATCCGTATTGTCTGGCATAACTCATGATCGAGGCTTCATCTACATCTTCGCCTTGATGGTCGGCTCCAAATTCACCCACCACCAATGCCAGATCTTTTTCTAAAAAGCTCGTCATATAGCTATCAATGGTGTTAGCTGTTTTGTAAACCTGATACATGTGCACGCTGAAAATCACATTTTTTTGTGGATCGGTAGCCAGCACGGTAACCGCATTATCGCGCATGGTATTTTGCCAATCCTGCCCCCAGTTGGCGGCGTCCACCATGAGCGCATGTGTGAATCCTGCGTCGCGCAGGCTTTTAATGGCGTCTATATGGCCATTGGTCCAGGCAGTGGCTGGCTGGCCATTGCCAAAAGGCTCGTTGCCGATATTGATAATGACGTAGTCCTCTTGCCCGATCAGCGCGCTTTTGATGCTTTTCCAGTAGTTCACCGCCTGACTCAGGGTGGCGGCGCCCGATTGCTCTCCATAACCCGTGGTGTCATGCACTTCCAGAATCGCGATTAACTTATTGGCTTTGGCCTGTGCAATCAGGCTCTCTACCATTGACTCACTGGTTTGGGTCCAACGGTCGCCGCTTGCGAGTACGATACGAACGGTGTTGGCACCTGTTTTTGCAATATCGCTCAGCGAGCTGGCTGTATGATCTGGATACCAGGCATGAGCAACGTTAATACCGCGCATGACAAAGGCTTCGCCGTTGCTTTCGAGGATTTGTGTTCCAGAAACATGCAGCCCGGTGGCGGCGGGGTCAGGTGTCACGGGCAACACCAGCAACTGCACACTGGTATTGCCGCTAAGAGAACCATCGTCCACTGTCAACTGAAAGGTGAAGGTCGTGGGTTTATCGACAGTTGGCGTAACAAAGCTGAGACTCGGGTTGGTATTGTCCGTCAGAGTGATGCTCTTTCCTTGTGTCTGAGTCCATAGATAAGTAATCGTGTCACCATCCGGGTCGGAGGAGGCTCTACCATCCAGGGTAACCGTCTGACCAGAGATGGCGCTCTGAGGCGCTGAGATACTGGCGCTCGGCTGCTGATTGGATGGGATGTTCGGCTCCGCCGTTGGGACTGCCGTTGGGACTGCCGTTGGGACTGCCGTTGGGACTGCCGTTGGGACTGCCGTTGGGACTGCCGTTGGGACTGCCGTTGGGACTGCCGTTGGAACTGCCGTTGGAACTGCCGTTGGAACTGCCGTTGGGATCGCTGTTGGGATCGCTGTTGGGACTGCTGTTGGGACAGCCGTTGGCACTGCTGTTGGGATCGGTGTCGGATCCGGGTTGCTGGATGCGCTATCATCCGGGTTACAACCACTTAATATGAAAGTCAGTAGAACAACCAGACTTGAGAAAAGTAAGCGGGACCGTGAGTGTTTTTTACTATCTGTAAACATTTGTATACTCTTTCTAATAGCCTGACATTCCAGGGTCTGATGGGTACAGAGCTTGTGACTCTGGCCCCGTTAAACTTGTATTGACGAAACAGCTTTTTTCATGCCCCGCTTAGACTGTATATACAGTGAACAACGGGGCCTAAAAAGCAGCATTCCAATCATTATCACGAGCCCTACTGGGGTAGTAGCTCCAACACCGCTGGGGACTTCCTGATCTGGACTGGGAGTCGGAACCCGAGTCGAAATCTGAGTCGAAACCGAAGTCGGACTAGTGTCAGGTTGACCTGGAGTGCTATTACAATCGGCAGCTTGCGGATTGTTCCCGCCAATCGTCAGATTATCTATATTTGCCAGTCCTTCGCTCATTGTTGACTGTAGTCGAATGCGATGACTACCAGCATTCAGAGTGATATCAGTCGAAGCACTACTCCAACCTGTCCATAAGCCAGTGCTCTGGAAACTGACACTCGATACCACTGTACTACCATCCACCAGCACTTGAGCGCTGCGATTGGTCGATGCGCCATTAGCGTAACGCCAGCTCAGGGTGTAACTGCCGTTGTCTGGAACACTGATCTCCCATTCAACGCCAGTGGAAATCTCATTTTTGGTATTGGCAAAACCACTACCAGTAAAACCGGTGTTATTGCTTTCGATCAATCCGTCCACGCCACAATAACCTGTGGTACTTTCCTCTATGGTTACACCAGCTGAATTATTCGGATCAACAGGGTCAGCTGAGTCATTCGACCCACCCACTACATAAATATCGGGTTGCGGCGGTGTTGTCATACCACTACCTAAATAGAAGCCTGGATGGGGTGGCTGGTTATAACCAGAATTCTGCCACGCCACAGCTACGCGATACTGCGGATCGTGCATCAAGGTGAATTGACGCATGTCGGTGACATCTGTTGTGGTAAAGATCAACAATTGCTGATTATTGTCGTGCCGCCAGATAACTTCCTCTCGCCAGTCACCAAATAGATCCGCTGTAATCCCTGGATTCGCTTTGGTGCTATTATTGGATGCAGTGCCATAATTGTAAGAGGTAAGCAAACGATCGGTGGATGACTTATCAACGTTCCACTTATCAATAACCGTCCTGTCGAGTATTTCTCGCAACGGATCCGCATCCCACCAGACAGCAAAATTGATCGACGGCCTACTGGAACCGAGATTCTGTCCGGTTGCAGAGTTCATACTGCCGCTTGAAGCCCAGGACTCCGAGCCCCGATAGCGAGGGTCAATATCGGCCGTTAAACCGCGACCTATATCGCCGCTGTTCCCCGAGTCGCTCCAGAGAATGGAACCTGTACGCGCATCGTGCATTTCGATGGCATTCTTGCCGTAGCAACTCGGGGCTTCATGCACCATGAATACTTCCAGACCATCCCGATCAGGATTGAAATCTCCAAGGTGCAGTGCATCGCCATGACACAAGCCTGTCGAATACAATAAACGCCCATTGTCATCGATGGTCGCAGAACCATACACAATCTCCTGTCGGCTATCCTGGTCAACATCACCAATGCTTAAATTGTGGGCACCTTGACCAGCAGCCGCGCTATTACCAGAGTTATTGGAGTCAAATGTCCAGCGATTAGTTAGCGATCCATTGCGCCAATCCCAGGCGGCGATGACTGCCCGTGTATAATAGCCGCGCGACATAATTAGACTGGGATGCTCGCCGTCGAGATAGGCCACGCCGGCCAGAAAGCGGTCCACACGGTTTCCATAACTATCACCCCATGAGGAGACTTTACCGCGAGCAGGTACATAATCGGCTGTGGCCAACGCCCTGCCACTTTTGCCGTCAAAAATGGTCAGATACTCTGGGCCACTCAATATGTATCCTTTACTGTTTCGATGGTCCGCGTTTTTGTCACCTATCACCTGACCCTGACCATCAATCGTAGCATCAGCCGTTTTACAGGCGACTTCGGCACGTCCGTCACCATCCAGATCATAGGCAATAAATTGGGTATAGTGTGCACCGGCTCTGATATTCCTGCCTAGATCAATGCGCCACAAGAGGGTTCCATTCATTTCATAGGCATCAAGATAGACATTACCGGTATAGCCAGACTGAGAGTTGTCTTTTGAATTGGAAGGATCCCATTTAACAATGATTTCATACTCGCTATCGCCATCCAGATCGGCAACGCTTAAGTCATTCGGACTATAATCATAAGAGACGCCATCAGGCGTTTTACCGCCTGCTGGGCGTTGTAAATTTACGCTGAGATATTGATTGCTCCAGACAACAGTCGATTCTGGCGACCCCGTCTCGACACCATTTATGACCTCTCGCACGGTGTACTTAGCGCTGGTGCTGCCATTGCTATCGACAAAGTTTGTGCTACTGGTGATTGGACTGGAATTAATCAGCGTGTTATTGCGATAAACATTAAATGCGATATTTGTCGGATCCGTTCCCAGATAACGCCATCCGATATAGACATTGCCACTACCTGCATTCACCGCGACTACACTACGGCTTAAATTCTCCATCTGGTATTGCGCATATACAGGGGGGAACGCGATAGAGGCACATAGCAATAGTGCAACAGCAAATTGAAATTTGTTTATAGCCAGAGCCACCGGTCTGGTTAAAAAGAGGAACAGTATGCCTGCTGGCCATTTTTTGTTACTCCTCTTTTTAGCATCGATCATCCCTCATACTCCAGGTATCTTATTCACTGCAACGGAACAGTAGGTATTCTGTTGTTTACACTCTCAAACAGAGAAATGGCCCTGCTGATTTCGACTCGGTTAAATCACGAAATAACAAGCTCATCACTCCTGCCTTTAAAAGCATAGCTCCCCCTAAAGCAGGCTCAGGATTCTAATTCCTGACTTGTGAAGAGCTCTTTTTGCCTCATACTAAAAGTTGCTCAATGCAACCGACCATTAATCCTATACACCCTACCTCTTTAATTCAAGCATTGTTATTTAGATCAAAATTTACTGAGATCGGAAAATATTTGATAAAAACGCCAGGGGTATCACATAGACCCCTTTTTAATAAGCTCAGCAAACCCTGTTGCATTTTTTTTACCCGGGTTCTCTTATCTCCATCAATTCATGGCCAATATCAACTCTTTAATTAATGCTTTTTTAAGCGCATAAATCATTCACCCCCTTTTATAAAAATGCAGATTCCGCGATATTGATCAGCGCCAGGCCTGAGACTGTTTTTAAGCCTGTAAATACGCGCTTTAACTCAATAACCAGCGAGGAAGACCTTTATGCTAAACACAATAATCAAATACTTAACATTTAATATATCAATGCCATTTTTCATTAAGATAACCAGCAGGTGTAATATCGAAAAATAGTTATGTGACTTTTTGCATAAACATGAGACAGACCTTTTAACGCAGGTAACCCTTAAAACCTGGTCTGGTAATAAATATTTTCCGAAGGGGATTAAGTACGACCTGTATGATCATAGATCGAAGCCAGGCCGTAGTTTACCGGTATATCAAGGGTTCTAAAGGCTCGTCAAATCGCGCTTTAGCATGCTAACCAGAGCATGACAATGTCGTAAAAAAAAACCTTAAACTGGGGCATAGTAAACATCTAATTAACTTTGCCCCCATTTGAATTTTCTTGCTAACTTAGAGTGACCAATTGCTTCTAAATACTATCAATCACTGTTTAAAAATTACCCAACTAAGCCATGCAGATGCAAATACTTTGTGACATATTCAACAACATGGAGAGGGGGATTTTGCTGCGCGACAATCCTTCAACCTAGAATCCGCAGTTGGACGGGCTGTGGTGCGTTTGATGTGGTGTAGATCAAGGAGTAACAAAGCTTCCGCGTCCTGCTCACGCCCCTTACCTATGTCCCTATAGGCAAAGCTTCCGCGTCCTGCTCACGCCCCTTACCTATGTCCCTATAGGCAAAGCTTCCGCCTCCTGCTCACGCCCCTTACCTATGTCCCTATAGGCAACGCAGAGATACACCGCCTCAAACGTGCTATTCACCTTGTAGCGGGACTCATCTGCTGGGTGAAAAAATTGACTGTTATACTCTACAAAACAGTGGGTTACCCTCCTATGCGAGCTGTCAACAGCGGAATCCAGGTTTAAAAAAGAGAGGACCTCTACTTTTCCTAGTGATGCTCCTGCTACCCCTAAAAAAACGGTGCTTTTTTATGAATTCTATGGAATGCTCCCACTAATCATCAAACTCAAAGGCCGGTATGTAGCGATCTGGTACAGGCCAGGGCTCTTGCGTTGGCTCTGGCTTAGGAATCGGTATTGGTGCTGGCACTACCTCTGCCGAGATTGCTACAGTAACCGTCGGGGTTTGGGTACTGGTTATACTGAATGACACTGCGGCTGCTTTCTTACCCTCTTCCTGACTCAAAAAGCTGAGAACAACCAAACATTGTTGATTAGATTTCAGTACCTGCCGCTCGTAGTTATCGGTCTGTATGGTAAATTCAGGATCAGCGCTGATTAGCGTGCTCTGAACAACCCTCAAGGAGGTGCCGCTATAAGTCCTGGCCAACTCCCGTGTATGGTAACGGCATGGGTTAGCTTTCACCTCGTAGAGGTCTAAGGGTTTTCTTATCTCATGTTCTTTCGGCTGGAGGCTAAACAGGAGGTATCAAATGGAACAAAAGGCCGTATGTACACCCTGAAAAGGGTAGTCAATTGAAAGGTCTTCCCACAAAGCTTGTTAGAGGAATTATCACGCCGCTTAAATTGCTACAAAATTTTTAAAAATGCTGTTAAATATGTCACATAATATTTTCCTTAGCAGGGCTTTATTGGGTCACTATAAAGCAGAGATTAATCGGTTTCAGGAGTAACTTTTCACTCTGTATCAGCAAACACACTTTTTAATTGGGCCAGAGTAAGTGATGATGTATAAAATTCACAGCTTAAGGCTTTTTGTATGACAAAATTGTCAAACCCTTGCCGCCGTACTAAAGCACGATTTGACATGCTTTACCCCTCATGGTCTACAGTTAAACTTCAGCCTGGCCTCGATCTCTGATAACACAGGTTACACTGAATACCATTCGGAAATATTCATTAGCAGGCCTGATTTTTTGGGCTCCACAATTTAAAAATACCTGCTTAAAGTTTGTGCGAAAATTCACATATTTAACTCCGATATCGTGTATTGCAGGTTATCTTTAAGGGATGTGTATTTATATTTTAAATATCAATTATTTGATTTTTGCACTCAACATAAAACCATCCCGCGCTGAATGTTGAGTTGAAGCGCATTCTTTTCGGCTTAAAATGACTTTCAGGTCTACGGGTAATCAACAGAACAGAATCTGGATATTTATTAAAGGGGCCGGACTTAAACACGCGCAAAATTTCTACAAATCTGAGTTGAAATTGGCCATATATTTATCTCATGTATTTATCTGTTTAAATTATCCCATGAAAATAAATTGCGGACAGTGATTTCTGAATTTATTTTTTAGGGGACATACTGAAATAGCCCCATGTTTTTTATCGAAAATGTTCTGATCCCGGTAAATATCGATGCAATTACCCTCACTTGAATTATAGAGACGGGGTGTATAGCATTCACTGGCAGTTGCGTCTGGGGGCTTTTCGAAAGAGGCAGAAAAGAACTCTTCACAAATCAGGCATTAGAATCCTGATCGTGTTTTAGGGAGAGTTTGGTCGACACTTATGATCTCATTGAAAAATTGTGATCAATATTGCGAATGCAAGCAAAAAGTCTTCCCGGTACTTGCGTTGTTAATTCAGTGTCAACAATAAACAGGGGTTTAAATTAAGATGTTTCCCAATACTCCAGGCATGCTGCCAAAGCGTATAGTTCTGGCTCACTTTCTAGTATCTCTCGTTACCCTCGGTACATTTGCTGCCCCTCCTCGGGCAAAAGCTTATCAAACAAACCTCACGGCAAGCGGAGGTTCTTCGAGTGTCGGCTTTCTGTTGATGCTGGCAATGGTCCTTTCTTTATCTGCCTGCGGAGGAGATAGCAACAACGGTACTTCTAACCCGACGCCAATACCAACTCCGGTTCCGACTTCTATTCCGACTTCTATTCCGACTTCTGTACCGACTTCTGTGCCGACTTCTGTACCGACTTCTGTACCGACTTCTGTACCGACTTCTGTACCGACTTCTATTCCGACTTCTATTCCGACTTCTATTCCGACTTCTATTCCGACTTCTGTACCGACTTCTGTGCCGACTTCTGTGCCGACAACAGTACCAACACCGGAGCCCAGCACCTCTGGCACTTGCACAAATGTAGATCTGTTCTGTGAGGATTTTGAATCTTTCACGGGTACTAGCGCTGTAAGCACTACCTGGTCTATCGAAAGCCGTGCAGCAACAGCGAGCATCGACAATACCCATGCATACGGCAATAAGGCACTGCACCTGACGACGACTGACAATGGTATGGCCTTTCTGGTGCCAAACACGTTCGCACCTACTGGTAACAGCTTTTATGGTCGCATGCGCCTGTGGGTGGACGCCTTCCCTACCAGGCCAGACTATGCGCATTTTACGATGGTTGAAGCCTCTGGTAGTGGCAACAGCACTCTTGTACGTCCTGTCGGCGGCCAGTATATACCGGGTCATGCCAACAACATACCGCTGTGGGGCGTGGGTAGTGACGGTGGTTCAACAGGTGACTGGACCAGCTGGCAGGACACTACGCCAACGGCGAGTGGCCAGTGGACATGCATGGAATGGCAGATGGACGCATCCAACAATGCTGTCAATGTCTGGATCGACGGTGTGGCAAAGCCTGAGCTTAGTGTGTCGACCAAGGTGCACGGAAACGGCAACGGAGACTTCATCTTCCCGAACTTCAATAAGATCCGCCTGGGCTGGCAGCTCTACCAGGGCGGTTCGACACCGCCGAACTTCAACATCTGGCTGGATGATCTTGCACTGAGCAGTACTCGCGTAGGTTGTAGCAGCAACCCTGTCGAACCGACACCAGTTCCAACAGTGACTCCGAATCCGAATCAGGAACCGACTCCGACGCCGACTCCGGCACCAACTGATACTCCGGCACCAACTGATACTGTACGAGATCCTGATAATACGACCTCTGGAGATTATGCCATCGAGTGGGAAGACACTTACCCGGTTGTCACACCAGTTAATAACGACAGATCTGTAGCGGGCAAATTCCGTATCGATGCAAATGGTAATATTACTGAAGACGGTAAGATCTTTCCTGTAAGATGCGGTAACTGGTTTGGTCTGGATGGCCAGCAGGAACCAAAGAACTCCGAAAACAATGCCGACGGTGCACCCATGGAACTTTATATCGGCAATATGTGGTGGTTTAACAGTAGCCAGGGCTCAGGACGCTCCATCGATTCTGATATGCAGGAAATTAAGGCGAAAGGGATCAATATGATTCGTCTGCCTATTTCTCCTCAAACCCTGGACCCAACCGACCCTCAAGGTATGGGAGATGCTTCACAGAAAAATGGTGGGTCATTGAAAAATCACCCTAGCGTGCAACAGCAAAATGCACTGGAAGGTCTGAAGGAATTTCTGAGAACAGCAGATAAATATGACGTCAAGGTTCTGATCGATATACATTCCTGCTCCAATTACATTGGATGGCGTGCCGGACGAATTGACGCAGCCCCACCCTGGACGGATGCCAATCGTGAAGGGTATCAGTTTACCCGCGAGGAATGGTCCTGTAATGCGGCTGACATAGGTAAACAGGTCAAGCTTAAAGACGGTAGAACGGTGACCATGAATGTCGACGAATACAACGAAGAAAAGTGGCTTGCTGATCTGCAGAAAATCGCTCTGCTTCCAAGTGACCTTGGTATCGACAATGTGATAGGCATAGATATTTATAACGAACCCTGGGAGTACACCTGGGAAGAGTGGAGTACGCTTGCCGAAAAGGCCTATAGCGCCATCAATTCGGTCAATAAAGATGTTCTGATCTTCGTTGAAGGGAATAGTAAACTGAGCGAATACGGTGCTAATAAAGAGCTCATCCCTAACTGGGGTGAAAACCTGTACGGCTTTGCAAGCGACCCGCTGAATATTCCTCAGGATCGCCTTGTTCTGTCACCCCATACCTATGGACCCTCAGTGTTTGTTCAGCCTCAATTTATGGATCCTGCTCAAACCGAGTGTGCGAATCTAGAAGGTGATGAAGCTGCAGCCAAGGATTGCAAAATCGTGATCGACTCGCAGGTTCTGCGCAAGGGATGGCATCAGCATTTTGGTTTCCTTAGAGATCAGGGCTATGCCGTAGTCGTCGGTGAATTCGGCGGAAACATGGACTGGCCTGCCAGCAAGGTTACATCAACGATTAAAAACCAGTGGTCTCACATCACCACCAACGTAGATGAGCAATGGCAACATGCATTTGTAAATTACATGCTGGATAATAATATCCATGGCTGTTACTGGTCTATTAATCCGGAATCAGCCGATACTTATGGCTGGATCAAAACCCGCTACGACCCCATATCCGCGTCAGATCTTTGGGGTTCCTGGGGTGACGGTAATGGAGACAGTATTTTCGATACGAGAAAAACAGAGCTTCTAAATAAGCTGTGGCAAATTACTCCATAGATTTTCAAATCTAAACCCTTATCAAAACCCGGCTAATATGCCGGGTTTTTTTATGGCCTGCCTGTTGAGAGTTTAAGGCAAAGGTGGCCATCTTTTCTTCCCGCTTTTATGGGCACCATCTCAGGCTCTACAAGAGCCTTAACATGCTTCCCGATAACTGTCTGCATCAACTTCAGTTTCGCAATCTGTTGGCAGGTTTCTTTTGCAGTAGGTATACACAAATCTGACATTACCTGAATCATCAACTGCGTACATCCATTCTAGATAATCGTCATAGTAGTAAATAAAAAACGCATCCACCTTGCCGGATACTTCGGATCCTGCTACGAATTGAGGTGAAATCAAATAGCTTCTTGATATCAGCAAAGCTGCATTTCTGGTGAACACTCCAGTCACTAAATCAAAGTCTACAATATCATCAGCCTGATCTTCGCGACTTATTTGCGGCGTTAAATCACTATCACTCATATTGCCTCCTGTGGCATTTCTAAACCCCTGGAGACAGAAACAAAAAACCCGCCTCCTGGGCGGGTTTTTTTAAAACTAGTCGAAAACTAGCATACCCACCATTCATTGAGAATGATGGTCATCTTTTGTGAAGAAATTTTAGCTAGTTCGTTCATACCGCAAATACTGGATGACTGTTAAGAAAGTGTCAATATGAATATGAAAAATTAACAGGCCTGTCTACAGATAAATGACTGTCATCCGCTTTAACCTGGAATCCGCAGTTGAGCCTGGATTTGAGGGGAATCCTGATGCGGTCAACTGAGGAATCCAGATTTAAACACTATATGGGTCAGTAGCCCAGTCAGTTAACACTTTAAGGTCTTTAACAGGAATATAGTCATACTCACCCGACTGATCACGTAACACAGCGTCAGCCAATACGAAGTTATCAGACTGACTGCTGAGCATCATGAAAAACCAGGAGAAATGATAGCCCATGACATTGTCATAGCGTTGTATTGCAGTAGACAGCTCGGCTCCGGATTTACCTTCGATTTCTGGTAATTCGGCAGGCCCTTTAGAACTGGTTGCGACCGGCTTGGCATTAACCTGCCTGTATCCATCTCTATCTGCAAACTCTCGTAATGCAAGTACCCAGTGTTGACAGAAACAGGCTGTGTCGTTTGCACTACTATGCTGCCAGTCTTCAAGAAATCGACGGATGTTTTTTAAATGCCGACTCTCAATGGCTGTTTGATGTATCAGTTGATCCATATTGGTGATGCGGCGGAAGATGTAGCGGGATTTACCGACAGGTTCAGGTTCTAACTTTGTGTAATCTATCGGGTCAAGAAAATCCTGCATACTATCCGGAAACCAGTCACGTTCTACCAGTGGCCTATCCAGTACTTCCTGTATTTCTTCGATCTCTAACTGGATAAACTGCTCCGGTTTATCACCCGTAGAGACGGTTAAAAAATGCGTCTGACCTGACAGTCTGGTGGCAAAGTAAACTGAGTCGATGTATTTCAGCACTAGCTGTTCCGGATCACCGCCACTTTCCTGCTCGGCCCAGCTGGCAATATTGTCAGTGATTCGATTGGAATTTGCATCCACCACACCACCCAGGCGATACCAGCCACCGCGCGATAACACATGCTCGAATTGCAACTCGGGAAATATAGGCGCGAGTCCCGTAAGTATTGCGTCTATCCCCTGATCAGTACTCGTCTTATTACAAAGCTCGACCAGCTGTTGATTGTTCTCGATATATTTATTCATTGTTTGATAGCTGTTTTAGTCTTTCCAGAGCAAAGGTTCGCACATCTTCATCTTCATCATTCAGTAACGGATCAAGCATCTCTAGCGGAACGCGCTGACAAATCGCTACTCTTACACGCCAGTCCCTGTCTTTCATCATAGGCGTGATCGATTCCAACTCGATTCGTTCTGCTACAGCAATGCGTATCTCGTCGGAAGCATCATGCATCATCAATTCCAGACTCTCCGAAGGTAATCTTCGGGCTACCGTTTTTCTAACCTCGCTATCCGTATCATTAATCATACGAAAAAGTCGCCCTGGCTTGAGCCGTTTGGCAACATACTGTCGCACTAGATAATCCTCATCCTTCACCAGTGCTTCCAGTTGATCCAGCGGAATTCGATCTGCCACGGTGATACGAACTTCTCGATCAGGATCATCCAGTAAGCGATACAGTTCGTCTACCGGCAATCGGTAAGCCAGCACTCTTCTAACGACCTCATCTGGATCGTCCAGCATTTTCAATAAGCGTTGTTGAGACAGGTATTTTGCGGCTATCGCACGTCGCTCCCAAAAATCATCCCCCGCATATTGTTCCGCAAGGTCAGGGTTAATGGTAAAGAAACGCGCTATCTGGCGGCCACTCATGGCTCTAACACAGATATCTCCGGGATGACACCGCCCCTTATTCAGGCGATCTTCTCGATGAGGACAGGTTGCGCAGTTCGCAGTAGGCGTAGCATCATCGTCATGTGTAGACACTACCGGAACCACAACCCTACTCTTCTTCCAGCTCTGCCACCACTACTCCGGTTGCCAGATCATGGTTTTGAGTAAAGCTCAGGCAGTGATTACTACTGTCGATTAGATATAGATTGAAGTGCTGCTGCTCCAACACGGGATTAGCACTGACCACATCATCATCCATGCAGATCGTAAAATGTATGTTATTGAATTTTTCGCGTAACTCTGCTGACAGATTGACACCCATACCCTGCGCTAAAACAAAGTCACTAATATCCGACAGCTGCTGCTGGCTGATCATTCATCCTCTCCCTGTTCAAAACGAATACGCTGTTCCGGACTCTGACCCATTACCTTGGCCAGCCAGGGTGGAGCATCTTCACCAATAACCTTCTGTAGCTCTGCGATTTCATCACGTGCAGCTCCGGCATTAGGTTTCTTGATAGGATGTGCACCAGTACGCACAACCTTGGCGGCGGCGGGCCCACCGATAGAAACGACAAACAGAATCTGGCAATCTGCAATCAATGAGGCTCGATAACCATTTTTTTCTTCCACTTCTTTTTCTTTATCAACATTACGAATATCGACCAGGCGATATTCATCGGCATTTATCTGGTAAATCAGAAAACGCTGACAGGAACCAAAGTGACCATCCAGCATTTCTGATTTATTGGAAGCACAGGCAACGCGAATACTCTCAGGCATATCGCCTTCACTGTAAGCCTCGATTTCTGGTAATGGATCTGTGACGATACCTGACTCACCTTTCAGATAAGACAGTGCCGTTTTAAGCATACTACTGTCGACATCAGCTAACTCGCCATCGGCAGCTGATTTAAAAGTCTTAACGGTAAGACTTGAAAGCTTTTCGGCGGTGGGCGGCAAGCCTACAGCATCTAAAATAACCTTGAGTAATCGTGCTGCATCAGTATCCGGTAATTCACGAGCAGCCAGCCCGATGCGCAGGGCAATTTCATTTGAGATTGGAGAAGCAGTCATGATGACACCACCTATAAACAGTTTTAAAACTCAGGAGTGACAGGGACAGCATATCCGAGCGACAACTGTCCCTGCCATAATTACATGCAAGATTTCTGCTTACGCAGGAATAATGCAATCATCTTCCATACAAACATCCAGACACTGAGGTGAATCAAATTCACCTTCACATTCAGTGCAGGATTCTGCTTCTATTTTGTAGACACCTTTAAAAGGCACAATGGATTTAGTTGGGCAAACAGGTTCACAGTCGCCACAGGCAGTACAGATATCTCTAACAATAGCTAAGGCCATGATAGTTCTCCTAATCAATAAATTATTCAGCACGTCTAAAACGAAGGGTTGTTGGAAAGCTTGGTCGAGGACTAATTGGGTCAATGTAATAAGTTGAACCATCAGTTAACTCCACGTTACCGCCCCATTCAGTGTCGGTATCTTTTTCGACTGAAGCAATTTCCTCTTCCTGATCCTTTTTTGCGATATAAAACAAAAGAGCACCATTGTCTTTTACACGAATCATTACATTTGGCATGAGTTAAACCTCATTCTAAGATCTTGATAATCATGGGAGAGGCTGCTGGAACCTCTCCCACTTTCAACCTAACGAACCAGATCGTAGTTGTAGTCAGTTGTACCCATACCTCGGGTTTCTTCGTCCAGACGTTCCAGAACCGAGTTCACCAGCATCTTCAGCATGTACATCGCACCCTCGTAACCCAGAGTAGTGTCACGATGCATGTGATGACGATCAAAGATCGGGAAGCCAATACGGATTAGAGGAACTTCGTGCTCCTTACCCTTGTGTAAGGTATCGCGCTGGATAAATTTACCGTAAGAGTTACCAATCATAAAATCAGGCTTGTTGGTGAACATCAGTGAACGAAAATGCCACAGATCCTTACCGATATGGACTTCACTATTCTGCCCATAAGGTGATGCAGCAAGAATTTCTTCTACCGCTTTCTTCCAACGCTTGTTAGCATGTTGACACAGGATTTGAGTTGGCTCAGCACCCAGTTCAAGCAGGAACTTAACCATACCCAGAACGAAATCTGCATCGCCATAAACACCAAACTTCTTACCGTGTAACCAGGCATGACTATCAGTCATCATGTCAACCAGTACACCACGCTCACGAGTCAGAGCTTCAGAGATTGGCTTACCAGTCAATTCAGAAACTTTCATCAGGAAGTCATCCGTAGCGCTCAGACCCATAGGAATAGCGATATCAGATGCAGGCTGTTTCCAGGTCAGTTTGGCAAACTTACGACTTTTAACTGACTGCCATGGCTGCAGGAATAATGTGTCGATAGCGTTAGGCGCATCTTTCATTTCATCCAGCGTAGTACCACCATCATACATACGGAAAGTGCCGTCTGCAGGTGTATCCAGTACGTCAGTAGGATCACTTAACAGGCTGCATTCAACATCCATATCTTTCATCATGCGCTTCATGACACGATAGTTACCCAGATAGGTTTCAAAACCGGGAACGATGTTGATTTTTTTGTTACTGCCAACTTCCTTATCTTCCATATGGTTCAGCGTAAAATAACGCATGATACCTTCGAACATGTTATCCCAACCGGTTGTATGCGAACCTACAAAGCTTGGGGTATGCGCAAATGGGGTTGGGAAATCTTCTTCAACAGCACCGGCTTTCTTGGCGTTACCAATAAAGGCGTTCAAGTCATCACCGATAACCTCAGCCATACAGGTAGTAGAAACCGCAATCATTTCTGGCTTGTACAATGCCTTGGCATTTTCCAGGCCTGCAAACATGTTTTTCTGGCCACCGAATACCGCAGCATCTTCAGTCATGGAATCAGATACACAGGCAACTGGCTCCTTGAAATGACGATTGAAGTAAGTACGGAAATAGGCAACACAGCCCTGAGAACCATGTACATACGGCAGGGTTTTTTCAAAACCCAGCGCACATAGTACCGCACCCAGAGGCTGACAGGCTTTAGCAGGGTTTACGGTTAGAGCAGTTCTTTCAAAATTAAGATCCTTGTATTCTTCACTGGTAGTCCACTGAAAAACTTCTTCAATCTTGTCCTGAGGATGCTTTTCTTCGTAGTTATCCTGTTTGTTTTTAAGAGAATCCTTGTATTCGTCTTCACGAAACAGTGGATAACTCGGCTTAATATCTTCTATAGCTTGACTCATGATAATCTCCATCCGCGCCACTAATCTGTGAACAACGGAACAGGTGAATTAAAAAATAGTTTGGAACAATCAGAGGGCTCGGCTTTTGCTCCGCCCCCTAATAGTCCGATCAGGCACCTACTGCAGCAGCGGTAGCTTCCTCGCTTTCCTGCAACCAGGGCGCTTTAATCTTGTTCCAGCAAGGATTGTTCAGTGTCATATCCATGTCGCGGGCAAAGATAGCGAACCCGTCATAACCATGGTAAGGACCGGAATAATCCCATGAATGCATCTGACGGAAAGGAATACCCATTTTCTGGAATATATACTTTTCCTTGATACCAGAACCGATCAGGTCAGGCTTGACCTTTTTAACAAATTCCTCGAATTCGTAGCCGGTAACGTCATCATAAATCAGTGTTGCATTGCCCATTTCCTTGATGGTGCGATCATAATCATCGTTATGCGCGAATTCGTATCCGGTGCCTACAACTTCCATACCCAGATCTTCATAAGCTCCAATCACGTGACGTGGACGCAGACCACCGACATAAAGCATCACGCGCTTACCTTCCAGGCGTGGACGGTATTTAGCGATCACAGCTTCATACTGTGCCTTGTATTTTTCAATTACACGCTCAGCACCTTCCTTGATTTTGTCGTCAAACAATGCCGCAATCTTACGTAAAGATTCTGCGATTTTGGTAGGACCAAAGAAGTTATATTCGATCCATGGAATGTTGTACTTCTCTTCCATGTGACGAGAGATGTAGTTCATTGAACGATAGCAATGAATCAGGTTTAGCTTGGCTTTTGGAGTGTTTTCCATTTCAGCCAGAGTACCGTCACCAGACCATTGAGCGATAACACGCAAACCCATTTCTTCCAGCAGAGTACGTGAAGACCAGGCATCACCACCGATGTTATAGTCACCAATAATAGTCACGTCATAATCGGTTTGTTCGAAGCTGGTATCAGCATCGCGGTTACCCAGAACCCAGTCACGAACTGCATCGTTCGCAATATGGTGCCCGAGTGACTGAGATACACCACGGAAACCTTCACAACGTACAGGAACGACTGGCTTGTTGATTTCTTTAGTGGTTTTCTTGGCAACAGCTTCAATGTCATCACCGATCAAACCGATCGGGCATTCTGACTGAATAGAGATACCTTTGTTTAATGGGAATAACTGTTCGATTTCAGTCATGATAGTCGCAAGCTTCTTATCACCACCGAAAACGATATCTTTTTCCTGAAAATCAGAAGTAAAGTTCATGGTCCCAAAAGTATTAACACCTGTAGTACCAACATAGTAGTTACGACGTCCGGCACGAGAGTACTGACCGCAACCAACAGGTCCATGAGAGATATGGATCATGTCCTTGATTGGCCCCCACACCACACCTTTAGACCCTGCATAGGCACATCCACGAATAGTCATTACACCTGGCAGAGATTTACGATTTGAAGTAATACACTTCTTGGATTGCTCAACATCCTGATCGTTAACAGTCAGATGCTTAGCGCGATCTTTCTTTGCATTCTCAGGATAAACTTCCAGCACCTCCTGAATGAGGGCTTCAGTTTCTTCACGTGTCAAATTAGACATATTTTTCTCCTTATTACCACCACTACTAATCTGTAGATGGCTGGCTTCTGGATCAATAATCTGCAGATACCGCCCCAGACCGGGGTCGATACCTACCCATACAACTTATGCTTCAGCAGCAGCAGTCTGACCAACGATGCTTTCGTCTTCTTCGTCCATCAGCCCGAATTCCATCAGCAGCTCTTCCAGCTTATCCATGGTTATAGGAGTAGGAATAACCAGCATCTTGTTGTCGATAATTTTCTGCGCCAGATCACGGTATTCCTGTGCTTGCTTGGCAGATGGGTCGTATTCGATAACAGTCATACGGCGAATTTCAGCACGTTGAACCACATTGTCACGTGGTACAAAATGGATCATCTGAGTACCCAGCTGACGAGCCAGCTCCATGATCAATTCATCTTCACGAGCAGTATTACGAGAGTTACAGATCAAACCAGCCAGACGAACGCTACCTGAGTTTGCATATTTCACGATACCTTTGGAAATGTTGTTGGCTGCGTACATAGCCATCATTTCACCAGAACATACGATGTAGATTTCCTGTGCCTTGTTTTCACGAATAGGCATTGCGAAACCACCACATACAACGTCACCTAAAACGTCATAGAATACGAAGTCTAAATCTTCTTCGTAGGCGCCTTCTTCTTCCAGGAAGTTGATAGCAGTTATAACACCACGACCCGCACAACCAACACCTGGCTCAGGACCACCAGATTCAACACATTTGATATCGCCGTAACCGGTTTTTAATACATCTTCCAGTTCCAGATCTTCAACCGTACCAGCTTCAGCAGCCATTTCCATAATAGTGTTCTGCGCCTTGGCGTGAAGGATAAGACGAGTAGAATCAGCTTTTGGGTCACAACCTACGATCATGACTTTTTTACCGAGTTCGGCTAGACCTGCTACCAGGTTCTGGGTTGTGGTAGACTTACCGATACCACCTTTACCGTAAATTGCACATTGACGCATTGCCATTTTAAATCTCCTAATAGATGTTAATAAGCATGTGTGATTTGAATGAATCACTCCTACACTTCAGGAGATAGCAAGCTGTGTGCCAATGTTGTAAAAATTTAGTAAGCTGTTGTTTTAAAAGATTTTAAGTTGATTTTATGAACATTTTATTTAAGTCGGTTTCGCTACAATCCCCCTGATAATGTATGGAAGAATACACACAAACACCAACAATGAAGGCTTCACTACCGGCGTATTCAAGGTTACCAATAAATCGCTGTAACCTCCCCGCTCAGATCCTTGGCGGTCTGACGTTTCAACTACATCCCGTTGCTCTTCGCATAGATGGCGTGACCGAGATACACAAGCAACTGTTCGATGATTTACACGGAATAAAAGATATCAAAACACGCGTAATGCACTTTAACGATTACATGCGCGCCAGCTTTCTACTGGATAACCCTGAACAGGTCGGCCAACTCGAAAACAGTACGGCTAAGCGACGCGACAAAGCAGATTATCTAAAATTACTACGCGGCTGGCACTTTGACCCTAATAGTCAGGAAGCTGCAGTTATGAAAGGTTGGGTAGAATCCAGATTTGGATTAATGACGCTAAACCATCAGGGACCGATTACCGATTTTGCATCAACACAGTATGAGCACTACCAGCACGCCAGATGCCTTGGTCTATATAACACCAATGCACTGGAAGCCCAGTTAGACCTTTTATACAGCTTTACCCAATACGAATTAGCACGACGCTATCCTGAACAGTCGCATCGCACCTTATATAGAGGATTCAACCGACTCAATGAACATGAGATCCTGACCAGAAAATCATCATCAAACATGGTGATATTGCTGAACAACCTGAATTCATTCACCCAGAATCGGGATCGTGCTGACGAATTTGGTGATTTGATCATGACGGTAGAAATACCGCATGCAAAAATCCTGTTCTTCCCTGACCTGTTACCCGGATGCATGAAAGGTGAAGAAGAATATCTGGTAATTGGAGGAGCTTATGAAGTTAATGTTAGCAGCTACCTTTAAATGGAATTTCTACACCAGGCATTAGCAAGCTGAAACAGCAAGCCTTACTCTGACGACTAAAGCAGCTATCTTCGAACGATAAAATCGATCTCAACCAGAGCATCTACAGCGAGTGCAGTAACACCGATACAGGTTCGAGAGGGTAATTTTCCTTCTGCAAAATATGACCTGTAGATATCGTTCATTGCATTAAAATCGCGTTTGAATTCAGTCAGAAAGATACGTACTGAAACCACATCTTCAAGCCCCAGGCTTAACCCCTCAAGTACCAGAATAAGATTATCCATCACTCGACGCGTCTGCGCCTCAACACCATCAGGCAGTGGCGCATTCACATCATTGGGATCGGTTGGCATCTGGCCGGTTAAAAATACCCAGCCATCAACCTCGCTAGCATGGCAGAAAGGTCCAACAGGCGCTGGGGCCTGATCAATCATATGGAAAAATGGTGTAGTCATAGAATTTTATTCTCATTATCTGTTAAATATGAACAACCCCGCAGCAAGCTGGCGGGGTATTAAGTAGAGCTCGCTCGCTTCGCATAGCTCAATAGATTTATATAGCCCCAAGGGGCGGGGAATTTAACCCTTAGCGATTAAATCCATCTATATGAACGAAAAAAGCAAAAAAGATAATCCATATGATTATGCCATTATTGAAAGGTCTCGTGATAAAAATTATCGAATACAAGGGCTTCAAAAGGACTCTCGGCACTGTCCGTTCCCTTTGGTGTGAGCAATGGCGCAAGCCCATTAAGCGATAATGTTATGTTTCTAAGATGAGGATTTTCCCCAAGTTTCATCAAGCGTTCGTTGAAAGATATGTGCTGACTCATAATTGCTCTGACACGCAATGGAAACAGGCAGAATCAAATCTGACAGACACTACATGGCTGGCATTTATTTTCATCGCAAGGAAAATATCAACCCGAAGCAGTCATGCGAGATCAAATTGAAAACCTTTAAAACTATCTAAAGCCCTTCATTCAGATCAAGCTAATAGTTTAATTTTTACTTAACCTTAAAATTACTTTAACAACTTAAATGCGGTATAATCTGAACATATATCCTTTCAATCTTTCTCTGATCAGCTTTCTTAATTTCCATGCTTATTCTAGTCATCAACTCCGGTAGTTCCTCCATCAAATTCCAGTTATTATCAATGGAAGATGAGTCTCGACTACTTTCCGGGCTCCTTGAGCGTATCGGTGAAACAAAGGCGGAGTTGACTTTAAACCCTGATAACGGCTCCTGTCTGCAGCGGGAAGTTACTGCTCGCAATCATGATCAGGGTATGACAGTGATTTTCGAAGCGCTCAGGGACTCGAAACTGTTAACCGAGGCTACGCCCTTATCGGCTATTGGTCACCGGGTTGTTCACGGAGGAGAAGCCTTTTGTGAGCCAGCGTTGCTGGACAAAAACAGCATTCAACAGATTCGTGATTGTATTCCGCTTGCCCCACTGCACAATCCTGCCAATCTGGCCGGTATCGAGGCCTGTCAGCGCCTTTTTCCTGATTTGCCGCAGGTGGCAGTTTTCGACACCGCATTTCACCAGGATATGCCGGAATCTGCCTGGCGCTATGCAGTGCCGGATGACTGGTACCAGCAATACGGTGTGCGCCGCTATGGTTTTCATGGCACCTCTCATGCCTATGTCGCCGCACAGGCGGCACAGCGGCTGGGTCGCCCACTGGAGCAGTGCAACCTGATCAGCCTGCACCTGGGCAACGGAGCCAGCATCTGCGCTATTGAACAGGGGCGTTGTCGCGACACCTCGATGGGGATGACACCACTAGAAGGATTGGTGATGGGTACCCGCTCGGGTGATATTGATCCGGCTATCGGCGGTTACCTGCAGCAGCGCGCGGGATTCACAGCGCAGGAAATCGATCATGCATTGAACAAGGAAAGCGGTCTGCGCGCCCTGTGTGGTGACAATGATATGCGCAGCATTTTGCGTCGTGTTGATGATGCTGATAAGCAGGCGCAGCTGGCGTTGGAGATTTATTGTCATCGTATTCGCAAATACATCGGTGCTTACCTGGCGCTGCTGGGTAGGGTGGATGCCCTGATCTTCACCGGCGGCATAGGTGAGCATGCCGCAGCTGTTCGTCAGGCAATCGTTGACAATCTACAGCATCTTGGAATCCAGCTGGATGAATCGGCCAACGCCAGTGTCGACGGACCGTTATGCCCGATTCACCTGCAATCTGGTGACCAAACCGGGCGCATTCCATTGCTCGTGATTCGCACCAACGAAGAGCTGGAAATCGCACGTCAAACCCGCTTAATCTGCAACCATTGAAACACTGAAACCGCTATGACCCATCTCTATATCACCGGTACCGCCCGCCGCAGCGGTAAATCTGCCTTAAGCCTGGGCTTTATGGATCGTCTGACGGCTGCGAGTGGGCGCACAGCCTACTTTCGCCCGATTATTGCCGATGTCGAGGACCGGGTGCTGCAGTTGATGCTGACCCGTTACGGTACAGACCTGAAGCACTCGGCGCATTATGGTCTGCTGGAACGGGAAGCCCACAGGTTATTGGCGGATGGAAACAAGAACGAGGTCATCAAAAACGTAATCGATCGCTTCCGTGAACTGGATCAACAGCACATGCATATTCTGTGCGAAGGCACTGACTTCAGCAAAAGCCTGCCCGGCGCCGATCTTGACTTCAACCTCGAACTGGCTAACCACCTGGGTTGCCAGGTCGTGGTGATTATCGATGGACACCAGCGTGACGAAGAACAATTGCTTGAAGACCTGCAAAGCCTGCAGGAGACGTTGGCGGAGCATCACAGTCAGGTTTTTGCACTTTTTATAAACCGAGTGGATCCCTCGCTATCGGAGGCGGCCAGGGATCGCCTGAAGGCCTCGGTGCAGAACGATGTGGCAATTTACCTGCTGAAACATCAGCCCGTGCTCGACATGCCAACTGTCGGTGATGTTGCGCGCACCCTGGGTGCCAGACTATTGGTCGGAACGCCGACAAACCTGGAGCGTGAAGTGTCACATTACCTGATCGCGGCCATGGAATTGCCGCATTTCCTCGAGCATTTAACCGACGGTAGCCTGGTGATTACACCGGGAGATCGCAATGACGTGATTCTGGGGTGTCTGCTTGCAGATACCAGTAGCGAGTATCCTCATATTGCCGGGATTCTGCTGACTGGGGGACTGCACCCTGCAGCCGAGGTGATGAAACTGGTCAAAGGGCTGGGTGGAAGAAACCTGCCTATCTTGGTGGTGGATCAGGACACTTTTGCGACCGCTACTGCCGTGGACGAGGTGGAATCTCAACTGGACATCGACAATCCGCGCAAGCTGGCGGCGGCACAGGCGTTAACCGAGGAACTGCCAGTTGATTGTTTCAGCCTGGCCGGTGAATTGTTTGACAACAAGCTACAGATCACCACGCCACTACGCTTCGAGTACGAGATCATCCAGCGCGCGCGCCAACAGCGTCAGCATATTGTACTGCCGGAAGGCTATGAAGAACGGGTATTGCGCGCTGCCGAGATTCTTTTGTTACGCGAGGTCGCGGATATCACCCTGCTGGGCGATCCCGATACGATTCGGAACAAAGCATCAGGTTTGGGCCTTCGTCTAGATAAGGCGCAACTAATCGATCCGGTTCGATCGCCGCTTCGCCAACGCTATGCCGACGCCCTGTATGAAGCGCGTAAAGACAAGGGACTAACCCCCGAAGCGGCTTTGGATATGATCGAGGATATCAGTTACTTCGGCACGCTGATGGTACATTGTGGCGACGCGGATGGCATGGTCTCGGGTGCGGTAAACACCACCCAGCATACCATTCGTCCGGCGTTCGAGGTGATTCGAACAGCGCCGGGACACGGGATGATTTCCAGCGTATTTCTGATGAGCATGGCGGATCGGGTGCTGGTGTATGGTGACTGTGCGGTCAATCCCGACCCCAATGCTGAGCAACTGGCTGAAATAGCAATCACCTCGGCAGCCACAGCCGAGTGTTTCGGCATAGTTCCCAGGGTAGCGATGCTCTCCTATTCTACCGGTGACTCCGGAGTTGGCGCAGCAGTGGAAAAGGTACGCGAAGCGGTGTCGATAGCTCAAAAAAAGGCACCCTGGTACAAAGTGGAGGGACCGATTCAGTATGACGCTGCGGTGGATGCCTCAGTCGCAAAAACCAAGCTACCGCAAAGTGAAGTCGCCGGCCGCGCCACGGTGTTTATCTTTCCCGACCTGAATACTGGCAATAACACCTACAAGGCAGTGCAACGCAGCGCAGGTGTGGTCGCTATCGGACCAATCTTGCAGGGCTTAAATAAACCGGTTAACGACCTCTCTCGCGGGTGTACGGTGACTGACATCGTCAACACCGTTGCGATTACCGCAATTCAGGCGCAGGGACGTCACAACAGCCCTGCATAGATATCTGGATAATGAATTGGCAGACAGGGCAGAATTTACTGATTGAGATACAAAAAATCCGCTGCTGCCATTCCTGATAGGTGTTAGGGTGAAGCAGGTAGCCAGAGCCGACGCCTACAGGGATGTAGAGGTGGTAGAGTAACGCAGGACGCAGTTGCCGACGACTGCAAGGATGCAGGAGGTAGAGCGAAGCAGGAAGCCAGAGCCGAGCAAATCGCCATCCGAAATAAACAACATAAACGCCCTGGTAAACTCTAAGAATGGTCAATGTTGGTAGGCGTCGTTCCTCCTTTTCAATCTACGATTCCGGGTTACGGGTTAGCAAGATAGTCGACACCTCAAACGTACAACTCAGACTGTAATGGTCCACGAAACAGTGAGTTACCCTGCAATGCGAGCGGTCAACTGCGGAATCCAGGATGATTATAGATACGAACCACTATAATATAACGCCAAATACTCGCCCAACCACTTCATATCGATGCCTAATCGTCGATAAAGTGACGAAATCAACGTGAATCCTCTTAGGATGGTTAAGCATGGTGGATGATCAAAACGGTTATTATCTGATTCAGGAACGGCGCTCCGCCCTGGAAAAGGTATTGAAACTCGCGGTTTTAATTGAGCGCCTCAATCGCACCCTGGAAGGCGTGTTGATATCAGGCACAGCCGAAAGTGAAATGCCTCAACAGGCATCGCGATATTATGATCTACTGGACGAACAATACCTGTCGCTTCCCGATCAGATCGTTGGCGCACACCTGAAGGCTCTAGAGTTACGTATCGGCAGCAATGTCCGGCTTATTCTCCAACTTACACGGATCGTCAGCGGCAGTAGTGAAGTGGTGCAACTACCTGAAAAGCATGTTGATCTCGCTGGTTTTGTGAACGAGTTTGTACATGATACTAATTTACTGGTAGGCCTGCGGGTGCTGCTCTACAAGCGTGGGGTAGCCACCCGCAAACTGCAGCTTGAAGTGCCACGTCATACGATTGAGTCTCGTCTTCAGCAGTTGGCGCTACAGGAAAATCGACATCGTGATCGAGCCCGTATAGAGATCTGTCACATGCAGCAGGACATCACCGCACTGATCGCCGATCCATCTATAGATGAGATCATGCGCAACATGCTGGCAAAAATCTATATGGAACTGGAGCAGGCTCATCAACACATCAAACGAGGCGGCCCTCTCTCCGAGATCCCGGTCATAGTGGAGTCCATTAATCTCAGTTCCGAGTCGATGAGTTATGATGAATTTAAAGCGGAGGTCGAGTCCACAGATCAGGCTGAAGAAATTCCTTCTGCGCAACCAGAGACAAAGAGTGAATCAGCAACCATCACTCCAGCTGAGGAGCCAGTGAGTGAAAAGCTATCCTTCTGGCAGGCTCTCAAAGTCTGGTTAAACACACCGGTTCGTGTCAGTTGGTCGGATATCCGCAAATACCGTAAGAAATGATGTGAGAAACCGCCCCTGTTTTTCTTCGTTTTTTTGTCATATTAAACCTGGATTCATGTATATGCCGTAGTGGCAGCAGATCTGACCCCTTAAAAACCTGATTAATAAAGCTATAAATTTCGAGATCGAAAATATTTAACATCACAGCAGTCATACAATCGAGGTGCTGGACATCAAATTTTTGCTACATGGCCCATGCCTGAATATGTTAATTATCGCCTGGAGTAACTGGCTGTTGTAGCGCTACCATATTCTATCTCCTGCTTAGGAACTGGCAGTCTGACCATTCAACTCAAGCATGCACTCTTCCAGCATTTTCCGATACTGACCGCAATAGTAATCAATGACTGCGTCCTTATTTTCATCCTTGCCATCACTTTCATAAAAGAAGAAAGTATTGTAACGTGCTGCTGCATACATGAAGGTTGCGCTCAAGAAAGGCATTGCCCAGTCTTCGCTTAATTCATTGGCAAGGTGGATAAATTCATCGGCTACTTCATGAAAATCTGTTTCCTGCACTGAGTTCTCCTCGTCGGTTAAGTTTGAAATCTAAATATGGAGCTATAAATAAGGCTCTATAGATTAAGCTAATCAATATTCATGCCATATCATTGATTCCCTGGCAAACTCATTGCTCTGTAAGGTTTAGCACCTAACCCTGCAGATATTGAATAATGGAATGTCGTGCTTTTTGTAGTGTTCACGACAAAACCTTACTCACACACTGCATAAGCCTTTGATTTCTAACCATTCCATTGATTGGCCTGCCTCTTGCTACTAATAACAAAAATAATCATATTTGGAGCTTTAAATGGCCGATACAAAATTAAACGATCTAATCGAAGGAATTAAAAATAATAAAATCGTTCCATACCTGGGTGCTGGCGCGCTCACTGGCAGTGTACAGATTAAATCCGGCGAACCCATCCCTGCTGATAGCAATAGCCTGATTCTGGCAATGAATGGTGGCAAACCCATGGCACCGCGCCTGATGTATGAATTTCCCCGTGCTGCCATGGACCTTGAATTGAAGCGTGGGCGTAATGCCGTGCATCGTTTTCTCGCCACTACCTACGGTGATACCGAATGGACTCGAGCACCTTTACACGACTGGCTAGCCACTATAAAACCAGCCTATATCATCGATATCAACCGTGACAGTCAATTACAGGAAACCTATAGCAACACACCCCATACCTTGATCCGTGGTATCTCGCGCATTGCAGGTACCGATTATCGCTTCAAAATTCATCATTACGACGGTAAAAAATACAGTGAAAAAGAAATCGACCAAAGCGAGGTCGACACCAGTCTTCCAGTTCTTTTCAAAGCCCTGGGCAGCCCCGTACCTGATGCCACCTATATTGCATCGGATGCAGACTTTGTAGATTACATCACCGAATTAATGGGAGGTTTTGCTATCCCTGATTTCATTAAGGAATATCGTAAAAACAAACAGTACCTGTTTATTGGCTTACGCATGACGCGTGATACAGAGCGCATGGTTTTATCCGATATGATTTACAGTGCTGACGAACCCAAAGGTTGGGCCTTAATCCCTGAACCCAATGAAAAAGAAATTCGTTTCTGTAAACGTCAGCATATTGAGATAATTGAAGCGGATGTGGATGAACTGTTAGCTGCAGCAGATTTCACTGAAAGTAAACAGGCAGTAGCAGTCTAGACAATGAAAACATTTACCCCCTGTCAGGGAAAAGATTACTGCCGCGATGATGGGGCAAAATGCCTGACCTGTGGCCGCCAGCTGGATGAAATACTCTGGCTACGTGATTTGATTGATCAACTCGCGAGTCTGGCCAATGAATACAACTATGAAAACATAGAAGATTATTCTGCTTATATTGCTAAAAAAGTGAGCAAAACAATCCAGCATAGACGCGCAGCTAGTGGTATAAAGAATGGATAATTTAATTCAACCTGACGACAACCGATATCAACTTGACGTTGAACAAATGGACACGACTCACCAGGAATTCATATCTCTGGTGAATCGATTAAATCTTGCTGACAAGGCCTTATTCCAGAATTTATTTGCTGAGCTAGTCGAGCATACTAAACTTCATTTCGATTCAGAAAATCAGCTTATGCAGGAAACCGGCTTCTCTGCCACGAGTGAACACAAGGCCGAACACTTACGGATATTAGGAGAATTATCCCGCTTTGCACAGATGGTACAGAAAGGCTCAATCACAATAGCAAAATCCTATGTTAGAGAGATGCTGCCCAACTGGTTTAACCTGCACGCAGCCACCATGGATAGCGCACTGGCGGCACACATCAAATCAACTGACGTGCCTGCTGGGCAGGTTGGAATTCGCATGAATCTATAGTCTTAATTCCTGGAGATAAAGCATGCTGCACAGTAAACAACTTATATCGAATTTGAATCAGGTTTTAAGTCTGACACTAACAGCCATTGATCATTTTTATCTACATGGTCGCCTGTATAAAAATTGGGGACTTAGTGAACTAGCCAAATTAACCAGTGAAAAATCAAAGGAGATGATGTTACAGCTAGACCATTTGATTTTACATATTCAACAGCTTGATGGTTCAGCCAATATAGATATAGCAGAGAATATGCTCACCGGCACTACCATCCAGCTTTGCCTGGAACTGGACATGAGAATATCAAACGAGTGCCAGCAAACCTATCTCAATACATTAAACAATTGCAATGCAGAATTACACCAGGAAACCATCGATCTGCTGAATCAGTTTACCCGCCAGTCAGAAGGGTACAATAACTGGTTAACGGCAGAACTCAATTTTATTCAGGAACACGGTATTGAAGCCTTCATCAAAAACAATATGGGCATCGATCAGTACTGGAAAAGAGCAGTCGGTTAGTTCAGCCCATTAGAAGTGCGTGATCGAAAATTTAAAAATTTGTGCAGATGGAGAAATATCTGAAAGAGAAATCAAAATAATCCCACCGCAGCATAACAAACAGACTATCAATGGAACTAAATCAATAGAGCAAACCAGTCATGACTTATCTTGAGCTATTTCCACAACATCTTGCAGGACTTCAGATAAACAATGATCTGACTATTTTTGATACCAGAGACTGTGCCTGCTTTAATCAGGGTCATATCCCAGGTGCACGCATGATTGAAGACAACGAAATCAAAAAACTGATTATTCAGAAAAAAAGAAATTCACCTGTTGTCGTTTACTGTGATCACGGCAATAGCAGCAGAGATATATGCCACTTGCTCAGTGGAATGGGGTTTAAGGAAGTCTACAATCTCGAAGGCGGTTGGCTGGCGTGGCAGAATTTACAGGAAACAAATCCAGAATTTGAGTCATCCCCTCAGCTCAAACCTAACCTATGTTAATCCGGGTCCACTAAGGACATGTCGGCAATAATCCTGCAAACCAATAATGTAATTAAATAAAGCCACATCACACTATTTTCAGATGAATTTTTTTCATCTCTTCATCAAAAATAAATCAATTGTTGCAGCGCAACATTTCAACTATCTTATACAACATCAGCAAGGGCAATTAGTTGATATGCAGTTCTAAGGTAATCTAGAAATCAAATACCTAAGAGATGGGCCTGATCCAGCATAACCTAATAGGTGCCCAAGAATTCCTCCCTTAACCCGGTTCCGGAGTTCGTGGTGATACATCCCAGGGGGTTTATCACCATGAATTATCGTAATCGGGTTTTTTTTGCCTGAAAGAAATTATCGCCCCATCATTTTTCAAACCCACAATTTTTAATGCCGGTTCCAACTGGCAAATAAAAGGTAATTAAAAAATCTTTTAGCTCATAGTAAGCCTGCTGATTCAACCCATCATCCAGAAAATTGCGCGCTACACCCTAACAAAAAGACTGCTGATATCTCTGCAACTTTCATACATGAGAATTTTTCATCCCACCGTCAAAAATAAATCAATTGTTGCAGTGCAACATTTCAACTATCTTACTCATCAACAAACAAGCCTACGTATGGAAGAACAGTTTCCTACCGGCCAGATAGATATTTAATTAATTTTTGAGACGAGAAATGTTCACCCGATTTAAAGCACTTTTAGCAGATTTTTTCATTATGGCCGGACGAGCGCGTGCGCGCAACAGTCTATTAGCCCTTGATGACCGTCTGCTTAAAGATGTCGGTATCTCACGTGAATTGTTATTACAAGGCGTTTCAGCATGGCCCTGGCGTGAAGTTAAGGTAGAGACAGCTTCTGCTCCTAAGCAAAAGAAGATTGTCAAAGTCTATAGCCTGGTAAATGAGAAAGAACAGGAAATCCAGCAAGCCATTAAAGAACTGAAATCATATTCCGATCGCGAGCTGGCTGATCTTGGAATAACACGTGGCGACATAGAATTTGTAGTACGCAATGGTCGCCCCAAACTGGATGAAGACCCTAGAAACAAGAATCTACACAACCAGCATCCAATAGCTGCTTAAGAATTCCTCCTTTAACCCGGTACGGAGTTCGTGGTGATACACCCTCAGGGGTTTATCACCACGAATTATCGCAACCGGTTTTTTTTGCCCGTTCAAAAAATATAGCTTCAATTATTTGATCCTGACGTTTCCAGCGCTCGCATATTTACTCCGTCCTTGCTACAACATTTTGTTATCAATGTAACAAAATCCACCATAGAAACACCCATCAACTCGATAAATAACTGTTTTCATTGCACTTACTCCAGATATGCCAAATGGTATGAATTCTGCATAAAGGCTATTTAATACTTTATGTGAGATTATTTATGTCATTGCTGAAAAATTATAAATCCAATGGATTACTGTTTAATTCAAATTTTCTCGAAACTACCTGTGAAGCGGGTATTGATGCTTTCCGTGGAGAGCTCGTACTGATTGAAGGTAAAATCGCTGATGCCTTAGGCCATAGTAAACCACCAGTAGAGATCATGCGCGGTGTTGCCTTACTGGCTTCGGATAAATTAAAGATGGTGATTGGTGCTGTCGACAGGGTCGGTCTATTGCCCATATTTTTAGATAAATATAAGGATGATTTTGATTCTGGAATTAAGATTGTACTGTTCGTAGTCAATATCGAATCAGCGATGCAACTTGAAGTTTATGGCGCGCATATCACCTTAATTCCCCTGGTTCAGGGCGTACCCTGGAATGAAATGCTGGATGAACTGGGATTAGAAAAAAGCGATTTCAAAGGCCAGTCTGCTGGCGATAAAGTAGCCACAATTTATAATGAATTAAAAAGCTATAAGCCAAAATATCCGTCTGTAGCACTCGACGAAGCACTTGCCGCAACGGTTGATATCGTTCGCGAAGGCTGGGGTGCCATCTAGAAATATTCTCATGAAAACCATTCTGGACTGGTCCAGCTATAAAGATGCCGGCATGGGGGATGCCTATGCCGACATTCCAAAACAGGGCGACGACTTTGCGCGAGCTGTTGCTGTCTGTATTAATAGTGGTCAATGCGAGCTGGAAAACAGGAATGTGATGTGCCCCAGCTATCGGGTTACCGGCAATCCATTCCTGTCGCCACGCGGTCGCGTCAAACTTTTAAAATCAGCCCTGAACGAACAGGATAGCTTACACAACCCCGAACTACTTGTAGCCATGCAGCTATGCCTGGGATGCAAGGCCTGTAAACGCGAATGCGAAAACAACATCGATATCGCAATGATAAAGGTTGAGTACCTTGCTCAACACTATAAGCAGCATCAAGTGCCTATGCGTACTCGATTGTTGAGTAATCTCCCAAAACTGCTTAGCCGGTATCCTTATCTTTTTAAATTCACCGCGCTACGCAATCGCATTAAACCTTTGGCAAAAATAGTGGAATGGTTGACCGGACTGAATGCCGATAGACAGCTACCAGTTCCCGTCAACAATAAATTCATGGCGAAAAACAACCCGAATTTAGAGCCTGAGAAGGCTTTTCACTCAGAGGTTGTCCTGCTCATCGACACCTTCACTTATAACTTTGCCCCTGAAAATGCTGAGGCTGCAATCGCGTTACTCAATCGAGCGGGTTACAAGGTCTATACCACAGAAAGCGGCGATGCTGATGCGCTTAATGATACCCGTCCCTTATGTTGCGGCAGAACCTATATTGCCAATGGTCAGGTTGAATCAGCGCGCCAGGAAGCGGCAAGAATGTTATCTATGTTACTCCCGCATGTTGAAGCAGGGCGCAAAGTCATTGGGCTGGAACCAGCCTGCCTGCTGGCAATTCGTGATGATTATCGATTTCTCGGATTTGGAGAGACAGCAGAAAAGGTGTCGCAGCAGGCATTGTTGCTGGAAGAATTCATCGCCAGAGAAGTTACCACCAAACGCTTCAATGTTGAATTCAAAGCCATGCATGAAAACCAGACTCCTGTTCTGATTCACGGACACTGCCACCAGAAAGCTGTTGGCGCAATGAAATCCATGCGTAAGGTATTAAAACTGATACCACAGTTAAACTTTGAATTTATCGAAGCCTCCTGTTGCGGTATGGCTGGCAGCTTTGGGCTAGAAAAGGAGCATGGCGAACTCTCCATGAAAATGGGAGAGCAGGCATTATTCCCAAGCATACGAGACAACCCGCAAGCCACACTGATTGCCAATGGTTTTTCCTGTCGCCATCAAATACAGGAAGGCACTCAAAGACCCTCTATGCATATCGCTCGGCTGTTACAGGAATGCATGCTATGAACACTACTATTAACCCTATTGGAGATACATAATGAAAACCGAAGAAAAAATACAAAAGCAGATTGATGAAAACCCGATCATGATTTACATGAAAGGAACCCCGGATAACCCTGAATGCGGTTTCTCAGCCAAAGCCTCCAGCATACTGAAACAAACGGGTGTTGCTTTTGGTTATCTGAACGTCCTGCAGTCACCCTTTATCATGGAACGTTTACCTGCTTTTTCCAACTTCCCTACCTTCCCTCAGGTTTTTATCAACGGTGAATTGATCGGCGGCAGCGATATCGTAGAAGAGATGTTTAATTCCGGTGATTTACAGAAAATGATATCTGCCACGAGCACAGCTGAGTAAGCGCCATGGATGAAGAGCAGATATTACAACGCATCAAAACCCTGTATCCACAAGCCGCCATGGAAGCCAATGGCGAAAACTGTAACTTTGAGGTTTTTGTCGTGAGCCCTGAATTTGAAGGAATGAGCCTGTTGAAACGGCAGCAATCCATACTGGCGCTATTCAGTGAAGAATTACAAACGGGTAAGCTGCATGCATTAGGGGTCAAGGCAAAAACTCCAGCAGAATTATCACAAACACCGAGCAATCTGATTCAACTCGGTTAATATAGCCTTTATGAACGGCACCCAGCTCGACATCGTCAGGGCTTATCATGAGCGGACCAAGCATCGTCTGAGTGGTTATGCGCGCGGCCCCGAATATCTGGATTGGGAAAACCAGCCCAATCCATTTCGCGTGTATCAGGGCTGTGCATTAACCGAGTTACCCTTGCTGGAAACAGAGCAACCCTCCGATACCGGTCATCTCAGTCTCACCACAGTCGCCAACCTGCTTGAACTTTCTCTGGGCCTGTCTGCATGGAAACAATACGGCCCCAATCGTTGGGCACTGCGTTGCAACCCTTCCAGTGGTAATCTACACCCTACTGAAGGCTATGTGATCGCCAACGCTATCGATGGATTGCAGGATGGTGTACATCACTATGCCCCACATGATCATGTACTTGAACAGCGCGGCATTATCTCATCCCCACAGAATACCGACCCTGCTTTATTCATTGGGCTAAGCAGCATCATCTGGCGTGAAGCCTGGAAGTATGGTGAGCGAGCATTTCGCTATGTTCAACTGGATGTGGGGCATGCCATTGCAGCGGTGAAATATGCAGCGAGTACGCTTCAGCTTCAGGTGGCTATAGTTTCAATTGATGATGACTCTCTGGCCACATTGTTGGGCTTAGATCGACAACAGGATTACCAGCATGCCGAACGAGAGCACCCGGATGTATTATTAAAAATATCCTCAGAGCAGGATAAACAACCCTTTACCATTCCACCGGTTGATCACTGGACGGGAAAAGCGAACCCTCTTGGTGGAGACCCGTACCATGAATGGAAGGTGCTTGAAGAAATATCTCAGGCAACATGGGATAGAAATACCAAGCCCCAAAACAATAATGATAATTTACCCCATAAAAGCGTATTTAAAACCTGCATTGATCAATCCAATCAATCACTAATTTCACTCATCAGACAACGTCGAAGTGGACAGGCTTTTAGTGCTAAAACTAGTGCCATTAGTCAAAATGAGTTTTATTGCCTATTAAATTCCTTATTAACCATAGCCGATACCAGCTCTGCCAGATATTGGGATTTTCCAGCATTGTTACACCCGATTATTTTTGTACATCGAGTTAATGGAGTGGAACCTGGACTGTATGCACTACCCCGACACCAACAGGCTTTCATGCAGATGCAACAAATAATGGACAATCAGTTTCACTGGACCAGGCCAGACCACTGCCCACCTGAGCTGCCGCTTTATCTATTATCTCATGCCGATTCACGCAAACAGGCAAGAAGCATATCCTGTCATCAGGAAATTGCATCCAGCAGTGCATTCAGTCTCGGCATGCTGGCTGAATTCGATAAAGCTCTGACTACTGGTCCTGAGTCCTATCGTCAACTGTATTGGGAAGCAGGATTTCTCGGCCATCAGCTGTATCTACAGGCCGAAGCCATTGGAAAACGCGGTACTGGTATCGGTTGTTTCTTTGATGACGAATTCCATTTGCTGCTGGGTCTTAAAGACTCAGTCTTTCAGGATATGTATCACTTCACGGTAGGCGATCCAGTAAATGATGAACGCCTGCAAACTCTGCCCCCTTATACACATTTAAAAAATAGAGATATTCCAACTTCACGACATGATCATCAACAAATGCAGTCACTCAAGCAAAGGATCACAGAGGTATTTAAAAAACGTGAAAAACTCAAAAAGCAACTGGAATCCGGAGAGATCAAACCAGTAACCGGATTAACTCAGCTCGGGATAATTGATGCAGAGCTTTCCGAGCTGGATTCCAGCTTCAAAACCCTGTGGGATAAATATAACAGTCCACCAGGTAATTTGTACTGAACTCATATTTGATCTGACATATTGTGAATCAAGGCTTGATGTTATCTTACAAATTTACATAGCTGACATTCGTATAATTGAGGACATCCAAAAATAATATTAGGACTTTTAAAAAGTTTATCTGTTAGAAGCTGATCAACTCCTTTTGTATTTTTTCACAAGATTTTCACACCCAACCTCCAGACTTTAGTAAAAGTCACTTCCAGAGGAGAGAAACCTTATGAAAAAGTTCATGATTACTGTAGTAATCTTGCTATTGGTTTCAACTAGTGCTGGCGCAGATGCGAGGGAAATGTACGCTGAAGTTGATCAGGAAATGATCGAACTGCTGGCCTTGAAACACGACCAGGCGTTAGCTTATTTAACGATAATAGAAAAGAGGAGGGAGTTATTTCTAGAACTTAAAACGAGAGAGTGGCAACAGGAACTTGCATTTTACCAGGAAACCTTCGCCATGCTAAAGCCGGTGCTAACCAGGAAGCAGCACGCCACATTTGTCGCAATTATCAACAGCGTCATTGAAGATACTGAAGATAGGGAACTTCTGGTAATGGGGGATTAAAAAAGGGTAATAATCTGGTTAACATTTTCTCTCTTCGGCCTCCTTGTCCTCGTCAACCGCTCGACCTTGGCATCCTGCGTTACTCTACTTATGCCCAACCTGCCCTAATCTGTGGCGCGCTTTTTTTAAGTGCGCTAACTTGGCTGAATTTCAGGTGTAATCAGGTAATTTTTTATAATAAAAACGATGGCTAAACGAAGATCTATAGATCTTCGTTTAGCCCTGAAAAGCAAGAGGAGAATGATATAGAATTAAGCTTTTTTTAAATTTTGCGGCAGCAATTCTTCGGGCATATTTTGGTAACATACTGGGCGCATGAAGCGACGTATAGATAGTGTGCCTACCGAGGTCGCACCAAAGTTGGTCGATGCTGGATAAGGTCCGCCGTGTACCATCGCATCGCAGACTTCGACACCCGTTGGAAAACCATTAACCAGTAAGCGCCCGGCTTTGCGTTCCAGCAGCGGTAATAAGCTGGCTGCCAATGAATAATCAGCCTCATCGATATGCATGGTACAGGTTAACTGACCCGGTAAAGCTCGAACGATCTGTTCCAGTTGAGTCGCATCTTTAGCTCGCACCAGAATAGCCAATGGGCCAAACACTTCTTCCGCCAGATCTTCTTGTTGCAACCAGATATCTGCATCCACTAAAAACAAATAAGGGGTCGCAGAGCGTAAACCACATTCGCTTCCAAGTAACTGTTCGACTTTTTCCACATTTTTAATGCGAATACAACCATCACGATAGGCCTGTGCAATACCATCGGTTAGCATGGCCTGCTCTGGTGTCTTTAGTAAAGCTTCGGAAACACCCGTAATAAAGTCATCAAAACCTTCACCCTCTAACACCACAGCAATACCCGGATTGGTACAGAATTGTCCGGCGCCCATAGTCACTGAGCTAGCCCAGCCAGAACCGATTTCAGCGCCACGTTGAGCCAATGCACTCGGTAAAATAAACATAGGATTGACCGAGCCTAGTTCACCGAAAAATGGAATCGGTTCTGGCCGTGCTGCACACAGGTTATACAGCGCACGTCCACCACCCAGAGAGCCGGTAAAACCAACCGCTTTAATATAAGGGTTCTGTACCAGTGCTTCACCAACAGCTCTATCACCACCCTGTATTAGAGCGAAGATTCCGGCTGGTAGATCTAGTGCTTTAAGCGCTGCATCTATCGCCTGAGCAACCAGCTCAGCCGTACCTGGATGTGCTGAGTGACCTTTAACAATCACTGGGCAGCCTGAGGCAAGTGCAGCTGCGGTATCACCACCCGCAGTGGAAAAAGCTAATGGGAAATTCGATGCCCCAAATACCGCTACTGGACCTGCGGGACGCTGCATCAAGCGCAAATCGGGGCGCGCTAAGGGCTGTCTATCTGGTAATGCTTCATCGTGACGAATATCCAGATATTCTCGCTTTAAAATATGGCTTGCAAATAACCTTAGCTGTCCGGTAGTACGGCCGCGCTCACCGATCAGGCGCGCTTCGGGTAAGCCTGTTTCCTGGGTGCCAATCAACGTGATCTCATCACCTCTGACATCAATCTCATCGGCTATGCGGTTTAATAACGCTGCACGGGTTTCATCCGAGCTATAGCCAAAGCTTTCAAACGCGGTCTCGGCTAACTGCGCCGCCTGAGCGACAAGTTCAGGGGTGCCTTTGTAAAACGTATGGCTCTCTCCTTTATAGGGAGCAGAGTCAAAAGTTGAATCAGTCTGAACCCATTGACCATTTACTAAATGTTTACCTATAATCATAAAACTCTCTATTTTCAATTATTCATAATTAATGACTGTCCCTGGGGATGGGTGCACCACGGCAGCCCTTGAGGAAGTCAAAATCAGCACCCGTATCGGCACCCTGTACATGCTCATAAAAAAGTCGGGCATAACCACCAGCTGGCGGCACAATGCTTGACGACCATGCTGCAAGACGCGAATTTAATTCTTCGTCACTGATATCCAGATGCAGACGGCGATTAGCCACATCCAGTTCTATCATGTCGCCGCTTTTCACGATGGCCAACGGCCCACCGGCAGCAGCTTCGGGTGTGGTATGCAACACAACTGTGCCATAAGCTGTTCCCGACATTCTCGCATCCGAGATGCGCACCATGTCGGTAATCCCCTTACGCAGAACCTTGGGTGGCAGCCCCATATTGCCCACTTCAGCCATCCCCGGATAGCCCTTTGGGCCACAGTTTTTCATCACCATGACACAGTTTTCATCTATATCCAGTGACTCATCATTGATACGAGCTTTATAGTCATCGATATCTTCAAACACTACCGCCCGACCTCTATGCTGCATTAGATGTGGTGTAGCCGCTGATGGCTTTAACACCGCACCGGCAGGAGCCAGATTACCTTTTAGCACGACTATGCCTCCTCTATCCGTGAGAGCATTTTCAACTGGCCGTATGACATCCTGATTCCAGTTTTTAACATCTTTTACTTCGTTCCAGATAGAATCCCCGGAAACCGTAATCGCCTCGCGATGCAGGCGGTTAGACTCGCCTAGCATTTTAACCACTACCGGTAAGCCTCCCGCATAGAAGAACTCTTCCATCAGGTATTTGCCGGAGGGCATTAGATTCACAATAGTTGGGATATCACGGCCTAATCGGTCCCAGTCTTCCAGTGTTAAATCAACCCCAACGCGGCCCGCAATCGCCAGCAGATGGATCACCGCATTAGTAGATCCGCCAATCGCACCATTCACCCGTATAGCATTCTCAAACGCTTCTTTTGTCAGTACATCGGAGGGCTTCAGATCGTCCTTAACCATTTGTACGATGCGTCTACCCGACATATGCGCCATCACACGACGCCGACTATCTACTGCCGGTATCGCTGCATTGCCTGACAATGCCATACCCAGCGCTTCAGCCATACTGGCCATGGTGCTTGCTGTACCCATGGTATTGCAGGAACCTGCAGAACGCGACATAGCCTGCTCTGCTTCCAGGAAATCGTCCTGAGTCATCTTGCCTGCCTTGATATCCTCAGACATTTGCCACAGTGCCGTACCTGACCCCACACGCTCTCCTCTGAACCAGCCATTTAACATAGGCCCACCGGATACCACTATGGAAGGGATATCGGTACTACAGGCACCCATTAACAGGGCTGGAGTCGTCTTATCGCAGCCGGCAAGCAGTACAACTCCATCCAGTGGATTGGCGCGCAACGCTTCTTCAACATCCATTGCGGCCATGTTTCTGTACATCATGGCGGTGGGGCGCAGAGAACTCTCACCGGTAGAAAATACCGGAAACTCCAGTGGCAAGCCTCCGGCTTCATAAATCCCGATAGCAACGCGTTCGGCTAGATCACGCAGATGTGCGTTACAGGGGTTTAGCTGGGACCAGGTGTTACAGATGCCGATCACCGGACGACCATCAAATAGATCAGCCGGTAGGCCCTGGTTTTTCATCCAGCTGCGATGATAGATATGGTCACGTGAGGTGCCGCCAAACCATTCTGAAGAACGTAATTTACGTGGCCACTCTTTAGGCTCAAACTTACTCATACCCAGCCTCCATCAACTATAAAATTTTGCGCTGAGCACATTGACGATGCATCAGAACCTAGAAAAAGAGCCATCTGTGCTATGTGCTCGGGTAGTAGCGAACCCGCCAAACACTGGCTACGGCGGATCAATTCACGTGCCTCATCATCCACCCACAGCTTGAGTTGTTTCTCTGTCATTACCCAGCCCGGCACCAGCGTGTTAACACGAATCGAATCAGTGCCAAGGTCGCGTGCCAGCCCACGCGTTAAACCATGTGTGGCAGCCTTACTGGCGGCGTACACTGGGTAGCCAGCGGTCGCCATCATCCAGCCCACAGAACCGAAGTTAATAATCGATCCGCCGCCCTGTTTGCGCATCATCGGTGCTACGGTTTGTGCGGCAAATAATGCATGTTTAATATTCACTGAAATCAGCTCATCGAAGCGCTCTGAGCTCAGGCTATCCAGAGAATGTCGCACGTCGTTGGCGGCGTTATTCAATAACACCTGAATGGGTCCAAACCTTTCAGCACACTCCTGAATGACATGCTGATAGTTTGATAAATCTGTAATATCGCAGTGCCTGAAGCTGACTTCATAGCCCTCTGTGCGTAACTCACTCTCCAGTCTGCTGCCTTCATCCTGATCCAGATCGACAAACGCGGTCTTTGCGCCCTGTGTGGCATAGGCCTCTACCAGCGAACGTCCAATGCCGGTCGCACCACCCGAGATGAATACGCTTTTGTCGCGCAAGTCTGGATAGATGGACAGGGGCTGTGTCTGTTTCTGCATCATAAGGCTTCAACCACCGGTGCACTCGCCACCGCAGTTGCGACCGGGTTATACAGTGCCAGACCAAACTCAGCAGCCTGTATCTCAATCACATCCCCATCCTGCACCTTAATACCATCGGCAAATGACAGTGTTGCAGTACCGAACATATGCACATGTAAATCACCGGGGGCACGAAATATTTCATATTTAAAATGATGATGTTCCAGATTAGCGATGGTATGAGACATGTTCTCTTCGCCGGATAAAAAGGGCTTTTCCCACAACACGCTGTCACCGCGTTTAATCCTCGAAATGCCCTGAATATTCTGTGGCAGATCGCCTACAAAAATTTCCGGGCCAAAGCAGGTTTGTCTAAGTTTTGAATGCGCCAGATAGAGGTAGTTAACACGCTCGGTGACATGATCAGAAAACTCATTCGCCAGTGCATAGCCCACGCGGTAGGGCCTACCCTCATCCGAATTGATATAGATGCCGGCTATTTCAGGTTCTTCACTGCCATCCAGCGCAAAGTCTGGCGATACCAGTGCTGCACCCGGTGCAACGACTGCACTCCCTGTGCCTTTGTAAAACCACTCCGGCTGCACGCCTGTTTCATTGGCTGCAGGTTTACCACCTTCCAGCCCCATGCGGAACATTTTCATGGAATCGGTTTCACCCTCTGCGGCCTTATGCATGGCATCGCGTGCCGAAGCTGAACCCAGATGTGTCAGACCGGTTCCGGTGACCATCATGTGTGCGGCATCAGGATGGCGCATTGGGCAATCGAGAGCACCATCGGCTAATAACTGTTCAAGATTAACGGTATCGCCCAGGCCTAGTTGCCTGACCTTGTCGCTCAACTTAATACTCAGTTGAATGGCCTGTTTAGCCAGTTCATAGCTTGTCTGCACACCGTTAACCAGCCGCGCTTCATTGTTGATGCGGCAGATCACTCCGCCACCTTTAAGCTGTGATAAAAACATACCCCACCTATTATCGATGTTTGGTTTTGTTGTAGACATCGAAGATAACAGCGGCAAGTAATACCAACCCCTTGATGACCTGCTGCCAGTCGATACCGATCCCAAGAATCGACATACCGTTATTCATCACGCCCATAATCAGAGCCCCAATCACAGCACCTATGATCTTGCCCACACCACCCGACATGGATGCACCACCGATGAATACCGCCGCGATAACATCAAGCTCAAAAGCGAAGCCTGCCTTCGGGGTTGCAGTATTCAAACGTGCTGCAAAGATCAGCCCGGCCAGCGCAGCCAGCATGCCCATATTGGCAAAGGTGAAAAAGGTCAAACGCTCGGTATTAATGCCCGACAGCTTGGCGGCTTTTTCATTGCCACCTAGTGCGTAGATTCTGCGGCCTATGGTGCTGCGGTTGGTAAAAAAGGTGTAGATTGCTATCAATACGGCCATCGTGATTAACACATTCGGCAATCCTCGGTAGGTTGATAACAGATACGAGATATAGATAAATGCAGTGCTGACTATGCCATTCTTGATCACAAAGAATAAAAATGGCTCATCCTCAACACCGTATTTTTGTGCTTTGAGGCGAGCTCTAATCGCTAGAAAAAGGATAGCGCCCGCGCACAAAATACCCAGCATTAATGCGGTATGATTAGGGCGCTCTGGGCCAAAGATATCTGGAATAAACCCAGTACTGAGCAATTGAAAGCTTTTTGGAAAAGGTCCGACTGACTGGCCTTCCAGCAGGGCTAATGTCAGGCCGCGAAACACCAGCATACCTGCCAGCGTCACGATAAATGACGGGATACGCCAGTAAGCTACCCAATAGCCCTGCGCACCCCCAATGATTAATCCAAGGACCAGGCATACCGGAATCACCAGTAACGTTGGAAGGTCGTAATCTACCATCATAACCGCAGCAACCGCCCCGATAAAACCGACGATAGAACCTACTGATAAGTCAATATGACCCGCCACTATGACCAGCAACATGCCTATCGCCATAATGATGATGTAGCTATTCTGTAAGAATAGATTTGTCAGATTGGCTGGACGCATCAATGTTCCATCAGTCAGATACTGGAACAGAGACATGATAACAACCAGAGCGAGCAGCATCCCATATTCGCGCAGATTCGATTTTAAGTGCGTTAAAACACTCGGTTGATCCGGTTTGCTTTGAGCAACTGCCGTGTCGTTGTGTGTTATAGGTTTAGACATTATTCTCTGTTCTCTCCACTAAGATCTGACAATGAGGGACATGATCTTTTCCTGGCTGGCTTCAGCGCCATCCAGTTCGCCGGCAAACGCGCCTTCATTCATAACATAGATACGATCACACATACCCAGCAGCTCAGGCATTTCGGATGAAATCAACACCACGCTTTTACCCTGCTCTGCTAATTCATTGATGATCGTGTAAATTTCAAACTTGGCACCTACATCGATACCTCGGGTAGGCTCATCCAGAATAAGTACTTTAGGGTTGGCAAATAACCATTTACTCAACACTACTTTTTGCTGATTTCCACCCGACAGGTTGACTACTTTCTGAAATACGGAAGGGGTGCGGATCTGTAAGGATTGACGATAATTTTCTGCCACCTCACGTTCACGATTTTCATCAATTACCAGCTTGTCGGACACACCATCAAGGTTAGCCAGGGTGGTATTGCGCAGTATTGATTCTTCAAGTACCAGGCCCAGTTCCTTACGATCCTCGGTGACATAAGCCAGACCATTCTTCACCGCAGCACTGACGTTAGATACATCCACTTTTTCGCCGTGCAACTCAACGGTACCGCTGATATTACGGCCATAGCTCTGACCAAAAATACTCATCGCCAGCTCGGTGCGACCCGAGCCCATCACGCCGGCTATACCCACGACTTCTCCGGCACTGACGTGGAAATTGACATTCTTAATTACCTGGCGCTCCAGTGATTCTGGATGCCAGACGTTCCAGTCCCTGACTTCCATCAGGCGCTCACCAATCTTGCAATCGCGAGCTGGATAGCGATGCGCCATATCACGCCCTACCATGTCGCGGATAATATCCTCTTCGCTAATCGACTGACTGGTGCAATCCAGCGTTGAAACCGACCTGCCATCACGTAGCACGGTAATACTGTCAGCAACCCGGCTCACTTCATTTAGTTTGTGCGAAATAAGAATCGAGGTAATGCCGTGACGCCTGAACTCAAGTAACAGCTCAAGCAGCTTCTGACTATCATTTTCCTGCAGCGCAGCTGTCGGCTCATCCAGAATAAGCAACTTAACTTCCTTGGAAAGAGCCTTGGCAATTTCAACCAGTTGCTGTTTACCCACACCCAGCTTTTCTATCAGCGTAGCAGTCGCCTCATTCAGGCCGACTTTTTCCAGCAGTTTGGCAGATTGAGCATGAGTCTCATGCCAGTCAATAATGCCGCGATTGTTGATTTCGTTACCCAGGAAAATATTTTCAGCGATGGACAACAAAGGTACCAAAGCCAGCTCCTGATGGATAATAATAATCCCCTCGAGCTCACTTTCTGAAATATCGTGGAATGCCATTGGGCGGCCTTCATAAAGAATTTCTCCTTCATAACTGCCATGAGTGTAAACACCACTCAGCACCTTCATCAGGGTAGACTTGCCTGCTCCGTTTTCACCACAAAGTGCGTGTATTTCACCACGACGAACCTTCAGGCTAACTTCATCAAGCGCTTTTACACCCGGAAAGGACTTCGTAATGCTACGCATCTCAAGAATCGTATCATTCATGATTTAAGTCCGGTTAATCAGGCCTGCCGAGCGCAAGGCCTGATCAGATGAGGAAGGAAATTACTTAATTTGACTTGCTTTGTAGTAGCCGCTACCGACCAGCACAGACTTCAGGTTAGAGGCATCCACTGAAACCGGCTCAAGCAGGTAAGAAGGCACTACTTTGACGCCATTATCATAGGTTTTGGTATCGTTTATCTCTGGCTTGCCACCTTTCAGTACTGCATCAACCATACTTACAGTAACGCGAGCCAGTTCACGAGTATCCTTGAATACCGTTGAATACTGTTCTTTGGCAAGAATAGATTTAACCGAAGGCAATTCAGCATCCTGACCACTAACGATAGGCATAGGCATATCACCTGATCCATAACCCACACCTTTTAGTGAAGACAGAATACCGATAGACAGGCCATCATAAGGAGAAAGCACACCGTGTATACGTTTCTTGGTGTAGTGAGCCGACAGTAGATTATCCATACGAGCCTGGGCAACCGCACCATCCCATCGCAGAGTCCCTACCTTGTCCATACCCATCTGTCCAGATACTACCTTAACCGTACCTGCATCAATCAATGGCTGAAGCACCGACATCGCGCCGTTATAGAAGAAGTAAGCATTATTATCATCAGGAGACCCACCGAACAGTTCGACATTGTATGGACCCTTGCCACGCTGTTTCATGCCCTCAACCAATGAGCTAGCCTGCTGCACACCTACCTTGAAGTTGTCAAAGGTTGCATAGTAGTCAACATAGGCGCTATCACGAATCAGACGATCATAGGCAATAACCTTGATACCCGCGGCATGAGCGTTTTCCAGTGCATTTGAAAGGGTTGTTCCATCTATGGCTGCAATAACCAGAGTATCTACACCTTTAACAATCATGTTTTCAATCTGCGCAAGCTGGTTAGGGATATCATCTTCAGCATATTGCAAATCAGTCTTATAGCCAGCAGCTTTAAACTGCTTAACCATTGAATCACCATCAGAGATCCAGCGTGAAGAGGATTTGGTTGGCATTGCTATACCAACATATCCTTTAGCAGCATGTGCTACAGGAGCAACCATCATTGCAGCGAGAGTGACAGGTAACAGTAATTTCTTAACGATATTCATCATTTACTCCTCAAGCATTTAGCGCAACCTGATTTGGTTTACCTCAAGTCGCTATTTATAGTTAATTAGTATGTAAAACGGATATAGTTTACATCCGGTATTACACCTTAAATGGGATTAATATTTCTTTCAAATAACATTATTCTTAATTGACTTACCAATTTTGGTATATAGATAAGGCGTTGGCCCGAAACCTGAAGATGGATCAATAGCACCTGTTGAGCGCCATAGACGAGAATGGAGAGTTAAGGATTCCGCTGTTGAACATGGATTTGAGGGAAATCGCTGTTGTGCCGCAGGATGTGGTGAGGTAAGAACCGCATCATCCCTTCATCATCCACAATTGTGCGGTTCGCCAGGTTCGCCTCACCCTAAGCAAGTCTTTTTAGCGCACGTTACGAGTTTGCGCCCTTAATATTGTCAGACAGAAAAAGCTGTCTATACTTAGCACAGATAGCATATTTACTTAGGGCCTGTTAAGACTAATTTAATTACCTCTGTTGAGGTTTAAAAACCGCCAATCTAGGCGCGAGAAGCGTGGTTTGGTCATTCCAAATGAGCGACGAGCAACAACGAGTGGCAGTTTTTAAACCTCAACCCGAAGGGCTGGGACCATTTTCCCTCCAGCGGCGCTATCAGTCGCTTATGTAGAATAACTACATAGCACTCCTTCTGTCTTGCTGGAAGAAAAAATGGTCTCCAGCAGTGATAATTAAATTAGTATTAACAGGTCCTTAGTCTGTATCAACCTCAAACCTCGTACAATATAAAGTTGAAGTAATTGGATGTTCCCCAAGTATCTTAAAAATATACCTGCTCGCCTATTGCCCCTTGGACTCATTCTCCTCATCGCTGCCTGCTCATCAGGCGGCAATGAAACAAGCTCTCCCCCGAGTTCGCCGAACTCCCCCTCTGGTGGGATTGAGTGGCTTCATTATAACGGTCAGGATGTCGCAGTCACTAATGACGTGGACAACTGCCTGGACAGAGACTATGACAACCACAAGTCTCGCTTCTGCGGTGGTGATGACCTGAATGATATGAACAGCTCGGTAAACCCGAGCGAGCCTGAGATCTGCGGTGATGGCTTTGATAACAATCAGGATGGCCTGATGGATTATGCTGACACTGTAAACTGTCATCACGCAGCTGCACCAAAAATCTATCACGTGAATGCCGTAACCGGGGACCCTGTAAATGGCACAGGATCTGAAGCCTCTCCGTTTGCAACTATTGCCCAGGCTAATGCGGTAGTAGCGAGCGGCGATACTGTCCTGCTGTATGAAGGAGATTATGGGGATGTTCAACTCGCCTTTACCAGCAATCCCTATGACACGGTCGATGCGCTAGAAAACCGCCCCCCCCTGTATACAGACTGGGTAACTTACAAGGCGGCTCCTGGGGCGGAGCACCTTGCACGGTTGGGGAGACTGGAAATTGGTAATCGTATAACGCCGAGCGGCTATAACGATAAATATCCAAAAGACTCTGAATATGCCATTAGTGGGCCGCTCAATCCGACCCTGCGCGATTTTCGAATTCGCATAGAAGGTTTGGCCATTGAGGATGGGGTTTCCATCCAGCATGGTCGATTCGTTCATCTCAAAAACAATATCGTAAACAGAATCGGCCCCATTGCCAGTGCCACAGATTGCACCGTTTACTTTAACAATACCGGGATAGAGATCGGTGGTCGTTATATCATCATCGAAGACAATGAAGTGACACACACAGCCCACGGAATTCATGGTGGTGCCCACGACGTCATCATCCGCAACAATCGCATACACCATGTCACCCATGATGGCCTTGGCCTTATTCTTGGCAGGAACTACCTGATAGAAGGGAATCAAATCTATAACACGGATGATGGTTACAATGACAATATGGGTACAACCTGCAATATCCACTCTGATGGATTCCAGCCGTACATCATCACCTACGAGGCTGGCGCCAATATGGGCTACGACATTCGCAACGTCAGTTTCAAGAGAAACCTTATCTATCACACTGAGTCGATGATCATCATGCTGCAGTCGAGTCCCTATGCGGATTACAGCAACTGGATGAGCGAAATCAAACTACGTAACTTCCTGTTTGAGAACAACATCTTTGGGCCATCTGGTGGATTTATGTTGAATATCATTGCAGATGGTTTTGACGGATTCATCTTCCGCAATAACTCGCTTCTCAGGATTGAGGGTGACTCCTATGTCAGTGGCCAGGGCCGAACTTTGCTGAGTGATAGTTTCTCCGTCAGACTTACCGGCCCAGCCTCAGTCAAATCGGCCATCTACAACAACATCATTCCTGAATTCATCGGGCTCAGCGATACCCTGGACTTCGCAGGCTACAACTATTACGACACACCATTCCTCAACTGGTATAGCAGTCTTGCATGGTATCGCGACTGGGTGGGAGATCTGTTCCGAGAGGGCACAGCGGCGCCGTATGTTACGACTGATTTTTCTGGCAATCTGCTTGACTACTCTCCACTCATCAACACGGGTACACGAATCGATGAGAACGACATACCTCTCGATCTGCCAATCACCGAAGACTTCTATGGCAACCCGCGTGACAACCGCCCTGACCGCGGAGCGATCGAGGTAACAGGCCTGAATCCAGATCATCAACTCACGCAGTAATGGCTAAAACAAGGCAGACTCATGTTTCTATGAGTCTTAGACAACCGAGCTACACCTTTACTCTACCGACATCCGTCAAACCAGTAGATTAACGAATGCACTTCTATTCGCTAGATCAAATATGAGTCGTAGGCCGGATAATCCTGGCAGGGATGCCAGAGAGTACGAGACTATGGATGCTCGAAAGTAGGACAATGTTTGAGCTCAGCGGCAGGGCGGTTGGAGTGATAACTGAAACCGGAGCGGGTGAACTGTCCGCTGCAGCATGTTGATATGCTTTACTTTTCGCTCATTAATTCATCAAAGAGTTTTAGCGTTTTCACACTACAATTAACCGTCAACAATGCCACAACAGAGCTGCCATCAACAATATAATCCAACTCTTAGATAAGAGTAAGTAAACTTAGTTTAGTCATTGCCACCTCAGGCGTGCCACGCGACTCGCGAGTGTTGCCAAGCCATATAACGAAGCATTAAGAATGCCTTCCCCAGCGATATAAGCATCATGCACATTTACAACAGTAAGAGGCGCCATTTTGATTCGAGCCTCCCAGTCAAACCCCGGCCGATTGGTGATAACTTGTTGGATTGCGGTAAACATCTTCCACTGATCACCGTTTTCGCTCATATTAAAGGTGCCACTTTGCTCCATATAAACAGCAGTAATTATCTTTTGTCCGTCCATAAGTGCGGAGTGAAAATAACGCTGTACAGGAGCCGGTAGACCCTCTAATTTTTTTCGTCATATTTCATTGTCTTAATTGGAACACGAGCTTCTTCTAGCTTAACATTCATTTCTTTAGTTGGAGCGCCTGGTTAGGCACGATTTTGATAGGTCATTCATTTAACCTCGGCTCCAAATCCTTCAGTGTCTGACAATTGGCATCCGTACGCGACCGCACCCTCAAAGTCACACTCGCCGTTGAGATTGTCACAAACAAAGTGACAGCACTCGAACTCACAGTCAACGAAGCGGCAACCGGGGAAATAACTACCTCGAAATGTGCAGTTAATGAATTTACATCCCACAAAATTTACGATATTGAAGATACCCCAGTACCAATCAATATCCTTAAACGTGCAGACGGTAAAGTCCGCTTCAATGTGCTCGCCTTCCGGAGCGACCCCTAAGAACTCGCTGTACTTGAAGCAATCTTCACTCCAATTGACTGTACGAAGGTTGTCGTTCGTGACAATGAGGTTCTGCATTTGAGTGTAACGACAAAGCTCACTCGACGAAAACCGCATCGCGGTTTTTGGTCGGGTGGAGCTCCTGGTTATGTGTTTTTCTGTAGTTCATAGAATGGTATTTCCTTAAGTGTTCCATTTTCTCCATAAGCTCCATAAAGGACATTCGGTTCAAGTTGTCTTTTTATAGAGTCGAACCCATTAACTGCCTTCATATTGGCTCTGCCATTGTTCTCGAATGAAGAGCAGAACCACTCCCCTTCTTAATATCCGCTATTAACGATAGCTGCAGCTAATGAAATGGCATGCAGCTGACATGAATAGTTTCGATCTTTATTTGGCCACTCCACTTTCTTTTGATGAATACAAAAGGTACAGTCCAAGCCTACTGAATCCCATCTAGCTGAATATGAAAAAGGATCTTTCATTCTTTTACACATAATTCCTCAAACACCGGAGGAAAAACCAGAGCGGCGATTTTGACTTCCGCGTGATTGCGATTGTTAGGTTTATAATTCTGTCTACGGCGCATAGCTTAATACTGATAGCGCCCTTTTTTCTCTGTCGTCATACACAAAGGCTTCCCATAGCTCTATATCCGTCTCTAAAATTATCATTGGTATTCCTTTTTGTTTTAAACTTAAATACTCTTGAAACCCAAGATCGCTTGAATATGCCATGTCCGAATACTCTTCTCCTTCGTTGGGAAATTCCTCATACGCACATTCTGCTTTAGATTTTTCGCAAATAACTCTATCTGGCAATTCACCAGTATCTAAAATACTCATATCGACATGACTATTAAATAGATCTTGAGCATTTTGTAGCCGATCCTCGTAACTAAAGTCTTCATGGAACATCGTGGACGATATATAAACACTTTTTCGCAATATCGTTTCTCCAGAGCTACTACGTATTGTTACCTCAAGGTTGGGAGCAATGCAGTTGTGATCTTCGCTAGTAAAGTTAATCGATAGCATATCTTTTGAATCATTGGACTGAAAGGAAATTGTCCTTTGGTCATGAAATTCACAGCCACTAGTAATTTTTGGATACAAGAAGACACCCAGCACAATTATAAGAAACTGACGAATCATTTACGCATACCTAACGTTGAAGCTCACCCGACGAAAACCGCATCGCGGTTTTTGGTCGGGTGGAGCTACTGGTTATAAGGCAATATTTGTACAATTCAATTGGCCTTATTCATGGCTTTTGCTCGGTCATAACACGCACCACACAGCAATGTTACGCCAGCAAACTCTTCTGATTCATCATTCCATTCGCCACCCGTGCTGTTTACTTTTTCTTCGCATGTGTCACACCATGAATCAGGCCTCAAATCACCAGGCTCTGGCTCGGCAGACCAAAACCCTCTTGAAATACCATCACGAAGACTTTGAACAATATGCTGACATACATAGGTTGCTTGCTGTTTTCCGTGAGTACAGCACTCCTCATAATATTGTTGTTCATCACTCATGTTGCTTTTGCCTTATAACGCTCACATAAGCGGCCGAGCGTCAGCGAGTTCCGGCGACCATAGGGAGTAAACTTAATGTGATTGTTATACATTTTGCAACATATTAACTAGCTTTTGATTGCCAGATTTAATTAGATGTTTCTTCAAATAAGACAAGTATTCTATTTCCGTTAACTTGATTTCAACATCCAAATAGTAAACCTCTAAATAGCCTGAGGGTATATCTACCTTTTCCACTGCTTTCTCATATTCATCTAAATCTGTTGAGTAAGTAACACCGTATTGACCGTCATCTCCTCCAAAGCCATGGCCAGCATTTGCATATTCAACCAGCTCTTCATCGCTAGGCCATTTATGAGAAAACACTCCATTAATGATTTCTTCTTTTAAATTCATATTTGTGTATAACGCCATGCTCTGTGGGAATTTGAGAGCAACAGCGAACAAATTTTCCATAGGAGCATCTTGTTAGATGTGTTTTCATTTTTGTATTACGCAATTGGTTCAGGTTTTAGCGTGTATTTGGACATAATACCAATTGCTTCTTTTCTAGTAATTACTTTTGTTTCAAGCCTTTCAATTGCTTCAGATGTTGGCAACATGGACCTTAGTAATAATGCTCTATAAACATCCATT
>JBNKUM010000050.1:0-17248 GCA_050298595.1 Gammaproteobacteria bacterium | reverse complement strand
GTTAGGATTGAGCTGAACCTTAACATCGCCTTTTGCAGTCAATGCATAGACAATCATTTTAGATTCATCAATACGCACAGCTTTAAGGTCCTGCGCCAGCAGCACGTTTAATCGCAGGTTGTCTTCGTTGGATAGTTGCATATTATTTTTTAACCACGAAGATCACGAAGGAAGATATGTTTATTCATGCTTTGTAAACTCTGTGTGCTCTGTGATCTCTGTGGTTTAAATTGTCTTTTTTAGCCCCCAAAAACGAACGGGCGATAACAGTTACAAACGATCTTTTTCAAACCACCAAAAAACACACCCTTCATGTTCTTCGTATGCTTCGAAGTTAATATAATCAATTCAACTGAATCCGCTCCCCCCAGGGAACAGCTTTACGGCCTTTCACCAGCCAGATACTGGGATAGCTGGATTCATACTCGGGAAACTTGCCTTCTGCATCGGTAAAGTAAATCAACAGGTCTGGTCGTATATCATTTTCATCCACCCATTCAAACACAGGACAGAAATCTGTACTGCCACCACCAATGACCTTCTCCGGTAACTGGCAATACTCCCAGGCCTCGAAGACCCAGGGGCTGTCTCCGGTGATTTTCGAATCACAGGTGATCAGAGTAACCCTTGCCCTTACCTGGGCCTTGAGAGAGTCCACTTCTGCGATAAATTCGTTTAACTCTTCCTGCTTGATTGATCCACTCACATCAACAGCTACCACAACATTCATCTGTGGGCTACGCAGGCTGGGATAGATGGCAGGGTCTCCACGCCGACTGGAAGGACGGGTGTAGCTGTAATCATCACGCGAGATACTATTCATGTAACGCGCCAGTAATACTCTCCAGGGCAAGGTTGGCTGTAGAAAGAAGTCAATCATGCGAGCCATGCCTTCAGCCAGCTTACCTGCCTGTTGTGCCTGTTGTGCGGCGCCTGCCAGACGTTGCTGCCATTGCACCTGTAATTCGTCTTTTTCGCTTTCGGTTAAAGGCTCAGGTTGAGCTGTTTGAGACGGTTGCTCTGTTGCTTCAGTCGGATTCGGATGCTGCAGGTCTTCATCAGCATTATGTTTGGGCAAACCTGATTTCTGCTGCTCTGGATCATGATCTCTATCCTGCCCCTGCCCTTCGGATTCGGAGGGTTTATCACCGGAAGACTTTTGCTCCTGAGGCTGTTCTCCCTGCCCCTCACCTCCTGACTCGGTTTTTTTGTACTGCTGTTCAAGTGGATTTTGCTGCTTGTCCTGTCCACCTTCGCTGGTTTGATCCTGTTTATCGTAGAGGTGTTGATCAAGTGTCTCTGAGTGGTCGTTATCCTTGATCAGAGGATAGATCTCCTCCGCAGTCATACCCTTGTATTCTTTCATCACCAGAGAGCCTGGCGGCGCTGTCAGGCCTTCGTCGAGCAGGATGGGATTAATGGCATAATCGCAGGCGATATCCCAACGATGTTTGATGCGATGACCTCGCCGCGCAAAATGTGATAAAGCACAATGCAGCGCTTCATGAGCCAGCACAAACTGGGTTTCCTCGGCTTTCAACGCTTCGATATATTCGGGATTGTAATAAAACTTACGCGCATCAGTGCCAGTAGTCGCACACCATGAAGGATCTGCAGCCTGTAAAGGCAGGCGTAACACCAGCGCGCCCAGGAAGGGTTTATCCAGAATCAGACGTGTGCGTGCTGCACTGAGTTTGTTTTCAATAGCTTCCAGTGAGTCCTGCACAACGAAGCAACTTAGTCGTAAAGGATCAGATCTGCAATCGAATCCGCCCATTCGGCAAATTCAGCGACTTCAAACAGATCGTTACCAATGGCTCGATGCATATCAGAAACCAGCATCACACCCATTTCACGTTGCGGGAAACAGGCCGCATATTTGAGTATATTGCCAAATACGCTGGATGCTTCTTCACTGCCCTTAGCACGAATGGCGCGGCCTACCAGCGCAGAGGCAACTGCATATTGCAAGTCAATTTCATCTGGCGCTTTAGTATCTTCACCGCTTATGATCTTATCCAGATCAGGCATTTGATCCAGACTTTCGATAAAGGCGTGGCACTCAATACCCGCAGCCTGTCCTACACAGGCCTGAAGCGAACCTAGCAAAAGATCGGGGAAGTTGATGAATTTCTGTAAGGCACGATGCGCGTATTCCCAGGAGCGAGGCGATGGGAAGGCCACCGGGTTATGCGCGGGATCAAAATCAAACAGTAACTCAGGGCGGAAACGCAAAAAGCCGATAATGCGTTCATCGATGCCATTGCTGTAAGCCCAGGCAACCCAGTCATCCAGATTCAGATCAATTTGATAATGCGAAAAACGATTGGCTAATGGAGCTGGCATGGCATAGGTAACGCCCCGGTCACCCTGACGATTGCCCGCAGCAAAGATGGCCCAGCCCTGAGGTACCTGATAATTACCGAGTCTACGATCCAGGATCAACTGGTAGGCAGCGGCGGATACCGAAGGTGCTGCTGAATTGATTTCATCCAGAAACAAGATGCCTGCTTCACCGTGAAGCTTTGCATCCGGTAGCATGGATGGTACGGCCCATTCGACCTTGTCATCGAGTTTGAAGGGAATACCGCGCAGGTCACTGGGTTCCATCTGCGATAGTCGAATGTCGATGACCGGCAGGTCATGGCGCTCGCCTATCTGCAGGATAATCTGTGATTTTCCAACCCCAGGTGGCCCCCAAAGCATTACCGGTGTGTGGTGCCCTTTCTGTGTACTTAGAACCTCTTCATTGAGTACTCTGGCTAGATGAGATGGACGCATTAAAAGCCTGCCTTTGCGTAAAGTTCTTTAGCCTTTTCCTTGTCCTGTTCGACGCCATTACCTTCATCGTACATCATCGCCAGTGTCGTCAAAGAACCTACCAGCCCCTGATCAGCGGCTTTACTAAACCATTCGATGGCTTTCTGACTATCTTTTTCGACACAGTCGCCTTCCATATACATAAACCCCAGCCCGTGCTGTGCCACTGCATGGCCCTGCTCTGCAGCAGTCTTCATCCAGTAGAAAGCTTCTTCAGGTTTACGTACCATACCCAGACCATTCTGATACATGATAGCCACCCTGTGCTGGGCATCTGGATCGCCCTTCTCGGCAAATGGCACCAGAAACTGAACGGCTCTTGCGAACTCTTTGGCTTCGAATGCGGACATGCCGCTGATGAAATTCATATCGTTATCGGTAGGCATAATGATGAACCTGTTGTATCAGTAAAGGATAGATAATAGTCATTAATGACTGATTGTCGAATACCCCTGATGGGTCGTTTATCTACAATGCGAGCACATTATCCCCCCAATAGGGATATTAAAAACCCTACAAACTTTCTATAAAGTACGCTCATTTTTCGTAGTGTGGTTACCGATTAACAGGCGAACTACATGTTAAATCGATCTTTTATTATCTGAATCTGAGGAGATTATTATGGATCAAGCTTATCGTGATGCGACCACAAAGATGGAAGAAATGGGTGTACAGGAACAATATATCATCGGCTGGCAAGGTGGTTACCTGGGTCATCCAGAGCGAGAAGAACAAAATGTAAATGACGCTTATTCTGCCGGTTATGAAGATGGTCAGGAAAAAAATACTGACAATTTCGAAAACTGGAAGTAATTCCGAAAAAAAGTAAAAAAAACTAACGGAGCAGATTAATCTGCTCCGTTAGTCCAAATGCTTTACTGTGATTTGAACTATGGCTGGTTCTACCCTCTTTTCTGGACACTCCCCCTACTTACGTCGCTACACTCAGTTATCATCCGAACAACTGGGGTCTATTGACGAATTTCTGCAACAACAACTGAAAAACTCTTCAGACACTTTACACAAAACCCATTTTTTTCATGGGCGTTATGAGAATATTTATATCAATCGCAACAGCCACCCTGATCTGAAACAACTGGTCAGCGAAGCACTCAATGTTGCAGCTAGTATTTTAGATATAAACGTCGATGAGCTATGTGTTGGCTTCTGGTTTAACTACATGCCTCCCGGTCATTTAACAACCCAGCATACCCATGACGACATTGATGAACTGCTTTCTGGCGTTATCTATATAACGGTACCCGAGGATTCAGGCAATCTGGTACTTAAAACCAAAGATGAAATAATTGAACTGAAACCCATTCAGGGAAACTATGTGTTTTTTGCCCCCAGCACACCGCATTCGGTGAATGAAAATCGCTCTGACAAATACCGATTATCTATTGGGATGAATTTTGGTCTGTGCAAGAATAAAGCCGACTGCTTCGCTGATTTTTAAAGCGCCTCAGTTTATAACCGTACCGCTTTCTACACCGATAAACCGATATCCTACTCCTGCCACTGTTTCGATATATTGCGGATTGGTGGGATCATCTTCCAGTTTGTTTCTCAATCGCCCAATAATCACTCTCAGGTAATGGGTATCTTCAGTATGATGCGCCCCCCAGATATCACGTAACAGATGTTGCTGGGTGAGTATTTTGCCCGGATAACTAATCAGTGTTTTCAGCAACTCATACTCCTTTTTCGATAGATGAACCTCTTCATCTGCCAGCACCACGCGGCGGTTTAACAGATCGATTTTAAGATGCTCATCGTCAAAACCGGTGGGTGGTTTTTCGATACCTGAAAAGGTACGAAGTACAGCACGTATACGTGCCAGTAACTCATTCACCGCAAATGGCTTCTCGACATAATCGTTACAACCATTATCCAGTGCAACCACCTTTTCCCTCTCGCTATCGCGTACCGACAGTACGATAATGGGGCCTTTGTAAAAATCGCGCAGGCCCTTGAGCACATCCTGACCATCCATATCGGGCAGACCAAGATCCAGTATGATGAGTTCAGGGTTTTCCAGTGCAACCAGCTCCAGGCCTGAATGACCATCAGCAGCTTCCAGAATAGAATAGCCCTGCGATCCCAGGCTGATGTTTAGAAAGCGACGAATCTGTGGTTCATCTTCAATTATCAGTATGCGTGTCATCATTGATTTCCTGAACGGATTGTTGAGTCTCTTTAAGTGGTAGTGAAATCCTTAAGGTTGTTCCTTTTTCGATACTGCTATGTATCACCGAAGCAAGACCGCCATGCGCACCGAGTATACCCTGGCAGATGGCCAAACCCAGCCCTGTGCCTGCTGAGTCCTGATCACCATGCGCAAAGGTAAAGAACATATCAAAGATACTGTTCCAGCTTTCTACCGGTATCACCGGGCCAAAGTTGTGGATGTCGATCTGTAATCGATCATCAATTGAATATGCTTTGATGGTAATAGAGGTATCTTTGGGTGCATATCGGATAGCATTCTCTAATACGTTAAAAACAGCCTGTTCTATCAGCGCTGGATGGACATGTAGCAAAGGCAGATCAGGTTGCAGATCGACTTTAATACTACTGCCGTTGAGCAGGCTTTTACTACGCTTGATGACGACACTGAGTATATCGTCAATACCGACCCAGTCTCGATCAAGAGATAGTTCACCATGCCCCAGGCGGGTCATATCCAGTAATTTCTGAATATAGCGATTCAGTCGCTGCGCTTCACTCAGGGTATTTTGCAATAATTCTTCCTGCTGGGAGGTATCCAGCGCATCATGCAATTCAATTAGCGTGGATACTGAACCGATCATAGTCGCCAGCGGTGTGCGTAAATCATGCGATATAGAGGACAGTAAAGCGGAGCGTAACTGCTCGCGTTCTTTCACCAGAGTTTCTGAACGCAACACTTCATTCAATACCACTCGACTCCATGCGAGACGAGCCAGCCCGGTAAAACCTTCAAGCTGATGCTTTTGTCCATTATCCAGAGCATATGAAAGCTTAATCATTATTTGCCCCAGACAACTTCTACTGCTACAGAAGGTAATCAATACTGATTTGCTGTGTATATCGAGCAATACCTCAGCCACCGAGTCGCTACATTTAGGAGTTGATTCATGCAACGGAATTGGTAATTCACCACATAGCAATCGAAACTCATCTGTCGCATTGTCCCTATATAAAACGACGCTATTAATCTCGAAACTGGTTTGCAGATGCTGCTCCAGAGTCCTGATCACCGACTCACCATTGACACAACTGGACAGCTCCTCAGCCAGCAGCATTTGATGCTTGTTCCAACGATCACTATCCTCCAGCGCTACTACCTGTTCGCGTAAACGCGCTGCCAGATGCCCTGTAACGAAGGCTACCAAAATAAACAGTGCAACCGTCAGGATATCTTGCTGATGCACCATATAAAAACTGAAGTGTGGTTCAAAATGAAAAAAGTTATAGGCCAGAAAGCTCAACACAGCGCAGGCCAGGGCTGGTTTTACCCGGGTAAATACCGCCGTAAATAAAACCCCTGCCAGGTAAATCATGGAGTAATGCGCTTTGGGTAATATGGGCGATAATGCCCAGGAAATTAATGTTGCCAGCAAAGGTGCTAGCCAGGGCATCACCCAGAATAGGACTCTATCGCGCGCTGAGTATGGATGCATAACCTGATTATCGTTTCCAGAAAACTGTAGAGAATAATACGATTACACTCAATAGTTCCAGTCGTCCTAGAATCATTGCAAAAGACAGCGTCCATTTTGCAAAATCAGGCAGCGGTGCAAAGTTGCCTGCAGGACCGATGATATCCCCTAACCCGGGGCCAACATTGGTTAAAGCAGTAACGGAGCCTGTAAAGCTGGTGATAAAGTCAACACCAAACGCCGTTAGCAATAATGTGGTAATCGCCAGCGCAATAAAGAACATAAATGAAAAAGCAATAGCCGATGCGGTAATATCATCTTCGATGCGTTTACCATTATATTTGATTAGAAATATGCCATGTGGATGGACCTGTTTTTTTAACTGGTTGAGTAGAAATAGAAAAGACAGCTGAAAGCGAAATACCTTCATCCCGCCACTGGTAGAACCCGAGCAGCCACCGATAAAGGTTACAATAAAGAACAATGCAATACTGAATTGCCCCCAGTTGGTGTAATCAGATGAAGCATATCCGGTCGTAGTGATTACCGATGTGATATTGAATGCCGCCTGAGTCAGAGCCTCAAATGGTGGCAAAGTGTTTACCGACATCAACTGTAGCGTCATTAAAAGAATCAGCGAAGCGGTTATCAGTAAAAACCCCATCACCTGTTGATCTACCTGGTAATGTATCGAGCGTGCGGTGAAGTATCGGATAAAAAAGGTTAAAGGTAATGCTCCCGCTATCATGAAGAGCACTGATATCCAGAGTATTGCGGGACCGAAACGTGCCATAGAGCGGTCATCAGTCGCATAGCCGCCGGTAGAGACTGTCGTCATCGCATGATTGATGGCATCGAAGATCGACATCCCCCCCATCCAGTAACTCACAGCACATAACAGGGTGATTAACAGATAACTAACCAGTAAGGCTCGCGCCAGACCATGGAATTTAGGTAGTGATTTTTCAGACCAGTCTGAAGATTCTGTCTGAAATAGCTTCATCCCCCCTATCTGTAAAAAGGGTAGAATCGAAACCGCCATCCCGATCACCCCCAGGCCACCTACCCACTGCAGCAAAGACCGCCACAACAGTATGCTCGGAGGCAAGGTTTGAAGATGACTCATCACCGTTGAACCCGTGGTAGTAATGCCTGAAACCGACTCAAATACGGCATCAACCAGCGATAAGGGGTGATGTGCGAATATAAGTGGCAGTGAACCCGCAAGCGATAGCAGTATCCAGCTAAAAGTGGTGAGTAGATAAAGTTGACGGGTTGCTAGAGAGATTGTGGATGACCTGAATATCAGGATCAGGGTTAACCCTGATACGGCCGTAACTGCAGCCGAATCAAGAAAAGGCTGTAATTCCTGGTCATGGGTGAAATAGGCAAATCCAGCGGGCAGCAGCATTAAAGCGGCCATAATTAAGGCCAATATCCCACAGATGTAGAGGATAGGCCGTAAAAGCTTAATCATTGGAATCAAATACCTGAATAATTTCAGACTATATGATTCAACTTTCTGGCGTTAAAAATCTATATACGAAACGACATCAAGGCGTAAAATTTGCGTAAAAATTGATTCTTAAAGCACCAGTAACAGGAATTAAAACGGAAAAATGAGCGGGGTTAACAGCAGCGCAATAATCATCGCTGCAATTTGAAGCGGTACCCCTACTTTGACAAAATCTAAAAACGTATATTTTCCAGGCGCCAGGATCAGAGTATTCACCGGCGATGCTATAGGCGTCGCAAAGGCAGTTGATGCCGCCAGAGCAACCATCATCATATAGGGCTGTGGATTGACGCCCAGAGATTGTGCGGCGCTGATTGCAATTGGGGCCACCAGCACAGTAGTCGCAGTATTAGAGATAAACTGACTGAAGATCGAGGTAAAGATAAACAGGGCTGCCCCCAGAGCCATAGGGCTACCTCCACCAAAAGCAACTACCAGTTGATCGACAATCAGCCTGGCTGCTCCTGTTTTTTCCATCGCAATCGCCACCGGAAGCATACAGGCTATCAGTATTAGACTTGAGGGTTTAAGTGATTTATAGGCTTCTTCCATAGTGACACAACCGGTAATCACCATGGCCAGGGCAGCTGCCATAACTGCCGTCAGGGTGGGTAACCAACCCATAGTCATAGAGATCAGCATCAATAGCATGATGAGCAACGACAATGGAGCTTTACTGGCGTGAGAAGGTGCTTCCACCATTTCTGCGGGAGTTTCGATAACGATAAAATCGCGCCTGTCGTTTAACTTCTCTATAAAGTTCCAGCCACCGGCAAGTAATAAGCTATCTGCAAATTTGAGAGCAGTGCCATCAAAATCAGTCGTTAGTGCTTCATCATCACGTAAAATACCAATCACACTGAGTCCAAATTTTTCTCTGAACCTGCCCTCTTTGATTGTTTTCCCTACCAGTGAAGATCCGCGACGTAACATTACCTCAGCCACCCCAAACTCATTATGCATTTTTCTGATAAGGCCCGTGGGAAAAACTTCAGACGTCAGACTGAAAGCCTCACAGATCGAGGTGATTTGTTTCGAATCAGCATAAACCATCAGCACATCATTTTTTTTGATTATGGTTTCTATAGTTACCGGTAATAGCATCGAGGTTAAACGACCTTTACGACGTATGCCGAATACCGTGACCTCATAGTTAGTACGTAGTCCCGCAGTGACAACAGTCTCACCGATAAGATTCGAATCTGCCGGCACCGATAGCAAGTGCAACTGATCACTGATGCCATAACGCTCAGCAAACTCATGTAAATGGGGATGGGGTTGATCGGGGTTTCTGATATCAACATTGGGCAGTAAGCGTCGACCGATAACAATCAGATAAAACATACTGAATACCAGTATAGCCAGACCGATAGGCGTGAAATCAAAAAATGCAAAGGGGGCGAAGCCCGCCTGCAGTAAGGTCTCACTGGCTACGATATTAGGGGGAGTACCAATCAGCGTTAACATTCCCCCTACCAGAGATGCAAAAGCCAATGGCATTAGTAGTTTAGAGGGAGACATACCAGATTTTCGAGATAGACTGAGGACTACCGGTATTAGTAGAGCAACTGCTCCAGTCGAACTCATGAAAGCTGATAAGGTCGCAATAACCGGGAGTAAAAACAACAGTAAGCGGGCCTCGCTGTTACCCCCCATATTCAGAATCCACTGACCAGCTGCGGCAGCTACACCGGTACGAAATAGACCTTCACCAACAACAAATAACCCCGCAATCATTATGACTACGGAATTACCAAACCCCGAAAAAACCTCAGAAACACTGATCACTCCAGAGAAAGCCAATGTCATTGCCACCATTAAAGCGACAATATCCATCCGGATACGGTCCCAGATAAATAAGCCGATGGTCACAGTTAACAGGCAAAATATGAAAAGGATTTCTCCAGTCATGATGATCTCCAGTGTTTTGGAGATAGTAACAGGGTTGTGATTTGAGGCAATGAGAGAAATGATTTGTATCCTGGGTAACTCCAGGGCTAATACGTGCGGAGAGAAAGTTAAACCTGGATTCCGCAGTTGACCGCTCGTGTTAGAGGGTAACTCACAGTTTCGTCGACCATTACAGTCAATATATCTATTCTCCAAATAGGTGAATCCCTCTACGAGCTGAATCTTATCAAGATTTACCCCATAGAATAATTAACAAAAGGTAAGCCACCGGCTCAGCCTCCGATTTACCTTTTGTAAATTATGTGAAAGGACAGGGTGGAAGTTACCAAAAAGCTCCATAGTGACTATCAATTGGTACAATTTTAGCAGATAGTAACAATACCTCGTCAGCTTGATGCGGGGTTGTTTTGGAGAGGTTAAAGAAACATCGGATTGAACCTGAACAAATGCAGAGACTTTAACAGGCTTTACCTTACGCTTTGAGTGAATGCTGTTCTCTGCCAGATCTTTAGATGTCCCACAGGTGGTGGGCAGTGCTTCTGGTTGATTATATTGATCCATGTTGCATAAAGGATCAAAATGGAATCCGTTCGGATTGTGCTAACACCTAATCAACTAAATACCTATGTCTACTATAAAACCAACAGCTGCAAAAAATATTGAAGTGAATTTACAGAAGTCTCTCTACCCAGAGCCATTCGCATCGATGATGGAAGGACGAGTTAAGAGAAAACTCGGTGATTACTTCGGCCTCACCAACTTCGGTATTAACTTGACAGAGCTCAAACCTGGCGCAATGTCGGCGCTAAAGCACCATCATCTAACACAGGATGAATTCATTTACATTCTTCAGGGATCTCCTACTTTAATATTTGGTAATGATGAATTTCTAATGCAGGCTGGTGATTGTTTTGGTTTCGAAAAAGCTAAAGGTATCGGTCATCAGCTAGTTAATAAATCCAGTGAAACAGTTACATATCTTGAAATTGGCGATCGTTCACCTAATGATAAAGCTGAATACCCAGATGATGACTTGATTGCCAAATCCGAAGACACTGGTTCGTGGCTATTCCTGCACAAGGACGGCAGCCCTTACTGATTAGAAAGGGAGAGGTTTGCTTAAATCTGAGCTTACTTAAACGATTTATCTACCTCCCCTATTTCTGTTTAACGACCCCAGATTGATAAATTCTCTGCAAACCTATCTTTAATTGCTGTCTGCTTTTCGCGGCGGTTAAACTGACTCGAATACATTCTGGGTAATTTCGACCCACCGCAAAAAGTCCAGCTGGCACAACTTCCACACCGAGTTGATGACATTTTTCCTGAGCCTGTACAGCTGTTCCTTCCACTGGTAACCATACATGCGAACACAGGTCCTTATTTCCATTGTATTTAGTATCTGGGAATATCTTTTTAAAAATTCTATGCCTTTTCTGAATTTCACTCCATTGCCAGTTCATTCTTTGTTTAGCCAGCCCTGATTCTATCCAGCGACAGGCTATCTCGGCCATTAACGGACTAAACTGCCAGCTAGTGGCGTGAGATTCAGCCAATATCTTTTGTAGAACAGAATGCTCTCCTGCAATCACCGCAAAGCGAATGCCCGGTGCTACGGTTTTAGCAAAACTGGTGATCACTATGGAGTGTGATTTTATCTGTGTACTGATGGGTGGCTGAGCCGATAAAGCCCCGATCACATATTCTTCTATGAATAACAGGTTGTTCTGTTTTATTATTTTAATAATCTCCTGCTGACGTTGCTTGCCCATGCTGGTTGAGGTCGGGTTTTGCAAAGTGGGATCTGAAACCAGAACTTTTGCATGCGTTGTTCTTATGGCTAAAGCCAGTGCTTCTGGGATTATCCCCTGCTCATCCATTTCTATACCATGTAATTTAATACTGAGCTGTTTTGCCACTGCCTTCATACCTGGAAAGGTGAGTTCATTTACCAGAACAGTATCATCGGCTCGACAGCAGCTTAACAGGCTTACTAACAAGGCATTTTGTGCACAGGTAGTTGCAACACATGACTCTGGCCCTATCGGGTATCCCAGCTCAGTTAGCCATTTGGAACAAGTTATTCTGTACCGTAGCACGGATGCTGGGGAGTGATAGTTTAGATATTGAGACAGGCCCTGATCATCCTGCATCATTTCATTCAATGTATTCTCAAGATCGAGATCATTAGGCATTGCAACCGGGACGTGTGTACTCAGATCGATGATCGATTCATCCAGATCCTGTTTTAGATTGAATAATTCGGCTTCGCTACTTTTTGCCAGAATATAGGTACCTCTGCCGACCTCACCGGTGATCAAATGTCTTTTAGTAGCTTCCTGAAAGGCCTTGGTAACCGTACTTAAATTGATATCCAGATGCCAGGCCAGTTGACGTTGAGGAGGTAGCTTCTCACCGACCTTAAGTACACCCGTCTCAATATCCTGTGCCATTTTATTCACTAACTGTAGATATAAAGGCCCCTGCTCTGTCGATAAGTCTGGACTCCACATAATATTATCCGCCATACAATATAACTCTTGAGTCATACAATCTCAGTATCTAGAATTGTTGTCAACAGAGATTTGGATCATTAGGAATGTTTAACCTGACACAGCTTGAACAGGCTACAGCCATTGTTCATAAAACCATACAACCTACCCTGCAACACAACTGGCCATTACTGAGTAAAAGCACCGATTGTGATGTGTGGGTGAAACATGAAAACCATACGCCCACAACTGCGTTTAAGGTGCGCGGAGGGATTCATCTGTTACATCAAATTAGCTGTAGAACCGATAAACCTGTAGGACTTATTTCGGCCACTAGAGGCAACCACGGGCAAAGTCTGGCATTTGCCGGAAGCCGTGCCGACATACCTGTCTCTATAGTTGTACCTGAAAATAATAGTCAGGATCAAAACCGGGCAATACAGTCTTTAGGAGCAGAGCTGATTATTTTCGGAAAAGATTTTGAAGCTGCCCGTCAACATAGTCTGGAATTACAACAGGAATATGGCTACGAAGCTGTTGCACCTTTTTGTCGGGACCTGGTACTGGGCGTTGCCAGCTATGCACTGGAATTTTTATCCAGCATCAAGGATATACAAACCGTGTATGCGCCTATTGGCATGGGGTCAGGGATTTGCGGCTTGATAAAAACAAGAGACTTGCTGGGGTTGAAAACCGAAATTGTCGGTGTCGTTGCTGAAGGCGCGCCTACTTTCTCTATATCTTTTGAGGCCGGGAAGATCATTCCAACGTCAGGTGTAAATACTATTGCCGATGGCGTCGCTACCAGCTCCCCGCTTGAGGAAGCCTTTGACATCATTTTAGCCGGTGCCAGCAGAATCATTACGGTGAGTGATGAACAGATTAAAGCTGCAATGCGACAGTATTATCAATCCACTCATAATCTGGCGGAAGCCGCGGGAGCCGCACCGCTGGCAGCTTTAAATAAAGAAAAGGAAAAAATGAAAGGGAAAAGAGTCGGCCTTATTCTGAGCGGTGGAATGATTGATCTGAATAGATTTATGGAATATGTTAAACCATGAATACGGCTTTTCAAGCCAATAAACAAACTGGCGTTTTGTTGGCATTTACCTGTTTGCTTTTACTGGGAATGCTACCAGTTATTTCAAATGGGCGTCCTGCAGGGTTAAATGCACTGAACTTTGCTTTTTATCTATCGCTTTGGCAACTGGTCTGTTCTTTGCCTTTGCTATTCAATGAATACAGCAAGAACACACATGGTATTTTTACAAAGAAACTGCCAGCTAGATTAAGAAATAGAACCATCTTGATCATCCTGTTAACAGGTTTAATCTTTGGATTATCAACTTACGTCTATGTACTTTCTGTAGAAAAAGCAGGTACTGTGAGCGCCATAATTGCGATTCAGGCTTACCCCCTTTTTGCTATTCTGTGGGAGAGTATTTTTTTTAATAAAAAGAAGACTAAAACAGAGCTATTCTTTACGATATTACTCATCGCTGGCTTATATTATTTAGGCACACAGGGAAGCTGGAAAATTGAAGGCTTATCTGTTTGGTTTATACTTGCTCTGGCAGTACCTTTTCTATGGAGCATTGCGCACGTTATTATCAAGAACACATTAGATACCACTCCAATAACGCCACTGCAGGTCACTTTTTTCAGGGTATTGATATCCGCGATATTTTTATTGATAGCTACAATATCTGTGAATGGTCTCGACTCTGTCATCACTGGAATGATTACTATTAATTTCCAGATATCTGCCTTCAGTATGGGCTTTGTTTATTATCTGGAATTAATCAGCTGGTTTTACGCGGTCAAACATATAGATGTATCCCTGGCCAGTTCTATCACAACCCCTACTCCTTTAATTACAATGTTATTGGCCGTTCTATTTCTTCAGGAAACGATTCAGAGTTTTCAAGTCACTTCTTTGCTGGTGGTTATTATTAGTCTGTATGGAATTCTCTATCTGGCTAAAAAGAAATAAATGAATTATCAGATAAAATACACTGGTCGATACATCACATTGATTTATCTTATCGATTCTTCGTCCACAATAATAAACACGGACATATATTGAACATTGACAGCTGCTAACAAAAGTCGTAGTTTTTTTTAACCTCATCAAATCGCAAGGAGCGCATTATGCCTAAAGCTCGGTAGACACAGGTTTCTATCGAAGCTACCCCTTACTACCATAGTATTTCCCGCTGAGAACACCGTGCCTTTTTTATGTGGTAAGGATTCACAATCCGGACAGGATTATGAACACAGAAGACAGTGGATTGAAGATCGATTACTTTCATTATCCAACATCTTTGCCATTGATATTGCTGCTTACACGATCATGAGCAATCACTATGGATAAAAAAGCATTAGCAGCCTGTATAGCTTATACCGATCTCAATCTACTTCGCTCTTAAATAGCAGAGACCTGAAACATCGGATCACAGCTCTGTTAAGAAACGTATTGAACATCAAACCCATACGAGCCCAGTTAACCCTGAAGCAATACGTGCCAAACCAATAGAGTTACTACCATTCGCAGGCTACCCGCGTAACAAAATGCCAAAAGGCTTACCATTAGGGCAGCACATCTGTACAAATTTATCCATTAAATTTGTAGACCGGACGTATTCTCGGGGATGATAAAAAGGGATACATTCCTGAACATCTACCTGACATACTGACCCGACTTAATATCGATCCCAGGCACTGGGTATACCTGACTAAGGATTTTGAAAGCCCGTTTAAATCACTGGTAGGTAGTGCGTATAAAATCAGACAAGCCTGTGAGAAATGGGGAAGAATTGGGTGCACGGTGTGAAACGCTGCGCTGAAGTTTTTCCCGACACATAAGCCCTCCCCTAGATAACTCTTTCAAACACCAACCTGATATCACAGGTTGCAGGATCATTTTGTACTTTGAACCCAGCCGAAGAAAAAATACCCATTAAGGTTCAACAGAAACCTATTTTTTACTTAATACCACCTTCATTTAACTGAAGCCATAGCGATATCGCTGATGTTTAATTTCTTTTCAAATCACTGAGTGTCTATAAACATTACTGCTCCAGGGTTTTGTTGCCGACGGTGTCGTAGCTGTACTCGGTGACCTACCCTTTCGGATCGGTCTCGCGGATCTTGCGGTTCAGGTTGTCGCATGGTTTAAGGGGTCAGTGTAAAATGGGAATAATTCTCATGTACTTCCGTCCCCTTTAACTCCGCTTTACTTCCGACCCCTTTAAATTCTCTGACCCAGGTTTTCCCACTAACCGGGTTGTTCCAAACTCAGTCTATTTCCAATACTGCATAAGAGCCGTTACAACCAAAAGTATTACTGTGTCAGCATCTTTTCACCATGAAAAATTTGCTGACCGTTTTCTTCCAGAAACGAGAAGAAAAGTAAGCAGGAGTCACTTTCCATAGCTTTGTGCTGAGCTGCTTCGGCTGATTCCAGATCGCGCCAGTGAACTACATCAATCCATTTCTGATTTCCAGCGTTTATTAGCTCTCTGGATATGAATCCATCCCAGCTTTTAAGTGTGCTTAACATGCCTTCAGCTGAATTCAGAATTGATTTTTCACTAACGCCGTTTTTGGCTTTGAACACCACAACCTCAACCGTTTCTGCCTGAGCAGCATTTGCTGAAAGTATTAATACGATCCCAAGGAGAAAGGGATTTAGATATGACCTTAACATTTTTCACCTCTACATTTTGTGTTGAGGTTTAATTTTAAATAGGCCCTACTGACAGCATTGTGTCAGTAGAGTGTAAATATTTTTGGATCGCTAATCCTTATCAGGTAGCGGATTTACACCGCCAATCTTTTGCCGATTTATCTAGGCGCACCAGGTGTCTTATATATTATGGATGGCAGTGGTTATCCGCGCGGGCTGCAACGCGATCGGATTATTTTCGAGGTACGTATCCTGGCTGTTGCCGACGTGGTCGAGGCGATGTCCTCTCATCGGCCTTATCGTCCTGCCCTCGGCATGCATGCCGCTCTGGATGAAATCGAACATGGGTGGGTCGAAAGCTATGACCCGACTGTCGTCGATGCCTGTGTGAAACTGTTTCGGGAACAGGGCTATGTTATTGCATAAAGTATTTCATTGCAGGAAACAAGCTATGAAAGTTGGTCTGGTGCGCTTAAACGTGGCCTTGCCCCATCGGTGCGGCTTGCGGCGGGCCTCTGCTGCACTGGCCCTTATTTACTCGACGCTCTACTATATGGTGATCTATACTTGTACTACAATCGTGATAAGCCACGTGACCTAACCGCGATCAATTGACATAACATGTCCAGGATGGAGACGAATCATGAAATCTCTGATCGATAGAAAACAGTATGCCGCAGCACCTCGTTCCGGTATAGCCTGCCTGTCGCTTCTGAAAGGATTGACCGACGCAGCAGTGGCGAATTCACTTGCTATATCAAGGGTAAACATACCCTGTGGGTCAATCCAGTGAATACAGCGCGTAACTGCACCACTTTTCGATTCCCTGGTGGTCAGGAAACTCTTACAGTACAAGGCTCTTTTGCAATTGATTCGTTTGTTTTCGGTATAATGGCCCCTTTTTTATTTTACAATGGTTTTCATTATGCAGAACTCACTCGATCAATAGCTGAGCCTCATAGGCAATCTTTTAATATAATAGATAATTGGGGTATGTAAGATGAAAAATAGTATTTTTACTCTAAAGTTGGTTGTTGTCAGTTTTTTTCTGCTCGGTGGGCAGAGTGGATGGTGTGAAAACTTTACCATTAAATACCACACATTCGCAGAACCGGATACTCGTGTGTACGAAATTGAGCTACTGCATGAGGTAATGAAAAAGACTGTTGATGAATAC
>JBNKUM010000049.1:0-38834 GCA_050298595.1 Gammaproteobacteria bacterium | reverse complement strand
GCGTTACCCGGTAGTTTTGCCGATGTTTCTTTTACAAACACCTTAGTTACGATAAATAGTGTCGACATTCCCGAGCCAAAACCTCTAATACTGTTTGGTGTTGGATTAGCAGTTTTGGGTATGACTAGATGGAGAAATAACCATTCCTAGCACGAAGAGATTGAATTGCTCTTATCAATAAATAGTTCAATTAATGATCAATTCAAAAAGCCAGATCTGAGCCCCTCATTTGTGGACATTAGTTTTAGTGAATGAAAATAATTTCAAGTTGATAGTCATCAGCCTTTGTTCGCTTTTAAAACATAGTAAATGATGGTGAGTGGTGACAACTAGTTAACGAGAACTTTTTCCTTGTAATTGGGTGTGACCAGAATCCTTTTATGTTTCTCGAGCTTTTTAGGGCCTGTTAACACGTGTTGACAGGCCCTGGGGCGCACCAGATTCTGGGGAATTATTGTTACCTACAATGGTCTTAAAAGCTCTGGAACTTTACTTGCCATTTTAAGAGGAATTAGTTTTGCGTTATATCATTGGATTATTTTTATCTCTGTCATTGGCAACTGCCTATGCTGCCGGACTCGAAATCAAAGAGCTTCAAAAAGGCGAAGGTGCTATTGCCCAGACGGGTGATACGGTTTCGGTTCACTATACCGGCTGGTTAATGGACGGCAAAAAGTTTGATTCTAGCGTTGATCGTAATCAGCCTTTTGAGTTCGAGCTCGGGGCTGGACGTGTTATCAAGGGTTGGGATCAGGGAGTTGTTGGTATGCACGTCGGCAGTAAGCGTGAACTCATCATTCCTGCTGAGCTTGCTTATGGCAGTCGCGAGGTAGGCGGCGGCCTGATTCCGGCTGACTCAACCCTGAAGTTTGAGGTTGAGCTGCTTTCAATTGTTGTGCCTACTTATACCAACATTAGTAATGAAGAACTTAAAAAACTGTTGAGCGAAGGCGTAAAAATCTATGATATTCGTAGAGAAGAAGAATGGAAGCAAACCGGTGTTGTTGCGGGTAGTCGTAAGCTAACTCTGTTTGATGCGAAAGGCGGTCTGAACAAGGATTTTATACCGACTTTTATTAAAGAAATTGATAAGAATGAGCCCGTCATTCTTATATGCCGCACAGGAAACCGTACCAAAAGTGCTGCTGCATATTTCAGTAAGAAGCTCGGCTTCAACAAAATCTACAATGTAAAAGATGGCATTACCAGATGGATAAGTGAAGGTAATTCGGTAGTAAAGTTTTAATCTCTGTAACGCAGGTCTCTTCGAGGCTTATCGAAGAGATCTGTGCAGTTAACACTTCCTGCAATATTTTATAATAAAATCATTAAGTTAAGTTTTATACCTAATGTTATGTGTGAGCAGATAATTTTAATTATTATGCTTTTGTCTGATCGAGCCAGGTGAGGCGAAACAGACGTTCCATCTGTCGACGTGATCTGTGATGCCTATAAGGACATAGGTAAGGGGCGTGAGCAGGACGCGGAAGCCTTGCCTATAAGGACATAGGTAAGGGGCGTGAGCACGACTCCAGGGAGGGAGGAGGTAGGGCGAAGCAGGATGCCCGAGCCGAGGACGCGACAGGACTTGTAACTCCTTGGAATAGCTCGCTATTCCGCGTCGTAGCCTTGACCTACACTACCTCAAACGCACTACAACTCGTCCAACTTCGGAATCCAGGTTTGAACTGTTAATAATCACTCGCCAGATATGTGCAGATAAACTATAGATCACTTTCAAATTTTCTACCTGAAGAATATCTCGCTTTGTTCCGGGCATGCGTACTGGAAAACGATTTCAACAAAGGACGATAGATTATGGCGGCCATGATGCCACTGATGCATGTACTGGAGCAGGGTGGAAAGAGTGGTTGGCAGGCATTGAACTTTGAGGTATAAATCAGGTGCTTTTTCTATTCACTTTATCTCTGTCGTAAATAGACTATCCAAAGGCGCTTTGACGCATAACGGGGTTTTGCTGTGCCGTTAATATTTCCTTTTGACCGCCGTTTTTTGTCGTGGCGGTTTTTATTATTCAGGAGCTTAAAAAATGCAACGTTATTCAGGTTTTGGACTGCTCAAACACAGTCTGACGCACCATGAAAACTGGCAGCGCGTATGGCGAAATCCGACTCCGAAGAAGAAATATGATGTGATCATTATCGGTGGCGGCGGTCATGGCCTGGCAACAGCTTACTATCTAGCTAAAGAGCACGGTGTGACTAATGTTGCAGTGATTGAGAAGGGCTATCTGGGTGGCGGTAACACCGCGCGTAACACCACCATCGTGCGTTCTAACTATCTTTGGGATGAATCGGCTCACCTGTATGAACATTCTATGAAGTTGTGGGAAGGCCTGTCTCAGGACCTCAACTATAACGTGATGTTCTCACAACGTGGCGTATTGAATCTGGGGCATACTCTGCAGGATATGCGTGATATTCAACGCCGGGTGAATGCTAATCGTCTTAATGGCATCGATGGTGAAGTTCTGGATGCGCAGCAGATTAAAGAAATCGTGCCGCATATGGATTGTTCTGCGAACACACGTTATCCCGTGTTGGGTGCATCCTGGCAACCACGCGGTGGTGTGGCACGGCATGATGCTGTTGCCTGGGGCTTTGCTCGTGGTGCTGATTCCTACGGCGTGGATCTGATTCAGCAAACCGAAGTCACGGGACTGATTATTGAGGATGGCACTATTACCGGTGTAAACACAAATCGTTATGGCGAGATTAAAGCTGACCGTGTAGGTAGCGTAGTGGCCGGTAATTCGGGAGTGGTGGCAAAGATGGCCGGTTTCGAGTTACCTCTGGAATCACATCCCCTGCAGGCTCTGGTGTCTGAACCGATCAAACCGATACTAAATACGGTCGTGATGTCGAATCAGGTGCATGGCTATGTCAGCCAGTCAGATAAAGGCGACCTGGTGATTGGTGCTGGTATCGATGGTTATAACGGTTATGGCCAACGCGGTTCATACCCGACTATTGAGCATACCGTTCAGGCGATTGTTGAACTCTTCCCCATCTTTAGTCGGGTGCGCATGAATCGTCAATGGGGCGGTATTGTCGATACCTGTCCAGATGCCTGTCCTATCATGAGTAAGACGCCAGTTAATAACCTGTTTTTTAACTGTGGTTGGGGAACCGGCGGATTCAAGGCGACACCAGGTTCCGGTAACGTTTTTGCAGCCTGTCTGGCAAAGGGTGAGATGCACCCCTTAGCCGAGCCATTCTCTATGTTTCGATTCCACAACGGCGCGCTTATCGATGAGCACGGCGCTGCTGGCGTAGCCCACTAAAGGGAGAACTAATACTATGTTTCATATCTACTGCCCGCACTGTGCAGAATATCGCGAAGAAGAAGAGTTTCATCCGGCAGGTCAGGCGCATATTGCAAGACCTCTGGATCCAGAAGCCTGTTCTGATAAAGAGTGGGGCGAGTTCCTGTTCTTCCGCAAAAACCCTCGAGGATTGCATCACGAATTATGGGTGCATGCTGCCGGTTGTCGTAAGTTCTTTAACATGACTCGTGACACCCAGACCTACGAAATCAAAGAAGTCTACAAGGTTGGTGAACAGCCTTCTGTAGTAGCCGACTAAGGGAGCGGAATAATGACACAGAAAAATCGCCTGCAAAGCGGCGGTCGAATCGACCGTACTAAACCGCTGACCTTTATATTCAATGGAAAGGAATATCAGGGCTATCAGGGTGATACGCTGGCTTCTGCCATGCTAGCCAATGGCATTGATGTGGTTGGCCGTAGTTTTAAATACAGCCGTCCGCGTGGCATCATTGCCTGCGGAGCAGAAGAGCCCAATGCTGTTTTGCAGCTAGGGGCTACCGAAGCCACTCAGGTACCCAACGTTCGTGCGACTCAGCAGGAATTATTCTATGGCCTGGTTGCTGCTTCAACCAATGGCTGGCCGAGTGTCGATAATGATCTGATGGGGATCATTGGTAAGGTCGGTGGCAAAATGATGCCCCCCGGCTTCTATTACAAAACCTTCATGTATCCACAATCTCTATGGGATACCTATGAGTCGATGATTCGTAAGGCAGCTGGACTGGGGCGTTCGCCACTGCAAAATGACCTCGATACCTATGACAGTGTTAACCAGCATTGCGATGTGATGATTGTTGGTGCAGGCCCCGCCGGTCTGGCGGCAGCATTGACCGCTGCACGTGGTGGAGCGCGAGTCATAATTGCCGATGAGCAGAATGAATTTGGCGGCAGTCTATTGAGCAGCAAGGAAACTCTGGACGGTAAACCCGCAGCAGAATGGGTGAGTTCTGTAGTTGAAGAATTGAGCAGCTATGAAGATGTTCTTTTACTGCCACGCTCTACTGTAAATGGTTATCACGATCATAACTTCCTGACTATTCACCAACGTTGCACCGATCATCTAGTAGACAAAGCGCCAGACAATCAGGTGCGCCAGCGCATGCATCGTGTTCGCGCGAAGTGGGTGGTACTGGCGACGGGTGCTCATGAACGTCCACTGGTTTTTTCCAATAACGATGTACCCGGTTGTATGCTTTGCAATGCAGTATCCAGCTACATCAATCGCTATGGTGTGGTGCCGGGTAATGATCTGGTAGTGATGACCACCAACGATTATGGCTATCAGGCTGCTCTGGACTGGGATGATGCCGGTCGTAAGGTGGTGGCCATAGTTGATACTCGTGCGACTTCCAGCGGTGATAGAGTTGAAGCCGCGCGCAAACGTGGCCTGAAGATTATATGCGGCGCTGCGGTTATAGAAGTGCAGGGTAGTAAGCGTGTATCAGGCGTGAGTATTGCTTCGATCAGCGGCAGTGGTGATAAGGTTATCGGTCCGGTAACGAATCTGAAAGCAGATACCGTTGCCACCTCTGGGGGCTGGAGTCCGGTTATTCACCTGTCCTGCCACACCGGGAGTCGTCCGACATGGAGTGATGAAGTAGTTGGTTTTCTGCCGGGTCCTACTGTACAGAAACAGCTGAGCGCTGGTGGCATAAACGGCCAGTATGAAACGGCTGCTGCACTCAATGAGGGTTTAGAGGCCGGTCAAAAAGCCTTGAGCGAAATAGGACTGGCTGCTGCTGAAATGGATCTGCCAGAAGCACAGATGTTACAGCAGGATGCACCGATGAGCCTGTTCCATATTCCTCATGTTAAGCCGACCTCCCAGGCACCGAAACAGTTTATCGATTACCAGACTGATGTGACTGCCGCCGGTATCGAGCTGGCCTGTCGCGAAGGCTTTGAATCCATCGAGCATGTTAAGCGTTATACGGCTATGGGTTTCGGCACTGATCAGGGCAAGCTAGGCAATATCAATGGCATGGCCGTAGCTGCAAAAGCTCTTAATAAATCTATCCCTGAAACAGGTACCACGATCTTTCGACCCAATTACACGCCGGTTACCTTTGGCGCCATTGCCGGGCGTAACTGTGGTGAACTTTTTGCTCCCAAGCGTTACACCGCTATGCACAAATGGCATGTAGAGCATGGTGCGAAATTTGAAGATGTTGGTCAGTGGAAGCGTCCCTGGTATTTTCCCAAAGCAGGCGAAAGCATGCAGGATGCACTCAACCGTGAATGTCTTGCAGTGCGCAACTCAATCGGCATTCTGGATGCATCGACGTTGGGTAAGATTGATATCCAGGGTAAGGATGCTCGTGAATTTCTGGGGCGTGTGTATACCAATGCCTGGGCTAAATTACCTGTAGGCAAATGTCGTTACGGCCTGATGTGTGGTGAAGATGGCATGGTGTTTGACGACGGTGTTACTGCTTGTCTCGGCGAAAACCATTTTGTAATGACCACGACTACCGGTGGTGCTGCACATGTCTATGAATGGCTGGAGCTCTACCATCAAACCGAATGGCCAGAGCTGGAAGTGTATTTCAATACCGTCACCGACCACTGGGCGACCGCAACCATTACCGGACCGAATAGCCGAAAGTTGCTGGCAGAGCTGACGGATTTCGATCTCAGTAATGAAAATTTCAGCTTTATGGACTGGAAGCAGATGACCGTAGCTGGTGTACCCGCACGTGTTTTCCGTATCTCATTCACCGGCGAGCTTTCATTTGAGATCAATGTACAGGCTAACTACGGTATGCATGTGTGGGAGCAGTTAATTGAGGCTGGCGCAAAGTATGATCTAACACCCTATGGCACAGAGACCATGCATATCCTGCGTGCTGAGAAAGGCTTTATTATCACCGGGCAGGATACCGATGGCTCGATGCATCCTTACGATCTGGGTATGGGATGGTGTGTCTCAAACCAGAAACCGTTTAGCTTCATTGGCAAGCGCGGGATGAATCGTGAGGACTGCGTGAGGGAAAATCGTAAGCAACTGGTGGGGCTAAAAACCACTGACCCTAAGGTAGTCATTCCAGAAGGTGCACAGGCCGTGCTTGATCCTGATGCGCCCATACCCATGCCTATGGTAGGCCATGTGACCTCCAGTTACTGGAGTGAGAGTCTCGGACATTCCATTGCGATGGGTGTGATAAAGGGTGGGCTGGATAAAATGGGTGATAAAGTATACTACCCGCTGGCCGATGGTCGCGTGATTGAGGCTGAGATCTGCAGCCCCATCTTCTATGATCCAAAAGGGGAACGTCAAAATGTCTGATCAACAGGTAATGACTGCAGAGCAGACTGCAGCAACAAAAGCAGCAGTTATGAATCAGGTACCGGCTGTTGAAATTCAGGGGCAGTCTCCACTACACCATGTAGAACTGGAAAGTCTGGCAAAACAGGGGCCGAAAACCGGTGGTATCCATCTGCGTGAGAGAAAGCTACTTGGGCACCTGACGCTTCGATGTAACCCGGAAAATGCAGACCAGCTCGCAGCTGTTGAACGTGTGCTAGGAACAAGGCTGCCACTAAAGCCGCTAACATCAGTAGAAAAGGGCGATTATTCTATACGCTGGATTTCACCGGATGAATGGCTGATTCTGGTACCTGGTCAGGAAGCCTTTGATATAGAGTCAAAATTTCGTGATGAGATGGCAGGGCACTACTCACTGGTAAACAGTAGTGGCGGTTCAACCGTACTGGAATTGTCTGGTGATAATGTGGTTGATTTATTGAAGAAATGTACGCCAGTAGATCTACATATCAAGCAGTTTCCAGTGGGTAAGGTTGTGTCCACAGTTTTTGCCAAGAGTGCAGCGGTCATTCGACGTATCGATGATAAGCGTTTTGAACTGGTTATCCGTCGAAGCTTTGCCGACTACATCTGGCTCTGGATACAGGATACCAGTCGTGAATTTGGTCTGGTTATTGAGGCTTAAAAAAACCTTGTCATTTTTATAAACCCCGTTGACGTTTCACGGGGTTTGTTTTTTTGCGGGTGAATCCGAAGTCTATTAAACTTTAATAAAGGCTGTACTCCTTTGATCAAATGGATATTATCAATTATGGCCTCAATTCAAACCTGTAAATTACCCGATAAAGCACTGCTTAGACGCTATCAGGACAGTGGCGCATACACCGATTGTTATGTCAGCGAAATCACAGGGCAGGTTTCACAGGCTCAATTCGTTGAAGCTTTTTATACCACGCCTTTGTTTAAACTCGAACGATTGCTGTTGAGCTTGTTGCTTGCGCGTCCTTCAACAGATCTACAGGCTCGCGGGTTGGCTGAGGGTAGCATCGAAGGCTTTGCTGCATGGAGTGTTGAAGATAGAGCTCTCAATCAGTTATTGTTGAAGGATTTCCAGGGACGCACACGTTCGTGGTTGATGAGCGTTGTTGATAGCAGCGGTCATTCAACGCGTCTGTATTTCGGTTCTGCGGTGGTACCTATTGTTGATAGAATAACAGGTGAATCAGGAATGGGTTTTCTGTTTAAAGCGCTGCTAGGCTTTCATCGGCTTTATTCGCGAGCTCTTCTTCGTTTGGCAGTCTCTAGATTAAAACTTTAACCTGTATTTGAAACGGTTTTATGACTCCAGCTATTAAACTCGTGCAGAAGCATAAAATTAATCATAGCGTTCTTGAATACGAGCATGATGCTAATTGCGACTCTTACGGTAAGGAAGCTGCTGAGAAGCTAGGCCTTGATGAGCACAGGGTGTTCAAAACACTGGTCGTCAGTACCGGTGATAATCAACTGGCAGTGGCGGTGATAGCTGTACCTAATATGCTCAGTATGAAGCGCATGGCAAAGGCTCTTGGGGTAAAAAAAGCAGTTATGGCTGATAAAGATGATGTCTTAAGGTCAACAGGTTATGTGCTCGGTGGCGTGAGTCCGTTGGGACAAAAAAAACGCTTAAAGACCGTCATCGATACTTCGGCTAAAAAGTTTAGCACTATTTATGTGAGTGCCGGTCGAAGAGGATTAGATCTAGAGTTAAATCCAGAAGACCTGAGAAAGCTGCTTAATGGCGTGTTTGCTGAAATTCAGCAATAGAGAGATTTATCTTTTCAGGTGTATGATTTGCCCCTGTATTAACCAGAATTCACACAAGGAAATTAATTAATGAAAAAATCCACCAGGGCTGCTTTACTTTCAGGATTGGTCTTTCCGGGTATTGGCCATTTTTATCTGAAGCGGTATGTTCCAGGGGCAGTCATTTCAGGCATAGCAGTCGCGTGTACTTACTATATTGTTTCTAAAGCAATAGATCAGGCTTATCAGATTGTGGATCAGATTCAAAGTGGCGCGGTTCCGCTCGATCCGGTTATCATTGCTGAAATGGTGTCAAAGCAATCCGCAGGCAGTGAAGGCGATTTGATGAATCTGGTTACTCTGCTATTAGGGGGTATCTGGGTGGTTGGGATCATCTCTGCGTATCTGGCTGGACAGGGCGAAAAGGATAAGGAGTAGTGAATCACTGATTAATTCCACAGTAAAATAGGTGTTTTTGCTTACAACTCCAGCAGTTACAATTTGTTACGTCATCATTAAAATGAACGATTAGAATTTCAATTTCGAAAAGTCTATGATAGCCGTTCTCGGCTCACGTCATTTTTTTACCATCTATTTATCATCAAAAATTCGGATCAAGAATGAGAAGAAAAATATTATCTGGACTATTTGTAAGTCTATTAGCCTTATTAACCGCCTGTAATAAAGAATCTGCTTCAGCAGAAAGTAGTCATGCCGCTGCCCCTCCACCTACTGCGGTAACCAGCATCACGGCTGCACGCGAAAATATCCCGATTAATTTCGAATATGTCGGGCAGATTGCAGGGTCTTTAGATGTTGAAATCAGAAGCCGTATCACGGGTATTGTTGAGCAGCAGCATTTTGATGAAGGCAGTGAAGTTAAAGCGTCGCAATTACTGTTTACGCTGGATGATGCACTTTTTAAGGCCGAGTATCAGCAGGCACTGGCGGCTATTGATAGCGCGCGCGCACAAAAGGTAAGTGCCAAGGCAAAATTAAAACAGGCTGAACGCGAACTTCGGCGGGTTACCCCTCTGGCTAAAAAGCAGATGCTAAGTCAAAACCAGCAGGACGATGCGGAATCTAATGTAGATATTGCTAATGCCAATCTGGTCGTGGCTGATGCCGCCATAAGTTTGGCAGAGGCTAATCTGCTTACAGCAAAAATCAATCTGGATTACACCCGTATTCGCGCACCGGTCAGCGGCGTTATTGGACGTGCATTACAGAATCGTGGTGCGTTGGTTCAGTCAGGTAGTAATAGCCTGTTAACGACGCTGGTACAGATTGATCCGGTGTATGCCAATTTTGGCATTCCAGAAAATGAATGGGTGAAAATCCGCCATGATCTGGCTAACGGTGCTTTAAAGTTTGCAGACAAAACCTTCAAGGTTGATCTACTCGAAGCAGATAGCAGGGTTGCTATTAAATCGGGAGAACTGAATTTTAAAGATTACAAGGTAGACAGCAATAATGGCAACTTTGCCATGCGTGCCACCATTGCCAATGAAGACAAGCTGCTTTCCCCCGGCCAGTTTGTGCGCGTTCGTCTGAATGGTGTTTACCGCCCTGACGCAATAGCGGTTCCTCAACGCGCGGTGCTGGATGGCCCCGGTGGCAAGTATGTGTACGTTGCCACTACAACCGACAAGGGCACAGTAGCATTACAGAAAAGTATCCAACTGGGCGAATGGGTTGATCTGGATAAGGATCGCAAGAACTACTGGATCGTCAATTCCGGTCTGGAAGTGGGCGATAAAGTCATTGTTGATGGTGTAGCAAGAATATTCTATCCCGGTATGCCTGTTCAATTGGCCGATGCGCAATCTACAGCTAACCCTCAATAAGCAAGAGTCCACATTATGATTGCACGGTATTTTATTGATCGACCGAATTTCGCTTTTGTGATTGCGATATTTATTATGCTGGCGGGTTTAGCTGCCATGCGTGTATTGCCTATCTCTCAGTACCCCGAGATTGCGCCGCCCGTAGTTCAGGTGAGAGCCGTTTATCCGGGCGCTTCTGCCCAGGTTATCGAACAAACGGTGGCTGCACCGATCGAGAATTCAATTAACGGTGTTGAAGGCATGATTTATCAGGCTTCAACTTCTACTTCAAGTGGAACACTGACTATCTCGGTCACCTTCGATATCGGTACCGATGTCGAGCAGGCTGCACTCAATGTCAATAACCGCGTCAAACAGGTTGAGGCGCGTCTGCCAGAGGAGGTGAGACGACAGGGGGTTACCGTACAGAAGGGTAGTTCATCCTTTTTGCAGGTTATCTCTTTTTACCCAGATGATGAGTTATACAGCGATATCTACGTATCTAACTTTGTTAAGTTGAATGTTCTTGATCAACTCAAGCGCATACCGGGTACGACCAATGTGCAGATATTCGGTGCCAAGGATTATGCGATGCGTATCTGGATCAAACCAGACCGCATGACTCAACTGGGCCTAACGGTTGGAGATTTAGCGGCAGCGATAAACGAACAGAATGCTCAATTTGCCTCCGGTAAAATTGGAGAAAATCCCACAGGAGGTAATCAGGAACTGGTCTACAGTATTACCACCAAAGGGCGTCTGGTCACAGCCGAAGAGTTTGGGCAGGTTATTCTGCGTACCAATGCAGATGGCAGTAGCCTGCGACTAAAAGATGTAGCTCGCATCGAACTCGGATCCAAGGACTATAACTTTAATGGTAAATACAATGGCAAGGCTTCGGCGCTGATAGGTGTTTTTCTACAGCCAGGTGCCAATGCCTTAAGCGTTGCTGATGAAGTTAAGCAGAAACTGGACAAGCTCGCGGAGAGTTTTCCACCAGGTTTGCATTATGCTGTTCCCTTCGATACCACCCGGTTTGTCGAAGTCTCTATTCGCGAGGTATTAAAAACCCTGGGCGAAGCGATGGTGCTGGTGTTTCTGGTTGTTTTTATATTTCTGCAAAACTGGCGTGCAACCCTTATCCCGACACTGGCGGTACCCGTTTCATTACTGGGTACCTTTGCAGGCATGTATCTGCTGGGCTATTCGATTAACACTCTGACCCTATTTGGTATGGTGCTATCGATAGGTATAGTCGTGGATGATGCCATCGTGGTGCTGGAGAATGTTGAACGTATTATGCACGAACAGGGGCTGGGTGCGCGTAATGCGGCGATAAAGGCCATGCACGAAGTGAGTGGCCCAATCGTAGCGATAGTGCTGGTACTGGTTTCCGTGTTTGTGCCGATTGCTTTTCTGGGAGGTTTAACCGGTGAGTTATATCGTCAGTTCGCTATTACTATCGCGATATCAGTTACGCTATCAGGTGTAGTCGCCTTGACGATGACACCCTCATTATGTGTGATGATTTTGCGCCATGAGCATAAGCAGACTAATTTTATATTTGACTGGTTTAACCGGTTTTTCAGTCTGTTAACCCACGGCTATATGGGTGGCGTGCGATTTATAATTAAGCGTTCTGTGTTTGCGGTAATACTGTTCGCCACTATGGTCGGCGTCACTGCTCAATTATGGAAAATCACACCGGGTTCACTGGTGCCGGATGAAGATCAGGGTTTTTTTATTGCGGCAGTTTTCCTGCCTGATGGTTCTTCGTTGGAGCGTACCGACAAGGTCGTAGCCAGGGTCATTGAAGCGATAAAGTCTAATCCGGCAAATAAAGATGTGGTTTCTTTTTCGGGCTTCGATTTTCTCGGTGGTGGTTATAAAAATAATGCAGCTACCTTATTTGTTACACAACAACACTGGGATGATCGCACAACACCAAGTAAGGCTCTGGTAGGTGAATTATTTGCTAAAACGGCAGGTATCAAAGAGGCGCTGGTACTAGCCTTTAATCCACCAGCAATTTTCGGTCTGGGTAGTACCGGTGGTTTTGAGTTCTATATCCAGAACAAGGGGGGCAGTGATCCCGCTAAACTGGCTGAAGCGATGCGTAACTTTCAGGGCGCCGCACGTAAGGATGCTCGACTGGGCATGATTAACAGTCTATGGAGACCAGCAGCCCCGCAATTATTTGTTGATGTAGATCGTGAACGCGCCAAGTCTCTGGGTATTCCTTTAGACAAAGCATTTAACACGTTGGCAGCAACACTTGGCTCTTACTATGTGAATGACTTTAACCGATATGGTCAGGCCTGGCAGGTGATGCTATCAGCGGATTCGCAATACCGTAAAAAGCCTGAAGATATTGGCCGCATGTATGTCAGAAGTAGTGCTGGTGAAATGGTGCCACTGTCCGCATTTGCAACGGTTAAATATACCTCTGGCCCAGATACGCTGGACAGGTTTAATAATTTACCGGCGGTTAAACTATTCGGTTCAGCGGCACCTGGTATCAGTTCGGGGCAGGCGTTGCAGGCGGTTGAAGAGGTTGCTGGGCAGTCTCTGGGGAAAGATTTTTCAATCGACTGGAGTGGCGCTTCCTATCAGGAAAAGAAAACCGAAGACAATTCTGTAATTGCTCTTGGCCTTGCTGTCATCATGGTGTTCCTGATTCTATCCGCATTGTATGAACGCTGGTCTTTGCCACTTTCTGTTTTGCTGGCATTACCGTTTGGAACCTTCGGCGCTCTTGTTGCAGTATGGTTACGGGATTATACCAACGATGTATATTTTCAGATAGGACTGGTGACGTTACTGGGGCTCGCAGCCAAAAATGCAATTTTGATTGTTGAATTTGCCTTGCTGCAAAAACAACATGGCTGGCATGCCGCAGCGGCGTCGATTGAAGCTGCACGCATCAGATTCCGTCCGATTATCATGACTTCACTTGCCTTCATTCTTGGTGTGCTACCGCTAGCTTACTCGGTAGGAGCAGGGGCAGGAGCACGTAAATCAGTGGGTACCGGAGTCATGGGAGGGATGCTTGCGGCGACCTTCCTCGCAGTGTTTTTTGTTCCGTTCTTTTTCAAGTTATTGATGGATAGAAGGCTGCGTACTAGACCCGAAGAGTTTATAGCGCCAAAAGATGATGACCCGGTGTGATTGGGCCGGGGTTTATATAGACACAAGGACACTAGTGTAGCGCTTCAACCTGGAATCCGCAGTCGGACGAGCTGAAGTGCGTTTGTGGTGGTGTAGATCAAGGTGTGACGACGCGGAATAGCAGGCTATTCCAGGGAATTACAAGACTTCCGCGTCTTGCTCACGCCCCTTACCTATGTCCTTATAGGCAACGCAGAGGTCGCCTGCGCAAACGTGCAATTCAGCTCGTAGCGGGGTTCATCTGCAGAGTGAAGAGGGAATAATTATTGACATCCACTGCGCCGAGATAAATCGGCAAAAGATTGGCGGTGAAAGCCCGACCACAATTAATTGAAATCTCTGGTCTCTTGATCAAGTATGGAGTTCATTTAATACACAACAGGAAGTGAGAATGCCACGTAGATCACGCTTATCGGTCCGGGAATACCCTGGCATATTATTCAGAGGGGGAACAACCGTTCTCCTTGTTTTTGTGCAGACGATGATGATCAGTTTTATATTCAGCATCTGAAGGAGCAGGTCGAGAAGCATGGCTGTGCTCTACATGCATATGTTCACAATATAAGCCTTTTTTTAGATCAATCAAAAATAGTTTTATTTACAATAATGATTGTGGTTACACCTGTCTGGCACCTTTATTAGTAACCACAAGTTCTGGACTATTTTGAAGACAGGCCTGCTGAGGGATGGATGGTCTTAACTCGATGCCTGTTGCGTTTCTCTGGTGAGCTATCGAGTTGACGAATAGTCTAGCTGAGAGCTTCACATAATCAGTGATACAGAAAAAACTAAGGCATGAACTATTCTTAATCGCGATGTTGATTTGTGGCAGAGACAGTATACTCTGTCACTATTACTACGGATCTAAAATATGAAAACTACACATACATTTACAGCTACGATTATTGGCTTTATATGTGGACTGGCTATTTTGTGGATTGCAACAAATAATATCGACTCTGTTCCAACAAAGTCACAGGCCTTCATACCAACACCCAAAGAAACCACAACTAATAACTCAGACCTGGAGCTGTATCGGGATGAAGTTTCCTATTTGCAGCAAGATTTAAAAAGTCTTCAAAAACAGCTGAATGACTTACAACAGGCTACGCAGCAAAATCAAGCCGAAAACACTGAGCTAGAACATGAGAGCCAGGAGAGTTAACAGGAAACTACTGCTGCTGATACTAATCAAGATGTCGAATTAGAGCAACTGGGCACAAAACGAGATTATGAACAATATCAGCAATAAACAATATTCAGGTGTTAGCGTGGTTGGCAATGAGTGCCGTTCAACAATGTGTCGTTTTCAATTTCAATTTGATGATACCGAAATTCGTGATACCGCTGTTGGAGATATTCCCCGATTGGTGCCCTGGGACAGTCAGGGTTTTTTTCATGCAGATGAAGATGACCCTTTAACCTAGAATCCGCAGTTGGACGAGTTGAAGTGTGCGTTTGAGGTGGTGTAGATCAAGGCGTAACGACGCGGAATAGCCAGCTATTCCAAGGAGTTACAACGAAGAGATACGCCGCCTCAAACGTGTAATTCAGTTCGTAGCGGGATGCACCGATTGGGTGATTATACACATCAACTGTAATGGTTTATGAAGCAGTGGGGTAACCTCTATTGCGAGCGGTCAACTGCGGAATCTAGGTTTAAACCTTATATTCTATGTTTCCAGGGAAGGTTCATAGCTTGCTCAGGTAGAATAATCTCAGGTGAAAAATAATTTTTCCCTTTCAAGTTTAAGCAAATCCGGGGAGGCAAGCTGCTTCCCCGTTTTATCAATTATGTTGTATCTCTGGCTCGCAGAGACATAACAGAATTGATCAGAGGTGCCTTAAACCTGAATCTAAGGATTCAGGTAAAATTGCATTTTTCCTACCAGTAAATAAACAACAGTGTTTTATTTTTCGTAGCCACTTAATTCAAGATAACCTTTCCCGCTGTGGCTACCACTAACCACTACTGCGCCTTCCCAGTAATGCACACTGTGGCGCATTTCCTGATCATTAAATGCTGCATCTACTCGTAGATCTATATGTTGCTCGGGTATCATAAGTGACCAGCTAACGGGGTAACTCACACCCTGTGGATTCTGCCATGTGGACAGTGGCTTTAGTTGAGTGTTATCCAGGTTGAGCTTTTGTGATTTACCATTGCTTTCGACCAGAACTCCCTCGCTGAATCTCTGTGCATGTCCCTGTTTATCGCGTAGCTGATAGAACATGATTTCACGCTGATCATCCAGTTGCAGTGAAAACCAGTCCCAGCCCTGTTGATCCTTTGCCAGTGCTGAGCTTGACCATTCGCGGTCAAACCAGGAGTTTCCCATAACAGTCAGGTTACGATTCGCTATACGTACGCTTCCTTGTGTGAGTAGACGAGTGTAAGAGTAATAATATGAGGCATTACCTGCTGCGGCACTTTTTTGTGAGAGACCTTTATTACTTTGCAATACAACAGGCTTACCCGAGTCCTGTAAGATTAAATCGATAGCAATATCATTATTTTCAGCGTTTAGTTTGATAGGAAATAAGCCATCCTGAGCGCCAGATATAGACCAGGGACCTAACCAGACTTTCAGCGGATAGGTTTCTGCGCCAGCCAGGCCTACAGCCGCTCGACTAAAGCGCTCTGCGCTGTAATGCTTGCGGTTGTTAATATCACTAAGGGCAAGATGTCCCATATACAACTGGTGAGTGCGCCAGGGAGAGATGTCATTAATTACTGCAGACTTCATACCTAATCTAAACAGGGTCAGTTGATAGCCTACAGCATCCCCTGCATCTGAATTTAAATTACCCGTAAAGTACCACCATTCGGTAGCGAATTCTTCATGAGCGCCATGGTCGGCAGGGAAACTAAATTCACGAATAGCTTCAGCGCGTTTAAAGCCTGCATCGGGTAAGGCCTGCATCGCGCGACTGACACTTAAGCTCTCGCTTTGCTGGTCTACAGGAGCGGAAGAATCACAGGCTGATATCATTAACAACAGGCAAAGGATTGAGACTATTTTCATGCTTAATCCTCGCGTAACTGACCAGCTGGATTATGACGGCTTGCATGCCAGGCTGGATAAAGGCTGGCAATAAATGCAGCCAGCAAACCGAGCAACAGGGTCATCCATAGAGGGCTGGCGGTGATTTGTAGTGGCATGCTCCATCCAAAAGCGCGTAACTGAACTGAATCGGTAAGTACCCAGGCCATGGCTATTCCCGCCGGGATGGCCATGAATGCGGATACCAGCCCAAGTTGTAGTGATTCAATCACGATGAGCTGGCTCACCTGGAGTCGAGTAAGACCTAGAGCACGTAATACGGCAAACTCCTTGCGCCGTTCTAGCTGTATGGCCATCAGGGCTGTCAGAATGCCGATAAAGGCTACCAGCATGGAAAGTAGTCTCAGCACTTCAGTAATGCGAAAGGTTCGTTCAAAAATACCCATCGATTCATCGTATATTGCACGAGCATCGGTAAAAACCAGGTCATTCTTCCAGCCAAAGTAGCTTTGTGCATATTGCATCAGATCTGTAGCTGCAAGCTGCGTTGAAAATATTGCCATGGTATTCACCGTATCATCATCCCAGTAATATCGATAAACCTTGAGAGGCATATAGATGCGACCGTGTTCACTGGAGTAATCACGTAAAACCGCTGCGATGGTGAATGAAGTTTTGCCTTTCAGGGTGGGTAGTGTGAGTTTGTCTCCTGTGCCCAGTTTTAGTCGATTTGCCAATGGCTCGGATATAAAAATAGAACCCTGATCATATTGGTCCCAGACGGTTGCAGGATTACCGGCAAGTATCTGGTATCCTGCGCGCGATGCCTTCGCAAGACGTGCTCCTACCAGACGTACTGACCGGTTATCAAGAGTAATGCGGGTGTTTCTATACAGGCTTATATCACTCAAATATTCCATTTTTTGCGCTATTGCCAGCACTTCAGGTTTTAATACTGAACCCTGCTCAAAACCCTGGGCTGCGATATACACATCGGCATTGAGTAACTCTTTTAACCAGTCGCTAACCGAGCTTTGCATACTGCTCACCATGATACTGACACCCACAGACGCGCATAAGGCAACCATCAACGCGGCAGCTGCAGTTGCCAGACGTGATAAATGTCTATCCATATCACGGGTAGCCATACGCCAGATACCGCTTAAAGGGATGCGAGCCAATAGCCACTGAGCAAGTAACAGGCTTGACGGGGTCATCAATGCGCAACCCAGTAGCGCAATAAATAGTCCGATAAAAGCATTTAGTATCCCGCCGGGTAGTAGAAATGCAATCATCAAACCCATACCCAGCATTAGACAACCAATGACGCCCAGTAGCGGGATGAGTTGCTTGCTGGATTTTTCCAGTGCAGCTCTGGACAGGGTCGTCAGCGGTGGTATGCGTGCCGCCAGAAAAGCCGGGATCAGGGTTGCGAGCAGGGTACCGCCTATACCCAGAATGATCGCTTTAACCAGAGAGAATCCGCTCATCTGCATAGCGTCAGCACTGACCTGGTAATAAAGTTGACTGACGGTTTCAGCAACGATGCCTGTCAGCTCCTTGCCCAGCCACTGGCCTAACAGAACCCCAAAAAGGGTGCCGATGATGCCGAGTACCAGCGCCTCGGCGAGTAACAGTCGATATAGCTCAAACTGGAAGACGCCTAAAGCGCGCAATCGTCCAAACAGGTTGCGCCGTTGCACGATAGAAAAGCTCATTGCATTGAAGATTAAAAACAGACCTACCATCAGTGCCAGCAGGCTCATCGCAGTGAGATTCAGCTCGAAAGCTTCAGAAAGTCTCACCACGCCATTGGTTTGCTGGGTGATATCGATCAGCTGTACAGATTCAGGTAGGCGTTGTTTTATCCAGTCTATATCCTGCTGACTGGATAAGATGAGATCGATCTGCGACAGCCTGTCTGTGCGCCCTGTGATGGCCTGTGCAGTGGCTATATCGACAATAAACAGATTGTTGGCACCCGCTTTCGAGGTTCGGTTTAGTTCGAATATTTTTAATTCAAATGTTTCTTGCTGAAATATAACCTTGATAGGATCGTTTATTGTTAAACCCAGTTTTTCAGCGATGTTATGACTGATGATTAGCGCAGATGGATCAGTCAACCACTCTGACAGATTACCATTTGAGTTAATCTCGCTAAACCACTGAGGTCTGAACTGGCTTTCTGCAAAAACATCTATACCTACCAGCTGATACCTGTTGGGGGCATTCTCGATAGTGACTCTTGCTGTAATAACAGGTGCCAGTGGTGGATGATTGGGGCTGGTATATAGCTTCTGATACAGCGACTGAGGTAATTGATCGGTCTGGCTGACCAGTCGATGCGTTGCTGTGCCTCGCAGTTGGGCTGAGGATAACTGGAAGGAAGCTTTGGCCGCACTATTGGCGAGATCAACCGCCAGTACGATAGCGACACCCATGATGATGCCGCTTAAAGCCAGTAGCGTCTGCCAGCGATGTGTCAATTGATGACGCAGACCTGAACGTAGTAATAGCGGTGGTAGAAAGCCAGCTTTCACTGTTCAACCAATGAACCATGTGTAAGTTTAAGGATTCGGTCAGCATGCTTTGCCACGTTATGGCTATGGGTGACTATCAGCATGGTTGTTTGCTGATTTCTGGCAAGGTCGGTTAGCAGGTCAATGACCTGTTTACCCGTATCTTCATCCAGATTGCCGGTGGGTTCATCGGCCAATAACAGAGCAGGGTAGTGCGACAGGGCTCGGGCTACCGCAGTGCGCTGCTGTTCGCCACCAGATAATGTGTCAGGGTAACGTTGATGCATAGAGTGCAGACCCACGCTATGTAACAAGTGATCAACACGTTGGTCTATTGCGGAAGTTTCATGCCCCAGTAACTCCATCGGTAATGCGATATTTTCCCTTACAGTTAGCGTAGGAATGAGGTTAAAAAACTGGAATACAAAACCGATTTTCTGGCGTCTGAGCAGGGTTCGATGAGGCTCTTTTAGTGCGTGGATATCTGAGCCATCAATAAATACCTGGCCATTGTCGGGGTCATCGATGCCACTTAACAGGTTTAACAGGGTGGTTTTACCACTGCCGCTAGCACCAATCAATGCCACCAGCTCTCCAGGTTTGATGCTCAGGTTCAGGTCTTCAAAAATCGACTGGCTGAAATTGGCAGCGTGATACTGTTTTGAAAGTGCTTTTACATTAAGCACTTGATTCAGCCAGATAGATACAATTCATGATTAAAACCCGTGTATTAACGAGGTTTTAATATAACAGATTCAACCTGTCTGACTAATCTCTTTAACAGCGTATCAGGGATTGAGAAATTCAGCCCGCGTATGGATGTTTTCACGAAAGCATCCACCCAAAGCTGTGGTACTAGTTTGCGAATTGGTATCCTGCACCCCTCGGGATTTCACACAGTAATGCACTGCGTCAATACTGACAGCAACATCATCGGTTTCCAGCAGGGTTTGCATTGCGACTAGAATCTGTCGAGTCAGGCGTTCCTGTACCTGTGGTCGTTGTGCAAAGAAACGTACAACACGATTGATTTTGGACAGGCCGATAATCCGATTTTTGGGTATGTAGGCAACCCTGGCTTTACCATCAATAGTAACAAAGTGATGCTCACAGGTGCTGGTCATATCAATATCTCGGATCTTGATCATTTCGTCCGCGCCCATCTTATTATCGATTAGACTGAGCTTGGGGAAATGCTTGTAATCAAGGCCGGAGAAAATTTCGTGTACGTACATCTTGGATATGCGGTGAGGTGTCTCTGCCAGGCTGTCATCGGTTAAGTCCAGCCCCAGGGTGGTAACTATCTCGGTGAAAAGGTCTTTTACCCGGCTATATTTCTGCTCCGGAGTTAATCCATTCTCAAGCATAGGGGTTTCCAGGCCTCGGGCTATCAGGGCATCACGCACCAGGATGGCTTCGGCACTTATCTTGTTTTCTGAAGCAGCTTGCTGTTTTTTCAGGTATACAGGTTCAGGGCTCATGATGCTTTCTCCAGGTAGTTGATGTGGTCTTGAGCTTTGCTGTGGTGGTCAAGGGTCAATGATACTGAATCTGCGAATCTTAAAGCATGCGGTTTATCGACGGTCACTTTAGCGTATGCGACGTCTGGGTGCTCGCTTGATATTTTGACGATGTCAGAAACCAGCTTTTCTAACAGTAGAAATCGACCCTGTTCAACATGTTGAATCACTGATTTGGTGATGGTTTTGTAATTTAGCGCATGCTCTATCTGGTCATTTAAAGCGGCTTCAGAGATGCGGTATTTTATTTCAATGTTGATGACAACATCCTGCTGCTTGGTTTTTTCATCAGCATTAAATCCTATGAATGTTCTTAGTCTCAGATTTTGAATTTTGATGATAGCATGATCGATAGACATGGTGATGTTCTCTCCTTTCAGCGTTGTATTTCTATTGTTAAATAGTAGTGGTGAAGCTGTGAAGTTGATGTCAAGCTGATGTGAAATACCGGTGAAATATCAGTCTCGTTCAAATCCTATAAGCAAATAAGCAAAAAATTTCCACATAATTACTCAGAAATGAAACTTTATAACTTATTCAAAGACTACACCTGATTAAATAAAACTAAAAATTAAAAATCATGATCTTGAACTCAAAGACTCAATACGGCTGGTTATCGATATTTTTACACTGGGCAATGGCGATTGCTTTTATTGCCATATTTTTTCTTGGCCAATATATGGTGGAACTTGATTACTATGATCCCTGGTACCATCGTGCACCTGAGATACATAAGAGCATAGGTATATTGTTGGTGATGACGATGTTATTGCGCTTTTTCTGGAATAAATTTCAAACCAGTCCTGCCCCCATATCTTCCGATAAAAAAACTGAACTCGTTGCTCGAATTACTCATAACCTGTTTTACCTGCTGGTTGTAATGATTTTCATCAGTGGGTACATGATCTCTACCGCAGAGGGGATGGGTATCGATGTATTTGACTGGTTTACTGTCCCATCTCTGATCGCTGAGGATTCAGATAGAGCAGATTGGGCCGGCGATATCCATGAAATTATCGCGACCAGTTTTATCATACTTGCTGCCATTCATGCCCTGGCAGCTTTATACCATCATTTCATAGTTAAAGATTTAACCCTCAAGCGCATGCTGGGGATTACAACCACCACCATAGGAGAAACTAAATGAACAAAATGCAATCATTAATACTGGGCTTTCTAATGCTTACCTTGACACCATTAGTCCATGCTGCAGATTACAGCATCGATACCAAGGGTATGCATGCCTTCATAAATTTCAGAATACAGCATCTTGGGTATAGCTGGCTGTATGGAGGGTTTAAGGATTTCTCAGGTGACTTCAGTTATGACAGGAATACCCCTGCGAAAGCTAAGGCCTCAGTAGTCATAAAAGCCGCTAGCCTGGATACAAATCATGCTGAACGTAACAAGCATTTACGCAGTGCTGATTTTTTAAATACAGATAAATACCCGGAAATAACATTTACCAGTACCAAATATACACCCACAGGCGTGAATAGCGGCACACTTGTTGGTAATCTGACCATGCATGGCGTAACTAAACCCGTTTCTATCAAGGTGGATCAGATCGGAGAAGGTAAAGATCCCTGGGGCGGATATCGCGCTGGTTTTTATGGAACCGCTGAAATCAATCGCTCTGATTTTGGGATAGATAAAAACCTGGGGCCCGCTTCTGAAAAAGTTGAAATAACTCTATCTATAGAAGGGATTAGAAAGTAGCTTGATTCATTTCATAAAAAAAGGTCGCTAGATAAACTGGCGACCTTTTTTTTAGCTCAGGATAGTGATTGTTTACTTATCAGTGCCTACACTTTTGAGTGCTTCAATCAATTCCTTATCAAGTTTGGGGATTTCAAAAAGATCATCCTTTTCTTCGCTTAGTGATTTGATTTTCTTGTTCTGATCTTTACACAGCTTATGTAGTGTTTCGATCTGTTCAGAGGCAGCACTGGCTTTTTCGATAAAAGCTTTTTGTGCTTCCAGTTCGGCTTCCAGTTTCGCTTTTTCTTTAGTGGTTGTTTTAAGCCTGGCTTCTGTCTGGGTACGTAGCTTTGCTTCGTCCATTTTCTGCTTTTTCAGGGTCTTCAGCTTTTTAACCACATTTTCAGGGGTGTCAGCCAGTGCCTTGGAGATAGCTTTCAGCTTATTTTGCTTATCAGCAACTTCAGCGCGAGCTTTTTTCAGCAGTTCACTATTTTCAGCACGTCCGGCAGCTAGTTGACGGTCTGCGATTTCGCGCGCTTCTTCAGCGGCAGCAATTCTTTCTTCTGCTTCTTTACGGGCCTGATCACTTGCTGCGACCAGGGCTTTCATTTCAGCGACTTCTTTTTCAGCTTTTTCTTTAGTTGCAAGGATGTTAGCGTCAGCTTCTTTAACTTTCTTTATAGCGCTTTCCAGAGCTTCTTTTAACTCAGTGGAACTGCATTCAGCATCTAAGCCAAGAGCGTCAGTAGCTGCTCCCATCAATACCTGTTTACTTAGGGCGAGGTCTTTCCAGACCTTCAACTGAATATCTATATCAATCTGACTCACATCTACCTCAAGGCTAAAAAAATTGGGCGCGAATTATCACATATTAAAGTGATAATTGCTTTAAATAATTTGCAATTTTTGGTGATTTAGTGCTGGGATTTTTAACTTTTGTAAATTCTTTCACGTCAGTGACGAATTCAAGCCGCTTAATCATGATTTAATGCGTGCGTTTTTACCCAATTCTTTTCTAAAAGCGTGAAGCTCAGAGTGATTTTGCGTGTACAGGCGTCGGTTCAGGCTGTTTACGTTGAAAATGCATCATACGATAAACAGAAGGCACCAGAACCAGGCTCACTAGCATGGAAAAACTCAGCCCCCAGACGATGACAACCGCCAGCGGTTGAAGCATTTCAGAGCCTTCACCAAAACCTACCGCTAAGGGCAGCATCCCTGCCACGGTAGTGAGCGAAGTCATCAGAATTGGACGCAGACGCAAACGGGCGCCTTCAACAATGGCCGGTATGATATCCAGACCTTTCTCACGTTCGATTTCAATCTGTTCAACCAGCACGATAGCATTATTAACCACAATTCCTGCGAGCATGATAAGGCCGAGCCAGATGGGCATGGATATAGGGATAGACAGCCAGTGAATACCGGCGGCAACACCGATCAGTGTAAATGGGATACTGATCAGGATGATCAGTGGGTTACGCAGTGATTCGTATTGCACTGCCATCACTACAAAAACCATGAAAATCGCCAGACCCAGTAGCATATACGTCAGTTGACGACCTTCCTGCAAAGTCTTGACTGCACCGCCATCATACAGGGTATAACCTTCGGGCATAGGCATATCAGCAAGTCTCTGGTTGATTTGATTCATTGCCTGTTCGGGGCCTGTATCAGCTGATAAAGTTGCAGTGATTTCAACGATTCGACGTTGATTATCGCGCAATATACTAGCCGGGGCAGGGGTAAATTTGATATCTGAAACACTGCGTAAGCGAACGGGTTGCCCCTGATGTAATCCGACCAGGATATTACCCAGATCGTCTGGTGAACGAAATCCGGTTCTTGGCAGGCGTATGCGCACGTCGAACTGGCGGTCCCCATCAATGAAATCAGAAACAACCTGTCCGTCCAGAGCTATGCGTAAGGCTCGGCCAATGTCATCGACGCGGATGCCGAGATCAGCTGCGCGCTGACGATCAATATTGATAGCCACTTCATTGCGAGTTTCTTCGTAGCTGTGACTGAGATTACTCAAGCCTTCGGTTCCTTCTAGCCGATTGACGATTTCTTCACCCAGTGCGGTTAGCACCTCAATGTCAGGACCCTGTACTCGAATACTCAAATCATCATCGCCAGAGCTCATGCGTACCCCACGAATACCACGAATCCTCATATGGACCTGTAATCCGGTCAGTTTCAATGCCGCAATCTCTTTTTTCATATCCTTAACCCATTGTTCACTACTACGAGTTCTTTCAGTGATCGGAGTCAGTCTTAAGTCTATTGATCCAGAGTTGGATGCTTCATATTGAGATCGTCCATATACCCGGCCACCGGCAGAGGTAAATACAGTCAATACATCGGGTTGTGCGAGAAACAGGTTTTCCAGCTTGATAATGGCGCTATCGGTTTCATCTAGACGCATACCTGTTTCCCCGGTCAGGCGTACCGAGATTTCTCCTTCATCCATAGAAGGCAGGAAGATCTGTTTACCTTCGACAAATACAGGCAGCGATAAAATCAGTAAAGGAACCAGGATTACTGGAGTAATCCATGGCCGTTTTAACAGCGTTGTGGTCAAGCTGGCGTAGGCTGACTGCATCGAACTCATGCTGATGTCCATAAAACGCTGTAAAAGGTTACGCCCTTTATCATGAACCCGCGCACCCAGAGTTGGGACCAGTGTCAGGGCAACTATCAGTGATGCAACTATGGCTGCCGAAATGGTAATGATAAGTTCACGGAATAGTAAGCCGACCAGTCCACCGATAAACAGAAACGGTAATACCGCCGCCAGGTTGGTAGATGTGGATGCGACTACGGCACTATTTACCTCGCGCGCTGCATTGATGGGCGCTTCCAGATCGCTTTCACCCAGGCGTTGATGGCGCGTAATATTCTCCAGCATAACGATAGTGTTATCCACCAGCATGCCAATGCCCAGTGCCAACCCGCCCAGGGTCATAATATTGAGCGTCAGGCCTCCCATATCCATAATCGTAAAGGTTACCAGCGTAGCGAGCGGGATTGCTGTGCCGATGATCAGGGTGCGGCGCAAATTTCCCAGGAATATATACACTACGGTCATCGCCAGCAGGGCACCAGAGATCGCTGCCATAGCAGCATTGCGAAGTGCATGACGTACATAGGTGGATTGATCACCGACACGGTCGATGTGTATATCGGGAGGAATCTGGCCCTGTTGGCGCAGCCAGTCGAGTCGCTTATTGACCTCATCTACCACCGCTACGGTATTCGCAGAAGGCTGTTTCTGTATGGATAACTTGATACCTGGTATGCCATTCAGTCGTATGCGTAATTTTTCATCAGCATGTATATCCATGACCTGAGCAACATCTTCCAGACGCAGTCCAGTATCGCTTTGACTGTCTTTCCATAATGGCAAAGCCGCCATCTCAGCCAGACTGCTAAAGCGACCCGATGCGCGCGCGCTGATTTCTCTATTTGCTGTCTGCAGATTACCGCCTGGGCTATCCAGGTTTTCATTACTCAACATGTTGGAGACATCTTCCAGCGTAAAGCCGAAAGCGCTCAGACGCTCCTGATCGACCACAACCTGTATCTCACGTTGTAGGCCACCACCCACCTCGGCAGCAGCAACTCCGGGTACGTTTAAAAACCATTTGGCAAAGGTATAGTCAACCCAGCTACGCAGTGCAACGGGGTCGCGGTCGGTAGAGCTCACCACCATTTCCAGTACCGGGATCTGGGACGGGTCACGTTTAAAAATTGTTGGTGGATCGATACTATCGGGGAGAAAACGCTTGGCGCGATCAAGGCGGGCACTGGCATCACGGAAAGCGAGGTCGATATCACTGCCGTAAGGAAAGCTTAAGTCGACCGAGCTGCGGCCTTCGCGAGAGTTGGACTGTACCTGGATAGAACCTTCGGTAATAGCGAGCTGTTCTTCTAGCTGACGAGTGATGCGATCTTCCATAATGCGTGCGGGAACTCCCGAATCATTAACACGAACTCGTACCTCAGGATAGATCAGGTCAGGCAGTAGATTGATGCCCAGTCGTTGCAATGAACCCAGACCCAGCACAACAACAGCCAGGGCCAGCATAATGACGCCTATGGGGTGGCGGATCGACCAGGCGGCCAGACCTCCACTACGGAAACGTTTTTGCATAGCGATTTACCCCTGAATAAGTGGATAGGCGGTCATGCTGACTGACTGTTTTTCCGCAGGTTTAATGATGCGTACCGTTTTACCCGATTTAAGTCCCAGAAAGCCTTTGGAGACGACCTCATCCCCATCCTTAACACCATCGATAATCTCTATCGATTCTCCAATTTGTAAACCGATAGTCACTGCAGTGCGTAGCGCTTTAGAGTCTTCACTCACGCGATAAACATAACTGCCTTTGCCATCAAATTGCAGAGCATTTAAAGGAATTAGTCGCCTGGGGGTTTCAGCCGTTTCCAGCGTAACACGACATAGTTGCCCGGGACGAGCACCTGCGGGTACCGGATCGACTCGAACCTCAACCGTTCCCTGACGGGTATTGGGATCAACAACGGGATGAATGCGTAAAATTTTGGCTGCAAAACTGCTATCGCCCAGGCTATCGATGCGCATCTTTACTGAATCACCTATGGCTACCCGGCCATGTAATTGTTCCGGTACCTGAATGGCTGCGGTCATTAATTTGGGATCAAACAGCGTCAAAATGTGATCATTAACCGCAACGATATCGCTGGGTTCCTTAAGCCGTTCACTGACAACACTGTCGTAAGGAGCTTTTATGATGGTTCTTGAGAGCAGGGTGCGCTGTAAAGATTCTTCAGCATTGGCAAGCTCCAGTGAAGTACTAGCTCGGGCAAGTTCATCTTCACTGGCGAGTTTGCTGGGAACCAGACGTTTCAGGCGTTTCAAATCGAGTTCGGATTGTTTACGTGAAGCGGTTGCTTTTGCCAGATTCGCTCTCAACAGGGAGTCATCCAGCCTGACCAGTGTCGCATTTTTATTGACCTTATCACCTTCATAATAGGGTAATTCGATGATTCGACCAGATTGTTCGGTGTGAATGTGCACAGTTCGGGGGGCTTCAAGCGTACCAGTCAGTGTGCGTTTGATCGCTATGGACTGTCTTGACACTACTATAGTTTCGACTGCGTGTGCGGGTCGCTCTGCACGACCAGTTTTACTCGCTGCAGCACTGGCTTGCATGTCTGGGGATTGATTGCAGGCGGCCAGGATGGTAGTTAAAAACACTACAAATACTAAGGAATACGATTTAATTTTCAACTGAGGAACCTTCAGAAAATGTAACATGCTTACTTTAAGCCAGAGTCGTTATTGCGCAAGTAGAATTTACATCTTCATGCCAATGTTTTTGGGTCATACCCAATCACCGTATAGATCGCTTTTGATGCGTAAGATTTTAAAAACTTATAACATGTAGCAATTTATTCGGCCCAGAATAATTCAGGGATCGACAAACAAAAAATCTCCATGATTCAGGCCTGGAAAATTAACATCACTAGCTTAAATGAAACTGAAAACTGGGTGTCAGGCGACTGTTTTTATTAAAAATAAAAGGGGTTCAGATAAGGAATCCCTTAGTCTTTATACCTGCAGATTTTTTTGAAGCGGCGTGATCGAGTACAGATATAACTCAAAAGTCTGATACTATAACTGATCGATACCATCACAGGTTGGTGATGGTTAACTGTATAACTGGAAGGGGAAGTTGGGATACGGCGGCCTCATTATAAAATCTTACAATATTCAGGAATAAGAGTGATGATTTGCAGGAATATAGGGTTGTGGCTCGTATGGGGCGTTTTGCTCAGTTATTTGAACGTAGCTAGAGCAGATGAACCCGTATCCATAACGCTGACTTTTCAACCTGATTTAAGAAATGGTCGCGCTATCTATGAAACCTGTGCTGCCTGTCATTTACCTGAGGGCTGGGGCAGTGAAGATGGTACCTATCCTCAAATAGCGGGTCAGCATCTGAACTTTTTACTCAAACAACTGCTGGATATCCGAGAAGGACGCAGAGAAAATCCTGTGATGTACCCATTTGTTCAGCAAAGAACGATAGGCGGCTATCAATCACTGGTCGATGTGGTTTCTTATATCGCCAAATTACCCATGCATCCTCATCATCAAAAGGGTCCTGATAATGACTCTACCCCCCAGTATAAAAATGGTGAAAAGTTATTTAAGCAGCACTGCGCTGTCTGCCATGGTACCAGGGCAGCAGGTAACAACACCCAACGCATCCCCAAACTCCGTGGGCAGCATTATCCCTATATGATGCGCCAGATAGACCATATCAAAACTGGTTTAAGGGTTGTCGATCCAGCAATGAAGGCAATAGTCGATCAAATGACAGATGATAACCTGAAAGATATTATCAATTACGTATCCTACATCCCGGTTCCAGAGGCAGAACGTGCGCCTTCTTTAAACTGGCGTAACCCTGACTTTAATTAACCGGCTATTAAAGGAGTTTGCGATGAGCAAAAAAATTAATCGGCGTACCTTTTTACAGACTTCAACAGCATTGGCGTCAGCAACGCTTACCAGTTCTTCAAGTCTGGCTCAGGACAGTGTCGTAACTCCATCGATAGGAGGTGTCTATTCATCACCGGCAGAAATACCAGCTAAAAAAGGTCAACGAGTAGTTGTGCTTGGGGCAGGGTGGTCTGGCCTCACTATGGCTAAATACCTGAAGAAATATAACCCTGCTTTTGATGTCATCCTGATCGATAAGAAAGATCAATTCGTCTCCTGTCCACTCAGCAATGTCTGGATGGCTGGTCAGATCAATCTGGATTTTCTAACCCATAGTTATGTTGAGGCAGCAAACAATAATAATTATCTTTTTTTGAATGCTACAGCGATTGAGCTGGACAGGGTCAGTAAAAAGCTTATTACCACCATCGGGTCGATTCAATATGATTATCTGGTTGTGGCGCCAGGTATTGATTATGACTACGCACGCATAGGCGTTGAAAATCCTGAAGATGAATTTGCCATTCGCATGAATTACCCGGCGGGTTTTAATAGTGCCTCAGAAGTTATGGCGATTAAGCATAAACTGGAGAATTTTAAAGGGGGCACGCTATTGATGTCGGTGCCACCAGGCAATTATCGCTGTATGGCCGCACCTTATGAAAGGGCCTGTATGGCTGCGGCTATCATGAAAAGAAATCATATAAAGGGAAAGATAGTGCTGCTAGATGCTAACCCGGAAATTCGGATTAAAGCAGATGGATTCCATCGCGCATTTAAGGACTACTATCCAGATATTATTGATTATCTGTCCAGCGCTGAAATTTCAGCTATCAATGTGGAAGATAAAGAAGTTGAAACCGAATTCGATAGCTATCAATTTGATGATGCCGTTATTTATCCTCCTGTAAGGGCAGCAAGAATTCTTGAAACGTTTGGGCTGGTAGACAGCGAAAACTCTCAAAAAGAAGCAGCCATCGATCCCTTTAAATATCATATGCTAGACGATGAATATGTTTATGTTACAGGTGACTCTCGTTCTCAACCTTTTTCCAAAAGTGGTAACACTGCACACTCAGAAGCGAAGTATGTAGCCGAGGTGATAATCGCTCACGCTAAAGGGAAACAGATAGACTGGCGTAGCCCGCAAACTATGTGTTTTTCGGGCGTAAAAATTGATCCATTAGAAGCTATGAGTATCATCGCTTTTTACAAATATGATGATAAGGAAAAAAGCTTTGCATTTGATCGTGTACATCTAATGGAAAAATGGAGTCCACAATCAGGGCAGGCGGGACTGGCCTGGGCAGAAGGCATGTATCGGGATATGTTTTACAGCTAAAGCGAATCTCGTTTAGAGTCCTGCACAGGGATAGGTTAAATAGTGACTCCAAACACTCTTCCAACACCTGCGGTAATCACCATTGCCAGCGCACCCCAGAACGTGACCCGAATGGCACCTGAAATCATAGGAGCACCGCCAGCTCGTGCGGCAATCGCGCCTAGTGATGCTAAAAATATGAGTGAAGAAAGGGCGATAGCAGGAATTTGGCTAGTACCTGATACGAGCCAGGCTACGATCAGTGGCAGTGCTGCACCGATGATGAAGGTTCCCGCTGAAGAAAATGCTGCTAGTACCGGCTGAGTATCGGTGACATGCGATATTCCAATCTCGTCTCTGGCATGTGCCCCCAATGCATCATGTTCCATTAACTGTTCAGCGACTTGAATGGATAACTCTCCATCTAGTCCTCGCTCTCGATAAATTTTAGCGAGTTCATGTTTTTCAAACTCAAAATCATTTTCCAATGATATCCTCTCAATCTCTAAATCGGCTTTCTCAGTATCCGCCTGAGAGCTGACAGACACATATTCACCGGCTGCCATAGACATGGCTCCTGCAACTAAACCTGCGATGCCCGCAAGTAGAATGTTTTCCTGTGTAGTGTTTGCAGCTGCGACACCTATGATCAGGCTAGCTGTTGAGACTATACCATCATTAGCACCCAAAACTGCTGCACGTAGCCAGCCGACTCGATGTGAACGGTGAGGTTCATGGTAACTCATGGAATGCCTGTTTAATTGCGTTGAAGGTAAATGATTTTACTATAGCTTTTTACATAAGCCAGATAGACTTTATGAAAACAGGGATCTTAGCTGCAGCCTATAACCAATATGGTTGCTTAATGTCAGAAATCTTCAGCATCTAGAATAAAGGTATACGCACCTTTTCCTTTTGTACAGTTTTTATATACATTAGCGGCTACCTTGTGAATCTTTTCTATCTCTGAATCAAACACTTTAAGTAATTCAGCTTCCTGAGTAGCTACTTTTTGGTTAAAACGTTTTAGTGCATCCACGCCGATGAAATAGGACACCTCAATTGTACGGTCATAACCCCAGAAGTTAATCCGATTTTTACTTTCATCAAAACTGCGGCTGCTATTGGGAAATTCTAATGGCATTATTTGTTACCTCCGGCATTCATTCCCTTAAGAAATTTGAAAAGATCACTCTCTGTACTCAAGACCAGTGTAGTATCTTTGGCGATAATTGTTTTATAGGCCTGCATGGTGCGGGTGAATTCGTAGAACTCAACCGATTGAGCGTTTTTGTTATAGGCACGAGCATAGATTTCTGTAGCCTTTGCATCTGCAAAGCCGCGAATCTCTTCAACTTTACGGTAGGCCTCTGATTGAATCTTGTTCAAATCGCGTACACGATTACCGCGAATTCTGGCAGCTTCTCCATTACCTTCGGATAAAAAGCGCTCTGCAATCTGTCTACGTTCACTGATCATACGATCATAAATCTTAGGGCGTACGCTATTGTTGTAATTGATACGCTTAAAACGAATATCCAGTAACTCGATACCAAATACCTTTACCTTTTCTGCTGCAGCAGCATAGATAGCCTGCTCAACAAGTTTACGACCTTTTGTAATCGGTAATAGTGCTCCTATATCCTGATTACGTTCTGCTTCAGTCAGTAAGGCATCACGTAGAGGTTCACGTCCCTGGGTAGTTCTGATGATTTCTATGAGTTCATGTTTGGCGACTGCATTTCGGGTTTCACTGCCCAGAATATCGTCAAGACGTGATTGCGCACTGCGCTCATCACGTAGGCGCAAAAAGTATTGCAATGGATCAACAATGCGCCACCGTGCAAACAGATCAACCGAGATGTAAAGTTTATCTTTGGTAGGCATATCTGAAGGGCTGCCATCCCATTCCAGTACCCGTTTATCAATCGGATTAATTTCCTGAATGAAGGGGACTTTGAATTTTAATCCTGCTTCGGTAACGGGTTCACCCACGGGTTTACCAAACTGAGTAATGATGACCTGTTCAACTTCGTTTACCGTATAGATTGCACTTCCTGTGGTATAAATTATCAGGATTCCTACTACAAAAATTAGTATTTGCATGATCTTCATAGCTTTGACTCCTTTTTAGAATCCAGATTGAGCAAGGGCAAAATACTACGTGCCTGCGAGTCAAGAATGATCTTGGAATGAATACCGGGAAGTATGTCCTGCATGGTTTCTATGTAAATACGACGTCGTGTCACTTCAGGTGCCTTACTATATTCAGCCAATAGTGCTGAAAATCTTGCTACATCACCTTCGGCTTCGTTAATTCGTTTCAGTCTATATCCATCAGCTTCGCGGATACGCTGATCCTTTTCACCTTCTGCAAGCGGGATGATCTTGTTGTAATCACGTCGTGCTTCATTGATCAGTTTTTCTTTTTCCTGTTGAGCCTGGTTGACCTCATTAAACGAAGCCTGCACCGGGGCAGGGGGATTGATGTTCTTCAACTGCACCTGATCAATACTGATACCCATGGCATATTTGGTGGTTAAAGCCTGCATCTTGGTGAGTGCTTCAGTTTCTATTTCCTGACGTCCAATAGTGATTACTTCGTCGACTGTTCTGTCACCGACCACTTCACGCATCACCGACTCTGAAACATAACGCAAGGTAGCGCTCGGTTCTCTAACCTCGAAAAGATATTTCTGCGGATCTGATATGCGGTATTGAACCACCCATTCCACTAATGCGGCGTTAAGGTCTCCAGTCACCATTTCGGTTTCCTTGTGCCCATCTGTAGGGCTCTGGTATGGATCCTTAGCGCCTGGTGTCGAGAAGCCAAATTCCTGCTTAAGTTGTCGTTTGACTGGAACAGTAGTAGCGATATCAACACCAAGAGGAAGTTTAAAGTGCAGTCCTGGTGGTACTTCTTTCAGGTACTTTCCAAATCGCTGAACCACGGCAACAGAGTCACTGGGTACGGTGTAATAGGATGTCCACAGGCCAAGACCTATAAGGAAAACTATCAAGATACTAATGATGCCATACTGACCACCACTGGGTATCAGATTACGTAAACGATGCTGTCCCTGGCGCAGCAGATCCTCAAGATCTGGTGGGGTTGAGCTACTTGCCCGACTATTCCATGAAGAGGGTGTCTTATTGTTACCATTGTTGGGTGACATGTTTGGGTCCAGTGATATGTTTGTGATGTAGAAGGCTGTGAATCTTCAAGTTTCGGTTTGGAGACGGTTAGTGAAGATCAGCAGAAGTGAAGTCAGGCTAATAAAGAATTGCGTAACTCATTATGCGCCTTATTAGGATTTATATCGACCCATTCTTTAGCTGATCAGTTTAACTGATTCGCTATTGGCAAAATTCAGGTATATGGTGGACTTAGGGCAATCTATGTCCCGTGCTAAGGAGCAAATATCATGAGTAAAGAAAAGAAAGGTAACAAAGAAGATAAAAAGAAGCCATTAATGACTGCAAAAGAGAAAAAGGCTGCTAAGAAAGAGAAAAAGACCGCTCACAGTGTATTTGATCATTCCGCATCATAGCAGTACTGATTTTTGAGAAGCTTTACTTTTTAGTTGCTCAGACATGAAATGACCGGCTTCCCGCAGTTATCTCAAGCCACTGGCTTTATATGCCGGTGGTTGTTGATATGAGTGCTTAGATACCCAAAAAATGTCTTTAATCTACTTTTCTTGTCAAATACCGGTTTCTCGTCAACATAATCTAAACAAGTTGTACCATCCAGAATGAGTATCTTGTTTTCCTGCTCGACGATTTTTTCAATCTGTGTTGTATCTTCAAAATAAAACATCATGGCAATATCTCAGACTTGAACAATATTAATACTATGAGATTTCTAGAAATAAACTCTGCATCGGTTCACATATCACGCGGTAAAGTCTGCTTGAATCTGGAATCCGCAGTTGAGCGCTCGTATTAGAGAGTATCTTTCTGTTTCCTAAACGTATCTCTGTGTTGCCTATAGGGACATAGGTAAGGGGCGTGAGCAGGATGCGGAAGCTTTGCCTATAGGGACATAGGTAAGGGGCGTGAGCAGGACGCGGAAGCTTTGCCTATAGGGACATAGGTAAGGGGCGTGAGCAGGACGCGATAGCTTTGTAACTCCCTGGAAAAGCTCGCTATTGTGCGTCGTCACACCTTGGTCTACAGCACCTCAAACGCACTACAACTCGTCCAACTGCGGAATCCAGGGTTATACCTTCACGACATCTAATCCTTGAGCCCGTACTAACTGCGTTTTTTCAGGCCTTGCAATGACGAATGAATCAGATGTTCTTTACCTGTTCCCAAAAAGACTGCATAAAGTTTTCATTATTTGATTCAGGTTGATCAGTTGTATAATCCAGACAGCTAGTACCATCAATAATCAATAATTGATCGTTATGTTTGACGGGTTCTTTCACGTTATTAGTGTCTTCAATAGTAGTGTCTTCAGAATAAAACATCTCAGTTAGGTCTCAATTTGCAACGATTTAAAGAATACTACACTGCCTTGCTCTAACCCGGTAGGGGGTTACAAATATGTCACAAATATTTGACAGCCAACGCAACAGTACCCAACGCAACAGTATGTGGCTGGGCTCAATAAACAGCCACTAAAGTCAGGCCTCTGGGTTGCTTTTGCTGGGTAGCGCAGGATCTGCGTTTACTCACAGGACACTTCAAACGTTGTAAGCGGGTCAGGTGAAACAGGCGTAATAACGGGTTTTCCTCATCAATCATCCTTTGATAAACGTGCAGGTTTTGCCAGATCAGGGTCAGATCCTCAAAGCTGGCATTAGCATGTGGAAACAACTGATGTGCAATCGACAGCAACTGTTCATCCAGCGCGAGCGCACAGGGCAGCAGGTTTTTAATCAAATGCTGGAATCTTGGGTCACGTTGTACCAGCTTGATAGTTTCCTCCTGTAAACATCGGTAAACCGCCCGATTCATCCGAATCTCTTTCAGATACACGGCTGCAACTGCCTGTCTCAGGACGGCTTCCATCCATTGATCGGGCAGCAACTGGTTTAAGGTAACCTGGCAGGGAATCAAACGGGTTTCAGATTTTCCGACACGCAGAGAGCTGCTGAAAGATTTAGACGGCTCATGTCGCTGATATTGGATACAGTCAAAAACGCTGATTTCCCGAACCGAGTCTTTTTCAACAATCTTGATTGGCTTAAGCAGCTGTGTGTCGAACCATTGTAACAAAGCAGTCACCGCCATCATCATTAACGATTCGTCGAATTGATTACCCCTGATCTTCAGGCATTTGAGAGCGATACGGTTACAGTTAAGTGAAGAATATAACTGGCAAGTGCCAGAAGGTGATGGAGCCAGATTTTGCTTAGCAAAGAATGGCTCGCGCTTTGAATGAGTATCACTATGGTTTGTTACAGTATGCATGACCAGCCTCTCTTAATGTCTAAAAATTAACGACAATTCAAAAACCAGGACAACACGCCCTGATCAATTGCGGCTATTATAGAGAGGAGGTGGCTCATGACGTGAGCCTGTGAAATTTTTTTCTGATTACACCTTAAACTCAGCTAATTAAACGCAGATAAATTTCTCACCACCGATTTGGGCAGTATGCCCGTAGATTGAGGGTGGTCCGGAAAGATGCTGTTCGTACTTCACTTCATACTACGCATCGGCTCAAATCAAACCCTGATACCTTATATTTATTGAAAGGAAATGCTCTTTAAAAAGGGGATGAAGTTAGCTGACTCTTTTTCAATATCCTCAGCCAGTAAATTAAAAACTGCAAAAACGGGTTTAGGTGAAACACTGATCTTCAATATCGTCGTTTCAACGGCAGTGGAACCGAGTAATGTATTTTTCCAGGTAAACCGATAACCTCTGAAACCTGAGATTTCTATAGGGGTTTGTTGAAAACCTTGAATATTCTTATTAGTATCAGGCTTTATAGAGTGTATTAAAATATCGGCAACCTCAGACTCATCCACTGAGCTTTTAATATAGATGAGTACGCTTATCTTTGAAAATTCCAGAGTTTCAAAGCTGACATCACGATTTGCAAGAAGAGCATCATTATCATCATAAGCCAGCGACCAGTGGCTGGGATATTGCAAACTCAGGCCATCTTTGCTGTAAGACTGGTAATCTTCTTTAACAGCAGATTCAGTGACTTCATGTGTAGTTTTCTGGGTGCAAGAGGTTGTTGTTAGTAGTGAGACTACCAGTAACAGTAGTTTGGCTAAGTGGATTATTGATCTCATAATTTCCCTAATTTAATCAGTTCGTAGGATGCAGTGAACCTTGCGAACCGCATCAATTTAAGACGGCCGACAAGATTGTGTTCGTACCTCACCACCCTTGTATCTCTTTGCATAGAAGAATGGTTGGCTACTATTCTATCATTCGAACTGAGAGAGTTTGACCATACTGAATTGTGCCTTTATCAGTCTGTTGCTGGTAATACCCAGGGCCCGCCGGGGACCCAGCATAAATTGAAGGATTGTGCGTTACTAGCTGCAGTGGCGGCTGGCATTAAAAAGTCAGCGAGAAAATCAACAACGTCCTTTAACGGCAGCTCTTCGAGTGCATTCTTGCGAAGGAAAGCCTGCCACTGAATCTGTTTTTTGGGCTCCTGTGCAAAAACCATCGTTAAGCCCAACGGAGGTTCTGCTAGAAGATTCGATTTTCGACGAGAAAAAGTAGCTTTGATCGCCTGGCAAAGCGTTTCTCCATCAAAATCGGTATGGCGCGCGAGAATCCATAGATCGAAATAGTCCTTCATACGACTGTTGGTCATGCCCAGTTTTGACAGCGCTTCGAACTTTTCAGCAACAACGGTGTAGTGTGGATATGCATGAAGTCTCGGTGCATCAAGGTCTTTCAATATGGTTGGGTATTCCACTTCCAGTGGCTCTGGCGTAACAGCATCGCCAAACCCAACATCAGCCTGAATTTGACAACGTGCCCCATCCAGAGTGGCCAATAGCATTATGCGTATGCCTGCGTAATTGGCGTCTTTTCGTATTTCCTCAGCCCGAACTGTATCAGGTAAGAATAGGACGCCATCGTCTACATCAATACTACAAATATCTTTAAATGTTTTTTCGACGCTCGATAATTCAGGTGATCCAAATCCCAGAAAGTCTACATCTCGTGTCGTTCGGTGTGGTACGTCAAACCAGAGGTCAAACAGCAATGCACCTTTCAGAAGGAAGTGCTCCGCGTGCTTAGAAACACTAATTCGGTACAGCAATCGCTCAAGGCAGAATCGAGTTAGTACGAGGCTAAAATCCTGGTTTGTTTCACGTGCATGATTGAACAGGCGGGCACGTACGGAAGCTGCTACGTGTCGCTTAGTCATGAAATACTTTCCATGTAAGGGCGCATTACATTCGCGACTCTGAATATCGTTGCATAGTGCCACAGCTCATCCATACTGACGCGTTTATGGTCCCAGGCCTCTCGCAGGGCTTCCAGTGCGACATCCAGTCCAATCTTATTGCGAAACTTAAAACAATCGACCACGGTTCGTGCAGCATTGGATACTCTTACGGTAACTCCGTCTATTATGCGCTCTTCAATACCTTCGGTCAGAGCTTTGCCTGAGACGCGCACTATTCGGAGAGGAGGGTAGTCCATTTTCGGTGCTCGACCTTTGTGAGGTATGGCAAGCCAGACTTCGAAAGGTGATTGCGTGGTGAGATCATGTACGCGAAGCGCGGATAGTAGGCAAATGATTCCTTCGGGATATTTGCTGGCAACTTCTGCAAGCGAGCCATGCTCCGAGGTTTGCCTGTCGGGGAGTGCATACATGCCTCGTCCTATCCGGATGAGGCGTCCCTCGCGCACAAGCCTGGTCAGAGTAACTCGGGGAAGCCCTCGCGCAGAAATATCGCGAGGACGGATAAGCCCTTGCGAGTGGGCTATGTCTAGAATCTGTTGACCGGCACTTTTCATACTGTAATCATGTTCCATAATGTCGGCAAATGTCAATATATGCCGACAAAAAGGAACATCTTAAGGGGTTTACGAAGAGTGGATACCCGGTCTTTCACGCTGTTCTTACCATTGCTTCGCCCTCGACAATAGCTCCTGCATTGTCCTACCTTCGCTCATCCTTGAGCTCGTACCTCCCCCTCCCTGGAGTCGTGCTTTGCCCTAACACCTACATCCTTGGCCAGTCGTTGCTGTTTGGCCTGTTCGGCCAATTGCCACAATTCCTCGACCGAGCGACGTAGTCCCTGCGCCGGCACAAACTGCAGTTGTCAGGCGGCATATCGTCGATTCGACTCTCGCTCGGCGTTCGCTTCGCACCTTGCCCATTCAGCATCTGTCGAAGGTACCCCCTGACCTCGGTCTTCGGCAATTTGTCCAGCCAGACATCAGTTTCCCTGTCATCAGGTGCTTCGAGTGGGGTTGCCTTCTCGTCCATCCCCAAACCTGCCAGCAGATCGATATCGATCTCAAGAAATTCCGCCAGTGATTGTTGCGCCGGCGTCAAACGCCGCTGGAGGGAAAATGGTCCCAGCCTTTATGCCCTTTGGATGCTTCGGGTTGAGGTTTAAAAACCGCCACTCGTTGTTGCCTACATGGACGTAGGTAAGGAGCGTGAGCAGGAGCGGAAGCTTTGCCTACATGGACGTAGGTAAGGAGCGTGAGCAGGAGCGGAAGCTTTGCTCGTCGCTCATTTGGAATAACCAAACCACGCTTCTCGAGCCTAGTGTACTGTCCTAAACTGTATGTAGATTATAGCGAGACGGGAAATAGTCATATGCAAGGCGTCATCCGCAGGGAATGGCATGCCCTTTTCAAGGATGACAACGCAGCAGATGGCTGTTTCCCGTCTCGCCCGAAGGGAAGCCCCCAAATCCCCCAATCCGGCG
>JBNKUM010000048.1:0-127842 GCA_050298595.1 Gammaproteobacteria bacterium | reverse complement strand
GCACGAAATAACTTCCGGTTTTCGGTTTCGAGGCGCCCGTCTGGTGTCGTTGCTAAAACGCAGGCATAGTGGGCCTACGTCAAGTTTTCGCAGCGGCGCCAGGCGGGATGGATCGGAGGCGAAAACCGGAAGTTATTTCGTGCACGTCCCTTAATGGTTTCCAGAATTTGCGATATCTAGAATAATTCGCTCTGGTGGTTGATCACGCGTGATACTAAGCCATAGGATATAGCCTGTTCTGTGTTCATCCAGAAGTCCCGTTCGATGTCGAGCATGACTCTATCCAAGGGTTGGCCCGTCTGGCGGGCTATCACCCGGGCGATTCTTTCCCGGGTTTTTACGATCTGTTCGGCCTGTATCGCGATATCTGAAGCGGGGCCACCGGCGCCGCCCGCGGGCTGGTGAATCAGGAATCGGGTATTGGGCAGGCAAAGTCTTCTTTCTATGGGCGGTGAGAGGAAGATGTGGGCGGCGGCGCTGCCCACCCATCCGGTGCCGACTATTGTGACGGGTGCATCGATGTAGTGGATCATATCGTGGATGACATCACCTGATTCTACATGCCCTCCGGGGGAGGAAAGGATTAGGGTGATTGGGTCGCTGGATTTGTGGGATAACGCCAATAATCTCCGGCTCACGGAGTAGGCTTGTTTATCGTTGATTTCTCCAAAGACAAGTACTTGCCGGGATTTAAATGTGATCTGTTCTTCAATCTCCCGTGTTTCATTCGGCTTGTCGTTGGAGTCTTGGCCTTCAAGTGTTTGGTTGTTCATTGTGTTCTCCCGAAGCTGTGTTGTCACCACTATAACACTATCGCCATGGTTCAGAAACAATGCCGCCAGCCGGTATTCAGTGTTTAAATATCGTCTGTGTATAAGGCGGCGCGAATGATGAAATGTGAAAAAATCCGGCCTCGTTCATCGTTTCGTCCACTTACGCTGCCAATCGATCCTGTCAGAGGAGATGCCGTCCCTCCAGAGACACGCCGTAAACCCTTCCCTGGGGGCTCGCTTGCGGCAGAGCCTGCCCCGCGAAGCGCTTTTGCCGCAAACGGTCTCTGGAGGGACGGCATCTCCTCTGACCTAACACCGGGCGAAACGATGAACGAGGCCAAAAATCCCAAACGTTTTGGGTGTATCAGACCGGGTCTTTGGGGAAGGCGCTGATTGTTCCTGTCTCTTCGATTTTCACCCGATGCCCTTCAAGTCTAGCGGGGAGTTGCCGGCTCAACGTGGGTGTCTTTCGGGTGACATAAACGATAACACAGGTTTCGTTCTCGCAGAGGCCCTGGCCGATACCGGTCACGCCGGTTATCGACATCAGGGCTTGGGTATGTTGTTTGAGTACTTCTGCAATTGGCTTTACCGGCATTGCCTGGGCTCGTCTTTATCCGCGACAGATTGAGGTTCTATACCCAAAGCAAAAGGGGCGTGCTCTGGAGGCCTAAATCTCATAAGCTTTGGGTATATACCGCCTAAAAATTAACGCTTATTTCGTTGGAGCAGGTGGCAGTGCCGGCTTCGCAGATTTTGTAGGTGTATGATCCGTTCCCTCTCAAGTCGATATTATCGGTGTAGGCGCCATCGTTGTTTGTGGTGGCGAGATCATTGCCATTGCGAGTTATAGCGATGTCGCCGGAAGTCGCACCACTCCAGGTCAGATCGACTTTCTGAAGTCCTTTTATTTTATAGCCCGTTGCGGACAAGTTAATTTCATCGCCGGTCGATACCGTTACCAGTTGTGACTCGGCATCGGTGGCGCCATCGTCGTCGGTTACCGTTAAGGTTACCGAGTAGGCTCCGGTGGAACCATAGTTGTGGTTCGGGCTTTGTGCCGTCGACGTGTTGCCGTCCCCGAAGTCCCAAGACCAGTCCACAATACCGCCATCCGAATCCGTGCTCGCGTCCGTAAATGAAGCGGTAAGGTCGGTGGTGGTGTAGCTGAACGAGGCAAGGGGAGGGTTGTTTGTGTCCGGGGCGGTGGAGCAGTCGTCGATGGTCACGGCGAACCTGTTCAGCACCGGGACAATCGGGTTGGCAAAGGTGCGCGATGAGCCGCCCGCGAACAACAGCCCTACGGGGTTTGAATTTCCATCGTCGGTGACAATAAGTGAACCGGAGTCGCCGCCTGCGCTAAAAGTTCCGGGTGTAACAGAAAACTGGTTCACAAACGTTGCGGATTTTTTGCAGGAAAATGGTCCCCGTGTCTGGTAGCAGACCTCTACGGTGACATTGATTTCGGCTACACTGCCGTGGGTGAATCCCGTTGTTCGCCCGTATTTCATTACCTCATCATTGACGTTCGCTTCGACGGGGGTTGTGCCAGGCGCACCGTAACCGTCGCTTGGTGTTGCACAATCCACGGCATTGGTCTGGGCGATTGCGGCGTCCATTGCGTTGTTTGCGCCGGTGAAATCGATTTCCTCATAGTCGGCCAGTGTGCCTATGGCATCGTCCGGGTCGATACCGCCATCGTAGCTGCCCGGTTGTATCACATTGTCGCCAACACTGGCGCCATTGCTGTTGGCATAGACGTGGTTATTACTCAACGCGTAAACATGGTTGCCGTCGGTAACCCGTACCCCGATAGTGCCGGCCGTGATATCCGGATGGCCGCTGGAAACGCCGATGGGGACAGGGCGGGGAAAACGTGCGGTAGTATCGGCCCGGGCGATAACCATCCCGGTTACTTCGACGTGTACCGGATGGCCTTCCAGGTTTACGGGAAGATCGGGGATTCCCGCCCTCGTTGTGAATATTTTGATCACTGGTTTGCCGGCGGCATTGAGGCCGATGCCTGTGCCAACAACGCCGGGAATAGACAACAGTGATGGGGTATGGGCGTCCTGCACTTGAATGGCTCGCGCGAGACCAGGGGGATCTGCCGACAACGACAGTGGCGATATGATTATCAATAGGGGTAGCAGTAAGTGGCGCAGCAATTTCATAAATAACCTCTCTTTCCTTCTCTCTTTTAACTGTGATTAACGCATTGCCCGGTCTGTCGGTCTGGAGACGGTTTCGCTCTGGATTATAGAAAGCGAACAGCGTACTGTGCGAACGTCCAATTACATTAGTTATAAGTACAACTCTTTTTGCACTTGCAATGTATATAGTGTAGTTGTCGCCAAAATCATCATTAGATATTTTCGCAGTATCGAGTAGCAGGCGTTATTAAGGGGGGCACGACTCTAAGCGCCCATACCGGAGAGGTAAACCATGCAAAGAATGAACTTATGCGCACAGGGGCCCAACTTTTCGCGTTTTGTTTACGGTTGGTGGCGGCTCGCACAATGGGGGATGACTTCCCTGGAGATTCAACAACGAATAGAGGATTGTCTGGCGTTGGGGGTGACGACTCATGATCACGCCGACATTTACGGCGATTACCTTTGTGAGAATTTGTTTGGACGGGCGCTCAAGCAGGCCCCCTGGTTGCGGGAGCAGATTGAAGTGGTCAGTAAATGCGGTATCCGGCTTGTGTCCCAGAGACGGCCGCAGTATCAAAGCCAGTGCTACAATACCAGTAAAGCCCATATTATCGCCTCGGCTGAGAACTCATTGCGTGAATTGCACACTGATTATCTGGACGCATTGTTGATTCACCGCCCGGATCCTTTGCTGGACGCCGATGAGGTGGCCGAGGCTTTTAGCGCGCTGCGTAGCAGTGGCAAGGTAAAGCATTTTGGTGTCTCCAATTTCACATTATCGCAATTCGAACTGTTACAGTCGCGGTTGGATTTTTCCCTGATCACCAATCAGATAGAAATTTCTGTGCTTCACCTGCCGTCTTTTACTGACGGTACACTCGACCAGGCACAACAATTGAGGCGCTGCCCCATGGCGTGGTCAAGTCTTGCCGGTGGGCGCCTTTTCAGCGACAGCTCAAACCGGGCCGTGCAGGTGAGAGCGGTCCTGGAGCAGGAGCGCCGTGAAATCGGTGCGGCATCGCTGGATCAGGTGGCGTTGGCTTGGCTGTTGATGCACCCGGCGAAAATCCTTCCAATCGTCGGCAGCGGCGCAAAGCAACGCCTGCAAAGCGCCGTGGCGGCGGCAGATGTTCAGCTATCGCGGGAAGCCTGGTACCGTATTTATGAAGCCTCGGCGGGGGAGCAATTGCCCTGACCGGTGAGCGGCGCGGTCAATCACACACGTCGCCCGTCACCGCCGAAGCCTGGCCTCCGCCATTGCCGATAAACCCGAACTCAACCGATTGTCCTGGATTAATAACCGCATTCCAGCTCAGATTGCTGGCGGTACAGGGGTGAGTGCCGGAAACATCCACCCCGTTGATCAGCCGCTCGCCGCAACTGGTCAAAGCGTTGGGATTGAAGTTGTCACGATATCCAGGGATACACAGCATTACATTATGCCCGAGGCGTCGTGGCGAGAGTCCGGTTGTTGTTTTTAAATATAAATACTGTTTTACATATAAATTGGAGCTGTGGTATACAGGCAGTATAGAAATAAAATAACAACAGCCAGCGGATATGGCGGAGGTCGAATGAATAATACCTATCATAACAAGGCCTACAATAGCGATAGCAATCGGGCTATACCCTGGAAGGGGATCGCCGTTTGGCTGCCATTGTTGCTGATTGTCGCCCTGTTTTTTATGTGGGGTGTGGCCAACAACCTCAATGATATTTTGATCGCCCAGTTTAAAAAAGTCTTTGTTTTGACTGATTTTGAATCGGGGCTTGTGCAGTCGGCGTTTTATTTTGGCTATTTCACGTTCGCCATTCCCGCCGCCCTGGCGATGAAACGCTTCGGTTACAAAGTGGCTGTTATATTTGGTCTGCTGCTCTACGGCTGCGGCGCGCTGCTGTTTTATCCCGCTGCGCAGGCGCATCAATACAGTTATTTCCTTGCCGCGCTGTTTGTTATCGCCAGTGGGCTGGCGTTTCTGGAAACCTCCGCCAACCCGCTGATTATTGCCATGGGCGATGCGGCTTCTGCGGAGCGGCGACTTAATTTCGCCCAGTCGTTTAATTCACTGGGGACTATCTCCGGTGTGCTGGCCGGGCGCGAATATATTCTTTCGGGAATCGAACCCACCCCGGCGCAACTGGAAGCGATGACGCCGGCGCAGTTGAGCGCTTTCTATGCCACCGAAGTGCAGGCGGTACAGGGACCTTACCTGGTCATTGCCGGGGTGGTGTTGTTTTGGGCGTTACTGGTGCTGCTGACGCGGTTTCCGCCGCTGGCCAAAGGCCACGAGGAGTCCGGCGCAGTGATGCGGCTGGCGGATTTTAAAGCGTTGTTGCAACGGCGCCATTACGTGTTCGGTGTCGCGGCGCAGTTTTTCTATGTCGGCGCCCAGGTCTGTGTGTGGAGTTTTATGATCCGCTACGGCCAGCAGGCATTGCCCGGCGCGGGGGAAAAATCCCTGGCCACCTGGCTGACCTGGTCGCTGGTACTGTTTATGATTGGCCGCTTTGTCGCCACTGCTCTGATGGGGTTTATCGCCCCGGCGCGATTGATGCTGGGGTATGCGGTGGTCAATGTCGCGCTGTGTCTGGTGGCGATTCTGTCTCCAGACCTGCTCGGTATGGTGGCTCTGGCGGCGACAAGTTTTTTCATGTCACTGATGTTTCCAACCATTTTTGCCCTGACGATAAAGGGGTTGGGCCCGCTGAGCAAGGCCGGTTCGGCGTTACTGATTATGGCGATTATCGGCGGAGCTTTGCTCACCGCGTTAATGGGGTTTGTGTCGGATCTGACGGCGATCCACATTGCGGTGGTGGTGCCGCTGGTTTGCTTTATCGTGGTGTCGGCTTTTGCCCGCGCCAGCGCGGCGGTCGGCCGATAATGCGTATTATCGATGCCCATCAGCATTGTTGGGACTTGGCGCGTCCCGAGTGCGCCTGGCCAGGCCGGGAACTCGCTCCCATCTACCGTGATTTCAGTCCCGATGACTGGCGGGCTCAAGCGACTGCGCACGGGGTGACAGGTGCGCTGCTGGTGCAGTCCCAGCCCAGTGATGCCGATACGGATTACCTGCTGCGACTGGCCGCCGGGCACGACTGGATACTGGGGGTTGTGGGTTGGGTGGATCTGTCGGCGGACGGGGTTCTGGCTCGTATCGCCGAGTTGGCATCGCAGCCGCGACTGTGCGGGTTGCGGCCGATGCTGCAAAATCTGGCGGCGGACGACTGGATTCTTCAGCCGGCGCTGGCCGGTGCCCTGGCGGCGATGAGTGACTTTCAACTGCGCTTTGATGCTCTGGTATACTCGCGCCATCTGCCGAGTATTCATTCGCTGGCCCGCCGTTACCCGGGGCTTAGAATTGTGCTCGACCACGCCGCCAAACCGGATATTGCCGGCGGCGAGTGGCAGCGCTGGGTCGATGCTGTGGCGCGCCTGGCCGAGTGCCCCAATGTGTGCTGCAAGTTGTCGGGGCTGCTGACGGAAATGGACGTTGGCCAGGGGGATACGGCGCTCGTGCCCTACGTGGAGTATATTTTCCAGGTCTTTGGTGCGCAGAGAATTCTCTGGGGCAGCGACTGGCCGGTGGTGAATCTGGCGGCCGACTATGGCCACTGGTTGTCGTTGAGCCGGCGGCTGGTGCGGGAGCAGGCGCCGGAATCCCAGCAGGCCGTATTTTGTACCAATGCGCTCAGATTTTACGGTCTGGAGCCGCAGTAATGATCTGGTGCCGGTGAGTTCCGGCCTTCGCTGACCAAATTGGGCCGATTACTGAATGATTGAGAAAACCACCGTCATTGAAAAATCCGACAAAAAAGTGTCCACCGGCGCTGGTGCCGCCGAGGCGGGGAATCGCTACAAGGCGCCGGCGCTGGAGAAGGGCCTGGACATACTCGAACTGTTGGCGGCGGTGCCGAAACCTCTGACCGCTTCGCAAATCGCCACCAGGCTCAATCGCTCTGTCAGCGAATTATTTCGCATGATGATGGTGCTGGAACAGAGAGGGTATATCGCTCAGGCCGACGAAGGAGGCGAAGGCTACACCCTGACCAATAAGCTATTCACCCTGGGGCTTGCCCGGACGCCGACTCGCACGCTGCTGGAAGCGGCATTGCCGGTTATGTCGGAACTGGTGCGGGAGATTGGCCAGTCCTGCCACCTGGTAGTGGCTTCCGGTGACCAGATAGTGGTGGTGGCGCGGGTGGAGAGTCCGTGTGATCTGGGGTTTTCAGTCCGTGTGGGCTATCGGCGGCCGCTGCTTCAGGCCACATCGGGTCAGACTTTGCTCGGATTTCAGCCGCCTGAGGGGCGCCGCGCAATTCTCGATGAGCTTAAAGAGGAGGAGCCCGCGGCGCTGCAGGCGTTTATCCGGCGGGCAGAGGCAGCCGTGGAAAAGGGGTATGTGCGCACCGCCAGCGACTTTGTGGAGGGTGTAACAGACATATCGGCGCCAATTTTGGGCGCCCACGGGGCGGTGGCGGCGCTGACAGTGCCCTTTGTCAACTTTAGTCCCCTGGTCTGCAATATCGAAGAGGCGATCGAAAACCTTAAAACGGCTGCGCAAAAAATTTCCACGGCGCTGTCGGGACAGAATTACGTCGAATAATTCTCTGAATCCATTTCGTCTCCTTAGACGTGCACGAAATAACTTCCGGCCCCTTTTTATTACTGATAAAGGGGCCGGAAGTTATTTCGTGCACGTTCCTTAACGTCTCAATAGCCCGGGTTATTGAGATTCTACGCTGTGTTTTATAAAGCTAATTTCTATAAGTACAGGAATCTGTTGACATCGACGATAAATTTATTTTTACTTGTAATAAGTTTTTCAAATATAAAAAGGTTGATTTGTGTCTTTAGCAGCGCTTTCCCAGCAGCGACGTTCTCTCGGCTGTAGCGGTATTCGTGTTCCCCTGCTGGGTTTTGGGGCCGCGCCGATTGGCAACCTTTATCGACCGGTGCCGGCAGAGGAGGCGCATAGGGCAGTGCGCTCGGCGCTGGATCTGGGATTTAAATATTTCGACACCGCACCCTATTACGGTTTTGGTTTGAGCGAATCGCGACTGGGCTTTGAACTGGCCCGGGGCGGCGCTGAAGATGTGGTTTTATCGACTAAAGTAGGCCGCTTGCTGCGGCCCCTGGCGCCGTCAGGGGAGGCCCCGAAAAGCGTGCGTCACGGATTTGCCGATACCCCTGATCTGGAGCCCCTATTCGATTACAGCTACGACGGGGTGATGCGTTCGTTCGAGGAGAGTCTGGGGCGTTTACAATGCCCTCAGCTAGGGCTTCTCTATGCTCACGATCTGGGTGCGGTGGTCCACCGAAGCGAGCATCGGCGGCAGTGGAAAATTTTCACTGAAGGCGGCTATCGCGCGCTGTGCGAATTGAAACGCGCCGGCCTGGTGGACGCCATTGGGCTCGGCACCAACGAGTGGCAGGTTTGTGAACAAGCCCTCGATGAGCTGGAACTGGATGTGTTTTTGCTTGCCGGTCGCTACACACTGCTGGAGCAGGGGGCCTGTCACAGCTTCCTGCCCCGCTGTGCCCGCGCCGGGGTTTCCGTGGTATTGGGAGGTCCCTTTAATTCGGGGATTTTGGCTACTGGCGTGGGCGAGCGGCACAGTGGGCAGCACTACTATAATTACGAGCCGGCGCCAGCGACGATTGTCGAGCGGGTGGCGGCTCTGGAGGCGGTCTGCGAAGCCTTTGCCGTGCCGTTGGCCGCGGCGGCGTTGCAGTTTCCCGCCGCCCATCCGCAGATCGCCTCTGTTGTTGCCGGGTTGGCCAGCGAAGCACAGGTACAGCAGGCTAAAACATGGATGGATTGGCCGATACCGGAGGCGTTCTGGCAGTGTCTGCTCGAGCGCAATCTGATCGATGAACTGGCACCCTTGCCGCCGTATCCAGCGGCTGCGGGAGGGTTTGAAATAAAATATTGAGGTTTGGAGTTGTATGTCCAGCACCCGTGCATCTATGTCTACAGAGTCAACGTCAACAGAGTCAACGTCAACAGAATCAACCCCGAGTGAATCGTCGCGAAAAGTGATTTTACTGCATCCCGATGACAATGTACTGATTGCCGTTGAAAGCATAGCCGCTGGCAGCGAGATCTGTATTGAGGGTCGCCCATATCGGTTGCGGCAGGCCGTGGCCCTTGGCCACAAAGTCGCCCGCAGCGACCTGACCAAGGGGGATAAGGTTATCAGGTACGGCGCTGCCATTGGTTCGATGACGCGTGCGGTCGCGGTCGGAGAGTGGGTCCATCTGCACAATATGCGCAGTGATTACCTGGCCAGCCATACCCGCAAGGGCATTAACCGAAGTGAGAGCGAATGAGCGAGATGACTGATAGGAATACTGAAATTCACCACGATGGCGCCGGGGCCCTGGCGGGTTACCTGCGCTGCGACGGCCGCAAGGGTATTCGCAATGTGGTGGCGGTGGCGTACCTGGTTGAATGCGCCCACCATGTCAGCCGTCGCATCGTCAACCATTTTGATACGCAGGATGTGCATCTGATCGGTTTCCCCGGCTGTTATCCGAATGATTATGCCACCCGCATAATGCGGGCCGTGTGTACCCACCCCAATGTGGGTGCTGTGTTACTGGTGTCGCTGGGTTGTGAAAGCATGGACCGCGAGGCCCTGCAGGCGGTGATAGCGGACAGCGGTCGCCCGGTGTCACTGTTGGTGATTCAGGAGCAGGGCGGCACCGCCGCCACTGTGGCCCGGGGTATCGAAGCTGTCACCGCGATGCGCGGCGAACTGGCGGCGCAAAAAACCGTTCCCATGGCTATTGATGAACTGGTTGTGGGCACGATTTGCGGCGGCAGTGACGGCACCAGCGGTATTACCGCCAACCCGGCGGTGGGACGCTGTTTTGACACCTTGGTTGCGCAAAACGCTGCCTGTATTTTCGAGGAGACCGGGGAGTTGATCGGCTGTGAAGACATTATGGCCGAGCGCGCTGCTACCCCGGAGCTGGGGGCATTGATCCAAACCTGTGTGGAGAAAGCGGAACGTTATTACCGTACCATGGGCTTTGGCAGTTTTGCTCCGGGCAACGCCGACGGCGGACTGACGACCCAGGAAGAAAAATCAATGGGCGCTTATTCCAAATCGGGATCTTCAAAAATCAGCGGTCTGCTTAAACCGGGCGATAGGCCGCCGGCAGGCGGGTTGTATCTGCTGGACGTGGTACCCGATGGCGAGCCCCGGTTCGGCTTCCCGAATATCTCTGATAACGCCGAGATTGTCGAGATGATTGCCTGCGGCTGCCATCTCACACTGTTTACCACCGGGCGCGGTTCGGTGGTGGGCTCGGCGATTTCCCCGGTGATTAAAATCTGCGCCAACCCGGAAACCTACGCCCGTCTCAGCGAAGACATGGATATCGATGCCGGCCGGATTTTGTCCGGGCAGGCGAGTCTGGACGAGGTCGGTGAGGAAATTTATCAGCACCTGCTGGCGGTGGCACGGGGCGCCCGCAGCTGTTCGGAAAACCTGGGACACCAGGAATTTATTCTCACTTACAAAGTGTTTGAACCTATCGGTCCGGCGTGCCTGCCGGCAACTGGCTAAATGCAATAAATAAGGGCTGATACACTAGTGGATAGAAGGTTATGGCAAAACTCGATGGCAAAACTGCATTTATCACCGCCGCCGGCCAGGGCATCGGCAGGGCGACCGCCGAGCGGTTTATCGCCGAGGGCGCGCGGGTGATGGCGACGGATATCAACGGCGATGCGCTCGCGGATCTGAGCTGTGAAACCGCCGTGCTCGATGTCACGGACCCGGTGGCGATTAAACGGCTGGCGGAGCAGCTGGGGGAGGTGAATATCCTCTTCAACTGCGCGGGATATGTGCACACCGGCACCATTCTCGACTGCGATGAAGATCACTGGCAGCGTTCCATCGATATCAATATCAACTCCATGTTCTATACCCTGCGCGCGTTTATTCCGGGTATGGTGGCGGCGGGCGGCGGCTCGATTATCAATATGTCCTCGGTAGCAAGCTCAGTGAAAGGAGTGCCTAACCGCTGCGCCTATGGTATGACCAAAGCGGCGGTGATCGGGTTGACCAAGGCCGTGGCTGCTGACTTTGTTACCGAGGGGATTCGATCCAATGCCATCTGCCCCGGTACCGTGCAGACGCCGTCGCTGCGGCAGCGGCTGGAACAAAGCGGTGATTATGAGTCGGCGCACAAGGCGTTTGTGGCCCGCCAGCCCATGGGGCGATTGGGAGCCGCTGCCGAGATCGCCAGCCTGGCGCTCTATCTCGCCTCTGATGAATCGGCTTTCACCACCGGCGCGGTTCACATTATCGATGGCGGCTGGAGCAACTGAGAGACGCTTGCAGCAACTGAGAGACGCTTGCAGCCAAATAATATTTGTAGGATAAATCCATGAAATTACTTCGTTACGGCGAACCCGGCCGGGAGCGTCCCGGAATGCTTGATACCGACCAACGGATCCGCGATTTAAGTGCGGTGTTGGATGATATTTCCGGCCCTGGTTTGCAACCTGAAACGCTGAAAAAAATTCGCGCGCTGGATATCGAAACCCTTCCAGTCGTTAGTGCTGCACCCCGAATTGGTCCCTGTGTCGGCGCCGTCGGTAAATTTATCTGTATCGGTCTCAACTATTTGGACCACTGTCGGGAGACCGGTCAGGAAGTTCCCGCCGAACCTGTGGTGTTTATGAAAGCCACAAGCGCCATTACCGGACCCAACGACGGCATCGTCAAACCGCGCGGCTCGGATAAGCTGGATTGGGAAGTGGAATTGGGGGTGGTGATTGGCCGCGAGGCACGCTATGTCGATGAAACCGATGCGGAAAAATATATCGCTGGTTATTGCACTGTGAATGATGTCTCCGAGCGTCGTTTTCAGCTTGAACGCGGAGGGCAGTGGGACAAGGGGAAGGGGTGCGATACCTTCGGTCCCATAGGCCCGTATCTGGTTACCGCCGATGAAGTGGCCGATCCATTGGATCTCGATCTCTGGCTGAGTGTCAACGGTAAAATGTATCAAAACTCCAACACCAGAAATATGGTGTTTGGGCCAGCGCGCGTGATCTCTTATCTAAGTCAGTTTATGAGCCTGCAGCCGGGTGACATTATTTCAACCGGCACTCCGCCCGGCGTGGGGATGGGGCAAAATCCGCCAGTGTATCTGCAAGTTGGTGACGAAATTAGCTTGGGAATTGCCGGTTTGGGAGAGCAAACGCAAAGCGTGTTGTCGCCACGTTAGACTAAGCACGAAATAACTTCCCCTTTTTGTTTTATAGAGAGTCGCTTCCGATGCATCCCGCCTGGCGTCGTTGCAAAAACTCGACGTAGGCCCACCAAGCCTAAAGTTTTTGCGCCTAGCCAAACGGGCGCCTCAAAACCGACTCTCTATAAAATAAAAAGGGGAAGTTATTCCGTGCCCGTTCCTTAGTTACAGGAAAAACGGCTGAGTTTTTCAGTGTTGAAATGGATGATGATGCTCGTGCTTTAAGATTGGAATCAACCTTCCATAGGCTCCTTATGTAGGGCTTAAAGACCACGCACGATATAACTGTTGAGTGAGAACGTGTTGGGACCACTGAGGTCGGATGTTTATTTTGGGGCGCGAAACATTCTTTCATCAGGAGACCAATGTTCATGACAAGTTACAGACCTTTAAAACCCGGAAGTTTAGAGAAAGAAGTGGATGTTAAAACCATAGAAAACGCGATCCGTGCCGGCGGATTACCGGTTTCATCGATAGACAAGCTCGATTCACAATTCAACGGAGTGGTAGGGTTGACGTGGGGCGCAACCGGATGGCATGGTCCCACCGACATACAGACCCTTGCCGGCCTCGAAGGCACATATTTTTGGGGTGAGAAACCATTCAGTCTCAACTACATTACTTTTACCTTTGCTCCCGATAAAGCGGGCGTTGAAGGAGCGTACAAAATTACCAATGGCTGGAGTGTCGTTGAGGAGGGCATTTTCCACAGCGTACCGAACAATCCGGCTATCGGCTGGGCATTTATCAGTCTAGCGCCGGAAATACAACAGACGCCTCGCGTGTTCATCATCTCGGGAATGGTTACCGATCCCGGCTGGAAAATTTCCACCCTGTTACTCAACCATGTCGGGCACAGTGGGCCGGCACTGCCGGCGTTTCCGGCGTTTCCGGCGATTCGGTTGTTTTGATGCCTTAGGAACCGGAAGTTATTCCGTGCCCGTTCTTAAAGTAAAAAAATTCTTATTATAGTTTACGTGTTTATCATCAAATAACTTTATTTTTTTTCAAAATATTCAACTCCCGATCGCTTGGTCGACAGATATTTTTGTTGTGATTTACTAGCTGATTCTCGAAGTCGGAAAAAATATGTTATGGTTTGGATGTTAGCCAAGAATTTTTGGTACAGTTCATATTGTTGAATTTGGCTTGATTGATATAATCAAAAATATATGTTCGCAGGGGGAACTTTTTTTACAGAACCTTTCTTTGTCGAATTCTGTATTTCGCCGGAGCTTTTTTGTCCGGCGTTGTCATTTTTTTAGTAGAGTTTTACAACCGGTTTTATAACTTGAGGTATTGCAGTGATGTCCAGTCAGTTATCAGTCGTAGGTTTAGATGACTTTTCAGTTTTCGATCGGGCGCTCTTGTCTGTGATGTGACGTGCTCGCAGATGCCTTGCGACGGCCAACGTTTATTACAATTAAACGAAACAGAATTAGAGTTAACGAGGTAACTATGACTAACTCACCGGTTACAAATTCATTGAAGACTCCCTCCGAATTACCATTTGAACTCGATGAATACCTCGTGCGGCAGCAGAGGGTTCGTGTTGCAATGCAACGGCGGGAAATAGACGTTCTCTATATCACCAGCCCGGCGAATATTCTCTATCTCACTGGCTATGAAACTGGTTGGTATCCGCCACATTTGCCATTGGGTGTGGCTATCGCCCGCGATCCGGACGCGCTGGTGTTTTTTGACTGGACGTTGCATGAGCATAGCCAACGCATTAATGCTCTGCTTGACGATGTTGTGTTTTTCGATGGCGATAAGGTCGAACCTGCAATACTGAAGGCGTTTCAAAAGCGCGGTTGGACGCGGCGCACCGTTGCCTTGGAATGTCAAACGCCCAATCCCGCCGCCCCCGCTATAAATACAATGGCGGATTTTCTCTATGATGCCGGCGCCAGATTGGTATCGGGCGATTGGATAGTGGATGGCGTGCGACTCTATAAATCCGAGGCGGAGCTCGCCAGAATCCGTCGCGCAGGCTTGATAGCGGACACCGCTTTCAATCGGTTGCAGACGGATCTCAAACCGGGAATGACGGAACTCGAAGTGTCTGCGCATTTAAGCGCGTTGTTGATTTCCCTCGGTAGCGATTATGTCGCTGCCCAGCCGCTGACTTCCTCGGGGCCAACTGCCTGGTGCGATCTACACGCCTTACCCTCTCAGCGCCGGCTGCAGGCAGGGGATATTGTTGCGATAGATTGCTGCGCTGCAGTAGATCGCTATCACGCCAATTTGTCGCGAACCTTTGCGTTGGGAGATGTGAGTTCCCGCGCAACGGAAATACTCGCCATGGCCGCCAGCAGCTTGAGTGTACTCCAGGCCCAGGCGAGGCTGGGGGATGGCCTCGATATAGCGGCGAACGCAGCCGGCAGCCATGTGCGCCTGTGCATTCCCGAAGACAGGATCCGGTGGGTGGGAGGCTATGCTCTGGGGTTGGCGTTTGCGCCCCATTGGTCCGGTCATACCTGTCTCAACAATAGCGGGCCTGAGTGCTGGAGCTGGAAAGAGAATTATGTCTCCAGTTTCGAAACTGTTTTTTACGACCGCGAGGAGGGGTTTAAAGCCCAGTGCAAAGATACTGTAGTGATGACGGCGCAGGGGCTGGAGTCGCTTTCGAGTCTTCCCCGTACACTTTTGCCGGTCGAGATTTAGCGCCGGAGGCTTGAAATGCTATAGCGCCGGCGGCTGTAGATCCTCAACGTTGCGCCTCGACTCTGGTCAGGTACCCCAGATCCAGGTGATTGAAGCGAACCATTTGTCGCCGGCTCGGCTGCCGAAAATGCGCTTGGTTTTTCTGTCCGTTGCGCTGTAGCCTAGCCGCAGGGACAGGGATTTAACCGCTTTGCTGAAACCGATTTCGGTGTAGGTGAGGTTTTGGCCGATAATGTTTTCAAGATATTGCTGGCCCAGGGTCGCATCCAAACTGATTTCCCAGGGGAGGGGATGTAGATAGCCGAGTTCCAGGTAGCCGAAGCTTCGATTGACATCGGGCCAGCGGTTTGAGGCTCCGCCGGAAAGCAGCCAGCGGCCATCGAAATTCAAACTTGCCGAAATTTCATTCCAATCGAACGAGTTTGCACCTGATGAGCCGTAATAAGCGTGGCGGGTGAGGGTGATATCGGAGCTGAATCGCTGCGAAAGTTGGCGCTGATAGCCGATAAAATAATTACTTTCCGTGTCCGTATTTATGGGGTTTGGTGCACCGCAGGAAAAGGAATAAAGCGCCCCACAGTCACCGCGTTGATTGCCGTTTCGTGCGCTGCTGTAATCGTAGTCGGTGCGGCCAGCCCACACGCCCGTGTAGAAGCCCGATGTAAACTGATACTCGAGCCCTCCCTGGGCATAGCCGCCGCTCAGGGTTTGCCACAGGCCTCGATAGGGGCTGTCGGTTCCCAGGCTGAGATAGGCGCTGATTTCCGCACTCACTGTAGTGCTGGCGGACAGGAGGCAGAAGGCTGTGCAGGCGGCGGCGAGGGGATTCTGTCTGAATACTGTCCGGCTCATGAATTGGCTACTCGAAAAAGTTTATTCGAGGGCCATTATACAAATTATCTATTCCTAGTGTGCGCCACAGTTGTTTTCCTGTAGATTTTTTACCAACACCCTCTCGGAGGGGCGTGGGAAGGTGATGCATTTCCCGTTTACCAGCTTGGTTAACACATCATTGACGGACGCGACTGTCGGTTCGAGGGAATAGATCAGCGCGGCTACGCCCGTCACACCGGCTGTGGCTATCGACGAGCCTTGAAAAAACCGGTAACCGCCACCGGCCTGGGTGCTTAGCTGCTCGTTGCGTGAGAACCAGAAGGCTTCGGTATCGACACTGCCCACAGCGTAAACATTTTCCAGTGAGGCTGGAAAATTCATTGTTGTATTGTTTATATTTTCCGCGGCGATGACAATCATTGACTGCTCTAGAGCCTTATCCAGTAAGGCTTTGAGCAGGGGGTCGTAGGGACCGGCGAGGCTGAGGTTAAGTATATTGACCCGGTCTTCGATAGCCTGTTCTATGGCCTTTGCCAGCGAAAAGGATGTGCATCTTGTCTGGCTGTCCACTTCCTGGCAGGCGCCATAGATAGACAGATTTGCACCGGGCGCGAGCCCCACCATCCCTTCGCTGTTATTTGCCGTAGCGGCAATAACGCCCGCAATCGCGGTGCCGTGCACCTTGTTGACGGTCTTTTCGTTTGCGGTGTTGATAAAGTCGTAGATGTTATCTATTTGTCCCTTTAAATCCGGGTGTTCAATATCAACCACGCTGTCGACAACACCGATTCGAACATTTTCACCCCGGGTCAGGGTATGCAACTGTTCCACCAATGTCTTGTATTGACCGTATTGAACATCGAACAGCGGGTCGTCGTATTTCTGCATCAACATGCCTTGAAATTGATACATGGGTTGGGCGAAACTGACATGCGTGTCCTCGTTCAGCTTTGCAATCAGCTGCGACATATCGCGTTCCACCGGTAAGTTGAATACGACACAGTATAGATTCAGCGAGGCGATGGGCCAGCCATCCATTTGCTCCAGGCCGTATTTTTCAGCCACCTCGTCAATGTGGGCACGAACATGCAGGGACGCCGACCAGAGGCCCCGGCCGCGATAGGCTCGGCGGGGGCCAAAAGGCAGAGCATCGGCGTGATCCTGTTGGCGAAAGGTTACCAGCAGTTGCCGGTCCAGCTGTGTCTCCGCCGGCGCGGCCGCAGTGGCGGTGGGTGCCTCAGCACGCGCTTGCTGCGGTGATGGATTCGTTTGGCATCCGCACAAACACAACAAGAGCAAAACGGCGGTAAAATATTCAAGCCACTTCTCTTTCACTGCTGCTCCACCCCAACCCATTGGATGGCGGGGGTGCGGCGCAGTTGGCGACTTAATTCTTCCGCATCCGTTCCCGGCGCCGGCGCCAGCCTGTATACCCTGTTCGGGCTCGGTTGGCTCAATGCGTGTGCTTGACTTTCAGCGATCACGCGAGCGATTTCCGCATCGCTGACATCAGCGTCGAAAACCACCTGTACGACGCCGCCGGAATACGAAGAGGGTGTGGTCAAAGCGACATAGGGCGCTTCCTGGGTATAGCGTCCCAGTAAAAAAGACGGCACGCCTACCCCGAAGACTGTCGCCGCCACCAACGCCCAGATCCATTTATTCTGTGGCTTTAACGCTGTCTTGTGCTGCCGGCTGGCTTTGTGGTCGGGTGATTGGGCCCTGTTTTTCAGCGATACCACGACCGGCTCCACTACCGGTTCTACTACCGGTTCTACTACCGGTTCCCGCATCGGGGGCTGGGATTTGGCGATACTCGCGTCTATATTGCGAAAGAGTTGATCCGAAATTTCTTCGCGCCTGTTTTCCAACTGCTCAAGTTGTTGCGGCTGAACCCGGAAAAACGGCGCCAAGCGGATTTCGCATTCAATTTCCCGGCGGCATTCGGCGCAGGTTTGTATGTGAACATTCATTGCATCCAGTTCGAGTTCGCTCAGAGTTCCATTCACATACCAGGGAATAAGCTCTCTGATTTTTTGATGGTTATCCATGGTCATGCCTCTATGATGGACTTTAGATGGCGCCGTGCGTGAAACATGCGCGTTTTAATCGTGTTTTCCGGACTGCCGCAAATCTCCGCTATCTCTTTATAGGTGTAGCCGAAATAGTAAGTCAGCTCCATTACCGACTTGTGTATCGGGGACAGCTTATCGATGACCGCCGCGATATCCTCAGCGGCTGATTCAGTCTCAGTCATGTGTAAATCTTCTTCATCCAGGGGTACCGTTGTGCGTTTTGCTTTCAATGCCTTGAGGGCTTTGCGGTAGGCCACTCCCAGAATCCAGGTTGAAACGGTGGAATCGCCGCGAAAGCGCCCGGCACTTTGCCAAACGACCAGGAAAACATCGTTGATCAGTTCCGCCACTGTTTCGGTATCCCCCGTCATCCGCAACAGGAAGCGCGAGAGGCGATTGAAGTAGCGGTCATAAAGTTCGCGCAGGGCGGCCTGATCGGCCGCTGTAATACGCTGGAGAAGTTCAAAGTCTGTGAGCATAGGTATCCCCATTTATATAAGTGAGTTTCCCACAAGTGGCAAAAAGGTTTAATCGAACTGTAAAAAAAATTTATTTTTTTCGCAGTGAACGAAATTGGCTGTTTGGGAGAACTTAGAAGCGTAAACAAAACTTACCACCGTGATCTGATCCAGTTGCCAAGTCTACCGGATAGGGGGTTGTGGTGTCGTCAAATAATAACGGAGAATTGACCATGCAAAGATTCAAAATATGGGGGCTGGCTACTGTACTGGCCGTTCAACTCGGCTGTGGCGGCGGAGGAGGCGGCGGCAGCGACGATTCGGCTCCGCCGGCGCCGGCGCCGGAGCCTACGCCCAACACTGAGTCGGTTGACGTTGTGTTGAGCCCCGTCGAGGTGATCGGCGGCGGTGCCGCGAGCGGTACCGCGGAGGCGACTTTCACCGTCAATTTAGATGACAATACCATTGACGGCAGTGTCGAGCTGACGGGTATCAGCGCCAGCGCGGTCAGTATGAGAGAGGGGTTTGCGGGTGAGTCCGGCGCGGAAATCTTTGCTTTGCAAGAGGACAGTGCGACCACGTGGTCGATCCCCGTCGACAACAATCTCACCGCAGAACAAGTGGAACTGTTTAACAAGGGCGGTCTGCACATCGTCGCCAGCACCGCCGACAACCCCGACGGCGCCGTGCGTGGGCAGCTTCTCCCCGATGGTATTCAACTGATATTTACCGACCTGTCGGGTACACAGGAAGTGCCACCCGTCGCCGCGACCGGTAGCGCCCGCGGGGCCGTGACCCTGGACACCGACAGCGGTGAGCTTACCGTTCACCTCAATGCTTGGGTGGATGCGCCCCAGGCGTCCCATGTCCATCAGGCGCTGGCCGGGACCAATGGCGATATCGTGCTGGAACTCGACCAGGATCCGGAAAATGCTTCCCACTGGTCCGGGGGCGGCCAGATCGAAATGGATGACCTGAACGCGGGACGTTTCTATCTGAATTTGCACACCACCGCCAACCCCAGCGGCGAGTTGCGGGGACAGATCGTGCCGCCGGGTGTGGATGTTTTCTTTACGACGCTCAGCGGGACTGAAGTGGTGCCGTCTGTGGCGACCACAAATACAGGTATCCTGGCCACCACCCTTCGGATCGACGACAAGGTAGTGGATATGCATGCCAACCTGGCGGGTATCGATGATGCTTCGGCCGTGACCCTGAACGAGGCACGGGCGGGAGAAAATGGCTCGGAGGTAATGCCTTTGGTTCAGGACAGCGCTACGGCATCACACTGGATGTTGTCAAACCAGGCGCTATCCGAGGCGCAGATGACCGCGCTCAACAGCCAGAGCTTATACCTGCAGGTCACCAGCCCCGGCTTTCCCAACGGTGAACTGAGAGGCTCACTGGCACCGAAGGGTTCGGCGCCCAATTTCTCGGCGCTGCAGGCGGAGATTTTCTCGCTCAGATGCACCGGCTGTCATTCCGGAGCCGCTGCACCCCAAGGGCTCGACCTGTCTGAAGGCCTGAGCTTCGACAATTTGGTTCTTATCGCGAGTGGTGAAGTACCGACTCTGAATCGGGTGGAACCCGGTGATCCGGACAACAGCTATCTGGTGCGGAAGGTTGAGGGTACCGCAACCGTGGGAGGCCGTATGCCGCTGGGCGGGGAACCTTTGAGAGACGCTCAGATTCAACGCATCCGCGACTGGATAGCCGCCGGTGCAGAGAATGATTCGGCGTCAGAGCCGGAGCCAGAGCCAGAACCAGAACCAGAACCAGAGCCAGAACCAGAGCCAGAGCCAGAACCTCAGGTTGCCCCTCAATCTTTAGTAAGCGAAACAGTTGCAAAAGAGCAGGCTAACAATGATGAGTCTGTTACTGAGGTGCCTGGTAAAGTTTCGGATCATACAGCTAGTGAGGCATCCGTTAAAAAATCTCAGCCTAAAACAGTGGCTAAAAAGGCCTCAAAGAAAAAGGTAGCCGCAAAAAAGGCCGCGACGAAAAAAGCAGTATCTAAAAAGGCAAGTGTGAAAAAGGTGGCTAGTAAAAAAGCCAAAGATTCTTCACATCGTCGTGGGATTCGCCTCAAGTCTGATATAGACGACGAATAGTTGGAGTGGCTATGGGTGCTGACTTAAAACAGATAACAGTAATAACAACCGCTGTTTTACTGTCTGTCATCAATGTAGCGGTCGAGGGCAGGGATTATGTTCCCCCTCCAAGCGGGCCTTATCAATCATCGATTGTGATTAACAATTCAGCTGAGGGCGGCGATACTCAGCAACAGGTGTATAAGTTCCCATCTCCAGAAATGCTACTGGATGATAGCCATACTCGATCAGAGTTTGTAAATCAGCCTGATATTCAGATAGATGAACCCCCCTCACAAAATTCAGCGGCGAGTATTGATGCACCGATGAATCGACAGCAACAGTATCCGGTTATGAATCCTCAGGGCAGTCAGTCTATGCCTGATGGTTATACGCAATGGCAATTACCGCAGCAAAGTAGACAGCCATCTCCGAGCTCTGCATGGTATGGCTATCAGGGAGCGGCACCGAATTATAATCAGAATGTATGGCAACAAGTTCCGGGTTATGGGTACCCACAGCAAAACCCCTATTCGTATGGTGCACCCTATCAGTATAATGGGGCTAATTCACCGTTTAATGGGATGCCATCTCCCTGGAATGTAATGCCGAAAAACCCATTTTTTTCAGACAGATAAAGCCATGAAAAAGATTACCCTTGCTACTGTTTTACTGATGTTTATGAGCACAATATTTGCTGATGCTAATGTTGAAAATAGGGATAAAAATAACTCCTTTTTAATGACAGCTCCGGGCACTATTACTGGCAGGATTAATAACCTTAACCCTGTTCCGCAGCCACAGAGGCAAGCTGAGCCGCCGCCAGCACCAGCGAATTCATACATCCAGCCCCCACCGCCACAGTTTGTACAGGATGATTATAATTTCCCCCAATACGGACAGCTGCGTGCTCATCCCAATCCCTGGCTGGACCAACCTGCAAGGAGAGCACGTAATAGAGCGCCTTCCGGCTATGAGCAAAGGTTTGAGAATCCATGGGATATCAGTAATCTGCCTTCTTTAGCGCCTAATGGCTATCAGAATAAACCCCTGCCAGGGGCTGCAATGAGAGATCCAGCGTACGGTTTTTATGGAGATGATTATGGGAGCAGTAGTTTTTATCCTCCATTTTCCACGCCATTAGATCAAAACATGGGCAGGCCACCTTCAGCTGCAGGTTTTCCTAATATGAATGGATTGATGCCTGGTCTGGGAAAAGATGATGGTTCATTCCCATTTATGCCATTTGGTATGTTCTGAAAATGATGCGTTTAATATCATTTCTCCTTCTTGCTAGCATTGCATATTCCTCATCAGCAAAGGCAGTGCAATTTACAGCAAGTGCTGTTATGTCAACACCTGGTAGAGCGGATATTAGTACTCAGCTTTACTATGCTCCGGGTCGCATGCGTAAGGAGTTTTACTATTACGGAGAACCGGTAATACAAATTCTGGATGCTAATAAACAAATCAACTTAATGTGTTTCACCGAGCAACAGCTGTGTTATCAGAACAAAACAATGGAACAGGTTAATATAGGCATAGAAAATGCGATTACCTTACCCTGTGTAGAAAGTCCATCTGTTAAGTGTGAAAACCTGGGGGAGCAGCAGCTAAACAATCGAAAAGCTATTCAGTGGAAGATTACCACTAGCGAAAAAGATAAACAGGTGGTTACTAACCTGTGGCTGGATTCGGAGTTGAAGATCCCTGTGAAGCAATCCCTGTCCAATGGTGCGACTATTGAGTTAATCTGGCTGGGTAGTGAAAAACTGGAAAACAGAGATACCGAAAAATGGATGCAGACAATCAAGCTACCCAACGGTGAAACTCAGAAAAGTTTTCAATGGTATGACAAGGAGTTAAGGGTCAGTATTCGTCAGTCATTTCCGAATGGCAATATTCAGGAGCTAAAACATATAGTAGTTGAAAACCTTCCTGAGAATCTATTTACTATGCCTTTAGGCTACGAGAAAAAAACGTCAAACAATCAAACTAGCCCATCCAGCAAAAACAAATAGCTAAAAATTATGATAACAGTCATTGGAAATTTAAAAGGGGGTACAGGCAAAAGCACCGTTGCCTTTAATCTGGCCGTCTGGTTAAAAATTCATCAGGGTGCCGTTACCTTATTTGACCTGGATCCGCAGAAAACGCTGTCAGACGTTGTCGATATTCGAGAAGAAGAGGGCTATAGCCCGGACCTTGAAGTATTCGATGATATCTCAGCCCTCAAGGCCTGGAAGAATAAGAAATCAGAGGTGATAGTTGACGTAGGTACTGCCGACTTCGAATCAATGAAAAAAGCCCTGATACTGGCTGATAGAGTGATCACTCCCGTTCCACCCAGTCAGGCGGATATCTGGTCGACTCAGCGATTTATAAAAATAATCCGAGAAAATGCAGGTGGTGCTAAAAAAATGCCACCTCTATATGGTTTTATCAATCGTGCAGATACTCATGTGGGCGTAAAGGAAACCGATGAAGCAGAAGAAGCACTAAACTACCTTAAGGGTATAGAGCGGGTAAATCTGCGCTTATATCAACGTACAGCCTATAGACGGTCATTTAGTGAAGGTTTGGCAGTATTTGAGTTACAGCCAGGCAGTAAAGCCTCTAAAGAGATACTGAATCTTGCCAGTCTGCTGTACCCACCAGATGCCGGTTAGACGCATATGACTTTTGGACGCTGGATTCTAATCCATAGCTTTTCAATATTTCTGGTCGGTTTACTGGTTTTTGGATACCTGTATCGTGATGAGCTTCAGCTTGAACAGGCCTACCAACAACTACTCAATCTCGATCCGCCTACGGAGGTTGTCAAGTCCTTAAAGCTTAATCAACAGGAGCAACAGAAGGTTGAACCAGCAAAATCTAATGAAATCACACAGCCACTCGAAGAACCTGATCAAATAATTTCATCAGCCAATCAGCCTGCACCTGTAAAAGTTATTCCTACTATAAAGCAGGCCGAATTTTCTAAAGACGACCTTTTATATGATGCTCGACAGGCGTTTTGGGCGCGAGACTATAGAACCGCCATTACCCAATATCGGCAGTTGATTAACCGTGAACCGAATAACCCTGATTATTCAGGAGAGCTGGGTAACATTTATTATGCCATAAATGATTATAATAACGCCTCTGAATTATATTTTCGCACAGCTCAATTACTACTTCATCAGGGACAGAAAGATGCAGCTGCGCAGTTGTTACCTCCACTGAATGCAATGAACAGGGGGCTGGGAGATAAGCTAAAGCGAAGTCTTACGCAACGATAAATTATGCGATTAATAAATGCGCTAGTTTTTAAATTGTTAGCGCTTAATTTTGAAGTAAACAGAATCATTAAAATTATAATAAGCATATTTAAAATCGCTATATTGATGAAAACGGCTTATAATAAACATAATGTGCGTATGTAAGAAATTTCACATTTTCAGGAAACCGAAGCGGGTTATTATATGAGTGAACCAGAATCCAGGATAAACCTTGATACCGAGTGTATGGAGCGTCTAGCCGATACATTCGAAAATAGTGCCAAGCGCTGGGAGCTGATTGTGTATCCCTCTCTGGTAGCATTTATTGTGCTGGCGGTGTATGGATTTTATCTTGTGTATACCCTTTCTCGTGACGTTCACAACTTGAGTCTGACAATTACAACCTTAACCATTTCTGTAGACCGCAATATGAATGAACTTACTAATACCGTTCGTACGATGGATCATACCATGGTTAAAATGGGCAATAATATTGGCCATATGGATGGCAACATTAAAGCCATGACTCAAAATATTGCTTCCATGACCTACAATACCAACTCAATGGCGGCATCTACCTATTATATGCAGCGTAATATTCGTGATGTCGCTCGACCCATGAATGTCATGAGCAAATTCATGCCCTAACACACTCTGAGTAATCTACAAGTAGGATATGTTTTATCAAAGAAAGGCAATAGAGAAACGCCTGAAAAACCTCGAAAAGCACCTCGAACAGGAAAACCCAATTCTGATCGATGCAGTGAAAAGCTTTAAAGAACTGGACAATATCGCTTATAGAATGGGTTTGATTTCCCGGGATGAATCTTATGCTACGCAGATACCCTGGTGGCCGCTAATCTCGGTTCTGGGTACTTTTTCTGCTGGCAAATCTACATTTATCAATTCATTTCTTGGGGCTAAATTACAAACCTCAGGTAATCAGGCTGTGGACGATAAGTTTACTGTTATCTGTTACACCAATGATAACACCAGTAGAGTATTGCCAGGCCTCGCATTAGATGCCGATCCCAGATTCCCATTTTTTAATATCAGCGAAGAGATCGATAAGGTTGCTGCTGGTGAAGGTGCCAGGGTAAATGCTTATCTGCAATTGAAAACTAGCCCAACACAATCGATAAAAGGCAAGATCTTAATTGATTCTCCCGGGTTTGATGCGGATGCTCAGCGTAATTCAACATTGAGAATTACCGATCACATCATCGATATATCGGATCTTGTACTGGTATTCTTCGATGCCCGTCACCCCGAACCGGGAGCGATGAAAGATACCCTGGAGCATCTGGTTTCCCGGACGATTCAACGTACTGACTCCAGTAAATTTCTCTATATTCTGAATCAGATTGATACAGCCGCGAAGGAGGATAACCCAGAAGAGGTAGTCGGTGCCTGGCAGCGAGCTTTATCCCAGAGTGGTTTGACTGCGGGTAAGTTTTATATGATTTATGATGAAGAGTCGGCGATTAGTATCAACAATGAGAAGCTCCAGACACGTTTTAAAACAAAAAAAGATGCAGATGTAAATGCAATATATGATCGTATGCATCAAGTTGAAACAGAGCGCGCGTATCGCATCATCGGGGCGCTTGAAAAAACGGCAAACGATATTGAATCTAAAGCAGTACCCGCCCTGAAGTCAGCAATGAGACGCTGGACAAACCGAGTACTGATTACGGATTCTGTGCTTTATTTAATTCTAATAGCGCTATTTGCATACATTGTAAATGGTCAAAATGCCTGGCAGAGCTTCAGTTTATCCAGTATGAGAGAATCATATCAAACTAGTCCATTGACCGGTCTGCTGTTGATTGGCCTCACGTTTGGCATTTTTTATGGGCTGCATTTGTTTAGCCGAAAATTCTGGGCGGGTAGAATATCAGCACAACTTCCTCGTTCGGAAATGCCCGGTAATCTGGTAACTGCATTTGAAAAAAATACACGCCTTTGGCGCAGTATTTTTCATACAATTCCCGCAGGATGGGGTAGAAGAGCTGCGCGTAAAATTCGCACAGTTACCGAAAACTCAGGGCTATTTGTGCAAAAGCTAAATGATAGTTTTGCTAACCCCTCTGGACGCAGTGCGGCAATACCTCAGACTGGTGATACGGAAGTTAATAAACTGGCCGAGACCAAGTTACAAACCGAAGAAGTTAAAGAAAAAATAGCACCTTAGCCTTCATCACCGGTTAACTTACGTCCGCTGTAATCCTCATTATGATGCCGGTGATTGACTTATTAGCGTACTAGCATGATCAGTACAATAATGAATATGACAACAAAAGCCATGGGTTTAATAAAACCCATCCAGTCGTCCTTAGTCGCTTTTGGCGCGTTTGCTGTTGCTCGTTTAACGCTAGGAAAGATGATGATCAGCATTGCCAACATCAATAAAGCATAAGTTATTTTAGACCAGTCCATTATGTTTGCCTTATAAAAAAGCCGCTTATAAATAAAGCGGCTTTGAATAAAAAGAATTAGTTTATTAGATCAATCATCACCAGAAAAAGCGCGTAGTAAATTAAGTAAATGTATAAAAATATTCAAAATACTAAGGTATAAACTTATAGTAGCATTCACGTAATTTGTTTCACCACCGTGAATGATTCTACTGGTATCAAACAGAATAAAGCCACTCATGATCATAATCACCGCGGCTGAAATTGCTAGTGAAAGAGCGGGGATATTCAGGAAGATGTTGGCAATTATTGCAACTATGGCAACAACCATGCCTACCATCAAAAAACCGCCCATAAAACTAAAATCCTTGCGAGTAGTTAAAGCGTATCCAGATAAGGTTAAGAAGATCACACCGGTTCCACCCAAGGCGGTCATAATCAATGTGGCGCCATTGGCTAATTGAAGATACATATTGAGCATTGGTCCCAGTCCAAAACCTAATAGACCAGTAATTAGAAAAACAATACCTACGCCCGCTGTAGAGTTTGCGAAACGTGGAAGCACGAGCCATAACAGCAGTAAAGCCGCTCCAAAGGTAATCAGATTTGTGATAGGGGGCATGACTAGCATGGTTGATACTGCTGCCATCAAGGCGCTAAATATCAAGGTCATAGATAATAAGATATATGTATTACGTATGACCTTATTGGTTTGTAAAACCGACTCTTCAGAGCGAGTGATAGTTGAATTGAATTGCATGTTATTCTCCGTAGTATTGATAGTGCTATGACAGCTTGATGCTATTTTAGGTTCCGCCCTATAGCATATCAAGTATTAAAACATGATTTAAAAACAATTACTTACATAAATTTAGGTTATATTCAAACTGATTATTGTATTTCAACCTCTATATATGGATGTTATTAGAAATATCAATATTAATATTAGGTGAAAAAAGCAGATGACTCTGAGCGTGAAATGATTATAATATCGCGCCTTCGGGTGTTCACCGAAAATCGTTATTAACGTGGTTGAAATAGTGGCTATCAACGCTTCAGTTTCTTTATCGCCAAAGTGAATCCTGAAGGATGAGAAAGAGATCATCCAATTTATCACGGAAATTCCGCATCAGATAACTGTTTGAAGCAGTCATCTGATCAATTTATAAAGACCTGGAGAGCTGGCTGAGTGGTCGAAAGCGGCGGTCTTGAAAACCGTTGAGGGGAAACCCTCCGGGGGTTCGAATCCCTCGCTCTCCGCCATATATGAGCCCTAACTATCTTAATAGTTAGGGCTTTTTTATTGGTCGTATCAATTTATACCTCAAAATTATGGTCATATAATAGTTGGCTTTGCTCCCAGAAGTAGAGGGCTATTCATATCTTCTTAATTTGAGTCATCCCCATAACCAGTTGCTCGATCATGATATGGTGCGCAGCTGGGCTGCTATCAAAAAAAGTTATTGAGACAATAACCGCTGATGAGGGTTTTGATAGTAGTTAGCCTTATCAGTCAGATTCTGTCGCTCATAAAAAATTGCCACAAACTCAGAAGTTCTGGCGATTTTAGGCGAGAGTTCCAGTAACGAAAAATGTTTTATCGCTTTATCTAAAGCCTTTAAACGAACGGTACCCTCTGGCATTTGCCTTGACTGTTTGTATCTTTGAGTTCAATCCTTCGGCAACCGCATTACTGATTTGGTGCTTAACGTAGGTCAGTATATTCGACAAGTGAATCTTGATCATTCTGGCTTTTTCCTTAATAGATTTCAGGCGACTACGTATCGCTCAGGCATACCATTTATCAAAGTGATGTTTCACCCAGCCTGCGTGCGCTACTTCGCAGTGCAGGTAGGTGGCAAATTGCATCGTATCAAGATGGCGCCAGTTGTGTCTTTTTCGATCATCGCGCTTTGGTGAAAGGCTTCCACATATCGGACAAGGCCCTTCATCATCCGTATACTCTATTTCAATATCTACGCGTTGCCCTTGTATTTTGAGTACAACTTGACTGATCTCCCAGGGCGTATCGATGCCTAAAAGCTGGTTGTAATACTCTTCTATTTTCATAGGTCAAATATAATTCACTGGATTGGGATATTGTCTATATTTACTGGTTTTACGAAGAACCATATTTTGATTGTTAGGGTTACACATAAAAGTATTAGGTAAATCTGTTACTCACATCGCACGGGGATGGCAAAAAACGAGTTGCGTGAGTGATAGAGTAATTGCGAATAAATCCCATATACCTCCGACCTCTTTAACTAATGCAGCACCTTTAATTTATTTAAGAAATTTGTGGAATATGTCGCAAAGTGGTTTTATCAGCAGGGCTTTATCGGGTAACTCTAAAGCAGAGATTCATGGGTTTTGGCAGTAGTTTATCATGCTATGTTAGCAGGGTGCTTTTAAAAGGGGGCTGAGTTAAGTTGTTGGATACAAGGTAAGTACAATTTGGTTTTTCTTGCGAAAAATTCATGTTCTGGTTGTCATAGTAAAGTGCGATTTGACATGCTTTAATTGATACCTGATCTACAGTAAATCTACAGCCTGGCTTCGATTTGTTATAATAGGGGACAGAAAAAACTCCTTCGAAAAATAGTGATTAGCAGCCCCGATTTTAAGGATTATAGGCGTTAAAAGGTTTTCTTAGAGACTGTGATAAAAGTCACAGAATTTATTTCCGGTATTTTGTTTTCGGGATGTTTTCATGAGAAAAGTCACTGGTATTTTAAATATTAAGTATTTGATTATTGCAAGTGACGTGAAGGTTTTGCACTTTTGAAAGTCGACCTAAAAGCGCATTTATACAGGCTAAAAAGAGTCTCAGGTCTAGAGCTGATTAATTTCATAGAACTGGTATTTATAAAAGGGGGCAGTATGAATAATCCGGCTAATAAATTATGAATTAGCGTTGTTATTGGCCATCAATTGACGGGCTTAAAACAACCTCGGTAGATAGATGATCAACAGAGTTTGCCGAATTTATCCCAATGGAAGTGGGCTGGAACAGGCATATATTTTTTGTCAAAAATTTTCTGGTTTGGGTAAATTTCAAGGCCTATTAACACACTTGAATTGAGGGGGGAGGGTATATAACATCCGTGCACAGTTGTGTTAAGCAACTTTTAGATTGAGACAAAAGAGCTCTGCATTAAATCAGAAATTAGAATCCTGAACGTGATTTAGGGAGGGGCTTTTAAATATATAGTTTTGCGTGACTGCTGTTATCACGCGTGGTCTCTGTGTAATACTAAATGGAGTGTTTTAAATGATTTCTCGTAGTAAAAAACAGTCACAACTGCGCTTGTTATTCTTAAGCCTGGTTGTTCTACTGATTTCCGTATTAAGTGGCTGTGACCAGAGTACAACATCCGGCGACTCGGGTTCAGATACGCAAACACAGGATGACACGACAGAAAATGGCAATCATCAGCCGAGCGCCAGGATCACAGGATCCCTTATCTACACAGCAGGTCAGACCGTCACCCTGGACGGCAGTGGCTCATATGACGCTGACGGCGATAGTCTCAGCTATCAATGGATTAAAACTGAAGGACCAGACACAGCGCTTTTGGCTGCCTCGACAGCAACTCTCAGCTTTGTCGCGCCGACGGTCTCACAGACTACACGATTCACCTTTAAGTTGACAGTGCATGATGGAAAGCTCTCCAATTCAACCAGCGTGAGCATCCAGGTCTCACCCTTAGCGCCGACCCCATCATCCAATCAAGCACCAAGTGCCAAAATAACCTCGCCAGAGAGCGCCACCTCTGGTGACACGGTCACGCTGGATGGTAGTGGCTCATCCGACCCCGATGGCGACACCCTTAGCTACCAATGGACAAAAACTACAGGGCCGAACATCACGCTTTCGAATACTACAAGCAGCAAGCTTAGCTTTGTAGCGCCGTCAGTAGAGCAATCTCAACAGATCAGTTTTCAATTGACCGTGAGTGATGGTGGCGGACTCTCCAACAGCACCAGCAAGAGCATGCAGATCTCACCCTCAGAGCTGCCTACCCCAACCAATCATCAGCCAGGTGCTAAAATCACAGCGCCAGAGAGCGTCACCTCTGGTGATACGGTTACTCTGGATGGTAGTGGCTCATCGGACCCGGATGGGGATACGATCACTTATCTCTGGACGCAGACGCAAGGAGACAACATTGCTCTGACGAACAATACTGGCTCGACACTCAGCTTTGAAGCGCCAACTGTCCAGCAGCCTACAGCCTTCACCTTTCAGTTGAGCGTGAGCGATGCTTCACTTAGCGACAGTAGCAGTGTGCAGTTCACTGTGTTGCCTGTAGAGGCAGTAGATGATTATCAGGTTCCTGCCAATAACTTTGCCGTCAATGGTGATGTTGAAAACAACCTGGTCAACTGGGGCACTACCGCAGGTGAAATTTCTCGCTCTACTTCGGTTAAACATGGTGGTTCTGCCAGTGCTTATATTACCAACAGAACAGCCTTCTGGAATGGACTGACCTTCGATGTGGGCAAACTTACCGAAGGTAATGAATACGAGGTGGCGGTCTGGGTAAAACTACCGCAAGGTTCTCCTGACACCGTTATTAAATTAACCGCCAAACGTGCTAATGACAGTGATAGCAGCACTTATAACGAATACACCAATATTGAAATGGTTACCGCAAACGACTCCAGATGGACCTTGCTTAAAGGATTCTATACTCAGCGCGGTACAGCTTTTGAGCATTTCATTATCGAATCATCAGACGACAGTATCAGCTTTTATGCCGATGATTTCTCCATTGGTGGTGAAGTGCTTGATGACAATACCGGTGATAACGGTAACAGCGGATCTAACAGCCGGTTCTTCGTCGGCAACATCACCACTTTTGGTAGTGTGAGATCTGACTTTGCGCAGTATTGGGGGCAAATCACTCCAGAAAACGAAGGCAAATGGGGGTCTGTTGAAGGTACCCGTGATGTATATAACTGGGGCGGTATAGATGCCGCTTATAACTACGCCAAGCAGCATAATCTTTTGTTCAAACAGCATACCTTTGTCTGGAACGGCCAGCATCCAGGTTGGATCGATTCATTGAGTCCACAGGAGAAAGGTGCTGAAATTGAAGAGTGGATTCGTGATTTTTGTACTCGTTACCCTGATGTGGATATGATCGACGTGGTTAATGAAGCGACACCAGGCCATGCTCCGGCGGCCTATGCCAGAAGTGCTTTTGGTAACGACTGGATTATTAAATCCTTCCAGCTGGCACGCCAATATTGCCCCAACGCAACGTTGATTCTGAACGACTACAACGTATTGAGCTGGAATACCGATGATTTTATTGCCATGGCCAGGCCTGCGGTCAATGCGGGAGTCGTCGATGCCATCGGTGTGCAGGCTCACGGTTTAGAGAGCTGGTCTAATGCCGACCTGGAACGCAATCTGAATAAAGTCGCGGCCCTTGGCCTGCCAATTTATGTTTCAGAATACGATATAGCTAAAACTAATGATCAGGAACAACTGCGAATCATGCAGACACAGTTCCCGATGTTGTATAACCACCCGTCCGTAAAGGGTATCACTTTCTGGGGGTACGTATATGGTAAGACCTGGGTGGAAGGCAGCGGTCTGATTCATGATAATGGCAGCGAGCGTCCGGCCATGACCTGGCTGATGAACTACCTGAAACAAAATCCAAAGAACAATACCATCAGCGATAACGGAGGCTCTACTGATGGTCAAACCTGTGATCTGCCTTCAAAATTCAGCTGGACATCAACTGATCCCTTGATTACGCCACATAACTCAAATTGGGCGTCCATCAAAGATCCTACAATCGTTAAATTCAATAACCAGTATCACGTATTTGCATCGATAGTTGATAAAACTAGAAATGGCTATGGTGGTGTCTATATGAACTTCAGCGACTGGGCTCAGGCCAATTCCGCTCAACAGGTTGATATGTCAACCACCCCGGCTGGCGGTGCTGTTGCTCCACAGGTGTTTTACTTTGAGCCGCAAAAAAAGTGGTACCTGATTTATCAGTGGGGGGCCAAATACTCTACCAACAGTGATATCAGCAACCCATCTGGCTGGAGTTCACCAAAACCTCTGTTGAGTAGCGGACTAAACAATGGTATTGATTACTGGGTTATTTGCGATGATAACAATTGTTACCTGTTCTTCTCGGGAGACGATGGAAATCTATATCGTTCCAAAGTGTCCATCGGAAACTTCCCGAACTTCTCAGGTTATGAGATTGTGATGAGAGATTCTGTAGTGGGCAGACTGTTTGAAGCGTCCAATGTTTATAAAGTGGATGGCACCAACAAATATCTGCTGCTGGTCGAAGCTTACGCACCCCGCTACTTCCGTTCATGGACATCCACCAGTCTGGACGGCCCATGGACACCGTTGGCAGATACCCAGTCGAATCCATTTGCCGGTGCTGCTAACGTGACATTCAGTGGCTCCAAGTGGACCAATGATATTAGCCATGGTGAGATGATACGTTCTGGCTACAACGAGAAAATGACCATTAATGCCTGCAATATGGAGTATCTGTATCAGGGGGTGGATCCAAACTCTGGTGTGTCTGATTACAATAGATTGCCCTGGAAGCTGGGTCTGATTAAAGCCAGGTAAGCACACCAATTGTGCTGTAATGCGGGTTCCCGGATAGTGGCGCTTTATTTAATCAATACGCGCCCTTAGCCTTGCTCGGGTTAACGGCTTTTTCTCTTTTTTCAGAGATTTCGATATCTTCAGTGATTAATTAACGTGGGAGATAGTTTTTAAAAAGTCACGTAGTCTTCGATTGCTCACCCATCTTTTAAAAGTTATAAATCTGAAGAGACACAATACTTATTTATCGCACAAATATGTGACGTGCAATTCACGCAGCAGCATGGCTCACCAAATGGGTGAGCTTGCGACTATAGACCACATTTTTCATCAAAATCAGTACACGAATAACAGATTGTAGCTGTCAACTAATCAGTACTGCTGGTTTTATACTCATTCTTACGTCGTCTGATTTCCTGTACCAGTTCCAGTGCGGATTTATCATTTGGTGGTAATTCAGCATCCGAAGTGGACAATGGTGCGGTTCTCTGGCCCCATTTCAGCAGGTGAGCACACCAGGTCAACCCGCCACCGAAGCCAGGCATCAGGATATTGCTTCCAGCTTCTACTCGACCTTCTTCCAGCGCTTCCACCAGGGCTATGGGTACCGTCGCTGCCGACATGTTGCCGTAGCGGTGGATATTGATAAAGACTTTCTCTGCTGGCGCTCCGGTTCGGTTCGCCAGTGCTTCAATAATCCGAAGATTGGCCTGGTGAGGTACCACAAGATCAACCTCATCCATAGATGTGCCAGACTTGTTAAGTACATCGTTGCAGGCATTAGCCATGCCTTTGACCGCACGCTTGAAGATTTCCTGACCTTCAAACTGCCATTTGACGTCGCCTAACATTACGCCCTCATTGGCGTGTTCAGATCCCCAGCCCTGTAGGTAAAGGATATCTCTAACCTCTCCGTAACAGCCAATGGACTCAGCCATAATCCCCTGCTGTTCTTCGCTTGCTTGCAGAAAAAAGGCGGCAGCGCCATCGCCAAACAATACTGCCACATTACGGTCGTTCCAGTCCATGATTGGCGAGATGACCTCTGCACCTATGACCAGAGCATTACGCACAACGCCTGTGCGGATCATGCTGCTGGCCACGGTCATTGAGTAGAGGAAGCTGGTGCAAGCGGTATTCAGGTCCATACAGGCCGCATTGCTGGCAGACAGTAGTTTTTGCAGCCCCGAAGCAGTATTGGGACAGATACGATCGGGTGTCGTTGTACCAAATACGATTAAATCCACATCTTCAGCACTTTTTCCGGCTGCAGCAAGCGCACGTTGAGCTGCGACATAGGCCAGCTCAGAAACTGGAACGTGAGAGATGCGGCGCTGTTGCATGCCGGTGCGTTTACGGATCCACTCATCATCCGTATCGAGAAAAGTAGCCAGATCATCATTGGTTAGAATGGCGGGAGGAAGACATTTTCCCCAGCCGGTAATTGCTGCATAGTCCATCATTTTTCTATCTTTATTGAATTAGGGTTGGTAAATCTGCCTATCATTAATCAGTTTGGCTAAACCGACTGGTGATTAGCAAGTAGATAAGGATAGGCCCGAGAAAAGTATGACATTATGATATAGCTATGCCGTTAACGGTAGTCATATGTAGTGGCGAAACAAGGTGAAAGACTGACTAATGTCAAGTGGAGCGGTGTTGACAAAATGAGTCTGAAATAACTTCCATTTTTGACTTTTGTTAATAATGATCAAAGACCCGATCCTGACTCCACTTGATGTGTAAACACAACCATGATTAGCTTGGCCATAGTCTTAAGGCAGCTATTGAGAAATCTAATGAAATCATTTACCTCATCCGACGGGCATCAATTTGTGGCCTACCAGAGTGAACCAGTAACAGCACCTCGTGGGGTGGTCATCATCATCCAGGAGATTTTTGGCGTAACCGATCATCTTTGTGAAACCGCTGATAAGCTGGCTAAGGAGGGCTATATTGGCGTGGTTCCAGCATTTTTTGATCGTCTGCAACCGGGGGTTCAACTCACCTATAACGATGCTGACCTGGGTAGAGAGCTGGCCATGCAGTTACAGCCCGACCAGGTGATACTCGACATAGCAGCCGTAATCGACAGTCATAAAAACTCCAGGGTAGCCGTGATGGGATTCTGTTGGGGCGGGACAATGGCATACCTTGCCGCCAGTCAATTAAACATCGATGCAGGGATCGCCTATTACGGTACCCGTATACACCAGAACCTCGATCAAAAACCAGCATGTCCGTTTCTGTTTCAATTCGGCGCTAAAGATCATCTGGTATCAGTTGAAGATATAGAAGCGGTGCAAAATGTAAATCCTGATGCCACTTTTTTTATCTATGAAGAAGCAGGGCATGCTTTCAGTTGTGAACCGCGAGAAACTTTTCACCGTGAAAGTGCTGAATTAGCATGGGTTAGGAGTCTGGAGTTTTTGCAACAGAATTTGGGGTAATTGTTAAAAGATAGTAAATGACAGGAAAGAGCTATTTCCATTTATAGATTAATCACATAATGAATGGGAAGATACTGCAAAATTAATGCTGCATATTTCAATATTCGCGGTAGTCACATAACCCCTGATAATGGACAACCTTCAGGCTTCATTTAACCTTAATTATAATGATCAGTAATCAAAGCCTAATTATTTCACAGTGCTACTGTATTTATTGAGCAGGCTATAGGCAGATAACAACAGGTGGCGCCCATTTAAATCTTTTTCACTCATGTCTTTCGCCCAGGCTGCATGTACAGAATACGATGCTGCGCGAAATTTTTCTACCTCATTTTTAGGCATCTGGAATATTGTATTACCGTTATTTTTGGCCAGGTTTCTGCCGGGTTTCTCACTCTGGACCCATAATTTCCCCATCGCTTTGGATAATGCCATGCCAGAATTGTGGTCAATGATTTTTCTTAAATCTTCTGGTAGTGAATAATATTTTTCCTTGTTCATAGCAAATACAAAAACTGCAGTATAAATGCCGCGTAGACCTGGAAATTCAGTGTGATATCTGGCCAGCTTTTCAATATGGAAAGCTGGTACCACCTCCCATGGTATTACGCTGCCGTCAATTTTATTGTCGGTCAAAGCTTTTGGCATTTGCGGTAAGGGCATTTGTACAGGTACAGCGCCGTAGGTCGTCAGGGCATCAGCAACTCGTTGACTTGGTGCTCGAATTTTTAACCCCTTAAGATCTTCGAGGCTTTTGACGGGATGCTTACTGGTATGCAAAACACCTCGATCATGAGTCCAGAACATTAGAGGGTGGACATCCTTAAATTCATCCTGTGCAGCCTGGTTGGTTTCATAGAACTCCTGTACAGCCTGCGAGCTACCTTCAGCATTGGTCACCATAAAAGGGAGTTCAAATACCGAAATAGCCGGGAAGCGGCCTGGAGAATAACCTGGTAATGTCCAGACGATGTCGACCTTCCCGTCTTTCACCTGATTAATTAAATCCGGTGCTTTACCACCAAGCTGCATTGCCGGATAGACCTTGACTTCAATACGACCATTCGATTCCTTTTCAATAGCTTTTTTCCACGGAATGATGAAGTTTTTATGAGCAGGCGCTTGTGGGGGTAAAAAATGTTCGACAGTGAGTGTGATTTCGGCCGCTTGAACATTAATAGTGACCAGAGAAAGTAAGGTAGCTATCAAAAGAAATTGTAAGATAAGATGTTTCAGACACTGCATTTTTCGGAATACCTTGAGATGGATTTACACTGCATCGCTGGCTCAACTGGATACTCTCGATTTGCCGTGACTGACTGGGTACTCTAAGACCAGATTTTAATCTCTATGGTTTAGAGGTGTGCAGTCAGGTAAAAACGGAAGTAATAGATAATCCTATAAGCATTAGACGATTCACTTCTAATTTTTCCTTAAATAACAAACATGGAATTTAATTAAATGGGCTATCTAAAAGCTCATTTAATTTATTTTCAGTTAGTCCTTAGGTACCTGAGTCTATCTTGTAATTTACTATATGAACGGATAAACACGAAAGGAGCAGTTAGAGGGTTTGACAGATAAGTACAAGAATTTGATCGATTTATGCAAGTCTGATGAAGAGGAATAATTGGGGTCATACAAATTAAACTCTAAAGTAAATAATTAATATGAGAAAATCTAAAAAATGTAGGGAGGGGGGTGTGGCGAAAAAAATACGAGGATTAATTTAATTTCAATCTGAACCCATGTGATCGTGTATTGGAAGGTGACCGTTCGTGGCTTGTCGGTGTTATCTGAGCAATTGTAGTGATTGGAGTTGTAACAATGATTACCTCATATTTTGTTCATCGGGGCAGGGGGGAGCAAAGATTTAAAATAGTGTCAGATGTCGGGTCATCAGAAATGCAATGCTCTTTAATATAATAAATAAATATGCCGCTTTACAATTTATGCCCTAATTTGACAAGTTCTTATACAATTACTTTTAGTAAATTAAGTATTCATTGAAAAACATGCGATTATCTATCCAGACAAAACTCTTTCTAAGTCACTTTGCAGCTATCGTACTTGTGTCTGGCAGTGTCGGCAGTTATTTCTACGATAGTGCTATCGAAAACCTGACAGAGGCATTAAGATCCAGGCTGCAGAATAGTGCTGCCTTAATCAGTCAGGGTCTGTATGTTAAAAGTCTTGACCAGATTCAGGGGCCTGATGATGTAAACAGTCTGGTGTATAAACAGGGTGTTGATTCTTTGCGAGATTTTGTTAAAGCTAACCCTGACATTGCTTTTATTTACGTGATGAGAAAGTTAGATAACAAACCGGTTTTTGTGCTGGATTCAGACATGGTCGAGCCAGCATTGCCAGGAGAAGTCTATCCGCAGAATGTTCCCGCACTCATGGAGGGGTTCCTGCGTCCTTCAGTAGATAGCGAGATTACAACAGACCGATGGGGCAGTTTTCTTTCAGGCTATTCACCACTCGATACTGGTAAGGGTAGCTATCTTGTCGGTATTGATATGAAAGCTGATGAAGTGCAATCGAAACTGGAAAAAATGCGCCTGGCAGGTCTGCTTTCTCTGGCACTATCGATTCTGCTGGCTGCTTTGTTCAGCCGCTTTCTTAGCAGTAATTTCACCCAGCGCATTGCTAATGTGATGAGACGACTATCATCAATAGCACCCGCTGATAACGAAGAAACACTCACAATAATCGGTGATGAGTTTGAGAATTTGAGCGATGCCTTCGAGAGAATGTCGATTAGACTCGGAAAAAATCATAAGAAACTGGAAGAAAATCAAACAGCCCTGAAACATGCTCGAGATGAACTGGAAGTTCGAGTAAGTGAACGTACGTCAGAGTTAGTTAAGGCTAATCAGCAGTTACTTAAGGAGATCTCTGAACGAAAGCTGATGGAGGAAAAACTGGAGACACTTTCTCGGACTGACTATCTAACCGGGATTCTTAATCGACGAGCGATTACTCAATTGCTGGAAGAAGCGTCCCAGACAAATTCAAACGAGCAGGAAAGTTTCTGTATTATTCTTATCGACCTTGATCATTTTAAGGATATCAACGATCAATACGGACACGATATGGGTGATCTAACGCTAAAACACGCTGTTGAGCGGCTGGATAACGGCATTCGGGATAGTGATGTTTTGGGAAGATGGGGCGGTGAGGAATTTTTAATCATGTCTCCTCAGACTGGCCTCGAAGAGGCAAAGCATCTTGCTCAGCGCCTCTGTAAAAATCTGGACGGCAGCCGTATTGATTCAGCGAATACATTGATTACCGTAACGGGCAGTTTTGGTGTTACTCAATTTAAGCCAGGTGAAAGCCTGGATAGTTGTCTTAAACGTACTGATGACGCCTTATATATGGCAAAAGATCAGGGCCGCAATTGTGTAGTTGTTATTCCCCCAGCTTAAACCGACGCTCAGTTCCTGATCAGGAATAAACCATCCGTTTAAATAACATGAATCGAAGATGGGATTCCATCATCGGCGTTATCGATAATCATTCATCCAGGCGGGTTGCGACATTTTTTCATACCCTTGTAGTTCCTTATCAATAGAAGAATCACAGGCCATTTTGAATTTTTTTAAGATGGCTAATCCAGTACGTTAACCTGGTTTTTAATACATATGAAATGTTTATAAATATACTCCTGCCTGCATCAGGTGAAGGAGCAATTAAAAAAAGTGAGGAGTAATATGAAAAAGCAAAAAAATTATCTGGAGTTGCACTTGCAGCAACAGCGGTAACTTTATTATCAGTTGCCCCACTACATGTATCAGCCATGGGACAGGACAAAGCTGAAGGTAAGTGTCTGGGTGGAAACAGCTGCAAAAGGTATAGCTTTTGCCACATCGCAACTTCATTTACCGCAACTATGAAAGACTCTACATTCCACGATTATATGGAAAACTTCTCGGGCAATGTCGATGGAACAGGCGGTCTTGTTACCTTGACAGATTCCAACTGGTTGATGTCATTTGTTATAGCACGACAACCTCACTTTCCAGACCAGCCTGATGACGTCAAGATTTTCTGGGGCTATGGACTCTATCCAGATGGAAAAGGCAATTACATAGACAAAACAATGGCAGAGTGCAACGGTGCTGAAATGCTGGAAGAGCTTTATTTTCATTTAAAGATTCAAGACATAATGAAACCGGTTACACAAGCCGGAAAGGTCAATTGTATCCCTGTGGCTATGCCGTTTATAGATAGTCTTTTTATGCCCAGAGAAAAAGGTGACAGGTCAGAAGTGATACCAGATGGAGCCATCAATTTTGCCTTTTTAGGACAATTTGCTGAAGCACCCGATGATTGTGTCTTTACCGTTGAATACTCTGTTCGCACTGCGCAAATGGCAGTTTATGGGTTATTTGATACTGGTAAGAAGGTACACCCTATGTACGAGCCCGCCCACAATCCAAAATATCTACTTCGAGCACTCAGTGCGATTAGTGGATGAGTTTATAGGGTAGTGTCAAATTAAGAAAAATTTGGACCCTATGTTGGTATCAACCTGCTATGCGAACTCATGGCGCTGGTCGCCAGCGGCTGGAGCTTGCATAAAACCAGTACAAACGACTCACCATGAAAGCGCAGCAGATTATTGAAAAACAAAAAAATGTTCATCCTGGTAAAGAGATTTGAATCTGACAAGGCAAAGTCGACCTTTTTTGTGGGTTCACCAGATAAAGTCTGATAGCTCTGACCCTGTTTGTGATCTATATTAATAACATTGCAACCTTCAACCAGTAGTCGGTAGGTTGGACGTGTTTCACATGCTTTAACCATGGCGCAGCGGGTTTGCTCGCCAGCAGTTTTCTGGAAGGTGCATACAGCGCAACGGATCCGAATGTTTATCAGGATGTGGACATATGAATAAATTAATCAAACTCTGGGGTAATCTGCGCTCTAGCTTCTGGTTTATGCCTTCGCTGATGGTCACGGGCAGCATGGCCTTCGCGGTGGTGTTGATCAAATTAGACTCTGCCGGTAGCGATCGCTGGCTGAACCAGTGGCCACGCCTGTTTGGGGTTGGGGCGGAAGGCGCGCGTCAGATGTTGTCCACACTGGCGGGTTCGATGATGACGGTTATGGGCATCACCTTTTCCATGACCCTGCTGGCACTGGTGCTGGCATCTGGCCAGTATACCTCTCGCATTCTGCGCAACTTCATGCGTAGCCGCATCACGCAATTCACGCTGGGGGTTTTCGCCAGCATTTTCACTTATTGCCTGATTGTGTTGCGCACCATTCGCGGCATTGGTGGTGTCGACGAGTTCGTGCCGAGCCTGGCGGTATTCTTTGCCTTTATCATAGCGCTCGCTGGCATAGGTATCCTGATCTATTTCATTCATCATATTGCCTCGTCGATTCAGGCTTCCAGCATCATCGCCTCGGTCACTAATGAAACCAATGTCTCTATCGACCGATTGCTACCACATAAGCTGGATCAGAGTCATGATGAAAATGAAGGTCAAAACCAGCTCGACCGGCTGGATGACAGGACCTGGTATCCCGTGCCAGCTGCCAAGAGCGGTTACATTCAAAATGTGAACGCTGCTGCGCTGCTACGTCTGGCATCGGACAACAGGAGCATCCTGCGTATGAAGCACGGCATCGGTGCGTTTGTTGTGCAAGATACGGCACTGGCCTCGCTCGCGCTAACTTACCCGCCAGATCAGAACATCATTGATGCGCTTAATGCTGCTTACACTATTGGTCGTTTTCGCACTGTTGAGCAGGATCCGGCTTTTGGCATTCAACAGATCGTAGATATAGCCATCAAGGCGCTTTCTCCCGGTGTCAATGACACGTCAACGGCGCTGATGTGTTTGGACTATCTGAGTTCGATTCTGGCTCGGCTGGCCGGTCGGCAACTTCCACCCGTGAACAGCTATGAGGGAGAGACCCTGCGTGTAGTAGCGATTGTTCCGAGCTTTGAAAATCTATTGGCCGAGACCTTCGATCAGGTTCGGGCTAATGCCGCCGTGAATATTGCTATACTGCTACGCATGCTGGATGCCCTTGATACCATCGGTAGTCTGACCATCAGGCGCAGCCACATACAGGCACTCGACGAACAGTTGCAGTGGATTGCCGAGCTGGTTGATCGCAACATCGAAGCCAGCCATGGGCGCGAGCGGCTCGAACAACGATTGTCGGAGGTACGCGAAGCGCTGGAAACTCAATCTGCATTGTGCGCAAGGGAAGTTAAAACATAGCGTTATGGATACGAATCAGACAAGACCTGAAGACTCATCTTTAATAAATACCGGCGTGGTTATTTCGGTACGCGGTAGTGTTGTGGATATTGAGTTTGATCAACATCTACCCCCCATCAACTCACTGCTGCATGCACGCGAAGAGAGTGTTGCGATTGAGGTGCTAACGCAAATTAACACCCATCGGGTGCGCGGTATTGCACTGACACCGACCCAGGGTCTGGCGCGCGGTATGCGGGTAGAAGACAGTGGTGGACCTTTAAAGACACCGGTGGGCAGGGGAATTCTGTCACGTATGTTCGATGTGTTTGGTAATGCGATCGATCGCCTGCCAGCGCCGACAGAGATGCAGTGGCGTAGCGTACATCATGCACCGCCTGCGTTAGCCCGGCGCTCCACCAAATCCGAGATTTTCGTCACCGGCATTAAAATTATTGATGTGCTGATGCCACTGGAACGTGGCGGCAAAGCCGGGTTGTTTGGTGGTGCCGGTGTGGGCAAGACGGTGTTACTCACCGAGATGATTCACAATATGGTTGGGCAACACGCCGGTGTGAGTATTTTTTGCGGCATTGGTGAACGTTGTCGCGAAGGCGAAGAACTGTACCGTGAAATGAAAGCAGCAGGGGTACTGGACAATATGGTGATGGTGTTCGGCCAGATGGACGAACCGCCGGGTGCGCGGTTTCGCGTGGGGCATGCCGCACTCACCATGGCCGAGTATTTCCGTGATGATGAGAATCGCGATGTGCTGCTGCTGATGGATAATATTTTTCGCTTCATTCAGGCAGGCATGGAAGTGTCCGGCCTAATGGGGCAGATGCCAGCGCGACTCGGTTATCAGCCGACCATGGGTACCGAGTTGTCGCAACTGGAAGAGCGTATCGCCAATACGGATACCGGTGCTATTACGTCGATACAGGCAGTGTACGTACCGGCTGACGATTTCACCGATCCTGCTGCAGTGCATACCTTTTCGCATCTTTCCGCATCCATCGTATTGTCGCGTAAGCGCGCGAGTGAAGGACTTTATCCGGCCATCGACCCCTTGCAATCCAGTTCTAAAATGGCTACCCCCGGCATCATTGGCGAGCGGCATTATGCTCTGGCGCAGCAGATCCGTCGCACCTTCGCACAATACGCCGAACTCAGGGACATTATCGCCATGCTGGGTATGGAGCAGCTGTCAACTGAGGACCATAAGGTGGTTGGACGTGCGCGGCGACTTGAACGATTTCTGACCCAGCCTTTTTTTACTACCGAACAGTTTACCGGACACAGCGGCAAGCTGGTGAGTCTCAGCGATGCGCTGGATGGTTGCGAACGCATCCTGCGCGATGAGTTTGAAGACTATCCCGAAAGTGCGCTGTATATGATCGGCGCAATTGACGAGGCCCGTAACAAAAGGGGCAATGTCGTCAAAGCGTCAGCAACAGAAGTACAAGCCGTGAGTAGCGTCGATGAATCTTAAGATTCTTTTACCTTTTATGGTGTTCGCCGACAAGCGTGATGTATTGCGTATTGTTGCGGTAACCGACGAAGGCTCGTTCGGACTTTTACCTCACCGACTTGACTGCGTGGCGTCACTATCGGCAGGCATACTGGTGTATGAAACTGCCGCTGAAGGTGAATGTTACATTGCGGTAGATGAAGGTGTTCTGGTTAAAACTGGTGACGATGTGCAGGTCTCGGTGCGCAATGCTATTGGTGGCCTGAGTCTGGATAAGTTGCGCGCAGCCGTAGAGGCAGAGTTCGAACAAGTGAATGAGCAGGAACAAAAGGTGCGTTCGGTACTGGCGAAAATGGAGGTTGGGTTTATTCATCGTCTGGCGGAGTTTCATCATGACTGAAAAACCAGACATCAAAAAGCGCCCAGGCAAAACCCCATTCAGCCAGCAGGTAGGAGATATGGCAGAGCGCAAACTGAAGGCGCAACGACATGTGACTAAAACCGTGTGGTCCGGCCTCGGTATGATGGGTCTGGTGGGCTGGTCGGTGGCAATGCCAACCCTGCTCGGCGCGGCACTCGGACTGTGGATCGATAAACGTTATCCAGATGAACATTCATGGACACTGGCGCTGCTGACTTTAGGGCTTGGTCTAGGGTGTTTTACTGCCTGGCGCTGGATTGTTAAGGAAGACCAGGAGATTCATCAGAATAATAAAGACCTGAATAATAAAGAGGAGAATAATCATGAATGAAATTCTGCAACTTTTACTGGCATTTTTAGAGGGCGCCATACTCGGCGTGTTTTTTTTCGTTGGTCTGTTGTGGACAGTACGTAGGCTTAGCTCGAGCAAAATGCTTGGGCTATTGTTTTTAGGCAGTTTGTTGCTGCGCTTCAGTGTTGTCATAGTGGGCTTCTATTTTATTCTGGACGATGACTGGCTACATCTGGTCGCAGGGCTGATTGGTTTTGTTAACGCGCGCAGCATGATAACCCGGCTCACGCACTCTGTGGATCAGATAAAAACCATTAGTAATGGTTGATGGCTGATGAACCTGAGTCCCGACAATATCATTTACTGGCAGGTAGGCTTTTTTAAACTCAATGCCACTATTGTTTACACCTGGGGGTTGATGTTGGTGCTCGTCATCGCTTCAAAACTCATTACACGGCATCTATCGACAGATCATCATCGTTCGCGATGGCAGAATCTGATGGAGATTATCGTCACCGGCATTAATCAGCAAATCGAAGAGGTGGGGCTGAAAAATCCGCATAAATATATCGGCTTTATCGGTACCCTGTTTCTGTTTGTCGCCATGGCGAGCCTGTTCACGATTATACCTGGCTATGAACCACCTACCGGTTCGCTCTCCACCACCACCGCGCTGGCAATCTGCGTGTTTGTGGCAGTGCCAATGTTTGGCATCGAAGCGAGCGGAGTGGGTGAATACCTGAGCAGCTATCTGAAACCGACGCTGATCATGTTGCCATTTAATATCATCAGTGAGATCTCACGTACCCTGGCGCTGGCTGTACGTCTGTTTGGCAACATGATGAGTGGCACCATGATCCTCGCCATTTTGCTGACCATCACACCCTATCTTTTTCCACTCGTGATGAGTGCGCTGGGTCTGTTGACTGGTATGGTGCAGGCGTACATCTTCAGCATTCTGGCCACGGTTTATATTGCTGCGGCCACAAGAGTGCGCGAAGACAGACCAGAACACAACAACGAATCGGAAAGCACACATTGAAACATCAATTACCACACTTAACGGAGATATTATGGACAGCCTGACTATTATTGCGATGGTATCAATATTCACCGCAGGTATTACTATTGCCATCGGGGTTATCGGACCTTCACTGGGCGAAGGCAGGGCAGTGGCAACGGCGCTCACCTCGCTCGCGCAGCAACCCGATGCGTCCGCCACCATTACCCGCACGCTGTTTGTCGGTCTGGCGATGATTGAGTCCACGGCAATTTACTGCTTCGTGGTCTCGATGATCCTGATTTTTGCCAATCCATTCTGGAATTATGTTATCGATCAGGCGGTGGGAAAATAGACCATGTTGATCGACTGGTTTACCGTTGTTGCGCAGGTTATCAACTTCCTCATTCTGGTGTGGTTGCTTAAGCGATTTCTGTACCAGCCAATTCTCGATGCGATTGACGCACGTGAACAACGCATAGCGACAAAAATTGCCGATGCCGAGGCAAAAGAAAGCGAGGCGCAGAAACAACGCGATGCGTTTCAGCAGAAAAACGAGGAATTCGATCAGCAACGCAACGCACACATGAATGAGATGCTACAAGCGGCCAAAACAGAGCGTGAGCAGTTACTGGATGCAGCACGACAGGAGTCTGAGGATTTGCGCGCCAGGTTGCAGCAGGCGTTAACAAACGAACAGCTTAGCCTGAACGAAGAGCTTAGCCGCCGCGCACGCGAAGAAGTATTCGCGATTGCTCGCAAGGCACTGTCTGATCTTGCCGCAACAAGCCTGGAACAACGCATGACGGAGATCTTCCTTGATCGTTTGCGTGAGTTGAACGATAAGCAGAGGCTTGAGTTGAAATCGGCATTTAAAACATCGTCCGATCCACTGCTGATACGCACAGCCTTTGAACTGCCAGCGCAACAATGCAGCGATATTGAAACGCTTATCGGGGAAATTCTGGGTAAGGATAAACACATCAAGTTCGATATCGTGCCAGAGCTGGTGAGTGGGATCGAACTCAGTTGCAGTGGCCACAAGATCGCCTGGAGTATTGCTGATTATCTAACCTCACTGGCAAACAGTGTCGACGCTCTGCTGAAGGCGAATACCCAAACTGAAAGTACGCAAGCCAGGGATAAGGCAGCGAATTCGACGCAGGATGTAAAATCAGATGGCGCCTGACACGCTGCATAATGTATTCGATGCGGCCTTCTCTGGCATAAGCCAGGCGCGCGAATCTTTTGTGCCGGCTTTGCAGCCACGCGAGGTTGGCAGTATTACCAGTATTGCTACCGGCATTGCCAAGGTGTCCGGTCTACCCGGTGTCGGTTTTGAGGAAGTGATTAAATTCCCCGGCGATATTTATGGTATTGCCTTTAATGTTGATGAAGATGAAATCGGTGTGGTACTGCTGGGTGAATACTGGCACTTACATGCGGGCGATGAAGTTGAACGCAGCGGGCACGTGGTGGATGTGCCGGTGGGCGATGGATTGCTTGGACGCATTATTAATCCCATGGGTCAGCCGCTGGATGGCAAGGGCAGGGTGGTTGCCAGTGAACGCCTGCCGATTGAACGTCCTGCGCCCGCTATACTGGATCGTGAACCGGTCACTGAACCGCTGCAAAGCGGTATCAAGGTCATAGATGCACTGATTCCGGTAGGCCGCGGTCAGCGTGAATTAATTCTCGGTGATCGGCAGACCGGCAAGACCGCCATCGCGCTCGACACTATACTCAATCAGCGTGATAAAAATGTGTTGTGTGTGTATTGTGCCATCGGTCAGCGCGCCTCGGGCGTCGCTAAGGTGATCGCTACATTGCGCGAACAGGGTGCGCTGGAATACACCGTAGTGGTGGTTACCGAAGGCAATGATCCTCCCGGCCTCGCTTATGTGGCACCTTATGCAGCGACCAGCATTGCGGAATACTTCATGCAGCAGGGGCGAGATGTACTGATTGTTTATGACGACCTGACACATCATGCTCGGGCCTATCGTGAGCTATCTTTATTGCTGCGTCGTCCACCCGGTCGTGAAGCGTTTCCCGGAGATATTTTCTATATACATTCACGCCTTCTGGAACGCGCCACACATCTTAGCCAGGATCTCGGCGCGGGTTCGATGACGGCATTACCGATAGTCGAAACCGAAGCGCAGGATATTTCCGCCTATATTCCGACCAATCTGATTTCCATTACTGATGGACAAATTTACCTCTCGCCATCGCTGTTTGAACTGGGTGTGTTACCTGCGGTAGACGTGGGTAAGTCGGTTTCACGTGTTGGTGGTAAGGCCCAACGCGCCGCCTACCGCGCTGTGGCGGGCGATCTCAAACTATCCTATGCCCAGTTCGAAGAGATGGAAACCTTTGCCCGCTTTGGTGCCCGGCTGGATGATAATACCCGTAAAATTCTTGAACACGGTCGACGCATCCGTGCCTGTCTCAAACAGCAGGAATTTGATCCGCTTTCCACTGCAGAGCAGATTGCCGTGTTACAGGCGCTGACGGCCAATCTGTTTGACGACGTGCCACTTGAACAGATGACAGCCGCGCAGCAGGCCGTGCGTGAGGCAGCCGCAGATATTTCGCAGGCGCTGTGCGAGCGATTTGACAGCGCAAAAAAACTGAGCGATGAGGATCGGGCTGCGATTATTAAAATTGCCAGCAATGCACTCACCAGTTTTCAAGCTGAGCCGACAGAAAAATCATGAGCGATAGCGTCGCCAGCCTGCGTCACCAGATTGCCAGTGCAAAAGAGCTGGAATCCGTTGTGCGTACAATGAAAGCGATGGCGGCATCCAGCATCGGTCAGTACGAGAAAGCGGTGCATTCACTGGATGATTATTATCGAACGGTACAACTGGGTGTCGCCGCATGCTTCCGGGAAGATAAATCACTGGGTGTTAACGCGCCAATAAAACCGCAAAAGCAGACACCCATTGGCGCAATCGTATTTGGTTCTGATCAGGGCCTGGTCGGTCAGTTTAATGAGATCATGGTGGACTACGCTGTAGATACGCTGGTAAAACTAGCGGGTAAAAAAAAGGTCTGGGCGGTGGGTGCACGTATTCAGTCGCGCCTTGCAGAAACCGATCTGAACACAATGGGAGGTTTTGCTCTGCCCAATTCGATTAATGCGATTGCAGCACTGGTAGGGCAGATTCTGATCGAAATGGAAGCACAGCGCGAACAGGGGCTCATAGAACAGGTTTACCTGTTTCATAATCACCCGCAGAGCGGATCGATTTATCGTCCCGCAAGTCAGCAACTGCTGCCGCTGGATGAAACCTGGCTACATAATCTGGCCAACATTCCCTGGCCAACAGAAAACCTGCCACAGGTGATGGGCAACCGGGAAAGAACCTTACGCGCGCTAGTGCGTGAATATCTTTTTGTCACGCTTTTCCGCGCCTGCGCTGAATCTTTAGCCAGTGAAAATGCCAGCCGTCTCGCCGCCATGCAACGCGCGGAAAAAAATATAAATGAATTACAGGAAGATCTAAATCGAACCTTCCACCGCCTGCGCCAGAGTGGTATCGATGAGGAACTGTTTGATGTGATTTCAGGTTTCGAAGCACTGGGGCAGAGCTAAAGGGTGTGTGCTTACAATGATAAAAAACACTTACTACTTATTAGGTTTAAAATTACGTAGAGCGAAAACCTGCGCTGAATTACAGGCAATCAGAGAGCAGACGGAGTTTGATGCTATGCATATCCATGTGCGATAGCGTACAGACATGCGCTTCGGGTTGCTTTATCTATGGTGGCTCATACTAACAGCCAAACTAAGCCTGTTGAAGGAGCAATATCATGACAGTACGTGAAGACAATCAGGAACTCATGCAAAAGCGCATTGACGACTGGAAGGCCGAGATCGAACAAATCAAGGCTGATACAGGAAAAATAGAGACTGATGGCAGGGCCAATTATGACAAGATACGTCAGCTCCTTTCGTTGAACCCTGATGATAGGTAAGGGGCGTGAGCAGGACGCGGCAGCTTTGTAGCTCCCTGGAATAGCATGCTATTCCGCGTTGTCATGCCTTGATCTACACCACCGCAAACGCAGTACAACTCGTCCAACTGCGGATTCAGGGTTTAACAATCTCAGTGCTTGACCCAGGCACCATTTTGATTGCTAGACTCTAACGCCATCTTAACAAACTGAACCCCTTGTGCACCTTCCTGCACACTCGGGAACCATAGGGCCAGTGGATTCGGCGCAGTATTTGTGGCCTGGGCAACAATCGCTTCAGCCAGATCGCTATACAGACTGGCAAAAGCTTCCTGATAACCTTCGGGGTGTCCAATGGCAATTCGGCTTACACGCTTAGCTGCCTCATGCAGACCGGGTCCGCCTTTTTCCAGCGTACAGGCGGGAGCATCCAGTTTTCTAACAATCAACTGATTAGGCTGCTCCTGATGCCATTCGAGTCCACCCTTGCTACCGAAAATACGCAGATGTAAACCATGCACGCCGCCAGCTGCCGCCTGAGTAACCCAGAATATGCCACGCGCATTGTTTTCGTAGCGTGTGAGAATTGCAGAGTAATCGTGTGATTCTCGTCCGGGCACAATGCTGGTTACCTCTGCACTCAGTTCTGTAGGTAGCATTTGGGTGACAAATGCGGCCAGGTGATAACTATGCGTGGCTATATCACCAAGGATCAGTGACGGCCCCGAGATATCTGGATTTGTATGCCAGTTTTCACCTATTTGTTCTGCCTCAGTTAACTTTGCTAAATGTCCCTGAATATACTCACATTGAACCATACGAATGTCGCCGATTTCATCCGCTTCAACCATCGCTCGTGCCTGACGTATCATTGGAAAACCAGTATAGGCATAGGCGACACAAAACTGGCGTCTGGCTTTAGCGACTCGCTCAACCAGATCGAGTGCTTCGGGCACGGTATTGGTTAAAGGCTTTTCACATACAACATGAAAGCCATGATCCAGCGCAGAGCAGGCCAGGGCGTAGTGACTGTTGTTGGGTGTCATGATAGCCAGCACGTCAATGCCATCAGTTAGCTCCGCTTCAGTCTTTATCATTTCTTCAGCTTCGGCATAACCTCGCTTAATACTCAGATTCCTGGCCGCTTCAAGAGAACGCTGAGGATCTGAGGAGAACACTCCGGCTACGACTTCATACTGTCCTTCAAGCAGAGCTGCTGCACGGTGCACATGTCCGATAAATGAACCGGGCCCACCACCAATAATACCCAGGCGTAGACGTCGCCCCAGGGTTTGTATTACGGAGTTAGTTATCATTTGCTTATTATCCTGGTAGTTCGATCATTCTAGATGCTTCATCACTGACTCCGGATATTACCTGACTCATCATACTTAAGCGATCAAATATATTTGGGTCAGAGTCGAGTGTGTGGCGTAAAGCTTTACCAAAGCATAGGCGTAAGCAGGTCCCTATAATGAACTTACATGTCTTACTGGCAGCAAGCCTGCGGATATCGGCAGGTTTAATTCCAAAGCCTCCGACATAACTTCCAGATAACCTTCAATCAAAAAAATCCTGTGCTAGTTTTAATATTCGGCAGGCTCTACTAATTTGTTTAGGTTGATAAAATAAAAGGAATTATCAGCTACTTGCACAGCACCTCTATTGTTAATCAGGTTCCTTATCCGAAAATCTGTCCATTCTTTTATGTAGATTAAGCCCTGACAATATTATTTCCTAATAAACCTGGGCATTACGCTATAATTTTCATTATGTCATGATTTTGGTATACGCTTGTGTGTGCGTATTAGAAAAAAATATCAGGGGAGATAGATAATGCGTTCACTCATGTTTCGGTTTTCCGTGTTCTTTGTGTTAGTGACCTGCACGTTTTTCCTACAGGCGCAGACTATAACGCACATGCTGGATGATAAGTCCATGCAGGATTTTATCAAAAAGGCAGAAGGGCTGAGAATGAATAACTCAGGTCAGGTACTGCTTACTTCCAGTGAAGATGGCGTACTGCTAAGACAGCAGGGTGATTCTTTTGAAAAAATAGCTCTGACCCCTACAATACTCAAGGATGACGATGTGTCAGGCATTGACCAGATGAGCGATGGACGTCTGGTGATAGCAGATCGTGACAGTAATAGTGTCGTGATTACCGATAGCAATGCCAGCAGCAGATTGCTCCAGTTTTCAAAATCTGGTGATGATGCGGGTGAAATTGATGACCCCGTTGACCTGGTTGTTTCTGTCAATAAGCGTATTTATATAGCTGACCGGGATAACCATCGTATCTCTGTTTTCAATGATCAGGGGCTTTTTCTACAGCATTTTGGCCATCATGATCGCAGGAAAACCGATCTTTCCAGACCGACTCATATAGCGCTTGATGCGCATGAGAATATCTATGTGCTGGAATCTGGTGACGCGAACCGAGTGGGAATCTATGCGGCTGATGGTCGCCTGATCAAACAACTGAATACCAAAGCTATCGCCAAACAGTTGGGATCCAGTATCGATTTTAGTGCAATGACCGCCGATTTAAATGGATTGATCTATCTGGCAGATGATAATAGCAAACAGATATTCAGCTACGACTGGCAGCAGGATAAGATACTTAACCGTTTTGGCTCACTGGGACAGTCACGTGGCCAGTACCGGAATATAGCCCGTTTATCAGTCAATAATCAGGGCCAGTTGGCGGTGCTGGATAAAGTCAATAAAAAGGTCGAAATCTATCAACTGGAGCAAAAAAAATATAATACACCGCTTCACAGCGGATTACTCCAGTTAGGCCAGAAGATTGCCAGTAACTGCCGTTCGGTACATGCTTTTATCAATAACCAAACTCTGTGTATTAAACCGGATGCCAAATCGATTACCATTCTTTCAGCACAGGGCAAGGAGGTTGGTCAATTTGCCAAGGGTCTGAAGAGCATCACTACCTTACATAGTGGGCCGCAAATGGTAGCCGTATTATCCAAAAACGTGCTGCATACCTATACCCATGCAGGGAAAAAAATCTATTCCGTTGGGCGTTATGGCATTGCTGAGGGGGCATTTGATAAACCGATACACGTATTTACGGCACACAATAAGGTTTATGTTGCGGATAAGGGCAATAACCGGGTGCAGATTTTTGCTCAGGATGGCCAGTTTATTGCGCAAATCAAGGGTGGTTTGGATGAGACCTTTAAAACTGTCGGGCCACTGGCAGTAGATAGTCAGCAAAACCTGTATGTCGCGGAAGCGGGCAGTCATCCAATGATCCGTGTGTTCGATGCCAGTCTTAAGCTTATAGCTTCCATAGGCTACACCGAAGATTCATCACACAAGGCTACAAAAATTTATGCGCTGGATATAGATCAGCAAGACCGTCTGTATGCTCTACTTAGCTCTGATATTAATGATTTCAGCGTCAGGGTTTATCAGGACCATCAGCAGGTACTCGAATTCGGTTCAGGTGCTGAAAATGGTACGCCTGCATTCTTCGATAACGCCGAATCCATGTCTGTCGCGTCCACTGACAGAAATAGTATATATATCAACGATACCGGACTAAAGCAGCTATTCCGTTTCGATTATCTGGAGCCCCCCGATGCCGCTTTTGGACTGCAGGTATCGGCTAATAAGTCACAGGTCACATTACAGTGGGACAGTACTCAAAGCCCATTAATTGCATCTTATGAAATCCAGGCAGCGGCCACTGAAGATGGCCCATTTGAGAAGATTGCCAGTAGTACGGATGTAAGCAAAACATTGAGCCATAAAGAAACCCGTAATCTGCCCTGGTTTCGTATCGTGTCAGTGAGTGGTTTTGAGCTTAAGGCGAAACCGTCAAAAGCCAGGGAAAACAAGTTTTTCAAACTGGATAAACTCTATCAGGCCAAACAATACGACAAGGCTATTGCACTGGCAGAGCAGTTATTAAAAACTGCCCCGGATAACGCCGATACCCTGCTGATAAAAGCAGACAGCGAGTTGTCATCCGGCCAGCAACAGGCCGCAATCAGCAGCTTTGTACAACTTCAAAAGTATCCACAGTATAAAAATATCGCCATCAGAAAACAGGTGCAGGCGTACTTTGAACTGGAGCAATATCTGGATGCCAAGGCCCTGATAGACCAGGTTCTTGCCACGCAGCCAAAAGAGGCTGACCCCTATCTCATCTGTACCCAGCTCAGTATTCAGATTAATGATGCCATCGGCGCAGTTACCTGTGCTGAAGATGGCCTGGCACTACATCCACAACACGCCCGTTTAAGGTACCTGCTGGGTAAGGCCTACCTGATCGCTGGCATTCCAGACTCTGCTCTGCCTGAATTTCAGACCGTAATAAAAAATCACCCGAAGGATAATACTACCCGCTTATTGATTGCTGATGAATTGATGCAGTTAAAGCAATATAAAGAGGCTCTGACCCACTATAGCTATGTCAGTAAGGCCGAACCAGGCAGTGGCAAAGCCGCCGTAGGAAAGGCCAATGCACTGTTAAAACTAAATCGTGATGATGAAGCAAAAGCCATAGCCGTTAAATTATCTGCACAGAAAAAAACCCAGGGTGAGGGTTACTATGTACTGGGTAAGATTTCAGTCAAGCAGCAAAAATATACTGAAGCGATATTACGTTTAACCCGTGCCAGCAAGATCACACCAAAAAATATTGATGCATGGCTGACTCTGGCTGGAGCCTATGTTGAATTGAATCAGTTACCCCGGGCAGTAAGCGCGCTGAAAAAGGGAGCGAGCGCTAACCCAGAGTCGTTTCAACTGTTTGAGATGGCGGGCAGGCTGGAGCTTGAACAGGAACATTTTCCCGAGGCCAATGAATATCTGGATGTAGCGGTGAGACTAAACAAACAGTCTTTGGCGGCGAATAAACTCTATGCTCGCAGTCTGTTTTCTTCACGCAATTACCGGACTGCCGCTACCTATGCAGAAAGAGCTGCGCGCATAGCCCCCAGAGATATCGAAGTATTGACGCTGCAGGCCGATATAGCCGACAGGCAGGGTAAGGTCGGATCGGCTATCGAATTCCTGAAGACGGCAATCAGTATTGAACCCGCTTCACCGCAGTTACAATATCAACTCGGCCGTGTATATCAGAATGCCAACCTTTTTGATGCCTCTCGTGAGCATCTGGAGAAAGCTGCTGGCATCAACCCATCCTGGGCAGATCCCCATGTCGCCATGGGCCAGTTATTTACCAAACGCCGATTATTCGACGAAGCTATTCAGTCTTTTGAGAAAGCGGTATCACTCGACCCTTCGGACAATAATCGAGCAATGTTAAATAGCGCTTTTGCCGAGAAGAAAAAATCCATGGAGTTCAAGAGCAATGCACCGCAGTTACAGTTAAGCGACCTGAATTTACAGCACGTATTTTCTGCCGCCTATAAACAGTATGCAAATAAACCTATCGGTTCAGTTACGTTGAAAAATGTAAGTACTACCGAGTACGGCAATCTACAACTCTCGTTTCAGATCAGGGAATACATGGACTTCCCGGTGACTCAGGAAATCCCACTGATCAAAGGCAAACAAACCCAGCAGTATGATTTCAGGGTCACCTTTAATAATAAAATTCTTGAAGTGGATGAAGATACCGGCGTACAGGTTGAGGTAAAGCTTATCTTTTCGCGTGATGGACAGAAGGATTCTATCCGCCTGACTCAGCCGATGACGATCTATGGTAAAAATGCGATGGTCTGGGGCAATCCACAGATGGTCGGTTCATTTGTGACACCTAAAGACGACACCCTGCGCAACTTTGTAAGAACGGTGATCAACGAGTACCAGCCAAAAGCAGGTCCACTAAATGACAAGCTGGTAGCTGCTATGACTTACTTCAGTAGTATAAACGCGATCGGTACCCGATATATCGTAGACCCCAATACACCGTACAGCAGCTTACGTGAAGACCAGGTTGATTATGTGCAGTTTCCACGAGAGACCCTTAAATTAAAAAGTGGTGACTGTGATGATCTATCGGTACTACTCAGTGCGGGTCTGGAAAACCTGGGCATAGAAACCGTGTTACTGGAAGTACCGGGACATTTATTGATGATGTTTAATACGGGATTAGACGCTGAAGATGCAGGACTCATCAGCCGTGATAGAAGCCTGCTGGCGATCAACCAGGACAAGGTCTGGATACCCGTAGAAGCGACTATGGTCGGTGCCAGTTTTAATGAAGCCTGGGCAGAAGGAGCACGCAAATATCAAAAAGCGCTATCTGAAAATAAGCTGGGCATAATCGAGTTGAAAAAAGCCTGGCAGCAATACCCGCCGGTAACCTTAAGCAAGGCAAATTACAGTATAGATTTACCACCACAGGCACGAACTGCATCACTGGTCAAAACTGCGCAAAATCAATTACTCAATAAAAGCATCGATCGCGTGATCCTGCCTTACCAGAGCATGATAGTTAATAACCCTAAAGATATCAGAGCGCGTTTACAGATTGCCATACTGTATACGCGATATGGATTGTTCGATGATGCACAGCTAGCCTTTGATGCCCTGCTTGAGCTGGCACCGGATGATAGCGCCGTGCATAGCAACCTGGGCAATCTTTATCTATTGTCCGAAAAATATGATAAAGCTATTGAGAGTTACCAGAAAGCAGTAAAACTTGATGATAAGGATGGCGGAATCTTACTCAATTTGTCGATGGCGAATTACCGCAAGGGTGATGTAAAAACCGCTGCCACCCTGTTTGCCAATGCAGTAGCAATAAAACCAGAATTAAAAACCAGCTACTCGGCTTACGGCAAATTGTTAAACCAGTAAAGGTAAAACACGATGAAAACAATATTCATGATCCTGATCCCGCTTTCAATATTGTATAGCGGGCTACCCCGGGCAGAGACCGAGACCCCGCCACAGACAATCATTACACAGACGGAAACTCACAGTGTGTTCAAGGGTTTTTTCCTGAATGTGTGGTCAAAGTTGCGAGCCTTCAATCCGCAAACTCGTTACGAGGCGAAACATAACGCAGTCTATACCGCCGGAATTCGTGGAGCTGAAGCAACGGAAACCTTGATTCAACCCTACTGGAAAGGTGATTTATCGCAAGATGAAAAATTCCAGCAGGAGTTGAAGAAATTCTCCAAAGCGCAACAGTTAATGGATAATGGTGAACTGGACGATTCACAAAAAGCCTTCGCATCATTTATTCAGCAATACAGCAACAGCTCTCTGGTACCAAATGCGCTTTTTGCTAAAGCACTATGTCATGCAGGATTAGGTAAAAAGGTAGAAGCAAAAGCAAGCATGCAGAAATTTGTTGATGAAAACCCAGACCACCCGCTGGTTGCAGATGCTCAACAGGTGATAGCACAGTTAAAGTAGCTGAATATTCTCGTTTTGACCTGAATTTGTTACGCTATAAACTCGTCCTGAAATCATGGATTCCGGTATTAATAAATTGCTGATGAATGTTGATTTTCATGGTGGCAGGTATGCCACTAATTTACTTTTGTTCTGGGCAACTACAGTGCTCAATCGGGTCCATCCAGGACAAACGAGCAATAGATGCGATTTTAAGGATGATGTATGGGGTTCTTTATTAGAGCTTGAGCATAAAGATTCCTGATTAATTTGCCTGACAAAAAAATTATTTTCAAAAGCCATCTCAAATGAGATGGTTTTATTTATTATGGTTAAAGCACTTATGATGGCTTTAACCAGACACTGGTATCATGAAAAGCTGCACCGCCTGCTGGAAAACCAGGCTCAGAGGAGGTCAGGGCATTGATGCCCAGGCCTTCAATAAAGTCGCTGTTTAACCATAGCCCTTCTACAACAATGGTATCTGTATGCTGACCTGTCACCGCCTCAGCTATGATTAAAATAGAATTCCTGTCATTACCAATACGAACCGTAGCGCCATTTGGTACGCCTATTTTGTTTAATACGTCTGCATGAATCATGGCTTTCGGTTGTGATTCTTTCTGGCGGGAAGATGGGGCCTCATTAAAACTGGAGTTGAGAAAATTTTGCGCAGGTGCCGTGACTAAGCGGTAGGGCCTGTGTTCTGAGGTCTCATCTGTCACCGCCCAATGATCCGGAAATGATGGCATCCCAGGTCCCACGCAGCCTAAAGCAGCCCAGTTGGCTTTAAAGTGAAACTTACCGTCCGCATGCAGGAAGCCATTGAGAAAGTGTGACTCTTCAAATGAAGTGCTAACATCCAGTCCCTGTTGTTGATGAATTTGCTCGGCATCAGGGTAACCAGAGCGAAGCAGGGACTCATCCAGAATATCCCAGGCGGACATTTCAAAGCCGGGATGTTTAAGTCCCAGTCTTTTAGCTAATGCACAAATCAATTCATGGTTGGAGCGGCATTCACCTGGCGCAGGCACTATTTTTTTAGCGACCTGTAGTACCGCATGACCGCCTGGACTATAGATATCATCATGCTCCAGAAACATGGTGGCCGGTAATACGATATCGGCCATTCGTGCTGTCTCAGTCATGAATTGCTCATGCACACAGACAAACAGATCCTCACGCATAAAACCGGCTTTGACTTTGGCTGATTCAGGGGCAACCACGACGGGGTTGGTATTTTGAATCAACATGGCTTTGACCGGAACTCCGCCACACAGAGCGTCACTATCGCCGGTTAAAATATCGCCTATACGCGACATGTCCAGAGTACGTGTGCCAGCCTGTTTCAGCTCAGGGGCTTCGATCAATTGCATATTCACCTGTGCCAGTGGACTCAGGGAATACAATGCTCCGCCACCTTGTACAGACCAGGCTCCAGTCAGCGCCGGTAAACACGACACAGCATGCACATTCACCGCACCATTACGCGAGCGGGAAAACCCATAGCCCAGGCGGATATAAGATTTTTTGGTACTACCGTATAGTCTCGCGAATTGTTCTATCTGCTTAATAGATAGACCCGTAATGTTAGCCGCCCACTCAGGCGTTTTAGTCTTAAGGTGCTGCTCTAGCTCATCCGGCGCATCGGTGTAACGGGCCAGGTATTCTCGATCAGCATAGCCATCACGAAACAGAATATGCATAAGTGCACAGGCAAGCGCACCATCGGTGCCGGGGCGCACCGCCAGATGCATATCAGCACGCTGTGCGGTCCTGGTTCGGTAAGGATCAATAACAACCAGTTTGGCACCATTACGCACGCCTTCCAGCGCATGAGTCATCACATGTACCTGAGTCGAAACAGCATTAGTGCCCCAGATAACGATGACATCGGATTTCGCCATTTCACGCGCATCTACACCATTAAAACCACCTGCACCAGCCTGCCAGCCGGGGTTGGATAAAGCAATGCAAATGGTTCCTGCCATATTGGAATAACCTTTTGCATGGCGCAGGCGATTAATGCCTTTACGCATCAACAACCCCATGGTACCGCCATAAAAATAGGGCCACACTGATTCTGCACCATGTTCCTGTTCTGCTTTTAACAAAGCACTGGCAACCGTATCAAGCGCCTCATCCCAGCTAATGCGCTTGAACTGACCAGAGCCTTTCGCACCGACTCGTTTCATGGGATATAAAAGGCGCTCAGGATGATGGATACGTTCGCTATAGCGAGCCACCTTGCCGCAAACAATGCCATCGGTATAAGGCAGCTGTTTTGAGCCATTTACCTTGCCGATACGATTATTTTCCAGTACTTCAACTTCCAACGCACACACGCTGGGACAATCATGGGGGCAGACGGAATAGACAGTGTTCTTGGGCATGAGATGAAGCCAGTGTTTTTGGGAGCCGATATTTTACATGAATATGTGGCCGTTACTCATGAAGAATATTAAGTACAAAATTGCTACCTACAAAGCTACCTTAAACACTGATCTCGACTTTCTTTAAGGAGTATCTCGTTCGACAATTTGCTTTATCATCCGGCTCATTTTTTGATAATGGCTGCCTTTCCAGTAAATTTTATTACAGTGTCTGCACTGAAAGAATTCATCGTAATGTTTTTTAGTTTGAGCTTGCAGTCTGCTTTCTATGTCCCGTTTTTTTACTAGCTGGATTTTTCCATTGCACTGCATACAGCGGGTGAAGGGTTTTAGATTATTGTACAGGTCGAAGCGAGACAGAATTTCTAATACCTGTTGTTGGGGGTATCGGCTGCGCACAAAGTATGCGTGGGTAATATGTTTACGCATCAGCAACTGTCGGTCGTAGCTGAGCAGTATGCGATGTTCATCTATTGATATTCTGGCGAGTTCCGGATCATCGTAGTCATTACGGTATAGTGTGTCGAAACCGAGCATGCGAAGGTAAGCCGCCAGCTTGCCGAGGTGAACGTCAAGTACAAAGCGTGTGTTGCGTAAGGGGGTTGGCTGACAATGTTTAAGGTGGGAGATATCCAGCGACTCAAAAACTGGATATACACTGATATGATCATCGTTTTGAATCTGGTAATTAAAATCAACGGATTCGCCATTCACAATAATCAGGTCTACTTCTGTGTGAGGTACTCCGATTGACTCAATAAGGTCTTTGATAGACCGGGTCTGCTTTAGCTCATAACTGAATTCGGTTTTTTGTTGATCAGCTTGCAGGAAGTCGTTGAGCTCTTCATAAAAACGAATTTTAACCTGTTGCATAGTCCTTAAATCATAGTTTCTTTATGGCTTGAGCATCGGATATTCTCCCCATGACAGCTAAAGGGGTGTTGTCTCTACAGAGTTGCCCTGCAATATCTTACCCGTCTCTATTCTTATAATGATAAGGGGTTCAATCGACTTTTCAGGTCATTTGCATATCCGCTGCCTGCTTCGGCATAAATATTAAATGAACAGTCGACACCAATTGCACTGAGCTCCTCAGCCTCGTCATCATATTTTGAGGTTGCTGCAATTTTTCCTTTAAACCCCATATCCTGCAGCAGTAATGCTGCTGCCTTATTCGCATTATGCGTAGGCAAGGTGAGTAACACCCATTGTAAACCATCAATGAGCTGTGGCGCTCTTGACCAGAAGTCGAGATTGGTTGCATCTCCCGCCACTACATAACGATTTAATTGCTGGTGTTTTAAGGCCTTGTCAGCATCGATTTCAACGCCAAGTAAACGATTATGAAAATCCAGTTCAATGGCTTGATAGGCTGCACTACCCATACGCCCCATACCAAAAATAGCAACTTCAATATGCGCTAAATCCAGGTCTTCTTCACCAGAGAGTCTTGTCTTACGTTCAAACTGCTTAAAAGATGATCGCCATTGTTTATAAAGATGATCACGTATTGAAACCAGTGGTGAAGAGATAATGAAAGATAAAGATAAAACTATAGCAAAAACCGCTAACCATTCTTTGGGTAACCAGCCAGATACGGTTGCTAACGACCCGACGATGAGTCCAAATTCACTATAGTTTGCAAGATTTAATGAGGCCCGCCACGAGGTGCTGGCTCTAAGATAAAAAACATTGAACAGGCCAAAATAGAGAGCCGTTTTAATGGGTAGAAAAGCGATGAATATCAGAGCTACCCAGAATTCCTGCCAGCCAGGCAAAGCGGTCATGCCGACACTGAGAAAAAAACCAACCAGAAACAAATCCTTGAAGCTTAATAATGCCTTGGACAATTCACTGGATTTAGGGTGGTTAGCCAACAACATGCCTAAAATAAGCGCGCCGACATCACCTTTCATTCCGACCAGTTCAAATATATCTGCGCCACCTAACGCAAGCACAATACCGAATAAAACTAATAATTCTCCATGTCCTGAGTAATCCAGAGCTTTTCTCAACACCTGCCTGGCAGGTAAAAGCAAGAGCAGGCCGACTGCCCATAGTGATGGTATTTTACCGACAGATACGGCTAGAAATATTACGGCTACAATATCCTGAACTACAAGCACACCAATCGAAATCCTTCCATGCGCCGAAGAGGTAGCACCTAGTTCATCGAGTATTTTTATTGCAAAAACAGTACTGGAAAACGACAAAACGAAACCAATAAGTAACGCAGCCTGGAAATCCAGCTCATTCAATAGAGAAAGATTAAATTGAGCTATCAGGAAAACTATTCCTGACAGTAGTAATGTCACTCCTGCCATATGTATTGATGCCACTCCCCAGACTTCAGGTCTGGCGAGGGATTTAACCTGCAGTTTAAGGCCTATGGTAAAAAGTAGAAGAGTGATCCCAAGATCAGCTATTGAACTTAGAAACTCACCACCTTCAGCACCCAGACCATTGAGTATAAAGCCAGCAAACAGGAACCCGACTAGAGGAGGTAAACCTGTTAACTTAACCAGAAACCCGAATATAAAGGCAATCGCAAGCCAGATAGGATCACTGGGAGGAATGGATGATAAGAGTGTTTCCATCTAATAGATTTTGGACTTCATTATAAGTCTGGTCAATTGAGGGTGCGCAGCAATACTGCTTTTCACTCTAGTTAGTAAAGCTAGTTAGTAAAGTATAAGAATGGTTGTTAAATCACTTGAGTAAACATGGGATTAGAAAAAATTGGCCAAGATCAGGCAATGGAAGGGTTTATATAAGAATTCATCCACAATCCTCTATAATTGAATAATAACAGAGCGATTGCTCGATCTATTGAGTATTAATTCAATCGTGGCAGTGATATTTCGAGCGTCAGGCAGACTTATTCCATCAAGGTCGACTAACCTGAATCTGGGTACCACAAATGAAGATCAAAGTCCTGTTAGAAAAGATATTAGCTCTGGCTGTTATCGTTCTGATTCCACTTATCCTCACCATAATCAGTACGACTATCAATAGCAATACTGTAGCGGCAGAGCCTGATCACTCTAATCCAGTTCGACAAAGTCCATCAAAACAGGCCGTATTCCAGCATCTGACTATCGATGATGGCCTGTCACACAATTCGGTATTCCACGTCCAGCAGGATCGTCAGGGTTTTATCTGGATGACCACCGTCGAGGGCATTAACCGCTATGATGGGATGACGATGACCACCTTCATGCCCCAGGCCGAGGGCAGCAAAAGCACACCGCATTTCTACTACACTATGCTCGAAGGTCGTGATGGCACGCTGTGGTTCAGCAACTATGGTGCCAGACTGGTTCGATATGACCCGGTACACAACACCTGGAAATACTATCAACACGACGAACACAACCCCAATAGTCTGGCCAACGACACCCTGTGGTGGCTGAACGAGGCCGAAGATGGACAGCAGGCGATAGATAAGGCCCTGCTGTGGCAACCAGATGTCATCGTTATGGATCTGGTGATGCCAGTGAAATCAGGCGTTGATGCAGTGCGGGAGATGCGCCAGAGGCCAGAGTTAAAGGATAAGTTTATTGTCGCTGTCTCGGCCAGTGTGTCAAAATCAGATCGGGACAAAAGCCTTGAAGCCGGCTTTGATGAGTTTCTGCCGAAGCCGATCAAGGCACAGAACCTGTTTGACTGGCTGGCAGCACAGCTGGGATTGACATGGGTATATGCTGAGGTAGATAGTGAAGGCGAAGCACCCCTGGTTGCGCCGCCCAGCGAGCAGTTGAGCGAGTTATTCAAGTTAGCCGAAGAAGGACAAATTTATGAAATACAGGAGTTGGCTTCTCGTCTGGAAGCAGAGAATGAGGCTTACATTCCGTTTGCACAGCAACTACAGAAACTGGCCAAAGGATTTGATATGCAACAGATTTTAGCTTTTATCAGCTTATATATGCGATGAGCAAACAATTGGACATAGTCGCGGAGACATTTCTATGTCATGCCATGGAGCATGCTGGCGCACAAAAAGGCTACCTGTCAGTAGAACCCAATCTGGAGTTATATGCGCTGGCGGAAGCACAGGGAGAGATTGAAATCCATCATGCGCCATCGCCTGCCTACCCGGGTATTGCCGAGACAATTACCAGGCATGTAAAACAAACAGGCAGTGGCGTATTGCTGGCTGAAGTGGACAGGGATATTGGTGACTTTGCCAATGATGATCACCTGCTGAAAACAAAGCCAAAGTCGTTACTGTGCTTGCCGCTTTCAGGCAAGGCTGGGCCTTTAGGCGTCATCTACCTCGAAAACGACCTCACAGGGAACAGCTTCACACAGCAACAGCGCTCGGTTATAGAAATGCTCGCATCTCTGACAGCGGTTTCCCTCGAGAATGCCCAAAACCTGAACGTGTTGAAGGAAAACGAAGCGAGCTACCGCCAGATCTTCGAGAACTCCCCGGTGCCAACCTGGGAGGAAGATTTTTCCGCGATAAAAACGCTTTTAGATGATCTGCGCAATAACGGCGTGACCGATATCGAAGCCCACTTCGAGCAGCATCCAGAAATCGTTCAGCAGTGCGCAGAGCTGGTCAGAGTCATTGATGTAAACAATGCCGCTTTGCGGTTACATGGGGCCACTAACAAAGAAGAGCTACTAGCGGGACTGATTAACACCTTTACACCCGAATCGTTAGCTTCATTTCGCCAGGAGCTGATCCACCTGTGGCAGGGCAATACCACGATGAGCAGCGATGCAGTGGTGAAAACGCTTGCGGGTGTGACGATTGAGGTTACCGTAACTGTAACCGTTTGCCCCGGGTATGAAGAGAGCCTGTCCAGAGTGGTTGTTTCCCTGTTCGACATCACCCAACGCAAGGAGGTTGAGCGTCAACTCAAGCAGGCGTTGGCGTTTACTGAGGGGGTGATTAACGCATTACCAGATATACTGATCGAGGTCGATATAGAAGGAAGATACCTCAACATCTGGACGTGGCAGCCAGAGTTACTGGCGGCACCACGAGAGGACTTACTCGGTAAGACTATCAATGAGGTACTCCCAGCCGAAGCCGCTGCTGTCAGTATGAAGGCCATTTACGAAGCGGAGAAGAAAGGTCTGTCGTTCGGTAATATCCTGAGTCTCGACCTGCCGGAAGGTACCCGTTGGTTTGAGTTATCCATTTCGAAAAAGCCATCCGACGTTCCTGGCAGTGAAGCTCGATTTCTACTTCTTTCACGAGACGTGACTGAACACATGCATATGCAGGAGGAACTGCGCAGCAGCGAACAGAAGCTACAGGCAATCATCGACCAGACCTTCCAGTTTATTGGCCTGTTATCAGTGGATGGAATAGTCCTTAAAGTCAACCGTACCGCACTGAATTTTAGTGGAATCGAGGAGACTGAGGTCATCGGCAAACCGTTCTGGGAGACACCCTGGTGGAGTCATTCCACTGAACTGCAACAACAACTGAAGGATGCGATTCGTCGGGTAGCGGGCGGAGAGTTTATGCGCTTCGAGGTCACCCATCCCGACAGGTATGGCAATATACACCATGTCGACTTTTCCCTTTCACCCATCACCGATTCCACAGGCCGTGTTATTCAACTGATTCCAGAAGGGCGAGATATCACCGAATTTAAAAAGGCTGAACAGGAGCGTAGGCAGCATGCTGAGTTTCTGGTCAATATGGACCGGGTTAACCGCGCCATCCAGGGCGCTGGTGATCTCGAAACCATGCTGCGCGACGTGCTGGATGAGGTACTTGAGATATTCGACTGCGACCGTGTATTTCTAATGTATCCCTGCGACCCTGCTACAACAGCCTGGACTATCCCCATGCAACGCACACGTTTGGAGTATGAGGGATCTGGAGACCTGAATGAAGAGTTACTGCTAGATGACAGCATGACGGCAGTAATCCAACATATTGTGAGTCACCCCGGTGTGCTTCAGGTCGGTGCTGACACAAAGTGGCAGCTGTCTAGTGAAATTCACCAGCGCTTATCTATCAAGTCGATGATTTGCCAGGCTCTTTTTCCTAAAGTGGGCAAGCCCTGGCTATTTGCGCTTCAGCAGTGTTCCAACGCACGAGTCTGGAGTAAAGCAGAGGAACAGTTGCTGGAAGAGATTGGTCGGCGACTTACCGATGCACTGACTAGCCTGCTGGTGTTGCGTAACTTGCGTGAGAGCCAACGACGACTGGTAGAGGCACAGCGCCTCGCACATCTCGGTAACTGGGAGCTTGATCTGATTGAAAACCAGTTGACCTGGTCGGATGAGATATTCGAGATTTTTGAAATAGACCAGCAGAAATTCGGTGCCTCCTACGAGGCCTTTCTGGAGACGATTCACCCCGAAGATCGCGAGATGGTTAACAACGCTTACACAGAGTCGCTCGCGAACAGGCAGCCCTATGATATTGTGCATCGCTTATTGTTCCCGGATAAGCGGATCAAGTATGTGCGCGAGATGTGCGAGCATGATTATGACTCGAGCGGAAAGCCGCTCCGTTCCATCGGTACGGTGCAGGATATCACCGAGCAGAAATTGAAGGAGGATGAACTGAGACATTATCGCCATCATCTGCAGGAAGAAGTTTTCCAACGTACCGAAGAACTGCGCATAGCCAAGGAAAAGGCCGAGATAGCTAACCAGGCCAAGAGTGTTTTTCTTGCTAATATGAGCCATGAGCTTCGTACACCGCTCAACGCAATATTAGGCTACGCTTATATCCTCAAACAACGAGCCGGTAACACGGGCCAGATGGCCGATGATCTGAACGTTATGGAACAAAGTGGAGAGCATCTGCTGATGCTGATCAACGACATCCTCGATCTGGCAAAAGTCGAAGCTGGCAGGCTGGAGCTGCATTCCTCACCCTTCCACCTGCCCAGCTTCCTGCAGCAGATTATGGATATTGTCCTTTCCAGGCACGAAGCCAGGAACCTGACACTGACCTGCGAGAATCTCTCACCCTTGCCTAGCGTGATCCAGGCTGACGAGACGCGTTTGCGCCAGGTCTTGCTCAATCTGTTAGGCAATGCAGTCAAATTCACCAAACAGGGCAATGTTACTCTGACGGTAGAGGTGCTTGATAAAGATCAGGCCACTACTTCGGAAGTCGCTCTGCGTTTTTGCGTGCAAGATACTGGAATAGGTATCTCCGAAGATCAGTTAGAGTTGATCTTCAAGCCCTTTGAACAGTCCGGTGAAGCCAGACTGTATTCTAATGGATCTGGATTGGGCCTGGCCATCAGCCAGAAGCTTGTGCAGGAAATGGGTGGACAGTTACTGGTGGAGAGCGAACTGGGCCGGGGCACTAGCTTCTGGTTTGATGTGACTCTACCAGTGAGCGAGGCTGAGCTTGAGGAAGACATGCCAAAGATCGAAAACATCGTGGGCTATAAAGGAAAGCGCCGCAAGCTACTGGTAGTTGATGATAAACTCTATAACCGTATGCTACTGGTGGATTTGCTGGAACCCCTGGGTTTTGAGATACATACGCTTGAAGATGGACAGCTAGTCATGAATCAGGCTTTGCAATGGCAGCCCGATGCCATTGTGATGGATTTGGTGATGCCGATAAAATCCGGTATTGAAGCAGCCCAGGAGATACGACAGCGGCCTGAGTTGAAGAAACTGATTATTATCGCCGTTTCGGCCAGTGTGTCCAATTCAGACAAGGGAAAAAGTATTCAAGCAGGCTGTGACGCATTTCTGCCCAAGCCGATCAAGCCGAAGCATCTGCTGGATTTGCTGGCAAGGAAATTGGACTTGAAATGGGTTTACGCTGAGGCAGAGGCTGAGCAGGAAGTGTCCATAGTGGCACCACCAATCAAAGAATTGCAGCTGCTGTATAAGTTAGCAGAAGAAGGACAGATTTTCGAAATTCAGGATCAGGCAAAGCGTTTGCAAGCGCTAGATGAGTCCTACGCCCCTTTTGCCCAGCAGTTACTAAAACTGGCCAAAGGATTTGATATGGATCATATTGAAGCTTTTATAAAGCAATTTTTAAGTTGATCAGCTATGAATATCACTGATCCGCATAAGCACAGCATTCTGGTTGTGGATGATGTTCCGGCCAACCTGGCGGTGGTGGCTGAGCATCTGGTTCAATCCGGTTTTCAAATCAAGGTTGCCGGTAGCGGTGAGACTGGGCTTAAGATCGCCCAAACTACTCTCCCCGACCTGATTCTACTGGATGTGATGTTGCCGGGTTTGGACGGCTATGAAATCTGCCGCCTGTTGAAAGCGGATATAAAAACGCGGGATATCCCGGTGATTTTTATGACGGCAATGACGCAAACGGAAGACAAGATCAAGGGTTTTAAAGCAGGTGGAGTGGATTACATCACCAAGCCGCTGCAACAGGAGGAGGTGTTAATAAGAGTTAGCACGCATCTGCACCTGAGGGAATTGACGCTAAAACTTGAGGAAGCGAAGCAGGATCTGGAACAACGCGTTGTAGAACGCACCGCTGAATTGGCAGCAGCCAATGACAGTTTGAAAAAAGAAATCATCGAGCGCAAACAGACACAGCAAGCGCTTGCCAGGAGTGAGCTGGAATACCGTAGTCTGGCGGAAAACTTTCCCGATAATATCCTCCGTTATGATCGGAACTGCCGCGTTATCTACTACAACCCTGCAATAAAGCAGAACCTGAATATTGATGTCGAGCGATTGCTAGGCAAGACCCCGGTGGAATTTGCTCAAAGCACTCCTGCGGACTCAGGCCAAGATGACCTAATAGCGTTAAATACTGAGGTTGAAGGTTATGTGCAGCGGGTCATTGAAACGGGTGAGTCAAGTGAAATGGAGATGGTTCTTAAAAACTTTACTGGTGAATTGCGCAATCATCAACTGCGCTTTTATGCGGAGCATGATACGCAAGGGAGTGTGGTCGGTGTGCTGGCCATTGGTCGCGATATTACCCAAAGTAAAAGAGACGAAGAGACATTGCAACGCCTGAATCGGGAACTACGTGCGATCAGTGATTGTAATCAGGTTCTGGTGCGCGCCGTAGACGAACAGGATTTGCTCGATGATATCTGCCGTATTATCTGTGATGAGGCAGGCTACCACCTGGCCTGGGTGGGGTATCGGCAAAACGACGTAGATAAAACAATCCTTCCGGTGGGACTGGCCGGTACCGAGGATGATAGCCTGTTACAGGCGAAGTTCAGCTGGGGGGATACGGTATACGGGCAAGGTGTCACTGGAAGAGCCATCCGCAGCGGGGAAATAGCCTGCATAGACAACTTTGCCACAGATCCATTGGCAATACCCTGGCGTGATTTGGCCCTGAAAAATGGTTTTCAATCCTGTATAGGCTTACCCCTGAAGGACGAAAATGACCAGGTGTTCGGTGTCCTGTGTATCTACTCTTCAAAAACGAATGCCTTTCCAGAGGAAGAGAAACGCCTGCTATCAGAGCTTGCAGAGGATCTGGCCTTCGGTATCGTCACTCTGCGCAGACGTATCGAACATGACAAGGCCGAAGAGCAGATCAGAATTGCGGCCACGGCATTCGAAGCCCAGGAAGGTATCATTATCACCGACGCACAGTTTCGCATCCTGCGTGTCAACGCTGCCTTTAGCGAGATTACCGGTTATTCGTCTGAGGAGGCGGTGGGTGCTAGCCCGAATATGCTTAAATCAGATCAACATGATGACTATTATTTCCAGAAAATGTGGGACAGTATTCGTCAAAATGGTGCCTGGCAGGATGAAATCTGGAATCGCCATAAAAATGGCCAGATCTATCCGGTGTGGTTGAACATCACCGCAGTACAGACGGATAGTGGTAAGGTCACTCATTATGTGGGTACCATGACTGATATTACAGAGCGCAAGGCGGCAGCAGCGAAGATTGAGCATCTCGCCTATCATGACTCGTTAACCCAGTTACCCAACCGGCGGCTGCTTCTGGATCGGCTTGAGCAGGCGTTATCAGCTGCTGAGCGCAGCGATAACCGAGGAGCCCTTATGTATATCGATCTGGATAACTTCAAGGTGCTTAACGATACCCGCGGGCACGATGCGGGGGATCAATTATTGATCGAGGTCGCCCAGCGTCTTCTCAGCTGTGTGCGTAAAGAAGATACACTTGCGCGTTTTGGTGGCGATGAATTTATGATCATGCTAAAAGATCTGGGTACAAACTCTCAGGAGGCTTCTGAAAAGCTCAGGCGCGTGGCTGAGAAGGTATTTCAGGCACTCGGTCAGCCGTATAAGCTTGCAGAGCAGATACACCATATAACCCCGAGCATAGGGATTACTTTGTTCGTGGGTACTCAAAGTAGCGCACAGGAGCTACTGAAACAGGCCGACATAGCGATGTATCAGGCTAAGAATGATGGGCGCAATACGCTACGCTACTTCGATCCACAAATTCAGACCTCTCTGGATGAACGTGCAGCTCTTGAGATCGCACTACGGCACGGTATCAAGGATCAGCAGTTTTGTCTTCACTACCAGGCTCAGGTCGATAATGAGCGCGGCATTATAGGTGCAGAGGTTCTGATACGCTGGAACCACCCAGAACGTGGTCTGGTGTCGCCAGATCAGTTTATTCCGTTAGCCGAGGAAAGTGGGCTTATTCTGCCTATTGGTCAATGGGTGCTGGAAACTGCCTGTAAACAACTTAAAATCTGGTCGCAAGATGCGCACTGTAGTGAATTACAACTGGCGGTTAATGTCAGTCAGTATCAGTTTCAGCAGACCGATTTTGTCGATCAGGTGCGTCAGGTACTGGAGCAGACACAGGCACCGCCCAGATATCTGAAAATCGAACTGACAGAAAGTCTTTTGATCAATGATATCGAAGACTCGATCAAAAAAATGCATGCTCTCAAGGCATTAGGTGTGGAGTTTTCACTGGATGATTTTGGCACGGGTTATTCATCCCTGTCCTACCTGACTCGGCTACCTCTAGGGCAGCTTAAGATTGACAGATCCTTTATTGACCATTTGCCAGAGAATTCAGATGATGCTGTGGTGACTCAGACCATTATCACAATGGCTCAGAGTCTGAGACTATCGGTTATTGCTGAGGGCGTGGAAACCGAAGCACAGAGACAATTTCTGGAACAACATGGCTGCACCACCTATCAGGGGTATTTATTTAGTAAACCCGTTGCCCTGCCTGAGTTTGAAGAGTTGCTAGCACATAAGGGCTGAAGCAATTCTTTAATACTGTATCAACTGGCAGCTTTCGCCATAGTTGCGCGGGCCTTGTGCAGCTTCTTATAGCTCTCTATAAGCCGAAGATGTTTGTCCAGGCCCTCCAGTTTCATGCTGGTTGGGGTTAACCCAAAGAATTTAACCTGACCATTTACCGAGCCGACAACGTTGGCCATGGTTTCTTCACCAAACATTCGCTGCAGGTTGCTAATGAAATCCTCAAGCTGCAGTTCTTCATCCAGCATGATCTCCAATACGGTGTGCACTGCCTGATAGAATAATCCGCGCTCGACGGTGTTGTCATTGTATTGCAGGAACTCTGCTACCAGATCAAGGGCTTCCTCAAGTTCACTCAAAGCCAGGTTGATCAGGATTTTCAGTTCCAGGATAGTCAGTTGTCCCCACACTGTATTTTCATCAAACTCAATACCAATAAGGGTTCGAATATCGGTGTAGTTATCCAGCTGGTTTTCCTCCAGACGCGCTAACAAACTGGCTAAGGACTCATTGTTCAACGCATGTAGATTCAAAATGTCTGCGCGGTATTGCAGTGCCTTGTTCGTATTGTCCCAGATCAGATCCTCTACCGGATAGATTTCAGAATAGTCAGGAACAAGAATACGGCAGGCTGCGGCACCTGGGTTATCAAACACGGCAACATACGCTTCTTTACCCAGGTTCTCTAGAATTGAGAACAGGTAATCACTCTCCTGTTGGTTAGTGCCTGAAAAATCCCATTCATAGAATTCATAATCCTGTTTAGCACTGAAAAAACGCCAGGAAATTACACCTGTTGAATCAATAAAATGCTCCACAAAATTTTCTGGTTCAGTCACGGCCAGGCTATTAAAGGTAGGTCGGGGTACATCATTCAGACCTTCAAAACTACGCCCCTGCAACAGCTCGGTTAAGCTACGTTCCAGCGCAACCTCAAAACTGGGGTGAGCTCCGAACGAGGCAAACACACCACCGGTTCTAGGGTTCATCAGCGTTACGCACATGACGGGAAATTGACCACCCAATGATGCATCCTTGATTAATACCGGGAAGCCCTGCGTCTCTAGCGCCTGAATGCCCTGCATAATATCCGGGTATTTTTCCAGCACCTGCTGCGGTACATCGGGCAGGGCGATTTCTTCCTGTATGATCTGTCTCTTTACCGCACGCTCGAAGATCTCTGACAGGCATTGAACCTCAGCCTCATACAGATTGTTACCCGCACTCATACCGTTGCTTAAAAAAAGGTTCTCTATCAAATTTGATGGGAAGTACACAAGCTCGCCATCGGAATGACGTCGATAGGGGATACAACAAACCCCTCGTTCAATCAGGCCTGAATTCGTATCAATTAAATGAGAGCCTCGAAGTTCACCCTCGGGATTAAAAATGTCCAGGCAGTAGTCATCCAGGATGCCCTGTGGAAGCGCATCATCAGCTTGCAGGGGAAACCATTTTTCATTCGGGTAATGCACAAAATCACTATGTGCAATCTCATCACCAAAATACTGATCGTTGTAAAAGAAATTGCAACTAAGGCGTTCGATAAATTCACCCAGCGCTGAGCAAAGCGCACTTTCTTTAGTGGCACCCTTGCCATTGGTAAAGCACATCGGCGACGCCGCATCACGAATATGTAGTGACCACACGTGGGGCACGATATTGCGCCAGGATGAGATTTCAATCTTCATCCCCAGCCCGGCCAGAATACCCGTCATATTTGCGATAGTGTCTTCAAGGGGTAAATCCTTGCCCAGAATCAATGTGCTGGAATCAGCATCGGGTTGGGCCATTAGCATGGCCTGAGCATCCTGTTCCAGGTTCTCAACCAGTTCGGTAGTAAACTCGGGGCCTTGCTGAACCACCTTCTTAACAGTACAGCGATCAATTGAGCGCAAGATGCCCTGACGGTGTTTTTCCGAAATACTTTCTGGAAGCTCAACCTTAATCTGGAAAATCTGGTTGTATCGGTTCTCGGGATCAACAATATTATTCTGTGACAGGCGGATATCGTCAGTTGGAATATCGCGTGACAGACAATACACCCGCACAAAGTAGGCCGCACAAAGCGCGGATGACGCCAGGAAGTAATCAAACGGACCAGGCGCTGAACCATCCCCCTTATAACGAATGGGTTGATCACTGATCACAGTAAAGTCATCAAACCTGGCTTCAAGTCTGAGATTGTCGAGGAAATTAACTTTGATTTCCATTAGATGGGTTCCGCAGTTGTAGCTTCTATCAGAAGCAAAAGATTGCTAATTGGATGGTTGATGAAAATGGAGGTCGTATCCATTTTTTTAAGATGTCTATTATGCCAGATTTGGAATGTATATGATTTATTTAAGATACTTTCGATCAACAATTCTACTGATTCAGGAAATACCTAAAGACGGATTGCTACCCTCCCTTTATCTTCGAACTGTTGAGCGCTTATAGCATCGTTTGTTATGACTATTTTCTGATCAGCTTCTTCGATTTCGTTCATGTCTGTCGTGCTTAAGTACCTGGTGATTTTTCTCGGACCATAGGTGAGTGTGGTACCTATATCCAGTGAGTCTGACCAGGCATGGACTTTGTTCTTACCCGAGGCTAATGCGAATTCTTGATAGGAAGCATTATGGGTAAGAGAATCAAGCTTGCTTTTTGCAACACTCCATTTGGCCTTCATGCCAGATAAAGCGTCCAGTAACACAAATGTTTTCGCGGGATATACTGAATAGTAAAAATGCAGCCCCATGCCTGTTGATGAATACAGTAATAAGCTGAACAACAGCCATTTTGCGAAAATTTTCATATCAGTTTCTACATCTGGGCATTCAGTAAGTTACCTATTGTGAAGGCGGCATTGCCTTCATTGGCTTTGACCATGGTAGCCTCGACCAGACTCGATAATTGTTTAAGCTCCGGTAAATCTTCTCCATAAGCGATGGTATAAATCGGAATACCCAGTGAAGAAACCACTTCTTCAACATCCCCCAGATTCAATCCATCCGTATTCTCTCCATCGGATAAAACAAACAGCATCAATTCGGCATCGGGTTCGGCTTTCTTTGCGTCCAGCAATAAGGATAAAGAAACGACCACGCCATCATAGATAGCGGTCTTACCTCCTGCGACCAGGTCTTCTGCTGCAGCATAAAAAGCAGATTTCTGGATTAGAGAAAAAGGTGCCGGAGGTACTTCGACATTCACCGTATCGGAAGTTGAGGGTATAGAGTTCCTTAACGCGCTGATGTTGTTGGTCATGAATAGATATACGCTCATTGATTGTTGAAATTTCAGCAGAGTTTTTATCAGAATCAAGTGCAAGCTTGCTAACCTGATCTCTCAGTCGATTGATATCGGCTGATTTACACTTTTAAGTGAGACAACAACCTCTCTTAGATTACGGAACCAACCCTTGTACAAATCCCTGGCCGCTTCCATGTAACGTGCATAGGTGATCTCGTTTTCAGAAAATCGCTGTTAGCAGTTTCCTCTTCACTATTGTCATCGGTGAATTTTTCAACCGCAGTAGCCAACTTTTCAGAGATTTTAATTGATTCGTCAGGGTTAGTGGTAATGAAAAGGACGGATAGCAGCAAAAGTTATGAATAGATATATAACCTGGTCTGTCATGGTTAACTACCTCTCTACAGAGTTTGATGTCCCTGTTTAGCCGATCGTAAGTGGTCTTTTTGCATCATTTGCGGTTTCATAGATTGCCTTTGCTACAATTAATGGCTCAGTTATCTGTGGGAAGTGACCACTTCCCCTACATCTGTACTGCCTGCAGTGAGCCGTCAGTTCAAGTAGTTTTTCCTGGTAATGCAGATGTGTATCAAATGCCGCCTGGGGTACAAAGGGCATTTTCTTTATCCCTGTCACAACTGCAACTGGAATATTTGGAAATGGACCAGCGCTTTCAATTTGTAAAACGGTTTCTTCTATGCATTCGTCCTCGGAGTATTTGAATTCATCGAACCATTTCTCAATACGTTTTAATCCCTCATTTATTGCCCGCAAAATAATCGGTGCTTTGAATCTGCGTTGCTCATAGATTTCAGACGGGTGAGGGGTATCAACAAACACAACCCCTGCAACATCATCAGGAAAATTGCGAGCGTATAGATTGGCATAGATGCCACCCAATGAATGTGCAACAAGAAGATGCGGCGGTTTGATATCCAGGCTGGATAAGAATTCATGCAGTTCATTAACAATCACATTCCCTGTTTGCCGGGTTTTCGCCCTGTTTGATGCTCCAACGCCAGATCTATTAAAAAGAAGTAACTGGTAATCAGCGAGGATGTTTACGCAAACCTTATCCCAACTGTCAAACTTCATCCTGAATCCATTTAGAAAAACAATACTTTGCTCACCAGTACCAATCAGGGAGTATTCAAAATGGTTTTCCTTAATGTTTTTCATAGAAATCCTGATTTTCTTACAGCTGCTTTTGAACTAAGGAGCTGGAGTTCAGAGGAGCCCCCAGCTCGCATAACAGGAAAATTTTACCTACTGATTAGGTTTAATTTCCTTTATCTTTCATCTGTAGCTTAAATGCCGCGAACTCAGACCTGGATGAACTAACGGGGTCTTTCCCGTGCTCTTTACACCAAGCCAGTAGATCGTTAATTTTTATCGAAACCTTGACGATATTATGGCCGGCCGCGCGTAATTCAGAGAACGCTGAATTGGCTTGTTTGCGCCATTCCTCATAGCCGTCATCAGTACCTTCAGGGTCTAATTCTTTTAGAAGCTGCCATTGTTCTGCATCAAACCAGCACATCCCTAACTTCATTTTTTCATCTTGATTCATGGAGCACCTCCTGGTTGGTGAAGCGGCTTCATGTAAATCTAACCGTAGTATTCAAAATCCGTTGGAATCTGAATACATATTTGAAAGCCAGCCTTATTATTTATCCACTCATTTTTAGAGGCAGTATAGTTTCTTTCAGGTTATTGGTAAAATGATGAGATAGTAAGCGGGGGTAGGGCCAACATCAGGTATTAATCAAAGATGGCAATGCCTGTCTGGTTACGCCCCTGTTTCTTGCACAGGTATAAGGCCTGGTCCGCTTTTTCGATCCACTTTTCATGATTCGACAGGGATTCATGAAATTCGCATATGCCTATACTGATCGTAATCTTGATGCGGAGCGCTTCATGTTTTACTTCTGTTTTTTCAATATTCTGACGTAATCTTTCAGCAAATATTTTTGCATTATCTGCTGATGTATTGGGCAGGTAAATCACGAACTCTTCACCACCATAACGTCCAGCGACATCGGTTTTACGAATCATATTCCTGACCATTTTAGCTGTTTTTCGTATCACTTCATCCCCTGCCTGATGTCCATAGTTATCATTCACCTTTTTAAAATGATCGATATCAAACATAATGGCTGAGGAAACTGTTTTATAGCGTTTACAACGTTCAAATTCATGCTGAAAACTTTCTTCCCAGAATCCTCGATTATTCAGTCCTGTTAATCGGTCTATACGGCTGATTTGCTCCAGTTCATTATTCAGGCGTTGCATCTCTTTTTGACTGACGGCTTCGTCAGTCACATCGTAAATCAACAGGCAAACATGATTGATTTCGCCATCCGCAGATACCAGAGGGATCATGGTGGTATTCTGGTACATAAACTCTTCGGTACCGGTAATGGGGCGATAATTCTTGAACTTGAACAGGTAGGGGCGTTGCTCCCAGGTAGAAAAAGCTCGGCATTGCAGGGTAAACACGGAATTAATTTTATGCATGAACCAGGCTTCGGGTAATTCTGGAAACAGGCCAAAGATATTTCTATATTTTGCTTCACTCTCAAGAATACCGCTGTGGTCTTCCATAAAACGATTCCACATCTGGATCTTGTGCGATGCATCTAATACCACCAGGCCAACATCGACGTTGGTTAACATATCCATCATCCAGTGGAGTTCCCTGATCTCTGTACTAGCGTTTGTATTGATACTCATGATGCGTAACAGGATACTCTACTGTTTAGCTCATTGATCGAATCTTCTGTAAACAGCAATAATAAATCGCAATTTACATCGTATCCTTCGATTCTGTAATCAATTTCAATCGATAAGGTTTGCTTCCATTTAATACATTCCGGCCTCATAAGATCTATAATATGAGCATCCTGTAAAATTTTTGGATGTCCTTGGCTGAACTGGATATCCAGTTGTTCGGCAAACGCTTTCAAAAAGGTACCGATTAATATACTGGCCATATCCATCATTAATTCAGATTCAGCATTGGCATCTATCTCACCTTCGTACTTGAGTAATTTGGCAATGTCACTAAAACTGGAATTATTAAAAATCAATAGTGCTTCACCCGCGATACTTTTGCCAATAAAACCCTGGAAAACTGAAAGTATTTGTTGATCACCTACGATGGACTGTAGTGCCATTTGCAGTTCACTGAGCTCTATCGTCTTTACCGAAGGTACCGGCAACACGATAAATGCATCCATATGACGCGCTAGCAGGTCGGCTGCCTTACCCATCGCGATGTTGGCAATTTCCTGATACACATTTTGCAGGGGGATCTGGGTTGATTCGATGGTTTCCAACACTTGGTTAGAGCCTTCGATCAGCTCATTCATGAGGCCGAACTGTTGCAGGATCTCAGTGATTTCTTCCGCGCTGCAGGGTTTTTTGATAAAAGCAATCGCACCCAGTGACATTACACGCTCTCTTGCTTCGGGTTGGATGTCCCCTGACACAACAATAACAACAGAATTCAGTTGTTCGTTAAAGATATGACCCAGTACTTCGAAACCATCCATCTCTGGCATGGTTAAATCAAGAAACAGCACCTCAGCCAGGTTCTGGCGTACAGCTTGCAGGCCTTCATTCCCATTACTTGCAAACGTCATATTAATATCCCAATGCTCGGGTAAAGCGCGTGCTATTTGCTTTCGAGCGAATGACGAATCATCACAGATGGTTACAGGAATTGTCATAAATAAATCATAAGCTGTAAGAGTTTTTATTCTTAGTCTTTAAACTAAGGATGGTTTAATAATCGACTGATTTTAGCTGTATACAAACACGGGTAAGGAGTATTACCGTATAAATCTGTTTTCGCAAGATCACGACAGGAAGTATTGGGGCAAATTGAATTGTACCAAAGCAAGAAATTCTGAAGATGTTTATCTATGATTCAGGTACTGTTATACAAAGGTAGGGTAGGGGATGGTTTATAGTAAAAGCGAAAGGATGTGTCATCACCAGAGGTAAAGGCTATCTCTGGTGAAAACTGCGTTAAGTCTGCAGTGTACTGCTTTCTACATACGCCGCAGATTCAATATTGAGGCTAGCAACGATAAAGTCGACCTAACCCCAAAAAAACCAAGGCCAGTTAACAGACCCTAGCCAAAAGAATGACCTTTACTGGATATTAACTGGTAATCTTCATGACTTATTGTGGCCAGTTTTTCATTATCCCTGTCCAGCCATCGCTCAGGGAGTTCAAATGCTTTTTCAACAGTACGGGCTACGTTATCCGGAATAATCATTTGTCCCATTGCCATTTTACATAAATACGTGGGATTAATGATGTGGAGAATTTTTTTAGCCGCAACTGAATGCCCACCTGCCATCCAGCGTATCATATCCAGATTTCGAGAACGCCTGGTTTCTATTTTTGAATCTGTGGTTCCTGGAAGAATACTGGGTATCAGTTTATTGCTCTCAATACTAATTTTGATGAGTTCCTCGTTATCTCTATCCAGCCAGTGTTCGGGAAGTTCAAATGCTTTTTCGATGTCACGGGCTATCTTATCTGGAATAGGCTTTTCCCCATTGATCATTTTAGAGACGTAATTCGAATTAGTAATATGTGCCATTTTTGTTGCTGTTTGTTTATGTCCGCCCATCATCCAACGAATCAATCCTAAATTTCTGGCACGTTTTACTTTAATCATATAAATACTACTCCCCGATTAGTTTTTTTATAAGCTGACTCTTATGGTTGCTATTACATCGTGTACTTTACAATAATGTTTTGGCATCTACATATGGATAACCCAAACCTTCTGCAACGGCTTTGTAAGTCACTTTTCCGTTACAAACATTTAGTCCATTACATAAATGTGGATCATCTTTTAATGCTTTCTTCCAGCCTTTGTCAGCGATAGCCAGTAATCCTGAAAGCGTGGCATTATTCAGTGCATAGGTAGAGGTACGAGGTACTGCACCAGGCATATTCGCAACACAATAATGAACAACCCCATCAACAACATAGGTAGGCTCAGCATGGGTCGTAGCTTTGGATGTTTCAAAACAACCACCCTGATCAATCGCAACATCGACCAAAACAGAACCCTCTTTCATATCGGCCAGCATTTCTTTTGTGACTAACCTGGGTGCCGCTGCTCCTGCTACTAGAACGCCACCAATAACCAGATCCGAAACCTTCAGTTCAGCTGCAAGTTCCGCTTTATTGGAATGTATAACCCTGGCTTTTGGGCTGAAGAAATTACTTAACCGTTCAACTGTGTAAGGATTTGTATCAAGAATAGTGACGTTTGCCTGCATACCGACTGCCATTTGAGCCGCATTAAATCCTACCACTCCACCGCCGATGATCAGCACTTTTGCTGGGGCCACTCCCGGAACACCTCCTAACAGACTACCCAGACCTCCGTGGCTTTTTTCCAATGCGGTAGCTCCGGCCTGAATAGACAATCGTCCTGCCACCTGACTCATTGGTTTCAATAGAGGTAGACCACCCTGTTCGTCCGTAATGGTTTCGTAGGCGATACAAACCGCACCTGAATTCACCAGATCTTTAGTTTGCTCAGGATCAGGAGCAAGATGTAGATAAGTGTATAGAATCTGATCTGGACGGAGCATATCTCGCTCAACAGCCTGTGGTTCCTTAACCTTCACAATCATTTCAGCTTTCGAGAAAATTTCTTGTGCAGAGTCTAAGATCATCGCACCTGCTTTTTTATATACTGAATCATTGGCGCCTATCCCTTCGCCGGCATTGGTCTCGACCATAACCTGATGCCCATGAGCGATTGCTGCGACCACCGACTCAGGGGTCATGCCGACACGGTATTCGTGGTTTTTTATTTCTTTTGGTACACCAATCAACACTGTCTTCACCTACGTTAAGTTTTAAGGTGAATACATTATGTTTAAAAGCCAACAGAATATGTTTGCTTTTAATTCTATGTAATTAGCTTATAGTGCAACTTACTTTCGTATGATGGCAGGATGGTAGAATATTATGCTGAATTTTGAACTGGATAAAAAAGATCGAACAATTCTCAATCTATTACAACAAGATTGCAGAATAACTAACTCGGAATTAGCTGAAAGAATCAGCCTTTCCCCCTCGTCATGTTTGCGTCGTGTTCAGAGGTTGGAATCCAGCGGGATTATTGAAGGTTGTGTCATGCTGTTAGACCAAAGAAAAGTAGGGAAACCATCAAACATCTTTGTCGAAATTAGTTTGAGTAGTCAAAATGAGGAGTCTCTGGATAGTTTTGAAAAAGCAGTTCAAGAATGTCCAGAAATCATGGAGTGCTACCTAATGTCAGGTGACTCAGATTATCTATTAAGAGTGGTAGCTTCTGATGCAGAGGATTATGAACGGATTCACAGGCAGTATCTATCCAACTTTCCAAATGTTTCTAGAATACGCTCAAGTTTTATGCTGCGAACAGTCAGCAAAAAGACAGCATTAAATTTTTGACCACAACAAAGACAATAAAATTAGTGTTAACAGGCCCTGGTTCTTTTCAGAAAAACTCTGAATGATTCAGTATTGATTGTCATTGCTGGTATAGCGTGGCAATCTGCAAACTGCCAAGTCTTCGTAGGCCTTGTAGTTACCTATTAACCAGAGTTTCTAATAATAATGAACAATAAATCTTTACCGCCTCTACGTCTGAGCTGGACGATATGGGGGCTGGCAGCTGCACTTTACTTGTTTGCATTTTTTCAGCGTGTTGCACCTGGAGTCATGACATCCGAATTAAGTGTCGAGTTTGGCTTGAGTGCAGCAGCACTGGGCAATCTTTCAGCACTGTATTTTTATAGCTATGTGGCGATGCAGATTCCGACAGGTATCCTGGCGGATATCTGGGGGCCCAGACGTTTATTAACAGCAGGAGCTCTGGTCGCGGGTTTAGGATCTTTAATGTTCGCCTTTTCATCCGATATAGGACTGGCGGGTATAGGCCGTTTATTGATTGGAGGCTCGGTAGCGGTCACTTTTGTCAGCATGTTAAAACTGGCACACCACTGGTTTTTACCACGTCAGTTTGCTCTGGCCTCAGGCATGGCATTATTTGTGGGTATTGTGGGGGCCGTGTTTGCGGGGGTGCCTTTACAGATGTGGATAGAGTCCTATGGCTGGCGACAGGTGATGGCTGTGTCGGCCGCATGGCCCATTATTATTGGATTGATTGTGTGGATCGTGGTGCGCGATGATCCTCGAGAAAAGGGGTATCAGGGTCATATTAGTATGGAATCCAGTACCGATACTCAACCCTGGATACACGCTCTGAAGGGTTTGCGGGAGGTATTTCGCTTTAAAAATACCTGGGTGTTAAGCATAGTCCCTGGTGGGGTGGTTGGAAGTATTACAGCCTTTGCCGGATTGTGGGGTGTACCATTTCTGGTGACCCATCATGGAATGAGTAAAACAGAAGCTGCAGCCATCTGTTCAGCCATGTTGATCGCCTGGGCTATAGCAGGCCCCCTGTTTGGATTTTTCTCAGACCACTTTGGACGACGTAAACCTCTTTATATCTTTGGTTGCGCAGTGATAGCACTGGGCTGGAGTATTATCTATCTGGTTCCAGATCTGGAAAAAATCTGGTTGATCACTTTGTTAATGATCATTGGGCTGGCTTCGGGGTGCATGATTTTAGGGTTTGCCTTTGCCAAGGAGTCGGTTCCTCAAAATCTCTCTGGTACAGTGTCCGGGGTTGTCAATATGGGCGTGATGACCGGGCCGATGGTTTTGCAGCCAGCAGTTGGCTGGATGCTAGATCGGGGCTGGCAGGGGGAAACAGTCAATCAGGTTAAAGTCTATAACCTGGATGCCTACTCAGCCGGATTTTCATTATTGGCTGGATGGGCATTATTATCATTTGTGCTGATACTGTTTAGCCGTGAGTCCGCAATGAATTGAACCCTGTAATAGTGTGAAATTTATTTTTGAGAGATTAAAAATACAGGGCTAGTTTTGTCAATTGTTTGGGGTGAATACAGCAAGCAGGTATGCGAAATCTGAGTGAGTGATGAACATAAGGACCAGGAGGATTTCTTTATAGCAGCATCATTTTAACTCTGGGGTCGCCAGGTGAACAGGCAAAAGGCACGACTTGAGTGTATGGATTTTCGCCTTGAGCTACAGCTTGGGCATAAGGCTCTTCGCTTTCAGCTCAAGGCGATCAAGTATTCAGCAGACTCATTGCATAAGTCACTTAGGCTTACAATGCACCTCGCCACTAAAGGTGGGGTTAGCATTCTCTGCAGCTACTAAAACGGGGGGTAGTACGACATAGCCCTCACTTTTCCACTCGCCTGCGTGGCCTTTTACAACTTCATACTCGGCTGGGGAGCACAACTCCCGGGCACGACGATGCCAGAATTTTTCTACATCTTCCTCGTTATCATGGTCGGACCCGTAATAGGTTAGCAGGTAGCCACCATTCTCTAATTTGGTCTCCTTGTAACCTACTTTAAATACACCATCCTCCAGCGGTTTGTAAGAGCTACAACCATTGATAATTACCACAGTCATCAAGAGAATCAACGCTTTATTATCCATTAATACCATCCTTTCTGTTCGTTAATGAGCGATTAGTATAGCGCTGCTAAAGCCCAAATCCTTCCGTCCCGATAAATGCGGATAAAAAATACAGTATCATTTTCAATGAGTTATTGAAGCATCATGAATTTGAATGATTTTTTCTGAATTGAGAGGGATTCATCCCGGTGTGTTTCTTAAACGCCTCATAAAAAGCAGTCTTTGAATTAAAACCTGACTCCATGGCGACTTCAATTACGGTCATTTTGGGGGCTGCCTGAAATAGCAGGGCTTTCGCTTCCTGTACACGAAACTGATTAATGAAGTCAAAAAAGTTCCTGCCAAGTTGTTCGTTGATTGCCTGTGATAAGTGATGACTGGTTACCCCTACCATCTCGGCTAATTCCGCCAGGGTCAGGTCATTCTTTAGATAGGGCCTGGATTCGGACATACACTTTTGAAGTAACTCGGCGATCCTGGGACTTACCTCTTTAGCTAGCCCCGAAGAGGCATATTTAGGCCCTGTCGGAGCTGATGAAGCCGCAATTGTCTCTGGTTTCTGGAAAATCTTCCCCTGTCGCATCCCTCGATACCCCATGGCATAAAAGATCAATACAAGACAAATGTGCAGGGCCTCTCCGAAAGATTCTCCCATTCCGAAAGGTTCAGAGAAAAAGATATCGATCAGATAAAACGCCCAAAGCATTACCAACATCCATAGTAGTGAGCGTAGCCAGGCAAGATTTACTTTCTCCAGGCTTGAAAAGTTATCCTCCACTGCCGCTTGATGTAGCTTAAGCGTGCGAAAACATAGCACCAGATAAACCAGCATTTGAATAATGGCTAATAAACTAGCGGTTAAATCGGTGACTACAACCATTGTTGACTGACTCGGCTCATCGGGAAGGTTATACATAAACGCCAGCTTTTGTTCTCCAGATAACACCCAGAATGGAATTGCCAGCAAAATGCCTACGCCAAATAGTGCGAAATGCTTGCGCTTACTCCGGCTGGCCTCGTCCGGGTCGGCTGCCGTTAACAGGCGAAGGTAGTAATAGAATATCGGGCCATACAGAAAATCTAGCGGCCAGATCAATCCGATGAGGTGCGGGTAATCATAAAAGTAGTGAGATTGAAAAAAGAACTCATCAATGAGTGACAGGCTGAAAATAAACAGAAAGAGGGCCAGATATTTATTAGCAACATGGCTGCCAATATCTTTTGTCGCCAAAGCAGCCGCCAGGAATAACCCTTGCGCCGCCCCAATTAGATACAATACGGAAAGAAAATTGATGTTAATAACCACACAAACTCCAGCCTAAATCCATTTAGAGGCTAGGATAATCGCAACTGCTCCGGAATAATAGCCAATGATGGTTCACCTCTCTGAGCGCAGAGGCGAGACGACTAAGGGTAGACTGTGCTATCTCGACCGAGCAGGTAGTCCAGCAAATTCCTATAAGGTCCTCTGGGGCAAATAGCTGATATTCAGGCACAGAAGAGGAAACTCGGACACAGGGCTATGCAGCAGTCCAGGCGTCTCATAGGGAGACCTGAATATGAGTCATTTAAGCGTTAAATTGAGGTTTTTTCAGGGCTAAAATTAAATAATATTAGAAGGCTATGTAGGTCCGATCCCGTCGATGATCTCCACATCGCGCCAGAGACGAACAGAATTGATGAGGAATATTTTTTCGCAATCCTTAAGCCTGGAAACAGGTATGACCATCTCCTGAACTCTGCCTTGCCGGATCAGTGATTGGCGAAAGGTTCCCGCAAGAAGACCGCAGGAAACCGGTGGGGTATAAAGCTTTCCATCTATCTGTACGACAACATTGGCTATGGTCGATTCGGTGATTTCACCTTGTTCGTTCCACAACAATAGATCATCACATTCTTGCTGCACCAGACTCCGAGCATAGTCATAGACTTCGCGGTTCGTCGTTTTATGGTAGAGAAAGATATTATCAGATCGAACCGGTTCAGCCGCCAGGGCCAGGCGAACATGATCTGATGAAGATAAGTCTAACTTGTATTTTTGCAAACTCAGTGACCCATCAGGAGCTAACAGGAGTCTCACTTTGTAATCGGATTTGTCCACATCCGAAACCAGCTGTGTTAGCTGTGAATGGACAAGTCTTGAATTCAAAGGGTAGTCAAAATAAGCGGCAGAATCTTTGAGACGCTGCATATGCTCATCTAGCAATACATACCCTTCCTGTGGTGACCACAGCATAGTTTCAAGCAAGGAAAATTCCGGGCGCCTATCCGACAGAACTCTTGCTTTGACTTTGCACTCCTCGTATTCATCAGTTTTGGCCGAATCCCACACGATTCCCCCGCCTACGCCGTATTCAGCAGTCGAGTGCTTCCTGTCGATCAATATGGTACGAATGGCAACGTTAAACTGGATTTTTCTACCAGGCCTGATATAACCAATGCTTCCCGTGTAGATATTCCGTGGCGACGATTCCAGGTCGCTTATAATCTTCATCGTATTCGCTTTTGGGGCACCGGTTATTGAAGCACATGGAAAAAGAGCCGTTATAATTTCGCTGATTGTTGCTACTGATTTTGCAGAGACTGTTGATGTCATCTGCCATACCGTCGGATATTTCTCGACATCGAAAAGATGATCAACCTGTACACTTCCTGTTTTGGCTACCTTGCCAAGATCATTCCTGATCATATCAACGATCATCAGGTTTTCGGCCCTGTTTTTTTCTGATTTGTGTAACCACTCTGCTTTTTCTCTATCTTCCTTTATAAAGCGACCTCTTGGAGCCGTTCCTTTCATTGGTCGGGTGGTTATTCGATCACCATCCATTGAAAAAAATAGCTCCGGTGAAACCGAGCAGATCACGTATTCACCGGTATTAATATAAGCCGGATAGCCGCTTCCCTGAGACTGAGCCAGATCCATAAATAAACGAAACCCATTGTCATCCATGCCTTTTTGTAACTTAAAGGTATAGTTTACCTGGTAGGTATCCCCCTCAGCGATATGCTTTTTGATGCGGTCAATCGCCTGATTATATTCTGCTCGTGTAACACTTGGGGTCCATTCGAATTCACTTTTTACATCAGCAGTTTCTGTTTCTGTAAATGTGACAGGAACAGCCTCTTCATAAACGGCAAACCAAAGCAGCGGAAACCGGTTATTAGAATTGACCCGAAGTGCATTATCAAATGCCGGAGAAGCTTCATAGCTGATAAATCCAGCAGCGTGGAAACCTTGTTGTTGTGTCAGATTTTCCACCCGTTCCAATTTCTCCTTCACTTCAGATAATGAATTAGCAGAAACTATTTCCAGCGGATTTTGAAAGAGCAGCCAAACATCCATCGACCTGTCAAACAGAATAACTTCGCCGGGTAAAACCTTCCTGTTTAACGGGATGGTAACGGTAGACTTATGCGACATATCGCCTGCTATCCATCTGAATTGACCTTGTTATGCCTTCAATCATTATTAATTGTTATCTTTGTTAAGCTCGGAAACATACTGTTGTGACGGATTAATTATCATAAATTCTATTGTAATTTCATGTTCTTTGTCAGCAGCCTTAGCGACTACAAAATAGTCTTCAAATTTCGAGGGATTAAGAAACCTCTCAGAACTTTCTAAGGAATCTCTGATTAATTCAGAGGATCCTGCGGTACAGGGATGTGCCGCCAAAATTGATGGTTACAAGCCATTGATTTTGTGAGAAAAACGAAAATCACACTTTTCATTTTTCGTGCTCTGATAATTCATGGATGAATTATTCAGATCTTCCCTAATTCATCTTTAATTAGCTCATTATTTAGTGCTTTCCTATATCCGACTCCTTTTATATTAAAAAGCGGCAGAAAGGTCGAGGAGTGTTCAATTACATGAGGCTCAACAAGATTTATTATGGCACTATCTATTTTGATTCAGACAATCAGATCTGGTATCAGGAGCCATTCAAATTGGTTGGTAAGTTAAAATTTGATGTCGATAATCATGACCAGATTCTTGGCTGGGACGGACAGCGGCAGTATTTAAAGGAATCGTCTTATCTTGAGGCTATGAATCCTATTTCCCCTCTCTGAAGATATTGGGGAGGAGGGGGCTTCGTTTTTTTGGATTAGCGCTTATTGATGACAAAAAAACTATCCACAGCCTGGTCATGCAGTTAAATGAAGTGGCACTGATCATAGAATCTCTCTCCTTAAATCCGTGTTAGGTGAATAGGCAAAAGACATGACTTGATCGTGGCTCCACCTTAGACTCTGTCAAACCACCTTATCTTTAAATATTTCAGCAGAACCTGCACCACAGGCAATCACCGTACGCATTGCAGAATCCAGTTTAATATCAGGATACAAAGTGACCTGATTTTTTTGCACGTGGTAGATATTGCCTGATGTAGGGTTAGGTCCTGTCGGCACAAAAACAGTAAAGGTATCATCAATAGAACGGTCTACCACTAACCCCGTTATTTCTGTCGGGCAATCAGCACCAAATATTCTGACCCGGGCGACGATACCGTTAGAAAAAGGCGATTTCCCTGACGAACCAAATAATTGCACGACCACTTCCTTAACCATTCGGTAACCGGGTGCCATCTGTTGCAATACATCGTCAAATGTCCGATGCAGAAAATTGCCAAGTTTAGTGCTGACCAGTACGCCCACAAAAAAACAGCTAAACACGATAATCATAATAACAAGCATGTCCGCGACAATTTCAGGGACAGAATACCTTCCAGATGCATAGTCAGTCAGTGGCTGGATAAGATCTGTTACTAACCTGAATAGCCATTTAAAGAAAAACGCTAAAATGGCAACAGGCAATATAACAACCAGACCACCTAATATAGATTTTTTAAAAAAATTTTTCATGGATTAAATCTCACTACTCATGTGTTTCAATATATGGGTGTAGTTTCTATCTTAAGTAGGTCCGCCCTGTAGGTCTAGTCTCTACTGTCAGGTTGATAGTCAAAAGACAAGACCTGAGCCTCGGCGCTCTTCGTAAAAGTTACTGGCGACCAATGCCGGTTTGAACAATGCACATTTCGAAAAGATAAGACTCATCTTCATGTGAAGCTATGGTGTTAGATTCACCATCCGGCTACAGCCCGATTGACACTTGACATGAAATTCGATTTGCCCGATGAAGTATCTCAGTATCTGCCTAGAATTTCTTTTTTAGCCTGAACAATTAACTTAGCTACTTTTAAGTCGTGCTCATTATTATTACTGGCACTCAACCCAATATTTTGATTTATTGTTGAAGTTAATGACGCTGCAATACGAATATGATCATTTCCTTCAATTACCAATCTAAATATGTGGGGCGCATAGCTATCGTACTCATCGTCCCATTCACTATCTTCTTCGTAGACTCCGATTGGGTCCCACTTTTCCCAGAGTATTCTTTGGATTTTCTCCCAGAGTTCTTTCTGTTTAGGAGCTAGCCTACTCATACTGATTCACATAACACACAGGGTAAGGGGGCGAGAGGTAGCCAGATTCCCGTGACCTCAGGGAGCAACTTGACCCTATTCTTATGTGCTTTATCGTCAATCTTATACCCTCTCTTCAATTTGAAGTTCACCCTCAGAAAGATATAGGCTCAAAGCCATAGGTTTTTCATTACTAAAATTTATTAACGAATTAGTAAGTTCTTCCCTTTCATCTTCAGAAACATCAAACTCAGCCAGATAGTACATATAACCTTCTAAGTCACTTCGAGTTAATGGCTTTCTATCTATTAGGGTCAACATTTCATATTTTAAAAGACCTTTTGCATCTATTGGCGCATGACCTATAAATGGAGAAAGCTTCTCGATATCAATAGCGCTTGGAATGTCGTCGAAGGACTCGTCATAAAGCGAGGCATGGTATGCATCACGATTGAAGTCAAGTATTCGAATAACTGAAAAAGCATCACTGTCTTTTTCGGAACACACATAGTAACCGCCCCAAGCCAAATCAAAATCAATTTTTTTAGTCACGTTTCTTCCTACGCATAACGGTTAAGTTAAAGAGCGCCGAGTTTGTGCGGCGTCCATCTTTGAAGGCATTGTTAGAAGGTGATGACATCTGCAACAGCCTTTGCAATTGCTTTACCTAGTTCTAAATGTTGATTTTCATCCAGGTGAATACCATCAACAGCACTTGCCTCTGTCACGGTAGCTGTGTCAAAGAAATAAGTCGAATATTCCTTTGAGATTCGTTCAAGTTCAGAGGCAAGACCGATATCTCTATTCTCAGCACCACTAAATTTTGGTGCAATTGAACCCTTGGGTTTTATTATTTTTGGTGGAGAAACGACCAATATTTCTGGCGCTGGCATTCCAGGCTCTATTGAGGCTTGACGTACTATGTTTATTAACTTAGCCATTCCCTGGGATGATAACCAGGCATTATTATCATGCATACATTGAAAATCATTAGTTCCCAACATTAAGATTACAAGCTTTAAGGGGGAGTTCATTTCAATAACTTGTGCCAAACCGACTGAACCATCTCTACCCTCTTTGAATGGGTCACTCCATGCTGTTCTCCGTCCATTAAGACAATTTTCAATAACACGAATATTTTTGCCCATTTCAGATAAAGATTTTTCGAATACCCCGGGCCATCTTTTATCGTATGTAAGTCGTTTCCTTGTGTTAGGGATAATTCCCCAAGTGAGACTGTCTGAGTATATTAGTATCTGATTCATGCTCTTCTTTTGTTTCCTTCTAACGACAGCGCCAACCGACACGCCGTAGCAATGGATATTTTTTGCTATTCAAAGCACAAAATTTACATTGCGTAGATGTGTCCGAGTTAAGCGCCATTGTTATGTTTTTTTCTATAGCGGCTTCACCGGCAAATACATCTCCAGGGTGTACAATTTCTGGAGATGTTGCTCAGGATCGTTTTGATGATTTATATAATACGCGCCATCCCCGGGCTGGTAGCCACTGTGAGGTAACCAATCATTAAAGAGTGTATCCCAAGCCTTTCCGGATTCGTCCATAGTGGCATCAACAAGACTCACAACTGCGTACTGTCCCGCTGGAATGGACCGCACGCCAATATCACCTTTGACATTTACAGCTCCTTCAAGACTAATTGCGACGTCGACTGTAAGCTTGTCTGATTCTGTTGTATCTGGGTGGCCACCACTATAGATAGTCATGGCTTTGGTTTGCGGCGGTTTAAATAAATTCAGCGGTACAGCCCAAGACATTAATTTTTGAAATAATGATTGGAATAGTTGTTTATCTAATGGATCGTACGCACCATGATGTCTCACGTAGGCGATAGGAATCTCGGGCATTTCACGAACTTCAATATTTAATTCAATATTCTGAGTCATATTATTACTCCATATAGGCTTTGTTTCGGAGAAATTAATATAAAACCCAGGCTTATGCAGTTCTTTGCTAAAATTGCTTTCTACTTTGCAAAGATTGCTATTTTTAATTTTCCTCCATTTGGAAGGAGGTAGTTTATAGAAAGATTTAAATTCACGTGAATACACCGATGGACTACTAAAGCCAACGTCGTAAGCTATAGATGTGATTGATTTACCTGGATTATAAAGCAGCATAAACGCTGATCTCTCAGCACGTAAGCGACCAACATATGCATTTACATTCTCACCCATCACGGCTTTGAATATTCGATGAAAGTAATACTTGGAAAAGTTTGCAACACCAGATAAACGATCTAAAGATAAATCACTATCAAGATTGGCCTTTATATAATCTATTACTCGATTAACTCGATGAATATAAACCTTGACTGATTCAGCTTCGTTCAATGTCATTTTCCTCTTAGAGGCAACCTCTAATAATCATACCGCGACGCTGAGCCGAGGAAGGCCGCGTTGCGGCCTGACATAGGCTGGAGCGTATAGTTATACGTTGCCATAGACGGACACCCCGATGACCAAAGCTGCGATAATTGCAAAAAGCACAACAGCTCCGTACTTATGTTGTTTATGGTCAAGGCGGTCAAACTCTTTCCAATTTCCTTCTTCTGCGGCTACTGCCCGCTGGAAAACCAACCATACGCAATATACGTTCGCAGCAATAGCTAGAAGGCCGAACGCAATCTTTGTGTGAATCAGGCCACTTGTAGTTTCCGACGAGTACATTAGAGCGCCTGTAATCAGAACAGTAACAAAGGCGGGGATCTCCACGATCAGATCAACACGCTTGTGGAGCGCAACAAGCGTAAGCACCTGTTCTGTACCTTTCCCAAGCAATGCCCGCTCAAATAACGCCTCTGTAAGCACACACCCCAACCATAATCCTACAAAGGAGAGATGAATTGGTAACAATGCCGAGCTCATGACTTATGTTCCTCAATATTGCGCATAACGTTAAAGCTCTGTCGCGCCGCTTTTTGGCGTTGGCTGGGGTGATTTGTTAGCTGTGTTTAGATTACGTTGCATAACTCTAGCAAGTTGTTAAAGCTTTTCAGTGCGCCGGGATGTTCAGCACCACCAACCAATATGCAATCAATGCCAGCGCTCTTCGCACCACCAAGGTCTCTTCGCGGGGAGTCACCGACCACAATGGCTTGAGATTTCTCCATTCCAAGTTGGCTCAACACTAACTCAAAGGGCCTCGGCGATGGCTTTACCATACCATGATCGGAGGAGAACGAGGTGGCGGAAAACAGGCCTGAAATATCCGCGCGCTCGAACTCTTTTAACCATGCTGTTTTTGGTGCCCAGATGTCGATGACGGCTGCCAACGTAAAGCGTTTCCGCAATTCATGAAGTGCTGCGGCGTATTCTTTGGGGATAGAACCAAGTTCGTGGAAGGCGAAGGTATTAATAATTTTTTTGATCTCATCTCCGCTCAAAGTTTTATCGGCAACCTCGCGTATTGCACTTTCCATAGATGGGAAACTATGCCGATAGTTTTCGTCTGGGTACCGAGCGTCCAGGTACTCGTACACAGCCCGCACAATCATATTAATTTCAACTTGCGGAAGTTTTCCGCCTATCTTGGAATAGTGCACCGAGAAATCTTCGGAATCGCCGAATCTGTCCTCGTCAAACATAAATGTGCTGTTCATATCGAGCAGTAGTGCTTTTTTCCCTACAAACACGATGGGACTCCATTTTTTACAGCTAACATTCTAATTGGGCCGCAAGTTGCGGCATCTAATTACCGCAACTTGCGGCCTATCCCGGGGAATTAATAACGAATTTTTAAGCATGTATAGACCACTTTTTATTGTTATTTCCTTACAATTTCAAAAACTTAGCATATTCTTCGTCCAGAATCCATTGAAACGGTTGTACCAGAATAGGCGGAAAGTTTCCAGATATTGAGTTACTTTCAATTTTTCAGCGAAAACCTGATGCCATCAGTCTGGGGCTATCGCGTAAAAGTTACTGGCGACAGTCGAAGACACTGGCGAGCAATGCTGGTTTGAACAATGCACATTTCGAAAAGATAGGACTCATCTCCGTGCGTAGGCTATGGTGCAAGATTCACCATCCGGCTACGGCCCGATAGGCACTTGATATGAATTCATTTGCCCGATGAAGTATCTCAGTTAATAACAGGTCAGGCGGCGTATACGGACACGTATGTACGGTGCTGTGGGAGGGGGCTACTTGAGTAGCTCTCTATCCCGATTATGCCTCATGTTCATCCTAGTGCTGCTCTCTTGTAATGAAGCACACCACCAGTCTCTCGCTCAAATTCCATACCTGCATATTCGGCAATTCGCGCCGACGCAATGTTTCCAATTTTAACCTCTGCTCGGATTGGTTCCGAGATTTGATTTGCCATCTCAGCAACCATGTGTTTTGCTACCCCTCGCCCTCTTGCTTTCGGAGATACCGTCCATGACAGTTCCCATACACCATCCGCAAAATCTGCTCGAATAGTGCCGACAGGAACGCCGTATTCTTCAGCGACGTATAGCCTTCGATTGGGATTGCTGAGTGTCTGTGATAACCACGATATGTGTTCAATCCTCTGAACTTCAGCCGTATTGTGGCTGGCTTTTCTTGCTCCTGGATCATTGCGCCATTCGAGTAGCATATCCGCATCATCCATGGCCGCAGCTCTAAGCGATATTTCTTCTTTCATACGACATCCTTCTTGAAGCATAACAGCTTAGTATTTATACAAAGTGCACAGCACGTTGTATAAATGACTGTTGGACTATGCCGCGATGGGCACACTCTTTAATAATAGGGGATTGTATTGCGGTGATCATTTTATTGCATGGCTCCTGATAGCTCTGATGCCAATTTGCCATGCTGTATCGATGGCTTTTATCCAATTTACTAATCTTTTTGGGACATCCACTTTTTGAAGCTTAACGCTACTATAGATCAACGGTAACGTAAAATCCATTGACTCAACGCAAGGAGCACATTATGCCTAAAGCCAGGAAGACTCAGGTTTCTCTCGAGGCCACCCCTTATTACCACTGCACCTCACGCTACGTTCGACGTACCTTTCTCTGCGGCAAAGATAATCAGACTGGACATGATTACAAACATCGAAGGCAATGGATTGAGGATCGTATGCTTGTATTAGATAAACAAATCCGGAATTTCTTCTTAATACCACTTTCTTTTAACTGTTTAAACATCCGCTTCAAGGTCGGGGGACAATAAAAGGTTAGTACGATAATGACGACCCCAATGCATTACGTCACAGACTGAGTAAAACTCCTCAGCGTAGCAACTACATCCTTGAGTGTCGTATCAACGTTTTCCATTAACTCATCAATATCGGTCAGATCTCCCTCTTTAACCGCATGCTCTAAGGCTTCGGCTGCTGGCTGGAGATTGTGAAAACCCAGATTACCCGACACTCCCTTGAGCGTGTGGGCCAGCAGCTGAGCCCTTTCCATGTCTCCAGAGGTCAGGGCTGCTCGAATTTCATCCAATGCATCCGGATACTCGTTGACGAACTGGACCAGCAATTTGGTGTAGAGAGTCTTGTTGCCTCTTAGATGATACAGGCCGCTGTCCACTGAAATACCCGGCATATTAGCCAGTTCCCGTATCGGCTCCGAGGCCTGGACTGGAGGGGCCGGAACCAGCGGCTTTTCTTCAGACAAAACAGCTTCCCAGTCAGTCGGTTTAATCCATTTGACCAGGGTGGAGAAAAGTTCCTGTATATTGATCGGTTTGCTCACATGATCGTTCATGCCGGCCTGCTGAGCCTTTTCTTTGTCCTGAGTCATGGCACTGGCTGTCATGGCGATTATCGGCAGTGCCTTATGCTGGTCCATTTCTCGAATTTGACGTGTGGCTTCGTAGCCATCCATAACTGGCATTTGAATATCCATCAACACAGCATGAAAGTTCCCTGCACGGACAGCGTCAACCGCTTCTTTGCCATTAATGGCAAGAGTCACCGAAAGACCGGCTCCTGAGAGGATTTCTTCAGCTATCTGCTGGTTGATTTCATTGTCCTCCACCAGCAGAATGCGGGAACCAAGTATCGGTCTGACTATATCAGCTTCTCGATCCTGCCAATCGGTCCTGACCATCCCTTTGTCTTCGCTTTTCCCGAATGCCTTCATCACAGCATCGAAGAGGTCGGAGGGGGACACCGGTTTGATGAGCAGTCCGTCCAAACCAACTTTCCAGACTTGTTGCTGGGCCTCTTCATGGGCGAAGGCTGTGATCAGGATAATTTTGGGCTGTTCAGGAAGTTCGGCCATTGCGCGGATTTTCATGGCCGTTTCAATACCGTCCATTCCAGGCATCTTCCAGTCTATCAGTACCAGTCGATAAGCCTGATTTTTTCCAGCATGTGCAATAAGTTCCAGCCCTTTTGTACCGGAAGATGCCAGATCCACTTCAAAAGATAGCTCCTGAAGCATCTCATCGAGTATCTGCAGGGATGAACTGTTATCGTCAATCACCAAAACCGGAAGATTTTTCAGGTCTTGCGTCAGCTCCAGTGGTTGTTCTGCTTTATCTTCCCCAATCTTTAGCGCTACCGTAAAGAAAAATTCACTGCCTGTACCTGGCTCACTTTCCACCCAGATTTTGCCCTCCATCATACCGACGAGACGTTTGCAGATGGTCAGCCCCAATCCCGTGCCGCCATATTTTCTGGTGGTTGATGCATCCGCCTGGGAAAATGCCTGAAACAAAAGGGCTTTTTGTTCAGCTGTCATTCCGATACCGCTGTCTTTGACACTAAACTGAAGAGAAATAGTTTGTTCCGATTTTTCCACCATTGTGCAGCTTAAAACGATCTCTCCTTCGACGGTAAATTTTACAGCATTGCTACCCAGATTGATGAGTATCTGGCTTAGTCGCAAGGGGTCGCCTATCAGATGATGTGGCACGCTCGGATCGAGTCGGAACAGCACTTCCAGATTTTCTTTTTCCTGAGCCTTGACCGTGATCATATTGGCTACGCTGGTCAGTGTTTCCGTAATGTTGAAATCTATCGCTTCAACATCAAGCTTTCCGGCTTCAATCTTGGAAAAATCAAGGATGTCGTTGATTATACCCAACAGCGAATTGGCGCTGTTGTCGATCTTTTTGATGTAATCATGCTGCTTTGGGGTCAAATCCGTTTTCAGTACCAGATGACACATGCCAAGAATTGCATTCATGGGTGTGCGAATTTCATGGCTCATATTGGCAAGAAAATCGCTCTTAGCTCTAGTGGCAGCTTCAGCAAGATCCTTTGCCTGCTTGATCTCATTCTCCATCTCTTTCAGGTAGGTTATATCCTGAATCGACTGAATGGCTCCGGCTGGGTTCCCGTCCAGATCCAGAAGTGGCCCTGCCGTTTCCAGAAAATAACGCCCTCCTCTCAACAATGGGTAAAAGGATTCGGCAACAACCCCGCCAAACTCCGTTTTTCTGACAGAAGGACAGGTTGCTTCCAGCAGAGCCTGATCCTCTCCCGCCCTGTCAATCAATAGCGGACGACGCTCACCATGAAACGGCAGGCTATATTCATAATTATCTTTTCCCAGGATCTCCCGAGCTCGGATCTGTGTCAGGGATTCCATGGCCCTGTTCCAGGAAATCACCTCTCCTCTTCCGTTGATAACAAAGGTGGCTTCTGGCAAAAGATCGATGATCTGAGTCAGCTGGGTATTGGCCATATTCAGTTCAAACGTTCTCTCTGAAATCTTGTTTTCAAGATCGCTGGTATACTCTTTCAGCTCAATCAACATTCGGCTGAAGGCATTTGCCAGAACTCCTACCTCATCGGATCGTTCAAGCATACTGCTGGCATGAAATACGTCTCCAATATTTAAATTTTCAGAGGAAATCGCTTTTACCCGTGAAGCAAGCTTCAGTACAGGTCCCGCTAGCTTTTCGGACAGATAAAGAGCGCTTGCTACACCGATCAGGAGAATTAAAACACTCAATTGAATGGAGTTTGTGATCAACTGGCGGACTGGTTGATTCAATTCCTGCCGGGGAATTGCCCCAACAATGGCAATCGGGTACCCGGGAACAGGGAGAGTCGACAAAATAAGCGAACCATCAAAGTTCTCCAGATCCTCAATGGAATGATTCCGCGATATCTCTGCAGCAAAAGCGCGCTGCTCTGTATTGCTGGAAACCGTGACAGCTGAGGTAATTTTGTTTTCAGGGTTCCAGCCCAAAAGAGAGAGGAAGCCTTTCTGCCCAACAGATAGCTCTGAAAACAGTCTCTTATTTACCAGCTGCAAATCCAGCAGCATGAGGATGAATTTCCCCGACACTCTGGCGCCCTTGTTTGAAAATTGATGTACCAGAACCAGCACATCCTTATCCTGACCGGGACTGAACAGATTCAGATTGCCGACAAAAGGTTCGCCTTTTGCTATCAGTGCGCCAGGCTCTTCTCTGATTATGCGTTTTTCAACGTTCCTGTCCAACCTGAAAACATGATCGTAAATCAGTTCGTTATTACTGATTAAAAGGACGTTGCTGATCCAGGGAGCGCGCTCTATGGTCCTTTCTAAGGCGGTTTCCAGGCCCGAACGGGAAAGGTTTGCTAAGGCAGGGTTCTCAAAAATAATATGGGTAATGGGGTGGTCATTCCATAATTCCAGATTCATGGATTGCCATTTCAGAAAATTCAGGAAAAGCTCACGCCCCTGTCTGACGTTCTGTCGCAATTCCCGATCCAGCACGTCATGCATCAATCTGGATGAATCCAGCCCAGTAACAACCGTTAAGGCCACGATTACGAATAGTAACAGGCCGGTTATGACAAGAATGAGTCTATTTTTAATCGAGTGCATCTGGGATCAGTCCTGTAACAGGTTCGCTATGAACAAGGTGAACTCGCTCAGGGGAATACCAACCTTTTCAGCCCAGATAGCATCTAACCGGGAACCAGCCCTGGCCTGGGAGTCAAAAAAGTCTTTTACCACAATCTGCAGGTCTTTATCCTGTTTTCTGAATGCCCAACCAACCTGTGAAGCCTCACCAATGGGAAAGGCAACACTTGAATGCTTTATTTTATTCCGAGTCCAGTTTAAAGCGCCGTCGGCGCCGATGATGGTAAAGTCAACCAGTTTATCATCCACGGCCTGCATGCTCTCATCTGTGGACATGAACTCTATCCGCATCGGATTTTTTGCAAAATCTGATGCGTTCTGCTGTTCGATCCAGGTACTGTAACTGGTGCCTTTTTGAACAGCTACAGTTTTTCCAGCAAGATCAGACAGGGTTGTATAGTTTGCCAGGTTGTCAGTATGAACCACGACAACCATTTGAGTTCTAAACAAGATAACAAAATTGAGTTTTTTCAGTCGCCAATTGTTCATTACTATATCGTTAGGATAGAAGTCGCAATCACCATTGGCCAGTAATGCAGGTGTGTACTGCGCCTCCTTTATTGTTATTCCATCCTGGTTATGGAACTGCTGATCCCAGGAGTCAAGATGCTTCAGGGTTGCCGGAATTCCCATAACCTCAGCAAAAGCCAATCCCATCGTCGTATAGAGTTGATAACTGGAGCCTGCCACACAGATCCTCAAGTCGTTGCTTTCCTTTATCTCCTTTAGTGACCGGGCTGGAGCATGGCCCGAAAAACAGAGACTCACAAGAAAAATGACCACAAGCATTAGATTGATACGCTTTGTCCGTGATGTATCCATCTGGGGGAAATTTGGATAGAGGATAGTAGGGTGATAGTTTGGGCTGGTAAGCGTTTGGGATAGAACCGAGCTAAACGGCAGAGATGGCGTCATGTCTGGCCCCATTTTGCCTCTAATATTTCGCATCTCAACTTTCCGGGTTGAATTATTTCGTATTAAAAACGAACTATTTTCTTACTTCCTATGTGTCCAATATCACAGCCCATCACCCAGGCACATTTAATTCAGAATAAAGTCTGGGCTGAAGCCTTCGTTATCTCCGGTTCAAAACATGTCGGAATGACGAAAGACCTTTGCCTGCTAATGAGTGACATCGAAATTATTACATACAAATCACTAATACAGGAAGTTCAGTTAGCATCAAATTCAATATTCAGACTGGTGAACTTGAATCTAGCGCCACAACAAAAAGTAAGGAACAATTATATTGTGGCGCAATAAAAGGAACTCGAACGCCTACTCGATAGGTGCTACAGAGAAAGGAAAGTAAAGACCTGTAAAACCATTAAAGGTAGTCGTCTCAAAACCCTTCCAACTTCGACAAATCTCGCACTGCACCCTTATCTGCGCTCAACGCCAACATCGCATAAGCCTTCAGCGCCGCAGACACTTTACGCGGACGCGGCTCTTTCGGCATCCAGCCCATTTCATCCCGTTTAGCACGACGTGCGGCCAGTTCTTCGTCGGATAGCTTGACGTTAATTGAGCGGTTTGGAATATCGATGACAATCGTATCCCCATCCTCTACCAGTCCAATCGCACCACCGGATGCTGCTTCGGGTGAAACATGCCCGATAGATAGCCCCGAAGTACCGCCCGAAAAACGGCCATCGGTCAATAAGGCGCAGCTTTTTCCCAAACCTTTGGATTTAATATAAGAGGTTGGATAAAGCATTTCCTGCATACCGGGTCCACCCTTCGGTCCTTCGTAGCGAACTATGACAACATCACCGGCCTTAACCCGGTCATTGAGAATATCATCCACCGCCTGATCCTGTGATTCGGTGACATGCGCACTGCCTTCGAATACCAGAATGGAGTCATCAACACCCGCCGTTTTGACCACGCAACCATCTTCAGCGATATTGCCATAAAGCACGGCCAGACCACCTTGCAGACTATAGGCGTTTTCTAATGAACGGATACAACCATTGGTCCTATCATCATCCAGACTCGGCCAACGAGTCGCCTGGCTAAATGCAGTTTGCGAAGGGATACCAGCCGGCCCAGCCTTGTAGAATTGCTTTACATCGGCATTATCACTTAGCGTGATATCCCATTGATCAAGTGCCTGCTGCATGGTCGTGCTATGCACTGTTGGGCAGTCTGCACCAAGCAATCCCGCACGATTGAGTTCAGCAAGTATGCCGAAGATACCACCAGCACGGTGTACATCTTCGATGTGGTATTTCGGTGTATTCGGCGCTACCTTACAAAGCTGTGGCACCTTGTGACTCAAGGCCTCTATATCCTTCAGGGTGAAATCCACCTCCGCCTCACGTGCGATACCCAGCAGATGCAGGATGGTATTAGTCGAACCACCCATTGCAATATCCAGCGCCATAGCGTTGTTGAATGCGGCTTTTGAACCAATACTGCGCGGTAGCACACTGTCATCATCCTGCTCGTAGTAACGTTTGGAGATTTCGACTATCAACGACCCAGCACGTTTAAACAATTGCTCGCGATCGGCATGGGTAGCCAGCATGGTACCGTTACCGGGCAGACTCAGACCCAGAGCCTCGGTGAGACAGTTCATAGAGTTGGCCGTAAACATGCCGGAACAGGAGCCACAGGTCGGACAGGCACTGCGTTCGTATTCCAGAACCTTTTCATCGCTTGCCTTATCGTCAACAGCGATCACCATGGCATCAACAAGATCCAGACCATGCTCGGACAGTTTGGTCTTACCCGCTTCCATCGGCCCACCGGAAACGAACACCACGGGGATATTGATGCGCATAGCCGCCATCAGCATCCCCGGCGTTATCTTGTCGCAGTTGGAGATACAGACCATGGCATCGGCGCAGTGGGCGTTCACCATGTACTCGACCGAATCAGCGATCAGATCACGACTGGGCAGACTGTAGAGCATGCCATCGTGACCCATGGCGATACCATCATCGACTGCAATAGTATTGAATTCTTTCGCCACGCCACCAGCGGCTTCGATCTCACGAGCGACCAGCTGGCCGATATCTTTCAGATGTACATGCCCGGGAACGAACTGGGTAAAAGAATTGACCACAGCGATGATCGGTTTTTGAAAATCATCATCTTTCATTCCTGTTGCGCGCCAAAGCGAACGCGCTCCAGCCATATTGCGTCCTTCAGTAGTCGTACGAGAGCGATAACGGGGCATAACACACCTGATTCAGTTAATAATGGTTTGATTTATAGGACGACAAGGATAACAAAAAAATGCGGGTTAATAACCCGGAGAAATGAATATAGTTCTTGATGAGGCGATTTGTGAGATCTGTTAAGCCACAAAACGGTATTCAAAAGTTATGAGAAAACATTGTCTCAAAAACCAAACAGCTAATGTGGCATAAAATGGTATTAAATCCCACCGAATACTTTTCTTAGTTTTTCTCCGCCCTTCGGGCAGCTGTTCAAAATTGATCCTGTCAATTTTGTGGTTACTTTTTGCTGCTGTAGGCAAAAAGTGACTCGCGCTCGCACTCGTCATTCACTACGATAGCCAGAACAGCTTTGAGTGCGAAACCTTTGTACAGGTAGAGGCTATATAAAAGGAGAGTTATGCTATCTGCTGATAATAAAGATTCTGTGGATGCCTGGCCTCAGCAAAGAAATACCACCGCTCTGCCATCAATCCCAGATACTGAATCACGAATGCCACCATAGGTAAAACCTCTGAAGCCAGGAAATAAGCCGTAACAATCAGCACCACCGGCACAACAAACACCAGCCACAAAAATACACGCCGAGCGCTATTCACAAAGAAAGCCGACTTATGATGAAAAAACTCACGGGTATTAAACGAGCCTCCAATGAAACCCTGCGTCAACTGAACCAGTGTTTGATGACGAACACCGATGGCAGATGGCAAATCAATTTTAGGACGTAATTTTTTGTTTCTGATCAGGGAAGCAACTCGCCCAATACCAGCAATAATCGTAAAAATAACCGCCCAGACGCCGAAAAAGGTAACCAGACGAACACCATTATAAGCAGAGAACGCAGCGGCTAACATAAAGCCGGAAGCCAATCCAAGAAAGGTGTAATTAAATACCGTTAATGGCGTGTGCCATTCCTTAAGAAATTTCAGGCTTGCATAAATCATCGCGGTACAGACATACAGGACAAAGGCTATAAAGCTGGCAATAAAGCCAATGATCAGACTCAGATCCACTGGTAATGTATCCGACACAATAAATAACGGTTGCGTCCAACCAAAGAAATTTACCACCGCGTATAAAAACACCAGCCCCATGAATACCGGTAGTACGATAACTTCACGCGACAGCCATGAGGTACGCCACATGGTTGCGGCACGCCAGGCACGCTCTGGATGCCCCAGATGGAAAAAGGAGGCTAACAGACCACCGATTAAAAATACTAACGCAACAAATGAGCCCAACGCATAAAAACTCTGACTATCCTGTGCGGGTAATAACTGAGCCAGACCATACAGTTGGCCGGTATAGAGTGCCAAAAATAATCCCTGACCTATGCCGATCAGGGTGGTTAGAAAAATTACAGAAAATGCTGGATGCATATTATTTCATTCTCAATTTATAGTCTTTCAGGCATTGCAACAGATTCCTTCGCTGGGTTCGCAATGACATGTTTGTTTGTCTCTACCACGCGACATCGTCCAGAGTCTCGCCCTGTTCATAGTTGCTGTCTTCTTCCTTACGTAACGGATTATCCGAACGTACCAGCTCATCTTCGCTGATATGGATATGCTGTTTACGTCTGGGCAGATAATGATTGGCCGGACGCGTGCCCCATTCAGGCTGCAACTGGTACCCCCCCTCTTCGCGGATTGCTCTGGATGCTTCGGATTCTGGATCGTGTACATCACCAAAGATACGTGCGCTGGTTGGACAGGCCATGACACAGGCGGGTTTGCGTTCTGATTCGGGTAAATTTGTATCGGTTATACGATCAATGCACAGAGTACATTTCTTCATCACCTTACCTTTTTCATCAAATTCACGAGCACCATAGGGGCAGGCCCAGGAACAGTATTTACAGCCGATACATTTGTCATAATCGACCAGTACCACGCCGTTATCTTCACGCTTGTAGCTGGCTCCCGTTGGGCAAACCGGTACACAGGGCGGATCTTCGCAATGCAGGCAGGACTTGGGAAAATGCACGGTTTCGGTATTCGGATAACAGCCGACTTCATAGGTCTGTACGCGGTTAAAGAAAACACCAGAAGGATCGGCATCATACGGGTTCTGATCAGGCAAAGGCCCGGCCCAGCCCGAGGTGTTCCAGGACTTACAACTGGTTACGCAGGCATGGCAGCCAACACAGACATTCAGATCAATTACCAGAGCGAGCTGTGTCATTATATTTTCTCCTTACTACGGAAAACCCCGGCGAAATACGCCTGCCACTTTTTATGCCGGCCCTTTTGGCCTGGCACCATTTTTTGCAAAGGAAACTGCGGCGATGTCTCAGCGGGTTCGCTGTCGTCGGCCTTGCTGATCCTAACCCGCACATCAAACCAGGCAGCCTGACCGGTAACCGGATCAGAATTTGACAGGTGATCTCCTGCTTCACATTTCGGTAATTCTTCCGGGATCAGATGATTTAATAAAAACCCTTTACGAGATTCATTGGCATTGCTGGAAAGTCCCCAGGCGCCGTTACCTTTACCGATTGCATTCCAGGTCCATACCGTGCCCGGTTCTACCGCTTCACTAAAGCGACACATGCACCGAACCTTGCCGGTGGGCGATTCAACCCAGATCCAGTCGCCATCCTTAATACCTTTCGGTTTTGCAGCCAGCGGATTAGCGAACAGGTAATTATGCGTATGAATCTGACGTAGCCAGGCATTCAACGAATCCCAGGAATGGTACATCGCCATCGGGCGTTGGGTTAGCGCATTGAGTGGATAGTCATGTGTATCCTCCAGCTTCGATAACAGGGTTTCGCTATAAAACGGTAACGGGTCAAAGTTGGTTTCGACACGTTTGCGCAGATGATCCGGCGGTTGCCTGCCCGTGGTTTTACCCTGTGCTGCCAGGCGGAATTTCTGTAGCACTTCTGAATACAGATGAATGGTAATCGGTTCCGCGTAACGTGTCATACCATGCGCGCGCGCCCATTGCAGATATCCTTTATTCCAGTTACGCATGTACTGGTATGACTTGGGCAGCTCGTGATGATAGACACAGCCATTCTTTTGATACATTTCCCACTGACGTGGATTAGGTTCACCCTTGAGGAATTTCTCACCACCCTTACCACGCCAGCCAGCCAGAAAACCGATACCGGAACCCGGTGAGGTTTCATAGTTGGTGATAAAGTCAGGATAGTCGCGGTATTTAGGCGTGCCATCATCTTTTACAAAAGCTGGCAGGCCCAGACGCGAACCCAGCTCGATTAATACTTCCTGAAACGGCTTGCATTCACCGCTTGGTGGTAATACTGGTATACGTACTGAATCCACCGGGCCACTGTATTCAGAGATAGGTCTATCCAGCATGGAGAGCGCATCGTAGCGCTCAAGATAGGTGGTATCGGGTAATACCAGATCCGCAAAGGCTACCGTCTCGGACTGGAATGCATCGCAGACTATCAAAAATGGAATCTTGTATTCGCCGTTTTCATCCTTGTCTTTCAGCATGTCGCGCACATTGACGGTATTCATCGATGAATTCCACGCCATGTTGGCCATGAATAACAGCATGGTGTCGATCTTGTACGGATCACCGCGCCAGGCATTGGTTATCGCATTGTGCATCAGACCGTGTACCGACAAGGGATATTCCCAGGAAAACGCCTTGTCAAGGCGAACCGGTTTTCCTTCATCATCGATAAACAGATCTTCCGGTTTGCCTGGCCAGCCTAGTGGCATACCATCCAGCGGAGTGTCTGGTTGGACACCTTCTGGACTATTGGGTGGTTTCGGGCATGGTGGAATGGGTCTGGGGAATGGTGCCTTATGACGAAATCCACCGGGACGGTCGATAGTGCCAAGCAGGGTCATCAGTATGCTCAACGCGCGTATCGACTGAAAACCGTTGGAATGAGCGGCCAGACCACGCATCGAATGGAATGCTACCGGATTGCCCTTGACCGATTCATGCACATTATCCCAGCAATCTTCCCACTGGATCGGCAACTCGATCTGATGGTCTCGTGCAGTAACACCCATTTCATGAGCTAGTCGAATAATCGTTTCGGCAGGTATGCCGGTAATGCCTTCGGCCCACTCAGGGGTGTAGTCTTCTACCCTTTCCTTGAGCAACTGGAATGCTGGTTTCACCGGAGTGCCATCTTCCAGGGTAAAGGAGCCGAGTAGACGAGGATCTACACCCGGTGTATGTGTTGAAATCTCTTTATCCAGTTCGCGATCCCACCACAGCTTATTTTCAGGATCGAAGCAGCCTTCATCAATATGCATTTCAAAGCGTTTGAACAGGCCATGATTATCGCGTTTGGGATCGTCAACGACCAACTCCGCAGAATTGGTGTATTGCACAAGAAATTCGCGGTCATACAGGCCCTGTTTGATCAACTGGTGAATCAGGGCCATTATCAGTGCACCATCGGTACCCGGTTTGATCGGTACCCATTCATCGGCAATAGCTGAGTAACCACTACGGATGGGATTGATGGAAATAAACTTTCCACCACGACGCTTGAATTTCGAGATATGAATCTTGAGTGGGTTCGAGTCATGATCCTCGGCGGTACCGATCATCACGAATAGCTTGGCGCGATCCAGATCTGGCCCGCCAAATTCCCAGAACGATCCGCCAATCGTGTAGATCATGCCTGCGGCCATATTCACCGAACAGAATCCGCCATGAGCCGAATAGTTGGGCGTTCCGAACTGTTTGGCGAACATGCCGGTCAATGCCTGCATCTGGTCGCGACCGGTACACAGCGCGAATTTTTTGGGGTCATCAGAGCGGATACGTGCCAGGCGTTCCTGCATAATATCGAAGGCCCTGTCCCAGGAAATTTCTTCGAATTCAGACTCGCCACGTTCAGCATTCGGTTTACGTAATAGAGGTTTGGTAATACGCGCTGGAGAATACTGCTTCATGATACCGGACGAGCCTTTGGCGCAGATAACACCTTCGTTGTGCGGATGATTTGGATTCCCTTCTATATGGCGCACTTCCCCGTCACGCAACGTGACACGGATACCACAGCGGCAGGCGCACATATAACAGGTCGTTTCCTTGATCTCTACATTACCAATGTCTCGGTCTGATTGAAGGGTTGGATCCTGCATGATTGGGGCCTGAAGTTCGGTTAATAGCAAAAAATCCAGCATGTCATAGACATAGCTGGAATATTGATGGTGGTTAATTAATTTATTAACCGATTCTAATATTCAGCCATTAAACCTTCAACCCCAAAAAGCCATGTGATTGGAGTCAATAGAGATAGAGATCTATCCCGATGGGGTTAGAGCTGATGAAATCAGTTGGAACGCAAAAAGCGGCACAGCCTGGGATTAAGCAGTCAGAGTATCGCTTAAAAAATCAGGTCCTGTTACCAGACACTAGAACCTGAATTCTCCTGAAGGTATTGCAGATATTCCTGATGTGCCTGCTTATCGGACTCTGGCACTGTCCACACAGGGAGTTCCAGTGGAACATTAGACAGTGATACCAGTTGTTCTTCGTGAGCATGATCAGAACTATCCTCTGCATCCAGTGATAGCAGAGTCTGCCCTCCCGTCATTGCCAGATAGACTTCGGCCAGGATCTCGGCATCAAGTAAAGCGCCATGCAGGGTTCTACTACTGTTGTCAATTTCGTAACGTCGGCATAGCGCATCCAGATTGTTCTTTTGCCCTGGATGTTTCTCTCGAGCCATCTTTAGAGTATCGGTGACAGTGCAGATATCCTCAATCAGTGGCCAGTCACCATCCAGTAGCGACAATTCATGGTTTAGAAACCCAATATCAAATGATGCATTATGAATGATCAATTCTGCGCCATTGATATATTCCAGAAAGTTCTCAGCGAGTTCATGAAAGCGTGGTTTATCCTGCACGAATTCATTACTAATGCCATGTACCTCAAAGGCGCCGGTATCGATTTCCCGGTCCGGGTTCAGATAATGATGCCAGTGGTTGTGGGTCAGTCGTCGGTTCTGCATTTCGACACAACCGATTTCTATGATCTTGTGGCCCTGCTTTGGCTCCAGGCCGGTGGTTTCCGTATCTAGTATAATCTGTCTTGCCATTATACCTTTCCAGTATGTTGATCGATGGCCTGATTCGCCAGCAGATCGGCCATTTCATTGCCTGGATCGCCGGAATGCCCCTTGACCCATTGCCAGTTGATGGTATGGCGAGCCAACTCTTTATCCAGTGCCTGCCACAGGTCCACATTCTTGACCGGCTTTTTAGCTGCAGTCTTCCAGCCGTTTTTCTTCCATCCGGGCATCCATTCGGTGACACCCTGCAAAACGTATTTGGAATCGGTTTTTAATTCGATCTGGCAGGAACGAGATAGCTGCTTTAATCCGTAAATCACGGCAGATAACTCCATACGATTATTGGTGGTTTCCTGCTCATAGCCTTTGAGTTTTTTTTCTGCATCGCCATACTTTAGATAGGCTCCCCAGCCACCAGGACCGGGATTACCGCGGCAGGCGCCGTCGGTATACAGAACTACATTATTTGTCATATTTCATTCCTCGCCCAATACCTGGACGAATTACTTTTGGAGATAATATGCGCTGCTTAACCCAGCGCTTTCTATAAGGAGTCAAAGGAATAGTATTTTTTTCAAATTCCAGAATATTAACTGCTGCCGAAAATTTTAACCAACGTTTGGAAAACCTGCTAAAAATACTGGATTTATCGATCAATCGCTGAAAATTTATCGGTAATATATAGCCACAGCGATAATGATTGAGTAAATCGAACCCTAGCAGACTGGTCCAGTCCTTAAGCCGCCTGGCGGTATAATAATGTCCCCCCCAGGGCTCCTCCTCCAGCCAGGACTGAAATATATGACGCACCCCCCACAAAGATACTGGATTGAAATCGATGATAAGAAGTTTGCCGTCAGGTATCAATACTCGATTTACCTCACGTAAAAGGGCATGAGGATCAGAGCATTGGGACAATGCATGTGTCAGTATCACCAGGTCAATACTATCGGTCGCCACTGGCAAAAAACTTAAGTCCACATTCGCATGCTGATGCTTTTGCTGCTGTCCCAGATGGAAAACATGTTTCACGCGACAGCCAGATAAAAACTCATCTGGTAAAGGGTTACTGCCTAACTGTATGGCGTAATATCCAAAACTGGTTGCAAGAATCTCATCCAGATAAAGCTTGATTTGATGAGCCAGATATTCACCCAAAGGGGATTTATACCAAAAATCCAGGGACGATGAAGATGGGTTAACTTTTTTATCTTTAATTAATTTTGGACTATGTTCTAGCATTATTAACCTTGCTTTGATGGCTTCAGGCTTGTAGGATTTCGCGCATATTTCATAATGAACGCTATAATAAACAAAGTGAAAAAAATTAATACCTCGTACAGGCTGCTATTCATTGCCCCCGCTTTTATTTATTTATCAGCCTGCCATACTCTCCTGCAAGAGCAGCAGCCTACTGCTACTGTGTCGACTGAATTATTAATGCTCGAACAAAACTCTGTGGTTTTACTGCCGACTCAGGAAGAATTTATCGCAAGTGCATCTCTGCTACAGGAGCCGAATTACTCCCCTGAACCGCCTCCTGCGGAAGCATCAGATGCCTTAAATAATCAACCTGTTATAGTCGATAGCGGTGAACAGGATATCGATAGTTCATCCACTAATCCTTCTGTATCAAATGAAATCATGCAGGAAGCTGAAACTGCCCTGCAACGAGAGAATACAGCCTGGACTCGTCTGCAACAGGGGATGCAGATGAAATCGGTGATGAATTCTCGTGTACAGGTTCAATTAGACTGGTATCTGAAACATCGTGAATATCTGGAACGGGTGATGTCCCGTGCGGAACCGGTACTCCCCTTCATCCTGGATGAGCTGGAAAAAAAGAATTTACCCACTGAACTGGCTTTACTACCTATCGTGGAGTCTGCTTATCAAGCCTTTGCCTATTCACACGGGCGTGCATCAGGTATGTGGCAAATCATTCCTTCTACAGGGCGTCATCTCGGCCTCAAACAAAACTGGTGGTACGACGGTCGTAGAGACATCATCGAATCCACCAAAGCGGCTACAAAATATTTACAAAATCTGGCGGGGCAATTCGACCAGGATTGGGAGCTTGCACTAGCATCATATAATGCAGGCCCAGGAAAAGTTCGCTCGGCAATTCGATACAATAAGAAAAAAGGACGCGAAACCGATTTCTGGCATTTGACCAATTTACGTCCTGAAACCAGGTTCTATGTACCTAAGCTACTCGCTCTCAAGGAGCTGTTTAGTAACCCTGAGAAATATGATCTTGAGTTATTGCATATTGAAGATGAACAGGGTTACGGCATCGTAGAGCTGGACAGTCAGATTGATCTTGCGCTGGCAGCAGATCTTGCCGGAATTACTACTGAACAGTTATATCAGTTAAACCCTGCTTTCAATCGTTGGGCTACAGCGCCAAATGGCCCGCACCGATTACTGCTACCCAGAGAATCGGTTGAACAATTTAACACTGGACTCGCCAAACTACCCAAACAGAAACGTATAAACTGGGTGCGATATAAAATTAAAAATGGTGACACATTAAGCGTCATTGCCAATCGCTATCGCACATCAACCCAGCTCATCAAACAGGTGAATAAAATCCGGGGCACTCAAATACGAGCAGGGAAATATCTGCTCATCCCTACGGCGACCCGTTCATTAAAGCAATATAGCCTGAGCCAGTCCTCGCGCATCAATAAGATTAAAAGCACTTCTCGCAGTGGAAATAAAATCACCCATACAGTTAAATCAGGGGAGAGCTTCTGGAGTATTTCGCGTCACTATGGCGTAACAACCAACTCCCTTGCTAAATGGAATGGCATGGCACCTATCGATACACTGAAAGTCGGACAGAAACTGGTGGTTTGGCAAAACGCCTCGCCTTCAGCCCGGCGTGTCAGCCTGTTTGATAGAAGCCCGAATCATAAAGTGCATGCATTGCGTTACACGGTAAGGAAGGGGGACTCGTTATCTCATATTGCTGATAAATTCAATATTCGTGTCGCCGATATAAAAAAATGGAACAAATTAGGGAAATACCTACAACCCGGTCAAAAACTTAAACTGTATGTCGATATCACCAGTCAATCGGGTTAATAGACATGTTTTACTGCGGCTAAATAAACCATCAGTTTTCAATATAGTGTGATCGCTTTCTGATACCAACGATTTGCCCCCTTTCAAGTCATAATATACTATTGATTTATCTACCTAACGCCTACAGAATAAGCGCTACTTACTAAACCCTCAAGAATAGCCCTTATCCAATGTCGATAGAAATTGATCCTAAAATAATAAGAGAATTATCACCGATCAATTCGCTTAATTCTGAAAATGCTCAAGATTTAATTAATAAAATCAAACCTGAAATGATAAAGGCAGGTCAGTTCATCTTTAAACAGGGTGATATGGATAAGGCCCATATCTATGTGGTAAAGGGTGAAGTCGAAGTTGTTTCTGATAGAAAAGTCATCAAAATCATTTCTGCAGGAAGTGATGAAGGCAAACATCCGCTAGCTCATACTTTTCCACGTCCCGTTTCAGTACGCGCAAAATCAGTTGCAATGATTATTCGAGTAAACAGTGACATGCTCGACATCATGCTGACCTGGGATCAAACCGGTAGCTACTCAGTAGAGTCACTTGACGAATCACAGGATGACGATGAGGATTCAACCGACTGGATGACTCGCATTCTTCAGACCCGTGCTTTTCATAGAATACCGCCTGCCAACATCCAGGCCATGTTTATGCGTATGGAAGCCGTGCACTTTAAGCATGGCGATATCGTGATCAAACAGGATGATCCGGGCGATTTTTTCTATATCATCAAGGAAGGACGCTGCATGGTTACTCGCGCAACTCCGGCCAACCCAAAAGGCGTCAAACTTGCCACCTTAAGCGTCGGCGATAGCTTCGGAGAAGAAGCATTGATTTCGGAAACCAAACGCAATGCGACAGTAACCATGCTTTCTGATGGACACCTGATGCGCCTGAATAAAGATGATTTCAACTCACTACTCAACGAACCCTTACTGAACTGGGTAGACTATACTGAAGCAAAGCAAATTATAGCTAATGGTGGACTTTGGCTGGATGTCAGATTACCGGATGAATACAAAGCCAAACACATTAAGGGCAGTATTAATATTCCACTGATTTTCCTACGCATGAAGGCTAATTCTCTGGATACTAACAATAAATATATTATCTACTGCGATACAGGTAGACGCAGCTCGGCAGCATCTTTCCTGTTAAATGAAAAAGATATTCATACCTATGTGCTTAAAGCGGGTGTGGATAGTGCAGATATGAGCGATATAGAAGGAAAGTAGTTAATTCAAATAACCAATTACCTGCTGCTCACTAATTTCATCTATCTGGTCTGGATCCAGAAACTCCTTAGCATATTTTAGATATACCTTATCCTTGATAAAAATATCAAAAATATCGGGATCAATATGATGATTCATTTTCATATTGCTCATAATCTTAAGACACTCAGATAGTTTCTTGCCCTTCTTATAAGGTCGGTCGCTGGCGGTTAAAGCTTCAAAGATATCGGCGATTGCCATAATTCTCGCCTGAACCGACATTTGATCTCTGGTTAAACCTTTGGGGTAGCCAGTACCATCCATTTTTTCGTGATGTCCGCTTGCGAATTCCGGGACTTTCTGTAAATGCTTCGGGAAAGGTAACGATTCCAGCATTTTTATCGTTGCTACAATATGATAATTAACCACTTCTCGTTCACGGGCATTTAAAGTGCCGCGCTGAATGGTGAGGTTTTCGATTTCGTCATCACTCAGAAGCACTTGCTGCCGCCCCTGCATATCCACCCAGCACTGCCTGGCCAGAGTATACACACGACTAACCTGCGCATCGGTCATATATTCACTACCGATATTGATATGACGAAGAAAATCAATATCTCGCTTAAGCTCTTCGCATTGAGAATGATACGCTTCATTCAACTGCTGAATACTCAGCCCTTCTTCATCTCGGTTGAGTTTAGCTTTTAAATAGTCAATTTCAGCATCGCGTAACAAAATCTCATAGCGCCCTTCAATCAGTTGAATACGATCAAAAATAGTTTCTAGCTTGGTCGACTTATCCATTACATACTCTGGAGTAACCACTTTGCCGCAATCGTGCAACCATGCAGCAGTTTCCAGTTCATAGCGATCCTTCTCATCAATACTAAAATCTTTTAGCGGTCCACTTTGATGGTCATCCACTGCATCGGCAAGCATCATAGTCAGTACTGGAATACGCCGACAATGTCCCCCTGTATAAGGAGATTTATCGTCAATCGCACTCGCAATCATTTTAATGAAAGACTCGAATAATTCCTGAAGTTCGTTGATCAGGCGTTTTTGAGTAAGTGCAACTGCCGCCTGTGATGCCAGAGATTCCGCCAACTGCTGATCAATCTCATCAAATGCAATCACGTTACCGGTTTGCTGATCAATAGCATTGATTAACTGGAGTACACCAATAATGTCACGTTGGTGATCTTTTAATGGCAAAGTAAGTATAGAACGCGTGCGATATCCGATTTTCTCATCAAATTCGCGTGCTCCAGTAAAGTCGAACCCGTCCTCATTGTATGCATCTTCAATATTCACGGTTTCTCCGGTCAATACGCAGTGAGTAACGACCATATTATGATTTTCTTCACCGTCTTCTGTGGTCAATGGTAAGGGAGCAAACCCAATATCTTTGCCTGAGGATCCACCCATCTGTATGTCCAGACGGTCATTTGATATGATTTCAAAGTTTAAGACGTTTCCCTGTACAAAGTATAGAGTACCCCCTTCGGCATGGGTTAAGGACTTTGCACCCATCATGATTAATTCGAGCAGCTTGCGGGTATCTTTTTCGGCAGACAGCGCAATACCTATTTCGTTTAAGCGGTCGATATGATCGAGTATTTCTTTCATATCTGAAAATGTAGACCCAACATAATTAACTCGCCCCACCGAGACCCAGCAGTAAACCAAACTCGTTTAAGTATAAGACAGCATAATAAATTCATTGCATGTTATTAAAATATCCCGTCCTCAGTTCCTAATCCAGATCACATTTTTGATAATTATACTGGCAAAAACCCTGATTCAACCTTATAGTCTCTTCCATGTGTTTAAATGATTAACTTAAAATAATATTGAGCACAATTAGTAGAGGCCAACTCCAATGAATAAAAATCTTTTAGCGCTTAATTTTCACCGGCTTCATTGCCTTACTCGATATTGAATATTAATTTAGTACGACCAACTACTTAGAATTTTTTCTATGGAGAGCTCATGAAAGAAAGATTCTGGAGTGCCGACTGGTTCGCCGGACTAATTATCACCGTAGTTATTGTACTTTCTTCAGGCTCAACCCAATTACAAAGTCTGGAACGATCTGCCTACGACTGGGGCGTTCGATCTACTGAACGATTTCCTTCCGATAAAATTGCGGTCATTGCTATCGATGATGTAAGCATAGCTAATATCGGCCGTTGGCCATGGCCGCGTGATCTGCATGCAGATATGATTCAACTGCTATCAGAAGGAGGAGCCAGGGTAATAGGAGAAACCGTTTTTTTCCTGGAGCCACAGATAGACCCTGGAACAGTATACATAAAGGAATTAATAAATTTCTTTAGTAATGCCAGTTTCAATGACATACCCGCAGAGGTAGACAGTCTCTCCACCATGCTGGAAGCGAATAGCAAAAACAGGGCTATCGCTGACCTGCTGGCTTTCTATCTCGAAACCAATTTGCATTCACGCCTAAATCAGGATCTGGACACATTAAAATCACGACTCATTGAAGCCGAACAAGCACTGGATACTGACACCAAACTGGCGCGAAGTATGGCTGCAGCGAAAAATGTCATACTCGCCATGCCTTTTAAGCCTGGTATTCCACACGGTAATCCAGATCAGGAATTACCGACCTACGTACTCAAGAACGCGATGACTAACATCCATGACCGGGTTCAGGCTCTGTCTCAGGGTCTTTATCCGATCACATCGGTGGGTGCAATTCCACCTATCGAAAAGCTAGGCCCTTTGGCCTCTGCTATTGGTCACCTCAATATCATCGCGGATATAGATGGTGGGGTAAGAGGCGAAGCCCTGATCATTAAACATTACGATCGCTATTATCCATCCATTGCTTTGCAAATCGCAGCAAAAAGCCTCAACCTTAAAAATCCAGATATCAAAATCAACCTGGCTGAAAGCGTTGAACTGGGCAGTCTGGAAATCAAGACCGATAACCAGATGATGATGAATACCTTTTATTATTCTGATGTCGAAGGATTCCCAGCATTCCAGGTCGATTCTTTTTACGATGTTGCTTCCGGTAAAATCCCACTGGATAAATATAAAGGTAAAATTGTATTGATCGGTGCAACCGCAACCGGTGTAGGCAGTAGTCTGGTTACCCCGATAGACCCATCACTACCCCCGGTTCTGGCCCTGGCACATTCGGTATCCAGCATCCTGAATGAAGACTTTTTTATTGTTCCAGAATGGGGTATCTGGGTTCGACTGGCTGCCTTTGTCCTGATCGCTATCTACTTGATGTTTATTATGCCTCGCTTAAAAGCCGGGGTCGCTTTCGCTTTTACAACCATTTTAATGCTAGGCTTAATCTCCACTCATTATGTTCTGATGACAGGTAGCACCTTATGGATCCAGTTAATGGGACCCACCGCATTACTGGTTATTGGTCATCTGCTTATAACCACCAAACGATTCCTTGTGACCGAGCGCGGTAAGATAAAATCAGATGAAGAGTCTTCCGAAAGCAATCGAATGCTGGGTATTGCATTTCAGTCTCAGGGCCAGCTGGATATGGCATTTGAAAAATTCCGTAAATGCCCGCTGGATAACGCTGTCATGGAAGCGTTGTATAATCTTGCGCTGGATTTTGAACGTAAACGCCAGTTCAATAAAGCGAGTGGTGTTTATCAATACATGTCCAGGTACGATATTAAGTTCCGCGATATCCAGACTCGGTTAAACCGATCTCAGCAGATGGAAGAAACAGTATTACTTGGCGGTAGCGGTGCACACGCAGGTGGTACGTTATTACTCGATGGCAGTGGCGTTGAAAAACCTATGTTAGGTCGTTATCAGGTCGAAAAGGAATTGGGTAAAGGTGCTATGGGTATCGTTTACCTGGGTAAAGATCCTAAAATTAGCCGCATAGTGGCGATTAAAACCTTGGCTCTTGCTCAGGAATTTGAAGGCGATGAACTGGTTGAGGTTAAGGAGCGCTTTTTTCGCGAAGCCGAAACCGCAGGAAGGCTCAGCCACCCCAACATCGTCACTATCTACGATGCTGGTGAAGAACATGACCTGGCTTATATTGCGATGGAGTTTCTGAAAGGTCAGGATTTGACAAAATACACCAAGAAAGGCAACTTACTGGATATCAAAACAGTGATCAGTATTGTCACCAGAGCTGCTGAAGGGTTGGCATTCGCGCATGCCCAAAACATCGTTCATCGTGATATAAAACCTGCAAATCTGATGTATGAACCTAAATCTGACAGCCTTAAAATTACCGATTTTGGTATTGCCAGGATTACAGACTCTAGTAAAACCAAAACAGGTATGGTGTTAGGAACTCCATCCTATATGTCTCCCGAGCAACTGGCCGGTAAAAAGGTAGATGGTCGCTCTGACCTGTTTTCTCTGGGTGTTATGCTATACCAGATGCTAACTGGCTCCCTACCCTTTAAAGCGGACTCTATGGCAAGCCTGATGTTTAAGATAACCAACGAAGAAGCTCCGAATATCAGATCGCTACGACCTGAAATCCCTGAATGCATGGTTGAAATAGTCAATAAAACACTTATTAAGAATGCCGATGACCGTTACCAGACAGGTACAGACATGGCAAATGATCTAAAATTATGCCTGAAAAAATTGCAGTAATATTATGAATCTACAGGGAAAAGTCCAAATAGTCGGATTTACCGATACCGGTAGAATACGACAGAATAATGAAGATAGCATTGGCTATGATAGCGCTCTTGGATTACTGGTTCTAGCCGATGGTATGGGTGGACATTTGGGGGGTGAAGTTGCTAGCAGCCTGACAGTCGACAGTATTATCCAGCAGATACAACAACAGTTACCTTCCATTACCGGCGGACAGATTGATAGCCATAGCGGGTTTTCTCTGGAATCAGTCTGTATTCAGGAAGCCATCGAACAGGCCAATGACCTTGTTTATAGAAAGTCAGCCTCAGATCCAGAATTACGAGGTATGGGAACCACAGTAGTCGTATTACTGCTTTATGATAACCGTTTTTCTCTGGCACATATTGGTGATTCTCGTTGTTACCGATATCGTGGAGAAAAACTAGAACAGATCACCAAAGATCACTCTCTGCTACAGGAATTGATAGACCGTGGTTTTTACACTGCTGAAGAAGCAAAAACCTCATTAAATAAGAACCTTGTCACCAAAGCCCTGGGCATAGACCCAACGGTGATCCCAGATGTCCAGGAAGAGCTTGCAATAAAAAATGACATCTATTTGCTATGTTCTGATGGACTCACGGATCTGGTAGAAGATGAATATATAAGCTTAACTATTAATAGATTTAGTGATAATCTAGAAGAAGCTGCCAAGCAATTGATTACAAAGGCAAACCAAAATGGTGGCAAGGATAATATTTCTGTTATCCTATGTCGTATCAATGATGATTTTTCTGAATCAAAAAGTTGGTTCAAAAAATTGATTGAATGGTTTTAATTGGAAAATTGCTATACAAACATAACACGAGGCTGGAACAAAAAATGGTCGCAAAATTGGTAATGACATCTACATCTGGGGAACATCAGGAAATCCCTCTTACCAAAGAAACAACTACTATTGGACGCAAACCCAGCAATGACATACATATTGACAATCTGTCTGTAAGTGGCAGTCATGCTCAGGTCATTACTATCCTTGACGATTCCTTCCTGGAAGATCTAGGTAGCACCAATGGCACTTATGTTAATGGCAAGCTCATCAAAAAACATGCTTTAGAGCATGGTGATAAAATCACCCTCGGAAAATACCAGTTAGTTTACCAGAATAGTGCTACTGAATCAGATACCGATTACGAACAAACTATGATTATCCGCCCCGGTGAAGTGGGTATGCCAGAGGAAAAAGGTAGCAAAGAAATTGATAAATCGGTACAGAAAATATCTGCCGCCATTGCCTCCGAAAATGCATCAACCTCTCAATCAAGTACTACTGACCTGGAAGCCTGCCTGCAACTACTAAGTGGTGCTAATGCGGGTAAAGAACTGGTTCTCAAGAAAGCCTTAACCACTATCGGTCAACCCGGTGTGCAAGTAGCTGCAATTACACGCCGACCTACAGGATTTTTTCTAATCCATGTTGATGGTGGCCCTAATAATAATGTCCCCAAGGTCGCTGGCGCTGCAATTGGTTCGAATGCACATAAATTGAATAATCACGACATCATAGAAGTCGCAGGTGTAAAAATGGAGTTTTACACAAGATAATTCAAGATTGCTCGAAACCAGGAGCATCCGTATCCCACTGATACTTTTTCAAGACTATGAAACTCAGTGCGTATGGAATAACACACTATCCTGACCGAGGGGAGTCTCAATGCAACTGCAACGCATTATTCGATTGGTTATAAGCCTGGTTATATTGCTTGCATTGCTAATAGATACTTCTAATCTTTACAACTATCCCTTTGTCAGAAAATTAGAAGACTGGACCTACGATGCACGCCTTAACTTCACCCTGCTAAACACCAGAGATGAAAATGTTGTCATAGTCGATATCGACGAGACTTCTCTTGCTAAAGTCGGTAGATTTCCATGGAAAAGGGATAAGCTGGCAACGCTAGTCAACAATCTTTTCGATCAGTATCAGATAAATACCCTGGGCTTTGATATTGTATTTGCTGAAAAAGATGAAAGCTCCGGCTTTCAGGCGTTTCAAAACTTAGCCGAAAATGAACTTAGCCAGAACACCGAGTTTTTACAAACCTTCGAGCGCATAAAACCCTCTTTAAATTACGATAAGCTTTTTGCAGAAAGCATGCAAAATAGAAATATCGTTCTTGGATATTATTTTAAACCCAATATACAGGAAGGCGAACAGGAAGAAACAGGTCTACTACCACCCGCTATTACCAAAATGGATGATATATGGAGTGAACGGCTTCCAATTAATAAAGCCATCGGTTATGGCGCGAATCTAGACCAGTTACAAAAAGCAGCAGCTTCAGGCGGTTACTTTGACAATCCACTTGTGGACAATGATGGTGTATTTCGTCGCGTCCCACTGATTCAAAATTATGGCGGCTATCTTTACGCTTCTTTGGCACTTGCTACTACGCAAGCTGCTACTGGTGACTCAGACCTTGAATTACTGGTCGAATCGGACGGTAATAAATCAGTACAGGATTACTATGCACTGGAAGCGATAAAACTTGGAAACTATATAATCCCAGTTGATGACAACGGTGCAGTATACGTTCCATACCGTGGAAAGCAGGGTAGTTTTCCTTATGTCTCCGCATATAAGGTTCTCGATAAAACAGCCGACCTATCGATCCTGAAGGATAAAATCGTACTACTGGGCACCTCGGCACCTGGCCTGCTCGATTTACGTACCACTCCCGTACAAAATATTTACCCAGGGGTTGAGGTTCACGCCAATATAATCTCAGGCATCCTCAACCAAACTATAAAACACAAACCCGCCTGGGTACTCGGATATGAATTTGTTTTATTATTGATTGTGGCTATCGCCGGGGCTTTGGTGTTAACGTATTTACCACCTACTTTAGCTGCGTTAAGCTCTCTTGGGATTACAGTTCTCGTATTGATAGGAACCATGTGGGCCTGGAGTAATAATCTGATTTTACCACTCGCTTCACCGCTATTACTCATCTCCCTTTTATATACAGTGCATATGACCTACGGATTCTTTATCGAATCCAGAGGTAAACGACAACTGGCCCAGAGCTTTGGTCAATATATCCCTCCTGAACTAGTCGATGAAATGGTACAGACCTCTGCTGAGTTTTCCATGGAAGGCGAAAGTCGTGAAATGACCGTTTTGTTTTCTGATGTAAGAGGCTTCACTACCATATCGGAGGGCCTGGATCCTAAACAGCTCACCCAATTAATGAATGCTCTTTTGACACCAATGACACGGGTTATTCATAAAAATCGCGGTACAATTGATAAATATATGGGTGATGCCATCATGGCCTTCTGGGGAGCGCCATTGAACGACCCCGAGCATGCTCGTCATGCTTTATATGCAGCCTTCGACATGATGAAAGAGTTAACCATCATGCAACAGGACTTCAAAGATAAAGGCTGGCCCCCAATAAATATTGGCATCGGTTTAAACACGGGTGTTATGAATGTGGGCAATATGGGTTCTGAGTTCCGCGTGGCATACACCGTACTTGGTGATGCGGTTAATCTAGGATCTCGACTGGAAGGGCTAACAAAGGCTTATGGTGTCGATATCATAGTAAGTGAGACCACGAAAAATGCGGTTGATGAGTTTATTTTTAGAGAATTAGATCTGGTCCGTGTAAAAGGCAAACATGAACCTGTTGCCATATTCGAACCCGTTGGTCATAAAAACGACGTCAGTAAGCAACTGACCGCTGAACTGACCAGCTACAAGCAAGCTCTACTAGCCTTTCGCAAACAGGATTGGGATAACGCAGAGATAATGTTTTTTAATCTAACTCGTTCCTATCCAGATAAATTCCTGTATCAGGAATACCTTAATCGTGTAGCTAACTATCGCCAAAACCCACCTGGAGCTAACTGGGATGGGGTTTACACGCATACATCTAAATAATCTTCTGGATTAATCTCTATTAATTTTATTAACAAAATTCAGAGGTGCTATTTGACTGAGATCAATGTCTCCTCTTCCTATCAGACATAATATCCGGTTGTTTACATAACTACTTTGGGTGATCTATGGAAGTTTTTAAAGACTTATTTGGCGATGCTATAGGAATTACTTCTCTTGTTGTAATCGTTTTGACATTAGCTGTGCCAATCTATTTTGGCATCATGTTTATCGCAAAATCTGGAAAAGAAGAATAGCACAAAAAAACTGAGTGACAGGTGGAAATACCATCTGTCACCACTCATCTACCAATACTGCTTCAAGGTACTGGCCAGTATAGCTATGCCCTTACGAATATCCTCTTCGCTCTGTACATAGTTCATTCTGATACAACTTTCGGCATGTTCACTAGCAACATCCTGGCCAGGAAAAAAATACTTACCCGGTACTACCAGCAAACCCTGCTGTTTAAGTTTTTCATATAATTCACTGGTAGATATCGATAATCCCTCAAACCATAACCATAAGAATATGGCGCCTTCCGGCAAATGAATGTGCAATCGTGGGTCATCCACCGCCTGTTTCAACCATTCAACGGCCAGCTCACACCGTTTCTGGTAAAACGGCTTAATCACTTCATCCGACAGGCGTGTTAACTCATTCTTTCTGAGCAACTCATTCACCAGGGTCGGACCTATGCCACTCGGTGCCAGACTGGTTATCGCGTTTATATTGGATATCAGCTTAATCACCCGTTCATTAGCAATCACAATACCCGTACGTACACCAGGTAAACCCAATTTTGAGAGGCTCAGGCAAATAATGGTATTTTCATTCCAGAAGGGCTGCACCTGATTAAAGATGATATGTGGAAAAGGAGTGCCGTAAGCATTATCTACCAATAAAGGTACATCGTTATCCTGAGCAAGCTGATCCAGATGTAGACATTCTTCATCAGTTAACACATTCCCGCTCGGATTGGTTGGCCGAGATACGCAGATTAATCCTGTATCTTTGGTAATTTCCAGCTGGTTAAAATTGATATGGTATTTAAAAAACTGATCCGTTAGTAATTCAATCTCTGGATTCTGACTAACGAATAAGCCATCTTCTAACCCCAGGTCGGTATATCCGATATATTCCGGAGTGATGGGTAATAGAATATGTTTTTGGGTGTTTCCGCAACGTCCCCCAAAACTATTAAACAATGAAAAAAAAGCCGATTGGCTGCCATGGGTAAGCGCAATATTATTTCGAGTGATGCCCCATTGATAACGATCATTAAAATATTCAGCTAGTGAATCTAAAAAGGCATGTTTTCCTTGCGGCGCGTCATAATTAGCCAGGGCTTTAGTCAGCTCTTTACTTTCAAGTAAATTGGCCAAAGACTGTTGTATATACTCAAGGACTTCAGGAATTGCTGCAGGATTACCACCTCCAAGCATTACAACATCATCTTGTTGCAGGCCCTCATTGAGGTCCTCCATCAACAGAGTTATTCCTGAAAACCGGTTAAATCTCTGCCCAAAGTCTGAAAAAATCATATTTATCTTATTTCTACTTAAATAACGATGCCTGCAAAAGCCTCTGAGTGTATTGATGCTGCGGATGATCGAACACTGCTTCAGCACTCCCCTGTTCCACAACATAGCCATCCTTCATAACCATAACTCTATGTGCAATTGAACGCACTACCTTCAGGTCATGGGAAATAAAAAGGTAGCTCATCCTGTGCTTAATCTGTAAATCACGTAATAGTTGAAGAACCTGCTTTTGTACAGAAATATCCAAAGCGCTGGTTGGTTCATCCAGCAATATCAGTTTCGGCTCGAGTACTATTGCACGCGCAACTGCTATACGCTGCCTTTGACCACCTGAAAACTCATGTGGATATCTATGGATCATATCGCCATCCATATCGACTTCATTGAGTACGTCAATCACCCGTTGCAGACGCTGCTCCCTGGATAACTCTGGAAAGTGTAATTTCAGGCCTTCACTGATAATCTGTTCAATATTCATACGCGGTGACAGTGATGAGAAAGGATCCTGAAATACCATCTGCATCTGACGGCGAAATGGACGCACATCACGTTCTGCCAGTTGATCAATGCGATTGCCATCAAATTCGATATCACCTTCCGCGTGATAGAGCCTTAACAGACTCATTCCCAGAGTAGTTTTACCAGAACCGGATTCTCCAACAATACCAACGGTTTCAGCAGGATAAAGTTCGAGATCCACATCATTAACCGCTCTTATCTCATCAACCGTACGACGAAAAAAGCCAGCCTTAACAGGAAAATGGCAGTTAATCTTTTTCCCTGTTAATACAGCGGGCTTTTTCTTTAGCGCTGCTGCCTCACTTTGATCAAACAAAGGTTCAGGTTCGCTCGCCAGCAGTTTCTGTGTGTAAGCATGCTGCGGATCACTGAATACGCGCTTAGTATCACCCTGCTCTACAATATGGCCTTGCTCCATTACGCAGACATAATCAGCAAAGTGATGCACAAGATTCAGATCATGAGAGATTAGCAATACCGACATATTGAATTCAGCCTGTAATGAATCCAGTAATTCAAGGATCTGCTTTTGAATAGTAACATCCAGTGCCGTGGTAGGCTCATCGGCAATCAAAAGCCTGGGGTTACAGGCCAAAGCCATTGCTATCATTACGCGTTGACGCTGGCCTCCTGAGAGCATATGAGGATAAGCATCAACACGTTTTTGCGGTTCCTGAATGCCAACCTTATCAAGCAAATCAATCACCTTAACCTTAACCGCTGCTCGGTTCAGTTTTTCATGCAATAACAATGATTCTGCAAGCTGATTGCCAATCGTATACAGTGGATTCATGGCGGTCATGGGTTCCTGAAAAATCATAGCAATATCACGACCTCTGATTTGTTCAATCTGTGGCAAAGGCAGCTTGAGCAAATCCTGATTCTGATAAATAATTTTTCCACTCTGATAGCGTGTAAACACAGGATCATGTAAACGTAGTATAGATAGCGCTGTGACCGATTTTCCTGAACCAGATTCGCCCACCAGTGCCAGCTTTTGACCATGATAAATATCAAAACTGGCCTGCTCGACTACGGTACCAAATTCATCATCTAGCCCAAAGCCTACTGATAGATCCTGTATAGAGAGTAACTTATCCACGACGCGTATCAAATGCCTCTCGCAATGCTTCACCAATAAAAATCAGCAGGATTAAGGTACCGACCAGAACGCCAAAAGTAGTCATTGAAAGCCACCAGGCATCGATATTATCCTTACCCTGTGAGAGCAACTCTCCCAGGCTGGGCGTGGAAGGTGGTACACCAAGCCCAAGGTAATCCAGACTGGTCAATGCCAGAATGGCACCACTAATACGAAAGGGTAAGAATGAAATAACGGGTGTCATTGCATTAGGCAACAGGTGCCTCCACATAATTGCCGGATTGGCCACACCCAGGGCTCTCGCTGCGGTTACGTAATCAAGATTTCTTCCACGTAAAAATTCAGCCCGCACATAATCTGCCAGCCCCATCCAGCCAAACAGGCTAAGTAGCACGATCAATAACAATAGACTGGGATTGAAAATTGAAGCAAAAATAATTAATAGATACAGCTCTGGCATTGAACTCCAGACCTCAATCAAGCGCTGTGAAACAAGATCCACCCGTCCACCAAAATACCCCTGTATAGCCCCGGCAAGAATACCCAGTAAGGTACCAATAACCGTTAAAAATAGTGCAAATATCACCGAGATTCTAAAACCATAGATCAGTCGCGCCAGAACATCACGTCCCCTGTCATCGGTACCAAGAAAGTTTTCATCAGAGGGCGGTGCAGGATTTGCTGCTTCAGAAAAATAATTAATGGTGTCGTAACTGTAAGGATTAATTGGATAAATTGCCCAATTGCCTTCCCTGGAAAATTGCTCTCTTATAAAAGGATCAAGGTAATCAGCCTCAGTATAAAAATCACCACCAAAGGTGATTTCAGGATAGGTCTTGAATAATGGGTAATAAAACTCACCCTGAAACTTGACCACTAGTGGGGCATTATTAGAAAGTAATTCAGCAAACAGGCTAATACCAAAAAGGAAAAGAAAAATCCATAAACTGAAATAACCACGGCGATTACGTTTGAATCTTTGCCACGCCCTGCTAAACGCGGTTTGCTGGTAGGCGGTAACTTTCATTAACGGTTATCTAACGAATCAAACTGTATGCGGGGGTCAATCAGCACATAGCTGATATCCGTGATCAACTTGGCAATCAAACCCAGTATAGTGAACATATAAAGTGACCCCATTACTACTGGATAATCGCGCTGTATCACGGACTCATAGGCTAGCAGACCAAGACCATCAAGTGAGAAGATCTGCTCGATCAATAAACTTCCAGCAAAAAAAGCTGAGATAAAGGCAGCTGGAAATCCGGTAACCAGTGGTATCACGGCATTTCGAAAAATATGTTTATATAACACCATGGATTCAGGAACACCCTTTGCGCGTGCAGTCAGGACATATTGTTTACGAATTTCTTCGATAAAGCTGTTCTTGGTTAGCATAGTCATCACTGCAAAACTACCAATCACTGAAGCAGTAATCGGTAATACCATATGCCAGAGATAATCCAGAATCTGTTGATACCAGGGCAATTGATCCCAGTTATCCGATACCAGCCCTCTGAGCGGGAAAACATCCCAGAAGCTACCACCACCAAACAGAACCAGTAACAAGATACCGAGTACAAAACCGGGAATGGCATATCCAATCAGAATAAGCGTGCTGGTGACTACATCAAAGCGTGAACCATCGGTCACCGCTTTTTTAATACCCAGTGGTATACAGGTTAGATAGGTGATGAAAAAAGTCCACACACCTATACTGATAGAGACTGGCAACTTGGATACGATCAAGTCGATGACCGATTTCTGGTGGAAATGACTTTCCCCAAAGTCAAAGGTAGCATAGTTTATAATCATTTCGATAAAGCGCTGATAAGCCGGTTTATCAAATCCATATAAAGCCCTTAATTCTGCAATACGCTCTTCATCAAGCCCTTTGGCACCTCGATAAAGTCCAGCGACTCCACTGCTGGCCTCCTGCCCCTGAGCCCCCTGATTCTGCAATTGAGATATCAGTTGTTCTACTGGCCCTCCTGGCACAAACTGAGTCACCAGAAACGTAATAAGCATGACTCCAAACAGAGTTGGGATCATTAATAATATTCTTTTTAATATGTATACAGCCATTTAGAATAATCTATTCTTTTTCCCACCAGGTATGTAACATCCAGCTCTCTGCATCGTAATAAAGTGGTAGCTTCTCTGGCTTGCCAAACTTGTCCCAGTAAGCCACCCTATGATGACCTATATACCACTGGGGTATCAGATAGTATCCATGTAGCAAAACACGATCAAGGGCATGAACTGCAGTCACCAACTGTTTCCGGTTTTTTGCATAGACCACCTTATCGATCATGGCATCTACCACAGGGTCTTTGATGCCCATCAAATTCCTGGTGCCTTCCTTATCTGCCGATGTTGAGTGAAACATATTAATCTGTTCATTACCCGGTGACTGACTCTGGGAAAAACTGGCGACCACCATATCAAATTCAAAATTATCCAGTCGGCTCTTATAAAGCGCCGTATCCACGGTTCGGTAGTCCACATCTATACCCAGCTTATTAAGGTTACGAGCAAAAGGTGCCAATATGCGTTCAAGGCCTTTCTGCGACAACATGACATCAAATTTAAGTGTTTCACCTTTGCTATTAACCAGTTTTCCCTGTTTCAAAACCCAACCTGCTTCTGTCAAAAGTTTGCGTGCGTAACGTAGATTACTGCGCAACGAAGAAGGTGCTTTGGTAGAAGGGGGTTGCCATTCCTTCGTGAACAGATCCTCATCCAGTTGATCCCGATAAGGCCGAAGCAACTCAAGCTCATCCCCTTCGGGTATTCCCGATGATGCCAGCTCACTATTGCTAAAATAACTGTAACAACGATCATACTGATTATAAAAAAGCTTACGGTTCGACCAGTCAAAATCCAGTGCATAGGAAATTGCTTTTCTTACTCGCTTATCCTGGAATAGTGGTTTACGTAAATTAAATACAAAACCCTGCATGCCGGCATTGTTATTATGTGGTAACTCTGTCTTTACGATATCACCACTTTTGAAATGGCCCCCGGTATAATCACGTGCCCATCTCTTCGAATTGTATTCAACATTAAAATCAAACTCTCCGGCCTTGAATGCTTCCAGTAAAACCGTGAAGTCACGATAGTATTTAAAAGTCACCTCATCAAAATTAAACAGACCTCGGCGCACATTTAAATCTCTCGCCCAGTAATCCGGATTTTTACGAAAGGTTATCGTTTTACCTATGTCGTACTTTTTAATCAGATAAGGGCCGCTGGTTACAGGATCTTTGAGTGAAAGCTTGTTGAATGGAGTATCACCCACCCATTTGCGTGAAAAAACAGGTATCTGCCCTGCAATCATATGCAATTCAGGATTTACCCTGGCAAAGTTAAAACGAACTGTTTTGGAATCAATAACTTTAGCTTCTTTTATATCAGCCCAATAGATGCGGTACTGAGGGTGGGCTAATTCGCTTTTAAGAGTGTCGAAAGAAAACTTCACATCTGCAGCGGTGACAGGATCACCATTACTGAATCTTGCGTTATCACGTAGGGTATAGGTTACCGACAATTGATCAGAGGAGAGTTCCACATTCTCAGCCAGTAATCCGTATTGACTAAAGGGCTCATCTAGACTTGAAACCATCAGGGTCTCAAACATCAATTGAGTTAAGCCAGCAGCACTGACTCCTTTCAAGGTATAAGGGTTTAAGCTATCGAAGGCTCCAAATGCTGAAAGTACCAACGAACCGCCTTTGGGAGCGTGAGGATTGACGTAATCAAAATATTCGAATCCATCAGCGTATTTGGGCGAATAACCCATGGCCTGGGACAATGCAGCGTATACAGGTGTATACACTGTAAAAAAAACCAAAAGACATATAATTCGAAGCAAACCCATTGCGCCTTCTTTGTAATGATTAAGAAGCTCATACTGACACAGAACATATATTTTATTCAATAATTTCAGCATCATAAGGCACATCCAGACAATACAGGCCTTTTCCATGAAATAAAACACCAAAAACAGCTGGGGTAAAAATACATTGTCGCATTTTTGTCGACACTATAAAATTCATACACTCAAATAACAGTAAAGAGAATCTAATGGGTTTTTTAACCGGAAAAAAAATACTGATTGCGGGTATCGCCAGTAACCGCTCTATCGCCTATGGTATAGCTAAAGCTATGCATCGTGAAGGTGCCGAGCTGGCGTTTAGCTACCCTAACGATAAACTGAAATCCCGCGTAGAAAAATTTGCCGAGGAATTTGAATCCGATATCGTACTACCATGTGATGTTTCTATCGATGAAGACATCACGCAGCTTTTTACTGATCTTAATAAACACTGGGATCAACTTGATTCACTGGTTCACTCAATCGCCTTTGCTCCACGCGAAGCGCTTTCGGGCGACTATCTCGAGAATCTGGATCGAGAAGGGTTTCGCCTGGCGCACGACATCAGTGTCTACAGCCTGAGCGCGATGGCAAAAGCGGCTCGTCCGATGATGCAGGGCACCAATGGCTCGATCATCACCATGAGCTATCTGGGTGCAGATCGAGCTTTACCCAACTATAACGTCATGGGTGTAGCAAAGGCTGCGCTAGAAGCCAGTGTTCGCTACCTGGCCGCTGCATTAGGGCCTGAAGGTATACGAGTCAACTCTATCTCCGCTGGTCCAATTAAAACACTGGCTGCAGCAGGCATTGGAAACTTTAGAAAGATCCTGGATGAGGTAGAACGCAATGCACCACTGCGCAGAAATGTAACGATTGAAGACGTAGGCAATACCGGCGCATTTTTATGCTCTGACCTTGCTGCTGGTATCACTGGAGAAAATATCTATGTAGACTCTGGATACAATATCGTCAGTATGGGCGTCCTTGAATAACGCTAAGAAATCTCTGATTAATTCAGAGGTTCCTGCGCCACAGGGATGTGCCGCCACAATGGATGGCTACAAGCCATTGATTTTGTGAGAAAAACAAAAATCACACTTTTCATTTTTCGTGCTCTGATCATTCATGAATGAATTATTCTGAACTTCCCTAAGTTATCCACAAAAAAGCCAGCATAATAAACTTCTTAGCTGGCTTTTTTTTGCCCGCAAATCCGGGCTGTAAAGGCTTTTACTGTAATTCAGCTAGCGGAGTGCGAATAATATCTGCTTTAGCTGTCAAAGCCTTAATCATCGCACGGTAAGCCAAATCAGCAGAACTTTGAGCTAAACTATCAAATTTTTGTTTTGACTGCTGCTCATCGTTGCTCTCTACAACCTTGATTGCTGATAGTTCAATAATACTATAATTACCATTCACTTCAGAAACACCTTCTAGCTGTGCAACTTCATTCTCAGGATGAGGCATAGTAAAAGCGGTATTTAACACATCACTGCTAACGCTATCGCTCTGCCTGTTTACATACCCTGCATCATTTATCTTTAGCTCATTTTCTGTTGCGATAGCATCAAAAGACTTCGATCCCTGTTTGATTTCCTGAAGCAGTTCTTTACCTTTCTGTTGTGCCAGTTCACGTCCTTTTTTAACCTTAAGATCCTGCATGATCTGAGCATACACTTCAGAGAGTGGGCGTTGTTCTGCTTCTTTATATTCGTTTAAGTGAATGACTGCTACTCGACTATCTCCTAACTCAATAGTCTCGCTATTACGTTTTTGCTGTAATACTTCTTCGGAAAAAGCCGCTTGACGAACCTTTTCGTTTTCAGCAAAGCCTGTACCTGCTGAACGCGTAAACCATTCAGTTGTATGGATCTTTAAGCCCAACTGATCAGCTGCTGGTTGCAGGGAATCTGGTTGTTCATAAGCAGTATTGGACAGGCTTTCTGCAAGATCGTATACCTGACTCTCAGCTTTCTCTGTAGCTATTTCCTGCTTAATCTGATCATGTGCTTCATCAAAAGTTTTAGTTTGCCCACCACTGATTTTTTTCAATTTAATCAGATGCCAGCCGAATTGAGTTTTTACAGGCTCACTCACTTCACCTTCATTCATAGCAAACAGAGTTGTTTCAAATGGCTTAACCATCATTCCTTTTTCTACTTCGCCAAGATCACCACCATCGGCGGCAGAACCTGGGTCCTGTGAAGATTGACGAGCAAGAGTGGCAAAATCCTCACCCTGATCGATCCGAGCTTTTAATTCTTCAATTTTCTTTTTAACTTCATCTTGCTGAGCTTGATCTGCATCACTTTTAACGGTTAAAAGAATATGGCTGGCTGCTCTGGTTTCAGGAGTTGTTAGTTGCTCACGAGAAGAATCGTAGCGAGCTAATATTTCATCTTCAGAAACATCAATCGAATTCTTCAGACTATCAACACTGATCTCAATAAAATCAACCTTGACCTTAGCCGGGTTCATAAACAGTGCAGATTGTGATTTGTAGTATTCTTCAACTTCCTGATCAGAAACGGTGATAGCTTCAGGTTTATTTTCTATGCTGATCACGCGTAACTTACGCTGTTGATTGTTTATCTGGTTGTAGAGCTCGCGTTGAGCAGGAGTCACAAAAGCAGTCGATTTTAAGGCTTGACTCAATTGCTGCATCTCAAGGCTACGTCTTAACTCGCCTTCGAATTGAGAAGGCTGGTAACCCTGAGAAGCCAACTGATTTCTATATTGTTCCTTATTAAATTTTCCGTCCTGCTGAAACACGGACATAGATCGAATATTTTCGAATAGATTGCCATCCCCTACACGAAATCCCTTGTCATTTATATAAGCAGTCAGTACCTGCTCTTCAATGAGTTGATTTAACACCTGTTCCTTCAAGGTATTTTCATCAGCAAATGCCGCTGGTAAATTTCCACCAAACATAGAAGCCAGTCTTTCACGATAACGACCATAAGCAAAATCAAGTTGTTGTGGAGTGATTTCTACACCATCAACGATCGCGGCTGGTTTTTGCTCACCGCCACCTAAGTATGAATTTATGCCCCATAAGGCGAAAGGAATACTGATCAGACCTATGACCAGATAAGCTATCCAACCTGAAGTTTTATCTCTAATGCTTTGTAACATGGCGTATGATCAATGATGTGTAGTTTGGAATAATATCAGAGCTATGACTTGCTCTGTAGATTAAAAATAAAACGCTCCTGTTGGAGCGCTTTATAGTTTGGCGGAGTGGACGGGACTCGAACCCGCGACCCCCGGCGTGACAGGCCGGTATTCTAACCAACTGAACTACCACTCCTAATTTGAAACTGGTGGGTGCTGCAGGGATCGAACCTGCGACCCTCGCCTTGTAAGGG
>JBNKUM010000047.1:0-58386 GCA_050298595.1 Gammaproteobacteria bacterium | reverse complement strand
GAAAACCTGGTCTTCAGTTAAGGCATTGAAAGTCTCACTGCCTGAAGTAGCTTTTGTTCCTGACCAGTCACCAGATGCTGTACAACTAGTTGCATTAGTGCTGCTCCAGTTTAATGTGGTTGAATCACCCTGAGACACATTTGTAGAAGACGCTGAAAGAGACATTGTGGGTGCAGGAGCAGGTTGAACGGTTACACTTACTGACTCAGATGCGCTTCCACCATTACCGATACAGTAAAGAGTGAAAACCTGATTTGCAGTTAAGGCATTGAAAGTCTCACTGCCTGTAGTTGCTTTTGATCCTGACCAGTCGCCCGCAGCGCTACAACTGCTGACATTCGTACTGCTCCAGGTTAATATTGTGTCGCCGTTGTACTCTACACTCAAAGGACTTGCTGTCAGGTTTAAAGTTGGGGTTGTATCTGCTATCACAGTGACGCTAACCGAATCATTAACGACACCTCCCGGACCTGAGCAGGAAAGATTAAAAGTATTGTCATTGACTATGGAGTAGATCACTTCTGAACCTGAAGCAGCTTTGCTGCCTGACCAGTCTCCTGAAGCTGTACACTCGGTAGCATCGGTGGTGGACCAGCTCAGTGTGGTTGAAGCATTCATATTAACCGAGCTTGACGAAGCTGAAAATGTGAGGGTTGGTAACACTGGCGGAGTTTCGCTCGTACACTTCGGCTTCTTCACTGACCCGACCCCATTAGACACGCAATTAGAAGTATCATGGTCCGACCCATTTGATTTGACGCTCTTATTTTCACGGATATTGGTTTGATTACTATCAAGTGAGACTTTGGCACTAACGAATTCAGTATCTTCCTTTACTGTAGTCGTTACTTCACTGCCACAACCAGTTATAATCCACGAAAACACGATAGAAAAAAGTAGAAATTTAAAACTTGAATATTTCATCACTCTGTACCTGACCTGTGATTGAGTCGAACTCAAAAAATGAATATCCGCTCAAAATTGTTAATAAAAATCTGAACTTTTAGGCAGGAATAACAGGGATAAGAAGCCAGAACGGCTACCAAAAAAGAAATACAAACAGAGGGTGCCAATTAAATCCCTTCAGGCATTACCAGTAGAATAGTGATACGACTTAATTCCAACTAGTACTGTTTTACTATGATTTCTGGTAACCCGGCTGTCTTAGTGAAATTCACTTTAGACCCGTGGTATTGCGTCCCAGTCTTTCAACTGGTTTGCCTTTTTCAGATGAAATAAATATAGACTATTTTTAAGAGCAAGCTAAAAAATGCGACGTAGTTCACTGTTTTTAAAATAAACGGTGTGTTAGTAGTGACAGGCGTGCGCTGGGTTGCATATTAATAGGAGTTTGTTGAATAGATACTTCAGAGCTGGTGTCCTTGATCCAGTTCATTTTTTTGTTTGAGTTTTAAGGTATAAGGAGCGACACAGCGAAATACCTGCCTATACAGTTCTTTGCCTTCTGGCGGTATGTTCTGAAATTCCTGATTCTGATGAGGGGCATAATGATGCTACTTGAGCCGAAATATTCAGGCTATACGGAACCCCGATGATCGCTATTCCTTTACCTTTTGTGACAGCCCTGTTGTTATCCATATTGGCGGTGATGCTGTTTATTCGCCGTGCTGAAAGCACTCCATGTCTAAACCCAGCTCTGGCATCAGACCATACGCCCGCGGGTTTTGTTTGAGCGTACATTCCAGTTTCAGTTGCTCACGATCAAACTGTGCCCCTGCCAATGCTATAACCGTCCAGCCGCCGAGAGAATGACCTATCGCGGTAATGCTGGCCTTATTGATAAAGGGCCTCATATTCGATTCCTGTAACAGCCAGTCAAGTAAACGAGACAGGTCCGCTGGGCGCTCCCACCATTTGGCTGCTGATTGGGCTGAATGGTCAAAACTGCTAGTGCCGGGGTGATCAATTGCAGCAACGATATAGCCTTGTTGCGCCAGTTACCACGATAGCCGTGAGAAATGATTACCAGAGGAAACTGTCCAGTCAAAGTTATTGCTTCCCTGACTACATCGGTACCAGAAAAGGCTGCATTTTCAGCAATTCTTGTCACTGGTAAAGAGGCCTTCGCAGGGTACCAGATTTGAGATTTTAAAGGCTTTTCACTGTCTGTATATAAAACTATTTGTTCAAAACCCACGGCAGCATCAGCCGTGACATCCGAAATCCAGCATACAGCTAAAAGAGTTAAGCCTGTGAGCATCTTCATCGCATCATTCCTCTGTTCAATATAAATGTAAGTGGAGGCAATATGATGAATCAGGAGAAGAAAATCGTCCTAAATCAGGATCGAGGACATGAGTCGCCCTGATTTAGGCTGCATTCGGTCGGTCAACAACAGAAACAGGATCTGTCGTCTGTCCAGGTTCGTAACTTTTTAACCGGCTTGTCCACAGCTGTAAGCAAGATGGTAGAACACTCGCATCACAATTATCCCTGTTCCCTATGGCTAAATCACAGGAAGGGTTTCATGTTTTGAAAGAATACGTGGTAAACAGAAAGAAGCTTTCTTCTTAAAAGTCCCTGATTTTAAGAATTTACCTGAATGTCAAATGCAAGACCTGGGCTTCAGGTCCCGCAGAGACATAACATAATTGATCAGAGATGCCTTAAATTAAACCTTGAACTGCCCGACTAAGCCCTTAAGTTGCTCACTTAAATTTGCCAGTTCTAAACTGGCACTTGATGTTTGTTTAGCTCCTGTTGCCGTTTGCTCTGATACCGATTCGATACTCACTATATTTCTGTTGATTTCTTCAGCTACGACCGCCTGCTCTTCAGCTGCGGCAGCTATCTGAGTATTCATTTGCATGATTGTTGACACTGCACTGGTGATTGAACGAAGTGATTCACCTGCACTGGCCGCCTGTTCGACGGTTGAAACGGCAAGATCTCGATTTTGGGTGATCCTGCTAACGGCCTGTTTTGAACCATCCTGTAATACAGTGATAAGACTTTCAATTTCTGCAGTTGATGTCTGGGTTCTCTGTGCAAGGGTCCGAACCTCATCAGCAACAACAGCAAAACCGCGCCCCATTTCTCCTGCACGAGCTGCTTCAATCGCAGCATTTAACGCCAATAAATTAGTCTGATCAGCAATATTTTTGATTACATCCAGAATGGAGCCGATATCGACACTGTTGCTCTGGAGTTCTTCAATTGTCGATGCGGATGCTTCCACTTCCCTTGCCAGATTATTGATAGCTTCGATAGTACTGGATACGACCTGATTACCATTATTCGCCTCTTTATTTGCTGCACCAGCAGCATCAGAAGCAGCTAAAGCATCTTGAGAGACTGATTGAACCGTTGCTGTCATCTCGTTCATAGCGGTCGCTACCTGTGAGGTTTCCAGCTTTTGTTGATTGATGTTAGAGCTGGTTTGCTCGGTAATAGTCGCAACCTCTTCTGCAGCTGTTGCTAGCTGTCCGGTTGCGTTCATAATCTGAGTAATAATGCGCTGAAGTTTTTCGACAAAACTATTGAAATTATTACCCAGCATCCCGATTTCATCATTACTCTCAACCAGAATGCGTTTTGTAAGGTCACCGTCACCCTGAGCAATGTCCTCAAGCATTGAGTTAGTTTCTTTTATCGGTTTCACAATACCGCGCATGACCAGGTAGGCAATCAGCAGACCGGCAATCATGGCAATAAGTGTAACGAGAGCGATGGTTGTTGTCGTTTGTTTAACTTCGTTTTCCACCACTACCGACAGTTCTTGCAATAAATCGAAAACACTATTACGTAGGTCTTGCGATTTACTTGCCATGATGGGGCCTTTGGCATTGAGAACATCCCTTATACCATTGTTTCGCTCTCTGATTGCAGTGACGACTGCATCGAAGACCTTACGATATTCATTGAAAGTTTGCTGCGCATCAATAGCTGCTTGTCGACGTAGCGGGTGACCTAATTTGCTCAATAAATCTTTAAAAAGATTTTTTGTCTCAGCAAACTCGACCTGGACACGTTTCTCAGATGCCTCATCATTCTCAACGAGAAAATGGAATACGTACAAACGGGCCAACATCAAATGTTGTATAGTTTTACCGCCAATGTAGGCTGCCTCATTATCTTTAGCGCGATATGCAGACTGCATTACATGTGAAAGGCTTTCTTCAATCAAAGTGCCCTTAACATCCAGTTCCTCTTTTACAATCTTGTTGCTCTTCTCCATATTAGCAACAACCACATCAAAGAACTCATTGGTATATTGATTATTCAGGGCATCGATTTCATCTAGCAAATTCACATGATCGGGATTATGGATATTGTTTCGAGCAGTCTGCATGATTTCCTGAAAAGTTTTTTCTGCAGTTTTGAATTGTTCCACCGATTGGCTGCTGCTGGTTTTGATGTAGTCTTTTACATGTAAGCGCTTAAGATACAATTGTTGCATGAGATCAGCTGCGGTACCCGCATCTGGCGCAAGATCCTGGGTAATCGTCTCAACCTCTAATTCCATCTCGCTAAGGTTTATATAAGCAATACCGCCAATCAGGACCAGCAATACCATTATCAATACAGGGGCAATCATCGCTTTAACGCTAATGCTCAAGTTGTTAAAGATGCGAAAAACTGATTTCATTTTATTACCTTTTTATATTTTGATTAGTTATGTACAAACCACAGAAGTTGAGTGCACTTCATTTGTAAATAGAGAAGGTATCACCGGGTAACACTTTCAAACTGTTCTATCTAGGGAAGATCTGAATAATTCATCCATGAATTCTCAGAGCGAGAAAAACGAAAAATGCGATTTTCGCTTTTCTCTCAAAATCAAAGACTTGCAGTCATTGATTTTGGCGGCACAACACTGTGCCGCAGGAACCTGTCATTGCCGGGTAGAATAAATACTATCGGTCATATCAGGCCCCGGTAGATAGGGTTGTCTTGCTGATGTAGATCAGAGGTTTATCAGGGCCTCACTCCCGAAAAATAATGCCTGTACTACATTCTGCTTTTCAACCTACTCTACGTCAGTATGGGTATTTATCTGATTTTAAGGTAGCGCCATTGCAGGCGCTCTTACATGTGAATACCTATTAACAATCACCTTGAAATTATTCTATCGACTTGAGTATAGTTTCCTTTAGTTTTTTTTATGAGGAACCTTAAGGTCGTAGTTCAGGATTGAGTAAGTGGTGAGATGAAATGTTTCAGAAGAAGGCGAAGAGCGCGAGCGCAATAGAGCCAGCGCCTGCTGTTGCTTAGATATTCAATGCTGAAGAAACCTTTCGGCTACTAGTGATTGACTCTGGGCGTGAGTCAAGCATATATCGAGTATTACAATTCGCTTTCATGTTACCCAAATGGCAACTTAGGCTCAATAAACGCTAAACCAATAGAATCGTGAACGTCAGAGTTCTAGGTTGTATATGGAAAAGGAGGAACGACGCCTTCCAGCATTAACCGGCCCTAACAATCTTCGTGCGCTTCGTGGTTAAATTATGTTTCAAATCAAGCCGACTTATCTTCAACCTCTTTCCACTCATTACCCGCATCTACTTCATGACTGGGGTGATTGCGTAAAGGTGTTTTCATGGTAACCAGTTCTTCTGCGCTGCCTGGATGAATCGCCACGGTATTGTCGAAATCTGCCTTGGTTGCGCCCATTTTTACTGCTACTGCAAAACCCTGCATCATTTCATCCGCACCATCTCCGATCACGTGTATGCCAACAACCTTTTCATGCTTGCCGCAGCACACCAGTTTCATTGCAGTGGTACTGCCATGGTCGGCCAGGGCGTATCGCATTGGGGTGAAGTCGCTCTGGTAGATATTCACCTGTTCTTTAGTCTGGATGGCCTCAAGCTCCGTCAGGCCAACGGTTGCAATAGGGGGGTGACTGAATACCACACTGGGGACATTCCTGTAATCCATCTTCATTTCGGGCTTACCGTTGTACAGGCGTTCGGCCAGTCTGCGCCCTGCGGCTATGGCTACGGGGGTTAATTGTTGCTTACCGATGATATCGCCCAGAGCATAGATGCCTTCGATATTGGTTTCCTCGTATTCATCCACAGGTATCACGCCATTGGGCAACATTTCAACACCGGCGGCGTCCAGGTTGAGGGTGTCGGTATTGGGTAAGCGTCCAGTGGCCCAGATCACCTGATCAAAACCTTGAAGTTGTTGTTCAGCGCTGTGAACCATCAGGCCCTGATCATTGCGTGAAAGACTGGTGACGCGAAAACTGTTATACAGCTGGATACCCTGCTTGCGCATCTCTTCAGCTAATGTGTCGCTGATCAGGCTGTCGAAGTTTTTCAGGATGCGTTCGCTCGGTGCGAGTACGGTGACATCGGCACCCAGTGCTCGTAAAACGCCACCTAGTTCAATGCCAATATATCCACCGCCGATGACAGCTACTTTTTCAGGCATTTGTTCTAACAGAAAGAACCCATCTGATGTAATACCGAGTTCAGCACCCGGTACATCAGGTACAAACGGCCTGCCGCCAGTAGCAATGACGATATGTTTAGCAGAGTATTTTCTGCCATCAACGCTTAAGGTGTTTTGATCAACGAATTTAGCATGGCCGGGGATGTGCGTGATGTTCAGATCAGTCACATAGCCATCCCAGAAGTTATTGATGTTGGCGATATACTGCTCACGACCCGTAACCAGTTTTTGCCAGTCGGTAGTGCCGCGTTGTGCGGGGATGCCAAAGCTTGATGCATCATCCACCGCATGCGCCAGATTGGCGGCATACCACATGATTTTTTTCGGCACACAGCCCTGATTGACACAGGTGCCGCCAAGTTTGGAAGATTCTACTATGGCTACTTTTTTTCCGAACTGGGCAGCCTTTTCTGCCACGGCAAGGCCACCGCTTCCGCCACCAATGACTAATAAATCAAAAACATTTTCGCTCATAATAGAATTCCACAAATAAAGATACCGGTCATTGAGACCGGTATCGGTGTTAACAATTCAACCTAGGCTGCAATACTAGCATCTTCAGCCAGATATTTTTCCAGCTGATCCGATCCTCCGATCAAATCGCCATCGATGAAGATTTGAGGTACGGATGAAGTACCAGAGATTGCACGAATGGTTGATTCACGGAAGTCGCGATTCAGTATCAGCTCGTCAAAGTTTATACCTGCATCGCGCAGCATGCCTTTGGCACGTACACAGAATGGGCAACCTTCGCGAGTGAATACCGTGACGCTTTTGGGTGCTCTTGTACCGGGAGCGATATAGCTCAGCATAGTGTCCGCGTCGGAAACTTCAAAAGGGTCGCCAGGTACATCAGGCTCGATGAACATCTTGTCTACCACACCGTCTTTCACCAGCATGGAATAACGCCATGAACGATCACCAAATCCAATATCGTTCTTGGATACCAGCATGCCCATACCTTTGGTGAAATCACCGTTGCCATCGGGCAGGAAGGTAATATTGTCGGCTTCCTGGCTTGCTTTCCATTCATTCATGACAAATGCATCGTTAACTGAAATACACACGATCTCATCCACACCGTTTTGCTTCAACGCAGTCGCTAACTGGTTATAGCGCGGTACATGGGTTGATGAACAGGTTGGGGTGAAAGCGCCGGGTAGTGAAAAAACCACTACAGTTTTGCCTTTGAAAACCTCAACACTGTTGACGTCTATCCACTCGTGATCCTGACGTGTACGAAAAGTGACCTGGGGTACTGATTGACCTTCTTTATTTTCTAACATGTTATGTCTCCAGATGATAAAAGGGTTTTGGGTGAGTTGTTTGTAACTTGGGAGAATTATCAGGGAGTTCGGTGAATCAGTAAAATCGTTTGTTTTGATCGAAATAATAGGTATTTCCGATTAATAGGGCTTAACCGTATTGGGCAGATGATTAAGGATGGTGGTGATTAAGGCCTGCAAGGCCTGAAAACGGGGATAGCTACTACGATAGAATAGAGAGATCTTGCGCCAGCTGTTGTCCAGATGTAACTCATGGGTTGCGATACCTCGGCCTGTTGTCCATGAACCAGACATGGCCAAAGCAGGAACTAACGTGCAGCCATAACCGGCGCTGACCAGCTGCAACAGGGTTTCCAGACTGGAGGCACGCAGATTAGCCATCTCGCCCTGTTGCTGGCGCTCTGCTAAATGACACACCTCCATGGCCTGTTGAGCCAGGCAGTAGTTGTCGGGTAACAGTAAGATGTCCAGCCCTTCCAGATCCTGTTGTGTGATTTCATCCCTGGTATATAAGGGATGATTCAGAGGGTGTGCCAGCCAGAAGGGTTCCCTGAATAGAGGTATAGATTGGAAATCGGTTTCTGGATGATCGGTGGCCAGAATGGCTGCGTCGATCTCATGATTGGCCAGACGCTGCAACAGTACATCGGTAGCCTCTTCGGAAAGCACCAGCTTTAATTTCGGGTAATCCTGCTGCAGGGGTTTCAGGATCAATGGCATCAGGTAAGGGCTGATGGTGGGAATAGCGCCGATGCGCAAAGGTCCTGCAACTGGATCCTGATAGGATTGTGCCAGTTGCTGGATGACGTCTACCTGTTCAAGGATGAGGTGGGCATGCTGCAATATATCCTGTCCGGCGGGGGTGATTTTAACGCTACGGTTAGTGCGTTCAAAGATAGTGACGCCCAGTTCATCTTCCAGTTTTTTAATCTGTCCACTTAAAGTGGGTTGACTGACGAAACAGCGCTGAGCGGCTTTGCCGAAATGCTGGGTCTCGGCGAGCGCAATCAGATATTTCAGGTCACGTATATTCATGCGGCCTTTAAGCTTGCGATATATCCGCCACGCTTTTTCATCATGCCATCGTAGAGCTGTTCAAGTTCGGGCACTGCGGAGTCCGGCATAATAGGTAGCTGCATTAAGTTCTCAGCCCAGCTTGTCACTTTGGGGTGGCGACTGGCATCCTTCAATTGCGGGATATAGGACTCCAGAAAACTAAGACGCTGAAATAATGGTGCAAAACTCAGATCAACCAGAGAGACGGAATCGCCATTAAAAAATGGTTTGCCGCTGAGGGTGTTTTCGATTCGATCCAGTTTGCTCAGCATGGCTTCTACCAGTTCATTAAAGCCATCCTCGTCAGGTATCACTATCAGGTTAAAACCATTCATCAGGCATTCATTACCAAACTCCATCCAGCTGCGGTTTTGAGCCTTAAGCACCAGATCCGCAGGGTGTAGTGGCTCTCCATAAGCTTCGTCGAGATATTCAATAATAACCGAGGATTCAAAGATAATCTGCTCACCTACCTGCACCACCGGGACCTTGCCCAGGGGGGAGATTTCCTTAAACCACTCGGGAGGGTCCATCAGGTCAATGTATTCGATATCAAAATCGATGCCTTTGTGCAGTAAGGTTAATACTGCTTTCTGAACATAAGGGCAAAGTTTGAAGCTGATTAGTTTGGGTTTCATAGGGTAAGTCTCATGGTGTTTTTTAATTGTCTCGAATAGATGGTGCGCGATTGTAAATAATCAATATCCTGCACTCAGTGTACCCGCCTGACGGGTATCCGATGCGCCATTCCAGCCACCTTCAACCTTCATGATAGATTGGGTGCTACCCATGGCCCAGCGGCTGGCGTCTATCACATGGCCTTTTTGCTCAAGAAGTTTGATGGTATCCAGACTGAAGCCTTTTTCCAGTGTCAGTTTATCCGGTAACCACTGATGATGAAAACGTGCAGACTGTGTGGCTTCAGCAATATTCATTTTGTGATCAATCACATTACTGATGATCTGTAAGGTAGTGGTAATAATGCGTGAGCCACCGGGGCTGCCGGTTACCAGAAACACATCCGGCTTATCTTTATCAAATACAATGGTTGGACTCATCGAGCTTAGCGGGCGTTTGCGCGCGGCTACTGAATTGGCCTCGCCTCCAATCAGTCCATAGGCATTGGGTACGCCGGGTTTGGCGCTAAAGTCATCCATTTCATTGTTGAGCAAAACCCCGCTGCCTGCGGCCATGATGCCGGAGCCATAACTGAAATTGAGGGTGTAGGTATTGGATGCCGCATTGCCCCAGCGGTCGACCACAGAAAAATGCGTGGTTTGAGGTGATTCGTATAAAGGTCCAAGACCGGGTTTAATGTGCTGGCTGATACTGGCCTTGTCGGGATTGATTTGTTTAACCAGCTTTGTTGCATATTCCTTATCGGTGAGCTCAGCCACTGGCACCTTGTTGAAATCAGGGTCGCCAAGATATTCACTTCGATCTGCATAAGCCCGTTTCATGGCTTCGGCCATCAGGTGTATGGTTTGAGCGCTGTTGTGACCGCTGCTGGTCAGGTCGTAGTGCTCCATCATATTCAGGATTTGAACAATATGTGTACCGCCGGATGAGGGTGGTGGCATAGATGCAATACGATAGCCACGATAGCTGCCCCAGATGGGTGTGCGAATCTTAACCTGGTAGTCTGCCAGGTCCTGCAGGCTCATATTGCCATCGGCCTGCTCAACGGCTTTGATGATGCTTTTGGCAACTTCACCCTGATAAAAACCTGCGCTTCCTTTGTTTGCGATCAGGCGTAACGTGCGCGCAAGATCGGGTTGCGTGAGTGTCTCGCCAGCTTGATAAGCACTGCCATCGTCATGATAAAAAACATTAGCAGATGCTGAATCTTTTTTTAGTCTGTCGGCTGCTTTAGATAGAGATACCGATAAGTCGTGGTCAACCATAAAACCCCGGCTAGCCAATCTGATTGCAGGTTTTAATACCTGCTTTAAAGTAAATGTGCCATAGTCTGATAAAGCCTGGGTCAGGCCTTTTACTGTACCGGGTACGCCTACCGCCAGGCCGTGGAAGCGTGAACGGTTTTTTACAACCTCACCCCTGTCATCAAGATAAATATCGCGATGTGCAGCGCTGGGAGCCATCTCACGATAATCTATAGCCACAGTTTCATTTTTATCGGCTCGGTGTACCAGCATGAACCCGCCACCGCCCAGATTACCAGCTCGAGGCAGGGTCACGGCCAGTGCAAATCCAACAGCGACCGCAGCGTCGACGGCATTACCTCCCTGTTGCAGGATTTCGACACCTACCTGTGTAGCGATGCCTTGCTGTGATGCCACCATGCCATGTTCAGCCCATACCGGTTGGGCCAGACTGGCATAGTTGAGGATAGGTGGGCTGGCCTGTAAGGTTGCAAAAGGTAGCAGTGTGAAAGCCAGGACAACAGGGTTGAAAAGGCGCAGGAAAAAGGAAGTAAATGATTGCACGTGAGAACTCCTGTCGTTTTCAAATGGCTGTCAAGAGTATCATGCCAGCCAGCTAAAGGCAGAGCCCTTTTTGTTTCAGCTTTTGAATGCTTTATTGCGAAAGATACGCTGTTTAGCCTGCTCGTATTTTTGTTCGCTGATCACAGTTTCATCCTTCAGTCGGCGTAACTCTTTTAATTCCTGAGTTAATCGCTGAGTATTATCCAGTCTAGCATTCTGTTGAGCGCTAATGATGTGGCTGGACAAGCTTTGAAGAAAGTCGTCAAATGATGTCTTATCAGGGTTTTTATTCATTAATTCGAGGATAGCGGCACGTCCGTATTGAGTATAAAAATATACCCTGTCTTCGGCTTTAAACAGGCCGAATAGAAAACTGATCAGGCATAAAGTCATTGCCAATATGGTCAGTGGAATGGCTAGTGACGAATTGCCTGTTGTGTCCTTAAACCAGTTGATATAAATCAGCATCAGACTAATGATGGCAAAGATAGCCGAACTGATAAGCCAGCTTTCAGCTAATTTAGATCGACGTACAGGCCTGGGGTCCAGATAGGTCAGGTTGATGCGGAATTGTTGTTTGCCGCCATGTTTACGTTCAATACGCTGGTAGCATTGAATGTCATTGAATATGGTGAAGTGGAAAAGCAGCCCTTTTAGATGACTCTGTTGAGTGAATTCCTGATTTATCTTTTTAACCCTGGCCTGCTCTTCATCGGAAAACGGGGTGATTTCGTCATCAGTGTTAAGATTGATTTCTTCCATAATATTATCTTTCGAAAGCGGGATTAGAGGCATCATAGTTTGTCGATGATGGCCGAATACCATAACATGCTAAAAACTACTTCGACAATTCTGTCATGGTCTTATCACTTAATATAGAAAAAAATCAACGTTATGTTGGCTAAAATCCGTTTGTCTATTGTTCTGTTGAGTATGGCTGGGCTTGCAGCCTGTGCAGATATAGGTTACTACCTGCACTCAGTTGAGGGGCATTTCAACATTATCCAGCAAAAGCGGAATATGGATGAAATCCTGCAGGATGAGGCTATTCCTGACCAGTTAAAACAACGCCTGCGTCGGGTACAGGATATACGCAGCTTTGCATTCGCCGAATTGAAACTGCCTGAGTCGGATAGTTATACAGAGTTTGCGGATTTAGGGCGCAGCTATGCTTTGCAGAACCTGTTTGCGGCAGAAGAATTTTCGGTTAAAGCGAAACAATGGTGTTATCCAGTAGTCGGCTGTGCCGGTTATCGAGGCTTTTTTGATCAGCAAAGGCTGGAGGCGTTTGTCAGTGAATTGCGCGAGCAGCACTATGATGTTTATGTGGCGAATGTCTCCGCCTATTCCACGCTTGGCTGGTTTGATGACCCGGTGCTGAATACCTTTATTAACTGGCCGGATGAGCTATTGGCGGGACTGATATTCCATGAGCTAGCTCACCAGCAGCTGTATGTGGATGGCGATACTCGTTTTAATGAATCCTTTGCTACAGCCGTACAGCATGCCGGAGTGGAAAAATGGTTACAGCAACAGGGGCTTGAACAGCGGCTTGAGCGCTATCGTCAGCGCAGGGCTAATCGGCAGAAGGTGTTCGATTTGATCAAACAGGCGCGTGTTGATTTACAGGCGCTGTATCAACGCGATATTGCCGATGAAGAAAAAAGAAGGCTGAAGCTCGAATATCTACAGGATTTAAAGCAACGCTATCAAGCCTTTTCTGAAGCTATACAGCATAGCGATGGATTCCAGCGCTGGTTTGACGGGGAATTAAATAATGCAAAGCTGGTTTCCGTTTCAACCTATAACGACTGGGTGCCTGTGTTTGAGCAAATCCTGCTTCAGCAGCAGGGAGATTTTGCGGCATTCTATAAGCAGGTGTTACGACTATCTGAGCTCCCCCGCCAACAACGCCTGCACTGTTTTAATGACTGGGTAGAAAATCCGCGCAGTCTTATTGGTGATGCATTTTGTGCCCAGAACTAAAATCCATGTTTCCAAAGGGAAGTTTGAATTCGTCTTGAATTACCCTGGACATATCGGGTGGGCTGATGACCTGCGTCTCCTGTTGGCCAGCATTGATCAACTTTAATACATAATTGTTCATGATTTTACGTCCTGTTTCCGTATACAGCACCAGCACCAGATTATTCACAAAGAGTGAGTCAGGATGTGTTGAGGTGAAATGATTGGCAGGAATAAAGTCTATCCATTGCTGGGCGATTAAATCAAACTCATATTGCTCGGCCCATCCACCTTTGATCAGCGTTTTAAGGATATAATTTCCAGATTCATCCAGTGTCAGCATAAAGCGGTCATCGCCCTGCGCAATCATCTGATTTATCTGCTCTAGATTGATAGGCCTCCGAATGCCGTAACGTCCAAAGCCCAGGTCGCATAGCCATGTTTCATCATTCAGATGCACCGCCAGTGCCAGATGGGTTCTGGGCTTCTTCTCGCCAGGCACAAAAGGGCGAGCGCCTATCAGTTGGTAAGGGATGTTTAATGCCTGTAATACTTGCGTGAAAAGCCCATTTAATTCAAAGCAGTATCCACCACGTTGTTGATAGATAAGTTTGTCGACGATTTTTTCGGGCTGCATGGAGATTTCAATCCGCTTCAAAACGTCGATATTTTCAAAAGGAATATGCATTAACTGATGCGTCATCAGCGCTTGAACGGTATCTATGTCGGCGTGACAGGCACCCTGATAGCCAATCCTTTTAAGATAGTCGGACAAAGAAAAATTAGCGGCTTGCATCATGAGGTTTCGGTCTCATTGTATTTTTGCCGCCTGTAGTTCCCAGGCGAAATGCCTTCGCGTTTCTTAAAAAAGCGAGAGAAATAGGAGGGATCCTTGTAGCCCAGTGCGTAGGCTATGCTGTCCAGTGGCAGGCGAGTGTAGATAAGGCGCCGTTTAATTTCTATCAATAATCGATGCTGGATGATTTCCTTGGCAGTCACTCCTGTCATCTCACTGCATAGGCGGTTGAGGCTGGAGGTTGAGGTATTCAGCAACTGTGCATACTGCTGTACGCTCCAGTGCTGCTGGTAGTGTTCTTCGAGTAACTGTTTGAACCGGTTGATCAGCAGCTTACGGGCGTTGTTATGCTCCTGCCCTGGCTGAGGGTGATTTTCAAGCTGGCGTGTGATTGTGATCAATAACATCTTTGCCAGACAGTTGAGCATCTGGTTCTGGCTATGCTGCGATGCTCTGATTTCCTGGCTGATGTTGTCGAATGTTTGTACCAGTTGCTTAAAAAGTACATCTGCAGGGTTAAACTGAATACGCAAGGGCTGTTCTAAAAGCTGGTTAAAATAGCCCTGAATCTGTGGTTCATGGCCTTCCAGTAAAGAGTCCACCATGGTCAAAACCTTACCCTGAGTGTCTGCCGGAAAACAGAATCCATGCACCGCTCCAGGTGGGATGGTAATGATCCAGTAGCCGCTAAGCTTATGATTTTTCTCATCTAAACAGACCTCGGCCGAGCCATTGTCAAGGAATAGCAGCTGGAATAGTTTGCCATGTCGATGTGGTTTTATATGCCAGTCATGTCTCTCGCTACGATCGGCAATATCTTCTATATGGACAAATTCGGGCTGTAGCTGATGGTTCTCATCACCATACAAAGCAAATCTGGGAATGGCGTATTGGTCGTCTGAATTCATAGGTTATATTTGAGTGCTTGATTAAAAAGTACCAGTAAGTGCGGGATAAGTGAATTTTTTTTGTACTTTTTTCAGCGCATTATGGAGTTAATCCTGGTGTTATGCCGAGGAATAATAATAAAAAACTAAATTAACCATAAGCTGGAGTTCATATGAACAAGATTAAAACGCAGGTTGCGATTATAGGTGCTGGTCCCTCAGGACTGCTATTAGGGCAGTTACTGGCAAAACAGGGCATTAGCAACATTATTGTAGAGCGCGTGACTGGAGACTATGTGCTGGGTCGTATCCGTGCCGGGATTCTGGAACAGGGATTCGTCAAGCTGGTACGCGAAGCCGGTGTGGCAGATCGTATGGATGCCGAAGGTGAGATTCATCAGGGCTTTGAAATCTCCAATAATGGCGAAACTACCTATATCGATCTTGAGAAGCTAACCGGTGGTGATGTTGTGGTTTGCTACGGCCAGGTAGAAATCACTAAAGATTTAATGGATGCGCGTGCGGCGGCAGGTTTGACTACCTTTTATGAAGCCTCAGATGTGCAACCGAATGATGTGACCTCGGAAAACCCATCACTAAGCTTTAGCTGTCAGGGTGAAGAATACCTGCTTGAATGCGATTACATCGCCGGCTGCGATGGATTTCATGGTGTATCCCGACAAACCATACCTGAGAACCTGCGTACAGAACACGAGCGGGTCTACCCCTTTGGCTGGCTGGGCCTGATGAGTGATACCAGACCGGTTAGCGAAGAATTGATTTACTGTAAAACCGAGCGCGGATTTGCACTGGCTAGCCGTCGATCGGCAACACGCTCGCGTTATTACCTGCAGGTTCCACTCAGCGATAAGGTCGAAGACTGGTCGGATGAGGCATTCTGGGAAGAGTTTAAAAGACGTCTACCAGCAGCAGCGGCGGCGCGACTGGAGACCGGCCCTAGCATAGAGAAGAGCATTGCCCCGTTGAGGTCCTTCATCTGCGAACCTATGCAGTACGGCAGGCTTTTTTTGGTCGGTGATGCTGCGCATATCGTGCCACCAACTGGTGCCAAGGGGCTTAATCTGGCTGCTTCGGATGTGGCTACATTGTACAAAATCATGCAGCGCGTTTATCAGCAGGGCGACAGGGGCTGCATCTCACAGTATTCGCAAATTGCATTACGTCGAGTATGGCATGGCGAGCGTTTTTCATGGTGGATGAGCAATATGTTGCATAACTACACAGGATCAGATATTTCAGATATGGGTTCAGAAACCTTTTCCCGGTTTATGGATTCGGAACTGGATTTTTACCTCAATTCAGAGAATGGGCGCAAAGTGATAGCCGAGCAATATGTCGGGCTGCCCTATGAAGAATTGGAGTAATTCTTTTTAACAATAAAATACTTTGGAGAATATTATGACGAGTTTTAACCTGTACTCACCTGAGTTTGATGCCAACCCTTTTGACAGTTATAAGGATTTGCGCGATAACCATCCCTGCTACTGGAGTGAGGAAGCGCAAAAATGGGTGCTGACCCGTTATGATGATGTGTTTAATGCATTGAATGACTGGCAAACCTATTCGTCAGCCAAAGGTAATCTGGTGGATGAATTTCCGGGTCGTGCAGGTAATACCCTTGGTTCTATGGATCCTCCAAAGCATGATCAGTTAAGATCTGTTGTGCAGTCTGTATTCGCCAAACGCAACCTGAATCATCTGGTTGAGCCGATTCAGCAGATTGCCAAACAGGCAATTGCCAACATAGGTGATAAAAAGACTTTTGATTTTGCAGATGATTTTGCTTCAGAGATTACCTTTAATGTACTGGTAGCGTTACTGGGCCTGCCAACTGATAATCCTGAAGAAGTAAAACGTAACGCACTGTTGATGGTGCAAACTGATCCCAAAACCAAACAGAAAGGCGCAGAGCACCTGGCAGCTTTTGAATGGATGCAGAGTTATTCGCAGGAAGTGATTTCAGCGCGCGCAGCAAACCCAGGCGATGATCTGATCAGTCAGCTGATTACTGCTGAGGTTGAAGGCTACAAACTGGATCTGATTCAGGTACAGACCACAGTGACCACCTTAATCATGGCGGGTATAGAGTCCCTTTCAGGATTCCTCAAGATGTTTGGCAAGAACCTGGCTGAATTCCCTGAGCAGCGCAAAAAAGTGGTGGAGGATATGTCTCTATTACCGAACGCGATAGAAGAATCCATGCGTTTTAACAGTTCTGCACAACGCTTCCGTCGTTGCCTGACCAAAGATGTTACCCTGCATGGTCAAACGATGAAAGCAGGTGACTTTGTTATACTGGCCTATGGGTCAGCCAATCGTGATGAACGTAAATTCCCTGAACCGGATAGCTATGATGTAACGCGTAAGGCCAAGGCTCATCTCGGTATGGGGGGCGGAGTGCATCTGTGTCTGGGTAACTCGATTGCGCGGCTGGCGATTAAAACTTCTATGGAAGTTTTCCTTGAAGCCATTCCAGAATTCTCAATGGTCGAAACTGATGATAAGCTAGAATGGCTGGCCTCATCTAATTTCCGTAGTCCGAAGAAATTGTTGATGACCCGTGCATAAATAGCTTAACAAAGATAGATTAACAAACAGTGAGTATTAAAACATGGTAACAGTGACCTATATAGAAGCCGATGGCGAAGCAACCGAAATGGAGGTTCAGGAAGGTTGGACGCTGATGCAGGCGGCAGTGGCAAATGGTGTGGATGGTATCGAGGCTGAGTGTGGTGGTTCCTGCTGCTGCGCTACCTGCCATTGTTATATCGATGATGAATTCGCCCATAAGCTACCGGATGCTAATGAAACCGAACTGGAAATGCTGGAAGAAGTGGTGGCTGAGCGTAAGCCCAACAGCCGTCTGGCCTGTCAGGTAAAGGTTACTGCTGATTTGGATGGCATGGTGGTTCGTCTACCTGAGGCGCAAAGCTAATGACGGCGCCGGTGGTGATTGTAGGTGCCGGACAGGGCGGTTTACAGGCAGCTGAAAGCCTGCGCAGTGGTAAATACGAAGGTCCGATATTGATGCTCGGTGATGAGTCTCATGCGCCCTATAATCGACCACCTTTGAGTAAGGCGTTTTTGCTGGGTGAGTATACCCAGGAGCAGTTGATTATTCGACAGCCAGCTGTGTTTGAAAAAAAGCATATTCAGCTCAGAACAGGCGTGCAGGTCACGGCTATAGACGCGTCCAGCAAGACGGTAACGCTGGATAATGGTGACATCATCAGCTATAGCAAGTTGATCCTGGCTACCGGTTCGCGCGCTCGCATACCGCCTGTCGAGCAGGTTAATGCGAAAGGCGTACATAGCCTGCGCAGCCTGGATGACACGCTGGCAATTGCCGCACAAATAGGCTCTGTAAACAATCTGGTCGTGGTTGGTGGCGGGTTTATTGGTCTGGAAATGGCGGCAGTTGCGATCAAGCTGGGCAAGAAAGTAACGGTCGTTGAATTTGCTGATCGACTGATGTCTCGCGTGGTGTCACCGATGATTTCAGAGTATTTCAAAACCCTGCATGAAAAGCAGGGTTGCGAGATTCTACTCAATGCTGCTGTCAGTGAAGTAGTCACCGAATCTGGCCAGGTGACGGCTGTAAAGCTGAGTAATGGAAAGCAACTGGCAGCAGATATGGTGGTTCTTGGGGTGGGTGTGTTGCCTAATCAGGAGCTTGCACAAAGCGCCGGCATTGAATGCGACGGTGGTGTCATTATCGATAGTTCTGGCTGTAGCAGTGATCCAGATGTCTATGCGCTGGGAGACTGTACGGCTCAAAAAATGCCAAATGGCAGTCTGCGTCGGCTGGAATCGGTGCAGAATGCCGTCGAAATGGCCAAATCGGTAGCAGCCAGTATTATGGGTCAGGCTAAGCCGTTTGAAGCTGCGCCCTGGTTCTGGTCTGATCAATATCACGTTAAATTACAGATGGTCGGATTATCTAGCGGTTATGACGAGGCAGTTATGAGAGGTGATGGAGAAAGTGATAGCTTTTCCTGGTTCTACTTCAGGAAGGGGAATTTAATTGCTATCGATAGTATCAATAGCCCGGCGGATCATATGGCGGGAAGGAAATTGCTAAACGGTCAAAATAACCTGACGGTTAAACAGGCGGCTGATGTCAGTTTTGACCTGAAACAGGCTGTAATTTAATGCAAGCTGCTGGATGAAAAGATAAATCTACTCTAATGGTTTATGAAACAGCGGGTTACCTTCTAGTGCGAGCGGTCAACTACGGAATCCAGGTTTAAAGCTAAAGCACCTTCGAGTAATCGACGGTGTTTTTTGCTTCAAATAGTACAGGTTTTGGAAATTATGTAAGGCTTGCTGTTTCAATATGCAATAAAAGTACAATAATCTACTTATTAGTTGCATATTATTTTGTTTTCCCTCTCAATATAATTCAATGGCACGAATATAAATTCTAAATATTAGCAATTGTCGAGGAAATCATGAACTTCATAAAGAAAATCATTCAGAGCCTGTTGCTGGGCGCAACAATTATTTCATCTTCCACAAGTGTGTTTGCGTCAGATGTGACCCTGAGATTTGCACATCTATGGCCTCCTGTATCTGGAGCACATAAAAATCTCATGCAGGTATGGGCTGATACGGTAGAAAAAGAATCAAATGGCAGCATCAAGGTTGAGGTCTATCCATCAGGAACTCTGGCAAAACCGCCTGCTCAGTATGAAGCCGTTAAAAGTCGTATCGCAGATATGACGGCTACTGTGCAGGGATACAGCGCCAATCGTTTCCCATTAACCCAGGTAGTCGAGTTACCTGGCATTGTTAAAAATGCAGAACATGGTTCATGTATTATACAGACTCTTTATGATGAAGGATTGATCGCATCCGAGTATGAAGATACCAGGCCTGTCTTTATGTTTACCCATGGCCCCGGCCATATACATACCCGAGATAAAGAAATCAAAAAGCCAGAAGATTTTGCCGGGCTGAAGATTAGACGTCCTACAACGGTAGTGAGCAAGATTCTGGAAGGTCTGGGTGCCAAGCCTGTTGGTATGCCTGCTCCTCAGTCATATCAGTCTATGCAGCGCGGTGTTATTGATGGTGTTGCCTTACCCTGGGAAGGTGCCTTGTCTTTCAGGCTTAATGAACTGGCAAAGCAGCATACAGAAATCGGTCTTTACTCTCTGTCATTTATCGTCACTATGAATAAGTCGGTTTATGATGGATTAACTGCTGCTCAGAAGAAGGTTATTGATAAAAATTCTGGCCTTACCTGGGCTAAGAAGGCTGGTGTTGTGTTTGACGCGAGTGATGTGAAAGGTCGTGCTCAGGCGGTAGCAGCGGGTCACAATATAGTAACTATCGAAGGTGGTGAAAATAATCCTGCATGGAAGCCTATCCTGGATGCAGCTACTGAGTCATATTTATCTGAACTGGAAGAGAAAGGTCTGCCTGCGCGTAAAGTTTATAAGCGTGCTCAGGAACTGGCTGTTAGCTGTAAATAGATTTACATCTGTGCACCGATGAAGGTTTAAAACATGAGCTTCATTCACGATATAGTAAAAAAAGTGTCACACCTGATGCATATCCTGTCGGGAATTCTATTGATATCGATGATGCTAATTACAATGGCAGATATCTTTTCTCGAATGATTTTTAATGGAACAGATGGATCAGTCGATGTCACCTTTTTAGGTGGCATCGAGCTGATTAGTTATAGCCTGTTGTTTATGGTGCTTTTTTCTCTGCCTTATTCAGTGAGTCGTGGACAGGTCATTGTCGATTTGTTTACTGAAGGAATGAGCGATCGTCTGAAGGAGTTTCTACTCGGTTTTTATACTTTTGGTTTTGGTCTGCTCGGGCTTGGTATGACCTATGGTTTATACGAGTCGATGCAGCGTGTGGCTGAAAACGGTGAAACTTCACAGGACTTACTGATACCCATGTCTTATATCTATGGTCTGGCTATTATCCCTGCAGCCATGCTTGCTGTACGTGGTTTTCTTGTTTCATTTGAACGTATAGCAAAAAGCAGGAGTTTGTAGTGAGTTCTGCTTTAATTGGATTTATATGCCTTGCGGGCATGCTTATATTAATTGCTTTGCGATGCCCGATAGCGCTGGCCATGGCACTGGCCGGATTCGTCGGTTTTGGCGCCATCGTGGCTTTTGAACCTGCTATCTCAATCCTGGAAAGCGGCCCCTTTGAAACATTATCTAATTACAGTTTCAGTCCGATACCGATGTTTATATTGATGGGCGTGTTTGCCTCCAAAGCAAAGATGTCGAGTGAGTTGTTCAATGGCGCGAAAACATTGTTTGGCGGGTGGCGTGGTGGTATGGCGCTGGCGGCGGTCACCTCATGCGGTATTTTTGCAGCAATTTCAGGCTCATCGTTGGCAACTGCTGCCAGTATGTCAAAAGTTGCTTTACCCGAAATGCGCAAGAATGGTTATGCTAATTCGTTAGCGGCAGGCACTCTGGCAGCCGGTGGTACGTTGGGCATTATGATTCCACCTTCTATAGCGTTGTTGCTATATGCACTGATTACTGAGCAATCGGTGGGCGCGATGTTCGTGGCAGGTATCATTCCTGGCCTGATGGGGCTTGCGCTGTATTGCGTGGCTATAGCGGTATCTGTCTGGCTTTTTCCGAATCTGGCGCAGTCCAGTGAAAAAACCTCATTTAAAGAAAAGATAATTGGTCTCAAAGGGGTTTTGCCGTTTGCATTTATTTTTGCCCTGATCATTGGCGGAATATATATGGGTATCTTTACGCCAACTGAGGCAGCTGCGGTTGGAGCGTTTGGTGCACTGGTGATCGCATTGTTTCGGGGTATGGATTTTCATCATTTCAAAGATGCTGTACAGGAAACCCTGTTCCTCAGTGCGATGATTTTCTTCATGATTATCGGTGCAGAGATATTCGGCTATTTCCTGTCGGTTTCACGTATCTCTTTTGCACTGGTTGAATGGGTGGACAGTTTGGGGCTGGCACCTTTGGCAGTCCTGTTTTGTGTACTGATTCTGTACATATTGCTGGGCTGTGTGATGGATAGTATTGCAATGCTGTTGCTGACGGTACCAGTGGTTTACCCATTGATACAGGCTGCAGGCATAGATCCGATCTGGTTCGGTATCTTAACCGTGATTACAGTTGAGCTGGGTCTGATAACGCCGCCAATAGGAATGAATGTTTTTGTCATAAAATCGGTAGCGCCTGATATTTCAATTAAGGATATTTTTAAAGGGGTTTTTCCTTTTGTGTTATCTGACATAGTACGTCTTGGCCTGTTAATCGCGTTCCCGGTACTGTCTTTAGGTCTAATAGGAAGTGCTGCCTAAAAGCCTGTTTTTGCACGGAGTTTGCGAAAAAATCAGAAAATCTTTTAAATTGTGATTTAAAAGTACAATAATAACACCTTAATTTGCATATATAGTTTAATGGACTGGCTATAAAATGATACTTTCTCTCAAAGTTGAGCGTTCAATGCAAACCTCTATACCCTTTATGCAAATCCGTGGCGGAAGCTCAAAAGGCGTTTACTTCCGCGCTAGTGACCTGCCACAGGATGAAGCCGAACGTGATCAGGTGTTACTTGACGCGCTGGGTCGAGACGCGCGTCAGATAGACGGTCTGGGTGGGGCCAACCCCTTAACCAGCAAGGTCGGCATCGTCAGTGTTTCTGAGCGTGATGATGCGGATCTGGACTATCTGTTTGTTCAGGTCGTGGTGGGAGAGGATCGCGTTGATAGCTCACCCAACTGCGGCAATATTCTGGCCGGGGTTGGAGCGTTTGCGATTGAAAGCGGACTGCTGCCCGCACAGGGTGATACCACTAGCTTTCAAATCTATATGGTGAATAGCGGCAACCTGTGCGAGCAAATCATCGAAACCCCCAATGGAAAAGTTGAGTATCAGGGGGATGTACGTATTGACGGTGTGCCAGGCACTGCGGCCCCCGTAATCTGCAATTATCTGGATGTGGCAGGGTCAGCCTGCGGATCATTACTACCCACTGGCAATAACCGCGATGTGATCAATGGTGTGCCTGTAACCTGTATCGATAATGGCATGCCGGTGGTGGTAATTAATGCCGCTGATATGGGCAAGACCGGCTATGAAAGTTGCGAAGAATTATCTGCGGATGAAGATTTCCGTGCTCGTCTGGAGGCGATTCGCCTGCAGGCGGGGAAATTAATGAATCTAGGGGATGTGACCAAAAAGGTCGTGCCCAAGATGAGTTTAATCAGTCCTCCCAGAGCGGGAGGACATGTCTGTACCAGAACCTTTATTCCACATGTCTGTCATGCTGCCATAGGTGTGCTAGGAGCGGTATCCGTTGCAACCGCCTGTATTTTGCAGGACTCGGTCGCCAGTGGTATCGCCAGTATTCCCGAGGGCCGCAATAAAAAGATGTCCGTTGAACATCCTTCAGGAGAGTTTTCTGTTGAGTTGACACTGGATGATCAGGGAGATGTGGTCAAGGCAGGTTTGTTAAGAACAACAAGACTGTTAAGTAAAGGCGAGCTTTATATACCGGAGAATAAAAAATGAGTAAGCCAAGTTGCATGGCACCCGATAACAATACCCGTACCCCACGCTACAAAGCGCCAGCTAAAGCCTGTGATGCACATTGTCACGTTTTTGGGCCACACGAAACCTTCCCTTATTCTGAGAAGGCGACCTACTGGCCACCCGATGCAGATAAGCATGCTCTAAAACGCCTGCACGATAAATTAGGCATCGAACGTGCGGTACTGGTTCAGGCAAGCTGTCATGGTATCGATAACCGAGGCATGATGGATGCGATCAAAAGCAGTAACGGTGCATATCGTGGTGTGTGTATTGCAAATGATACCTTCTCAGAAAATGATTTTCAGGACCTGCATGATGGCGGTGTACGCGGTGTGCGTTTTAACTTTGTAACGCATCTGGGTGGTGCGCCAAATCTTGAAATGATGCAAACTGTGCTGGATCGAGTGAAGCCCTTAGGCTGGCATCTGGTGATCCATGTAAATGCCGAAGACATCATTCAATACGAAGAATTCTTTAACCAGATCGATATGCAGATCGTAGTTGATCATATGGGGCGTGTACCTACCTCTGAGGGTGTTGGCCAGAAGGCTTACCAGATCCTGTGTGATTTTATGCAGCGTGAAAACTGGTGGGTAAAGGTTTGTGGTTCGGAACGTATTGCTATTGCACCTCCCTTCTACGATGCGATTCCTTATGCTCAGGGTCTGGTAGAGATTGCTCCAGACAGAATCCTGTGGGGCACCGATTACCCGCATCCCAATATTAAGAAACATATGCCTAACGATGCCGATCTGCTGGATCTGGTGCCTTTGATTGCGCGCGATGAAGCGCTACAAAAGAAGATTCTGGTGGATAACCCTGCACGCCTGTACGGCTTTGATGATTGAGGTTTAAAAAATGATTACACATACAGTTCTGGGCGTGGCCGTTAAAAATATCGAGCGTGCCGATAATGAAGTGGTAGAGGAGCTTGGACGACTGGGTTCTGCCACGGTACATGAGGCACAGGGGCGCATTGGTAACCTTGAGCCCTATCTGCGACCCATTTATTCCGGTGCGCGTATTGCCGGTAGTGCAGTTACGGTGCTTGCGCAGCCAGGAGATAACTGGATGTTGCATGTTGCTATGGAGCTGGTTCAACCGGGTGATGTCCTGATTGTTGCTACAATCACTCCCTGTACGGATGGCTTTTTTGGTGATTTGCTGGCAGCTTCAGCCCTGGCTCATGGTGTAAAAGGGCTGATTATCGATGGTGGTGTGCGTGATACCCGTGACCTGAAAGAAATGGGTTTTCCTGTCTGGTCTAAGGCGGTTTCCATCAGAGGTACGGTCAAAAATACGCTGGGTTCGGTGAATGTGCCTATTCAATGTGCCGGGCAGCATATAGTACCGGGCGATGTGGTTGTTGCCGATGATGATGGTGTGTGCGTAGTACCACGCGCCAACGCAGAAAAAACACTTGAAGCGGCTCTGGCCCGCGAAGCCAATGAAGATGGTAAACGAGAGATATTTACCAGTGGTGTTCTGGGTCTGGATTATTACAAGATGCGCCCCGGTCTGGAAGCGGCAGGGTTTAAGTATGTAGATACATTGGAGGATTTGAAATGAGCGAAGGATTAATTATCGATTGTCATGGTCACTACACCACAGCGCCGGATGAACTGGGTGCATATCGTGAACAGCAGAAAAAAGATCTGGCGACTGACCCACTTTTTCAGCACGAAAAAGGTGTGATCAATATCTCCGACGATCAGATTCGTGACAGTCTGGAAGGCGCACAGCTGAAATTACAGAATGAACGCGGCAGCGATGTGACTATCTTTTCACCACGCGCAAGCTGGATGGGTCACCATATCGGTAATCAATCCACCAGTACTACCTGGACCGAGCATTGCAATGATTTAATCTATCGCATTACTCAGCTCTACCCAAAGAATTTCATCGGTGCGGCACAGTTACCGCAGTCACCCGAATCGGGTCTGGAAGCCAGCGCGCAAGAGCTGGAGCGCTGTGTTAACGAACTGGGTTTTGTGGGCTGCAATCTGAGTCCCGATCCTTCTGGCGGTCACTGGAAGTCTCCTCCGCTGGATGATCGTTACTGGTATCCAATTTACGAAAAAATGTCTGAGCTCGATGTTCCCGCAATGATCCACGTCAGCGGTAGCTGTCATCGCTGTTTTCACACGACAGGTTCACACTATCTGGGTGCAGATACCACCGCATTCCAGCAATTAATGATGGCGGAAACCCTGTTTAAGGATTTCCCTGATCTGAAATTTATTATCCCGCATGGTGGTGGTGCCGTGCCTTATCACTGGGGCCGTTTCCGTGGTCTATCCGATATGATGAAGCTGCAACCGCTGAATGATTTTATTGAAAACAATATTTACTTTGATACCTGTGTATATCATCAGGAAGGTATCGATTTACTGGTTGATGTTGTGCCAACGGAAAACATTCTGTTTGCCTCCGAGATGGTAGGCGCGGTGCGTGGTATCGACCCGCAAACCGGTTTCTATTTTGACGATACCAAGCGCTATATCGATGGCTGTAAGTTAAGTGATGAAAAGAAACAGCAAATATTCTCAGGCAATACGCGACAGGTGTTTAGCCGTCTGGATGCACGTTTAAAAGAAGTCGGACTGTTATGAGGCAGCCCCAGCCATACGACGACATACCCGGCACCATCATTTTTGATGCCGATATGGCACGTAAGGGTTACCACCTGAATCAGTTTGCCATGTCTTTGATGAAAGCCGCTAACCGCGAGAGCTTTAAGGCCGATGAAAGAGCGTATCTGGATGAGTGGCCGATGACAGAAGAGCAAAGAGAGGCGGTGCTGGAGCGTGACTATAATCGTATGATGTCGCTGGGTGGCAATATCTATTTTCTGGCAAAAATCTTTTCCACCGATGGTATCAGCTTCCAGGATGCGGCATCCACTATGACCGGTATGAGCGTAGATGAGTACCGGCAAATGATGCTGGATGGTGGACGTTCACCGGTTGGCAATATGTACACAGAGGAGTCGTCCTGATGGCCAGGATTACAGCAGGGGTCGCTACCTCACATGTGCCAGCGATTGGCGCGGCGATAGATCAGGGTAAAACCGAAGATGAGTACTGGAAGCCTTTATTCAAGGGCTATGAATACGTCAAGGAGTGGGTTAAGGAGCAAAAGCCGGATGTGATATTTCTGGTGTATAACGATCATGCTACTGCCTTCGATATGGATTTTATCCCCACCTTTGCGATAGGCTGTGGGGAAGAATTTAAGCCCGCCGATGAAGGCTGGGGGGCACGCCCTGTACCCGTTATTAAAGGTCACCCGGAGCTGGCGGCACATATCGCGCAATCGCTGATTCAGGATAATTTTGACCTCACCCTGGTGAACAATATAGATGTGGATCATGGCCTGACGGTGCCGTTATCACTGGTGTTTGGTCAGCCTGAAGAATGGCCCTGCCTGATCATCCCGTTTGCGGTGAACGTGGTGCTTTATCCACCACCATCGGGGCAGCGTTGTTACGATCTGGGCAAAGCGCTACGCAAGGCGGTAGAGAGTTTTGATGAGGATTTGAATGTACAGGTGTGGGGAACCGGTGGTATGAGCCACCAGTTACAGGGACCTCGGGCTGGCTTGATCAATCAGGAATTCGATAACGAATTTCTGGATCGCATCGTTGATGACGCGGAAAACCTGGCACAAAAACCGCACATTGATTACGTACGTGAAGCGGGTTCTGAAGGTGTTGAGCTGGTCATGTGGCTGATTATGCGCGGTGCACTGAATGATCAGGTTGAATTAAAGAAACGGTTTTATCATGTCCCTGCATCGAATACAGCAGTTGGGCATCTGGTACTTGAAAACAAGTCGTAAATAAATTAGAAATAACAGGAGCTATACAATGAAAATATTAATGATCGGTCAGGGTGCTTTTGGCTGTAAACATCTGGATGCCTTACAGAATATCGATGGCGTTGAAGTCGTTAGTATCGTCGGTGGCAGTGAAGAAAGTACTAAAGCAGTTGCTGAGAAATATGGCATTCCTCACTATACTACTGATCTGGCAGAAGGCCTGGCTCAACCCGGAGTTGAAGCGGCGATTATTACTTCTCCTACCCCTATTCATGCGAAGCAGGCGATTGAAGTCATGCGTGCAGGTAAGCATGTGATGATCGAGATACCAATGGCAGATACATTAGCAGACGCGCAGGCAATCTGTGATGTTCAAAGTGAAACCGGTCTGGTCGCCATGGCAGGACATACACGTCGTTTTAACCCCAGTCATCAATATGTACATAACAAGATTACTGCTGGTGAAATCAAGATTCAGCAGATGGATGTACAAACCTATTTCTTCCGCCGCAAAAACCTGAATGCATTGGGACAGGCTCGTTCCTGGACCGATCATTTACTCTGGCACCATGCCTGTCATACGGTGGATCTGTTTGCTTATCAAACGGGTGAGAAGATTGTGCAGGTACAGGCGATGGAAGGTCCTAAGCATCCTGAGCTGGGTATTGCGATGGATATGAGTATTGGCCTGAAGAGTGAGTCGGGTGCGATCTGTACCCTGTCGCTTTCGTTTAATAATGATGGTCCTCTGGGATCGTTCTTCCGTTATATCTGTGACAATGGCACCTTTATTGCTCGTTACGATGATCTGTTTAATGGTAAGGAAGAACAGATTGATGTGAGTAAGGTAGACGTATCCATGAATGGCATTGAGTTACAGGATCGTGAATTTATTGCTGCTATTAAAGAAGGTCGTGAACCCAATGCCAGCGTGCATCAGGCGCTAGCCGCCATGCAGGTACTGGATCAACTTGAGCAGTGTCTGGAAAAAGCATAACTCGGAGCAGAATAATGATGCAACAACGACAGTTAGGACCCTTTTCAGTATCCGAAATCAGTCTCGGCTGTATGAACCTGTCGCATGCCTATGCCAAACCACCTGAGCATGAGTATTCAAGCAGGCTGTTAAATCAGGCACTGGATGCCGGCTATAACATGCTGGATACGGCCGCCTTATATGGCTTTGGTGCCAATGAAAGTCTGCTGGGGAAATCTGTAATGCATAGGCGCAATGAATTTGTACTGGCCAGCAAATGTGGCATGTTCAAAGATGCTGAAGGCAAGCGCGCAATCAATAACCGGCCTGAGGTTATTCGCAAACATTGTGAAGATAGCCTGCAGCGACTCGGTACCGATGTGATTGATCTGTATTACCTGCATCGCTGGGATAAGGCAATAGCTGTCGAAGAGCCGGTCGGTGAAATGGCGCGACTGGTTGAAGAGGGCAAGGTGCGCACACTGGGGTTATCGGAGGTTTCAGCAGAAACGCTGCAAAAAGCTCACCAGGAACACCCTATCGCTGCACTGCAGACCGAATATTCACTATGGACACGCAACCCGGAAATTAAAGTACTGCAGGCCTGTCGTGAACTGGGTATAGCCTTTGTTGCATTCAGCCCCGTGGGACGTGGATTTTTAACCGGCGCCTTAACCGATGTGGCTACACTGGAAGCCGGAGATCTACGACGTAACATGCCACGTTTTGATGCAGAAAACTATGCCGCTAACCTGGCATTACTTGAGCGCTTGAAGCCACTTGCAGATAAATATGAATGTACTTTAGGACAATTATCACTGGCATGGCTGCTGGCAAAAGCTAAGCATATTATTCCTATTCCGGGTACTACCCGTATCGAACATATGCTTGAAAATGCAGCCGCTGCCGAGCTCTCGCTGGATGCTGAAACTATTCAGCTAATGGATGAAGCTATCAACCAGAAAACCGTACAGGGCACGCGTTATAACGCGACTACGCAGCTTGAGATTGATACCGAAGAGTTTGCGTAAAAATAAATGCTCGAAAACAGAACGAATCTACTGATGATATCAGTCAATCAAAACCAGGAGTAAACCAATGCTTCCACAGATAAAAAAAATTCTTTACGCCACCGATTTAAAGGAGCATGGCAGTAAAGAAGCGTTTCGCATGGCGGTATCAATGGCGCTGAGTCATGATGCCCAATTGGTAGTAATACACGTGATGGAGTCGCTCAGCTCAGCCATGTTAGGTATATTAAGTAATTCGATGTCGGATGAAGAACTCGCTGAATTTAAAACCAGAGGTTATGATCATCTGAAAGCTGAACTTCAGCAAAGACTGGATGATTTCTGTGCAGAAGAATGTCCAAATGATGATCACAGTTTTCCCGGTGGCGAACCCGTGACAGTGGTGGAGGAAGGCGATCCGAGTAAAGTGATCCTGAAGCAAGCTAAAAAACATGAAGTCGATTTAATTATTATGGGTACCCGTACCCATAGTGAGATAGGGCAGTTTTTTCTCGGCTCAGTCGCAAATAAAATCATTCACCATAGCAAGGTGCCGGTAATGGTTTATCCGCTTTAATATTGCCTAATGAATGCATGGGCAAGACATTGATAGATATTCCGCATTATTTTTTATATGGCGAAACCGCACCATCGGATGCGCTGGATTATATCTATATCGCTTCACTGGAAGAATCGTTGCCAAAACATAACTGGGAAATTCACCCGCATCGGCATGACAACCTGCATCAGTTGCTGGTGGTTGAGCAGGGATCTGTACTGGTTCAGATGCGTGATTACAGTAGTGAAGAAGTCGGTCCGTGCATTTTATCCATTCCGCCCAAAGAGGTTCATGGCTTTGTGCATCAGCCCGGAGTCAGGGGTTATATCATCACCATCTTAGAGTCGTTTCTGCACGGTGTATTTGCCGAAACCGAAAGGCAAAAATTTCCTAATCTATTTAATGAAGCGCTAGTGATCAGGCTGGACCCGGATAAAAAAGTTTCCTGGGATTTTGAAATGTTGATGCTACGTGTAGTAGAAGAGTATCGCAATCAGAAACCGGGTCAAGCCTGCGTTATTGGTGCCTATCTGAAAATCATTTTTGTTTTACTGGGACGTTTATCCAGTCAAACACCGCATGCTGGAAGTCAGTCTGATGCGCGCATTAAAATTTATGAAGCCTTTGTTAAGTTAATGGAAGAAAATTTCACCCAACACTGGCCGGTTAGTGAGTATGCAAAAGAGCTAGGTATGACCACGGGACGTTTGAACCGTTTATGTCAACGCTATACTGGGCAAAATGCCATGCAAATTATTCATGGATACCTGATTTCTGAAGCAAAGCGTAAACTGATTTATGCCGATGCATCGATGAATGAAGTGGCCTATGATCTGGGCTTTAAAGATCCTGCCTATTTTTCACGTTTTTTTACCAAGCACTGTAATGAACCACCGGGGAAGTTTAAGCTGCGCATGCGGGACTCCAGAAGCAGATAATTAATCCCTCAAAGATTACAATGCTTTATGGATAATCAGCAAACAGCCCATTATTATCAGAACAACCCAGCCGCTCGATTACTGGTATTAATCAATATCTGTATTGGCGGGTTTCTGGCGCCATTATCCTTATCAGCGACGCTGGTTGCAGTTCCAGCGATTGCTCATGGTTTGCATGCTAATGCAGTGTATGCCAGCTGGATTCCTACTGCTTTTTTACTCAGTAATCTCATCGCTTTATTACCCGCCGGGCGGTTATCCGACAGTTATGGGCGAAAGCTTTTTTACATCCTTGGAACGTCGGTCTTCCTGCTTAGTAGCATACTTGCTGGCATAGCCAATAGCATTGAAGCGTTGCTGCTTTTTCGAGTGTTTCAGGGTGCAGGTGCGGCGATGTTTTTTAGTACCAGTATGGCCATAGTGGGCAGTGTGTATAACGGCAATGGTCGCGGAGCCGCGCTGGGCTGGATGGTTGCCTCAGTGTACACCGGATTGACCTGCGGTCCTTTATTGGGGGGCTGGTTAACCGAGCACTTTGGCTGGCATAGTGTATTCCTGTTTCAGGTGCCTTTATCTGTCCTGACCATTTTTCTGTCCGTATTTCATATGAAAGGCGAATGGCGTAATCATGATGCGGTCAAGCTGGACTGGTGGGGCTCACTGTTATTAGCGGTATGGGTTTTGAGCCTGTTTGCAGGGATGACAACACTGCCGCAGCAATCAGCGTTCGTCTATCTGCTTATTGCGATCACCTTCTTAATACTATTTATCCGGCATTCCAGTGTTTCGGCTAACCCTGTCATCAGGCTAAAGCTGGTATGGCAAAACCATAGCTTGAGCCGCTCTTTGCTCGCGGCAGTTTTTATGTACAGTGCCAACTATGGCCTGATGTTTCTGCTGGGTCTCTACCTGCAATACAATCGTGGCCTGTCCCCCTCTGACGCGGGAAAGATGCTGATGTTGCAGGCCATTGTGATGGCAGTAGTTGCACCAGTTGCCGGACGATTATCTGACCGCTACCCGCCCAGAAATTTAGCCACCAGTGGTTGCCTGTTCGCAGCGTTTGGTACCTTCATGCTGTTATTTGTTGATCAGGACCGATCTCTCATTTATATCGGCAGTGCGCTGATGATGCTTGGTCTCGGCTTTGGTTTTTTCTCCACACCTAATAGTAATTCTATTTTTGGTTCCGTCGCAGAAACCAGACTGGGTATAGTATCTGCACTGCTCAATCTGGCGCGGATGATGGGGCAGATGATGGGGATGGCTATCATTACCTTACTGATTTCATTGTTTATCGGTAAAACGAAGATAAGTCCTGAGCAATTTCAGTCGCTGTTCATGGTGCTGCGCTGGACCCTGAGCCTGTCACTTCTATTTGCTTTAGCGGCGGCTTATTTTTCGCATAGCAAAAAGTCTGAGAATAATTCCGAAAAGAATTAAAGAAAGCGACACAGCGTCCGTTAAACCCTTATATATACAGAGATATGAGGCACAGGTTTATTAAGCATGCTGGCTTGTAATACCAGTTATCGCTTCTATACTCAAAGTAGTATTCAGTACTCAGTGCAGTAGAAAGAGAACTTTAACCAGGCCTTTTCCATTTAATGGTAACTTTGCCACCGGGGTGAGCAATGAGTATTTTAAATAATCTTCCAATAAAAATCCGTTTAACCATTCTTGTCTGTGTTTTGGCGTTGACGGGCATTATTGTTGGCATAATGGGGTTATCAGGTATGCATGAGGCTGATGCGGGCCTGGATGAGATGTATAATGTTAATCTGCATCATACCCGCGTTCTGGGGGGGATAGCTGATCATAATCAAGAGTTGAGAACCTTGCTTCTACTTTCCCTGCAGCACGACCCCAGCACTGAATTCGCCACTATGCATAACCATCCTGTCTCTCTTCATCTGGATCTCATGCGTGAAAATCTGAAAAAGATTGAAGATTACTGGAAGGAATACCTGAGTGCTCCGGTTCCAGAAGAGGTTCAGCCCCAGGTCGACATCTTTACCAATCAGTTGGATGTGTTAAGAAATAAAGGTTTTATACCTGCGATAGGAAAAATTGAGTCTGGAGAATATAGAGCGGCGAACTTGATATTGTTGACAACCATTAACCCCGCATTCAGCAAGGCACAGAAGGCACTGGATGCATTGTCACAGGCGGAAGATACCGAATCGGCGGCCTCATTTCATGCCATTGAAGAGGAATATAAGAAGGAGGTTACACTAGTGAGTACTCTGCTAGTGGTTGGTATCTTGATCGGTGTTCTACTGGCGTGGGTAATAATCTCAGGTATCTCCAAGGGTGTAACAAGTGTAGAAACAGTAGCCGACAGCCTGGCAGAGGGTGATTTAACCGGGCGTGTGGATTACAAAAGTAAAGATGAGATTGGGCATATAGCCACGGCATTTAACCGTATGGCTGATAAATTTAGCACTGCAATCAGTCAGGTCAAGGAAGCCGTTTCGCAGCTTGCTGCAGCGGCTGAAGAAACCTCAGTAGTGAATGCCCAGACCACTTCGGGTATTAATCAACAGCAGATGGAGACCAGCCAGGTCGCCACTGCGATTACTGAAATGAATGCCACGGTCCATGAGGTAGCGCGTAGTGCGGTGGCTGCGGCGGAGGCAGCCAAGGAAGCAGATATTACCTTCGAGGAAGGCAAGCAGGTGGTTGATAAGATTATCAATGCGATCACCGAGCTGGCTAATGAGGTTGAACAATCCTCTCTGGTGATTCGCGAACTGGAAAATGAGAGCGAAAGCATAGGTTCGGTTCTTGATGTGATCAAGGGGATAGCCGAGCAAACCAATTTGCTGGCATTAAATGCAGCTATCGAAGCCGCCAGGGCAGGTGAGCAGGGACGTGGATTTGCGGTGGTAGCTGATGAGGTTAGAACACTCGCAGGGCGTACCCAGCAATCTACCCAGGAAATTGAAGAAATGATTAATCGCCTGCAGTCTGGTGCCAATAAAGCAGTGCAGGTGATGGAAGTTGGTAAGCAAAAAAGCTTGCATGGTGTGGAACAGGCCTCTGCAGCTGGCGAGGCTTTAAATACTATTAATCAGGCTGTTGATCGTATTAACACTATGAACACTCAGATTGCCAGCGCAGCCGAGGAGCAAAGTACGGTTACGGAAGAAATCAACCGAAATATTGTGAATATTAATGAAGTGGCTGAGCAAACCTCAGAAGGTGCCAAGCAGGCTGCTATAGCAAGTGATGATCTGTCCAGGTTGGCGGAAGAACTTAAGCAGCTAGTCAGTCAGTTTAAGGTTTAAACCGGATTAAAAAACCGCAGCTAACTAATCATTGAAGGCTGCGGTTCTTTTTAATTTCTTTCCAGTCAATTTTCCCTATTTAGCGGTAGGATGATAGATACCGCGTTGCCCGGGTGGTTGTTTGAAAGCGTCGCTAACACCAAGGATGGTTTCAGTGCCTCCTAGATAAAGATAGCCATCCTGAGGTAGCAGTTTCGCAAGATTGTTCAGAACTGTGCCTTTGGTTTCCTGATCAAAATAGATCAACACATTACGACAAAAGATTACGTCGAATTTTCCCAGTCCTGTCATGTTGTTAAGCAGGTTGAACTCCTGGTAGGTCACCATAGAACGAATTTCTGGATTGATCTGCCAGTTATCATCCACCTTCTTAAAGTATTTAGTTAACAGGGTCGGGGGTAGACCCCGCTGTACTTCAAAGGGGTTATAGATTCCCTGCCGGGCTCGCTCCAGAACTTCACGCGATAGATCGGTTGCCAGGATTTCTACTCGCCAGCCCATAAGCTTGGCGGCTTCTTCCTTTAGAATCATAGCGAGTGAATAGGGCTCCTGACCAGTAGAGGCCGCAGCACACCAAATCCGAATACGCTTTTGGTCAGCCCTGGATTTAAGTAGGGCTGGTAATGTGAGCTGACGGAACTGGTCAAATGGGTGAGTGTCGCGGAAGAAGAAGGACTCATTGGTTGTCATGGCTTCGGTAATATCCCTCAGCAAGGTCTCGTCAGGGAAGCGGCGAATGCTGGCAACCAGTTCAGCCATATTTTGAATGCCGCGTTTACGAGCTACAGGCAGCAGGCGGCTCTCTAATAAATAGAGTTTGTCTTTAGAAACCACCAGACCGGAGCGTTTTTTCAAAAGCTGGACTATAAAGTCAAATTCATCGGGTTTCATAAGTGCCCTCCATCAAGTATTTTCGCAATTACCGGGCCAATTTTTTCAAGCGGCAAGATGGCGGAACACAGACCATTGGTGGCGACTGCACCAGGCATACCCCAAACCACAGATGACGCTTCATCCTGAGCCAGGATGGTGCAACCTGCATCAGCCAGTACTTGACATCCCTTTAGCCCATCCTGACCCATGCCCGTCAGAATGACTGCCAGTACACGGTCGTTGTATGCTGCTTTAAGTGAGCGCATCATGGGATCCACCGCGGGTCGACAGAAGTTTTCAGGGGGATCTCGGGTTATTTTGATTACCACCCTGGGGCCGCGTCGGGTTACCAGCATGTGATGATCCCCAGGAGCCAGGTAGATGTTACCTGCAACCAGTTCTTCTCCATCTTCTCCTTCCTTGCAAATGCCCCTGGTTACACGGGACAGATGCTCAGTGAGGATGGAGGTAAAGTCTGCGGGCATATGCTGTGTAATGACTACGGGCACAGACAAATGTCCCTGCAAAGCACTAAACAGCGTGAACAGGGCCTGGGGACCTCCAGTTGAGCTCCCCACTGCCAGGATTTCCGGACGTTCCTTAGCTGGCGTTCGCAGCGTTATCGGCTTATTCGAATATAGCCTGTCGCTGGCTGCTGGACCACTTTGTGTCGTGGATGTATGGCTTCTTTGTATTTCGGATATTCGGCTCGCGCGGCTACTCCTCGTCTGCTTTTCAGTGCTTGAAGATGGAAAAGATTTGTGTGCAGATGCAATACCCTGCTTGCGTCGTCGAGCTGCTGCCAATGCCTTTATCTTTTCGATCAATTCGCGACGGAATAGCAGATCGTTCTGCAACTCTTTACTACTGGCTGGTTTGAGTATGTAGTCGGCAGCACCCGACTCCAGTGCTTTTAAGCTAATCTCTGCCTGTTGATGAGATGGAGTGCAGGCCATGATGACTTTTATATCTGGTCTGGCCTGTAAAATTCTGGGTAGAGTTTGCATGCCATCCATTTCAGGCATCTCGATATCCAGTACAATCACATCAATTTCGTGTCGACTGAGTTCTTTAAGTGCCTGAACCCCGTTGGCTGCATAAGCCACAACCTGAATGGCGCCATCTGCTTCTAACCAGCGGCTGAAAAGACCGCGAATCACAGCAGAATCATCGACCAGCATCACCTTGTAAAGCATATTGCTCATCAATTAACTTTTAAAAAAATAGCCTGAGCCATTGGGATTTACAGTTTTTAGAAATAGGTAGAGTTGTTGAATCATTAACAATTTGGTCTCGAGCAGCTTACAGGTAAGTTGAAGAAAGTCCGCAACCCTGGCTGCATGTAATTCACCTGCGGGACAAAGATGAGTATAGGCTGATAAGACAAAAGAATCACGTAAATCCAGGGCAAATCAATGTTTCTGTGATTTTAAATACATAGTAAATAGCAGGCTAAGCCTGCCAGATATGATCAGGATTGATTGAGTATTACTCATACAGAAATTGTTCATCAGCTTTGTCAGTAGAGTACTCAATTAGCTCCCACTTAAATCTTGTCTTGTCAAAGAAGTAGCTCGCAGAGGTGTTCAAACCAGGCAACCTGATATAGTATATTTCATACAACATTGATGTTGCCAGAGAAAGAATGTAATGAAGGTTCAGACCCGGGCAATATTTTCATGTTGAGGAACAAAAAACCGAGTATTAAACATAAAGGAAATTCAAGATGTATTCAAAATTCAAACTACTGATTATTTTTCTGGTATCAACACAAGTGATCTCCTGCGCGAGCAATTATGATCTGTCGCCCAAATATAATGAAGAATCAAAAATTTTAAACCTGGGTAAATTTTCTTTGGAGAATATCACTTACCACAGATCTGACATTAAACGAGTGGGTGATAGAAGTGCTGCCAGAGTTGAAACCCAGGTTTATAAATCTACTGATCCTGTTTGTAACAAGCTCGATATCTCTATAGCCACTTTAAATAGTGGGTATTATTTCAACAATGAGTCATATTTCGACATTCTTGATCGTTATGATGGCAAGTGTTCAATCGATAATGTGGCTAATGTGTTTTTTCTGAAATGTGAGTTGCCTGCTTCGATGTGGATAACAAAATATGATTTTGATTCAAAGGATATTGGTCGTCATGCTTACTATGTGTCAACCGGTGATAGTAGTACGGAAACAAGGAAAAAAATGAATTTTTTAGTGCCCAGCGAAAAGTGTATGGGAGCAATAAAAGATAGTGTTTTATCACAAATGAAAGTGAAAAAAATTAGAACTTATGATCCAGAAACCAGAAAATGGAGCGAAGGTTAAATCGATAAGCTTTACTCTTTGATAGTGATTTTAGGATGTTAAAACTCTGGGCTATTTTTTTATTGGCTTCTTTTTCTAGTTTTAGCTTGTTTGCTGCTAAAGGGACTACAAAGCAGTTGCCGGTAGTAGCAGAAAAGGTTTCAGTATCTTTAGAATATAAAGAAATCTCATCTGGAAGTGCAGGTATTCGTATATTTGTTAAGGAAAAGTGGCCATGGGTGCCGGAATATTTTCTTATTGTTAATGAAAATCCTGATGAGAATGGATTGTCGTTACTGGATGGTTTTGAAAATAGATTTAGAGTATTGGGTTCTGATAAGCAGACATTAGCGGGTAGGGATTTCGATGTTCGCTTTGGTTATTACAACCTGGTCAACTTAAAAGGCGGTGGTTATTTAGATCTTATTAATAAATCGAAATTCAGCGCCCCCATTTGCGGGATAGAGAGACAGTATAAAAGCATCAATGAGGGCATACCGCTGATGATTGATTTTATAAATGTCGTTAGCTGTGGACAATTGAATCTGGAGACTTCGAATCAGAAATATATTGTGGATTTATGGAAACGGGTAAAAAGTTTCGATGATGAGTTATCTAAAGCATTTCATGTGCTCAATTGAGATTCTTAGGTTCTTGCTGCTGTTGATGTTAGCCGCAGATTCAGAAAATCAAAGGTCATGCGATAAGCTGTTTTAAAAAAGAAAAGCCCTCATGCCATTCTCCCAGGCCACTGCTTGAGTTGATATGCCCAGCAGGGCCAATATTGATAAATTCACTACCCCAGGCATGTGCACAAGATTTTGCGAACTCAAGGCTAGCATAAGGGTCGTTTGTACTTGCCACAACAATACTCGGGAAAGGAAGAGGATTCATAGGCAGGGGAGAAAACCCAAGTGCTTGCACTGGAAAGTTAGGGCCTTCTGGGTTCGGTGGAGCAACTAATAGTGCACCACGAATTTTAAGTTTTGAAGTTTCTGCCCAGTGTGGCAGGAGAACGCAGGAAAGGCTATGTGCAACCAAAACCACACTAGAATCAAGTGCAGCCAGGGTGGCTTCCAGAACCTCTGCCCATTCTTTACAAACAGGGTTTTCCCAGTCTCTCTGCTGAATACGAACGAAAGAGGGATTCATCTTTTCCCAATGGCTTTGCCAGTGCTCTGAGTCGGAATTACAAATGCCAGGGAGTAGCAGAGCTGTGGTTTTCATGATGATTGTTTTAATAAAAGAAAAACCAAGTCCAACTTATTCTTTGTTATGGCAAAAGCAATCAACTGTATGGTCATTTACCAGCCCAGCTGCCTGCATAAATGCGTAGCATATTGTACTCCCGATAAACTTGAAGCCTCGTTTTTTGAGCGCTTTAGATAAAGCATCAGATTCTGCTGTTTTAACCGGAACATCTTTTAGGGTATGCGGGTTGTTTTTGACAGGTTTACCATCCACAAAACTCCAGATAAAGCCGCTAAACCCGCCAGGTTCTTTCTGTAACTCTAAAAAAGCACGGGCATTGATAACGCTTGCCTCTACCTTAAGACGATTACGCACAATACCCGGATCTAACAACAGTTTTTCGATCTTGTTTGGCGTATAGCGGGCAATCTTACCTGCATCGAAGTTGTCGAACAGACGACGGTAGTTTTCGCGTTTTTTCAGGATGGTAATCCAGGATAACCCTGCCTGTGCTCCTTCGAGAATCAGCAGTTCGAATAGAGCACGATCATCGTAGCAGGGTACGCCCCATTCTTCATCGTGATAGCTAAGGTAGAGTGGTTCGTTTCCGACCCATGCACAGCGGGTTTTATCAGTCATTATGCGTCAATCCAGATTATTCGGGCTTGTGACACACAGCTTCGATATTATGTCCGTCGGGATCAAAAACAAAAGCACCGTAATAATGAGGGTGATACTCAGGTCGAAGCCCTGGTGCGCCATTGTCGGTTGCACCGGCATCAAGGGCGGCTTGATAAAAATGGTCTACTTCTTCTCTGCTTGATGCTGAAAAAGCAATATGCATGGGTGTCTGAGACTGATCGCCAACACCAAACCAGAACTCAGGTTTACCATCCTTGCCATAACCTCCCCAGCCCTGAACTTCCATCACGAGTTGTATACTTAATGGTGTAAGGCATTGTGAGTAAAATTTCTTACTGGTCGGATAGTCTGATACCGATATTCCCAGGTGGTCAATTATCATGATTAGTGTCCTCTTTGTTTAAACCTGTCATGGCTTGTTGGATGAGTTGAAAATCTGCTTCGGGTATCTGTAGATGACCGAAGCGGAATACGTAACCCCAGTGCTTTTTATCCTTGATAAAGGATAGTCGATTGAGCAGCGGCTGAATAGCACAATCCTGCTTGGGTAAAAATTGAATATCGCGGCGGAAGGGGGTGAAGCCGGGCGCCATCTCAACCTGATAGACATTGTCGCTGATGACTTCGCCGATAGCTGTAAATCGCTGGCAGGGCGATTTTTCTCCGAAGATTTTCTGTGGCGAGTAATAGATGATCCAGTCGCCTTTGCTCATGCGCTTTAATGCGTGTTGCTTGCCGTGGCACAGCTGTGCGAAACCGCCAGCTACGCCTTTTAGAACATGATTGTGTGAGGCGACACCGACCCAGTATCGGGTCGGTGGATTATTGAGTGGATTAATCATTTGTCAGCGTGTTTTTGTGCCAGAGTGATGACGTAACCATTGTTGTCTTTTATCCATAGTTCGCGCATACCGTAAAAGGTCACGCGTTCGGGTAAGGCGATATCAATATCGTCGGCTAAACCCGCCAGTAGCTCGTCAAGGTTTTCAACTTCCAGATAAAAAGTAGCGCTGGCGGCTACTGGCATATCGGTAAATTGCTCGCATTCTTCGGCGAGTGACTGCTGATGCTGGAACATAATCATGGCTCCATCTTTATTCAACATAGCATACTGTAATGGATTATCCTCAGTTAATGTTTGAACAGGGGTTTGTGTATTAAAGGGAAGCCCCATCATTATCTGGAATCCAAGATACTCGCTATAGAATTTTACAGAAGCGTTGACGTCTTTAGTCATCAGGTTAGGGGTAAATGTTGTAGTCATGGCGATCTCCTTTTGAGTAATTGCCGCTATCTTACTGACAACCTACTGACAACGTACTGTCAGTAGGTAAAACAGAGCGATTATTTTTTCAGAATTTCCGTGTACACTGCTTTTTTTGATATCAATTGAGATCTTAACTACTCATGCGCCGTGCTGACCGACTATTTCGTATAACTCAGGAGTTACGCAGTGATCGCTGGTGCACTGCACATACTCTGGCTGATTTACTCGAGGTGTCTGAACGTACTATCTATCGAGATATTCAGGATCTATCTGTATCGGGGATCCCGATTATAGCTGAAGCAGGCCAGGGATACCGTCTGATGCAGGGCTTTCGCCTGCCTCCATTGATGTTTGATGAGGAAGAGTTGGAGGCGCTTTTGCTCGGTGTTCGCATGGTGGGTGTGTGGAGTGATCCGGTGCTGGCGAATGCTGCTGAACGTGCAGTCGCGAGAATTGAAGCTGTATTACCGGAGCGCCTGTTACCCGAGCTGTCTCGCAAAACTATTCTGGTGGCACCTTTTGGCCCGGAAGCCGAAGTTAGTGATTCGCTTAATCTGTTACGTCAGGCGGTGCGTAATCAGAGTAAGGTTAAGTTTCACTACCAGCGAGCCGATGGTGAAAAGTCTGTACGTAACGTGCGTCCTCTGGGGCTCGCTTACTGGGGAAGAACCTGGACCCTAGTTGCCTGGTGCGAGTTGAGAGATGAATTTCGACATTTCCGTGTTGACCGCATGAGCAGCCTGCTGGAAAGTGGAGAGTATTTTGTGCACGAGGCTGGGCGTACACTGGATGACTTTCTTGCTGCAGTGAATACTGAAGAAGACTAACTTCTTGCTTTGGTTTTCCGGGTCGCGATAGCAACTAATGGATCATCTGGCCAGGGGTGTTTGGGGTAGCGTCCTTTCATGTCTTTTTTGACATCGTGGTAGGAGCTACGCCAGAAACCTGCGAGATCCTGAGTGATTTGTAGCGGCCTGCCTGCGGGGCTTAATAAATGTACTAGTAATGCTACTTTGCCTTTGGCTATGGTTGGTGTTTGTTCACAGCCAAACATTTCCTGAAGCTTCACTGCCAGTACCGGAGGCGATTCATTGTAGTTAATGGCAATAGATGAACCGGAAGGTACGGTAAAACGTGGCGGAGCAAGTTCATTCAATTTCTGTTGTTTATCCCAGGGTAGTAAGGCTTGCAAAATGCTGGTTAAATCCAGCTTTTTAAAATCCTGCAACGAGTTGACCTGGTCAAGATAGGGGGCTAGCCAGTCGTCGACTGTTTTGAGCAGAGCCTCAGCGGTTAAATCGGGCCAGTGTTGATTTCCTTCAACAGTGCGTAATAGATTGACCCTCGCGCACCATTGCTGAAGAGCATTGTTCCATGTTAATAATTGCAGGCCCTGTTGCTGAATGATCTGGATCAACGCTGCTGTTTTGATTTGTGTCGGAACCCTGTCCAGAGTTTTTTTATTTAAAATCAGTGCGCCGATTTTCTGTTGTTGCTCAGCGATAAAACGACCTGTTTTTTTATCCCATTCTGCAACAGTTTGAGTGCTGATAAAATCACTCATGATGCCATCGAATAATGCTTCATCTAATGCTGTGGCTGAGCGAATCACATCGCCCTGACCCCCCGCTATGTTGCTTACTTCCGCCACGGCCAGCCAGTGACTCTTCGCCAGATAATGCTGCCCTGGCAGGTTAGCGCTACGCCCATTGGCAAGCTGGAAGCCACCCGCATGCCTGCATCGTGCAATTCGGTCCGGGTAAGCACAGGCGAGTAAGAAACCCGCAATCTGTTTTGGAGTCAGTAAATAGGCTTGCCCGTTACTGATGTTGAGCTTGAGTAACTGTTGTTCAAGCTGCTGGGCCAGTTGTTGGGTGCGCCTGAGCCAGCCCTGATGTTGTGCAGGACATTTTGATTCGCCAGATAATATATCGATGCGATGACTGATGTCGGGATTCTCTCGGCTAAATGGATCGCGATCAGATAACAGGCTGGCTAGCAGGCTGGCCTTTTTAGCACAACCGATCTGCGCACCACGGATAAGTAAATGAGCCAGCCTCGGGTGTACCGGCAAAGTTGCCATGGACTGTCCATGTGCAGTGAGTACATGACTGTGGTTTTTGATCTCAAGCGCGCCAAGAGACTGCAGTAAATCGATAGCCTGTTGCCACGGACCTTTGGGTGGCGGGTCCATCCAGCTGAGTTCATCTGGATCATCTATTCCCCATTGCAGTAGCTGCAGGGCAAAGGGGGCAAGGTCGGAATTTAAGATCTCCGGGCTGCTATGTGCGGCGAGCTGATTTTGCTGCTCGGCTGACCACAGTCGGTAGCATTTACCAGCGCGTAGTCGTCCAGCTCGTCCAGCACGTTGTTCAGCAGAGGCTCTTGAAATCTTCACTGTATGCAAACCAGACATACCGGTGGCCGGATTAAAGCGGGACTCTCGCGCCAGACCCGAATCGACAACGATATCTATACCCTCGATAGTGAGACTGGTTTCTGCGATATTGGTCGCCAGCACCACTTTCTGCTCGTGAGCATGTTTTCCTGACAAGGGCGCGATGGCTTCCTGTTGCTGATCAATTGATAGATTGCCGTACAGGGGGCGCAGGTGTATGCCGCTGATTTTACTATCCAGTAACCAGTCTGAAAGCGCATCGGCACAACGATGGATTTCACCCTGCCCCGGCAGAAATGCCAGCACGCTGCTATCAGGATTATCCACTAAAGCCTGTTTGATGGTGGAAACCATGCGCTCTACGATGTTATCATCTGCTTTTCTTGATCGGCTATAGATGATATCCACTGGGTAAGTTCTACCTTCGCTTTTCACGATAGGTGCATTGTTCAGCATTTTTGAAATCGCAATACTATCCAGAGTGGCTGACATCACCAGAATTCTTAAACGTTGACTGCCTGAGTCGCTGTTAAATAATTGCTGACCCTTAAGGCATAGTGCGAGTGCCAGATCAGAATCCAGATTGCGTTCATGAAACTCATCGAAGATGACCAGCCCTACGTCTTCCAGTGTCGGCTCATCCTGCAACATGCGAGTCAGAATACCTTCGGTGATGACTTCAATCTGGGTTTGCTTACCTATTTGGGTGTCAAGTCGCATGCGGTATCCCACACGCTGACCAGGCTTTTCGTTGATCAGGCTAGACATCCGATAGGCCGCGCTTTTAGTAGCGATACGGCGAGGTTCCAGCATCACGATCTTTCGCCCAGCAAGCCAGGGCTCATCCATCAATGCCAGTGGAACCAGAGTGGTTTTACCTGCTCCGGGTGGTGCTTCAAGCACTACTTCATTAGATTCTGAAAGGCTTTGCTTTAGCAAATCAAGGATTTCTTCTACGGGGAGGTGGATGTAGGTCAAGTCAGTAGGCCTTAGGGTTAAATATGAGTGGTGGTTCAAGGTATCTACCTTTACAAGTTTAATGCCTGAGAGTATTGTTATTTGTAATGAGAGTTAATGGTGCCGCTGCAAGCCAATGTGGCCCATTAGATCATGTGTATACCTATTTATTACTATAAACTCAGAAGTTATACGAGTCATGAATTACTGAAAGCATTAATTATTCAGGTTCCATAGTTAACATTAACATTAACGGAGCAGAAGAAAATGTCGTCAATAATTAACAGGACCGGCGAATGGGCAATTATCCTATTAGCATTATTAGTTTCTGGTTGTGGACCTAATCCTTCGTCTGACACTACTCCTGCGGCAGCTATTCAATTACCGGATGAAATCGTCCAGTTAAGATTGCAGGATAACGGTGCCGTTCATGCCTATGTACAGGTCGATGGTGGGACAAGAAGTGAGATGACGATTAGCGGGTCATCAGCCACTTTAAGTCTGACACTGACCGAGGGCAGTCACAGTGTCAAGATTATCCTTGAATATGTGCTTACTTCTGACCCCAGCAATCCCGTCACGCTTGCCGAAAGTACCACCAAGTCTGTAACCGTTACCGCTTCCTCAAGTACACCGCTTAATTATACCGATAGCGATTTTGATTTCACTGCATATGATGATGATAGTGATGGCATAAGCAATCTGTCAGAAATGCAAAGTGGTACCACTGCGCCTGAAGTCACAGCCACTACGCCAGCAGATGGTGCTACCGATATCGCGGCCACTACCACTATCGACATCACCTTTGATGACCCTATGATACTCAGTACCTTACAAAGCAGTTTCACGCTTAGTGGTAATAATGTTGGCGCAGTCACAGGTACGGTGACCCTGAACACTACTACGAATACCGCGAGTTTTACTCCCAGCCAGGTGCTGCGAGCCTATGAGGTTTATACGGCCTCAGTTTCAACTGGTGCTCAAAATACCGCCAGTCTGGCTCTGGCTGCAACGGAGAGCTGGAGCTTTACCATCCAGGAGCCTCCTGTGCAGCAAATCAGTAGTGTGCAAACATCGGGCGCAACGACAACACCGATACTGGAATATAACGCGGCAGGAGAAGGTATGGCAGTGTGGGAGGTCAGCAACATAGGCCGCTCGCTGGTGTATTCTTTTTATGATGGCACAGATTGGTCTAGCGAAGCAGTGCTCGACTCTATATCCAATAATGCTTCGATGAACCCGCAACTGGTCAGTAACGGCAGCGGATTTGCCCTGGTGTGGACAGCATACGATGGCACGGCGTATCAGTTAATGGCCAGCTTTTACGATGGTAGCAGTTGGTCAACAGCGGCAGCTATTGATACTCAGGATGCATCGGTTTATGAGCCAAAGCTGGCCACCAACGGTACTGGATATGCGGTCACCTGGTATCAGCAGGAAAATAGCTCCAGTCAGAGCAGGATCTATGCAAGAATATGCGCAGACCCTAGTATCTCTAGTACCTGGGGTGCCGCCGTGGTGATCGATAATTCTTCCTCTAATGCCTATTCACCACGCATTGCCTCTAATGGAAATGATTATGCCGTAATCTGGATACAGGACTCACCGCAGCGACTAGGTGTCAATGTGTACACTGGATCATGGAGCTTCGGCACTGCGGCACTGTTGGATACTGCCACTATTTATTCTGCGGGCGGTCATCAGATTGTATCTAATGGCGACGGGTATTCGGTGATCTGGTATAAATATGATGGCGCCCGTTATAACGTATACAATCGTACATACTACAATTCGAGTGGTTATAGTTGGAGTGCTCGCACTGATATCGATGGCAGTACCAATTCAGCATATATGGGTGCTGAGAACTCCATATCATCGAATGGTACCGGTTATGCAGTGACTTTTCGTCGTTATAACGGTACAGTCTACGATGTTTTTGCTGTTATCAATGCGGCTGGCGATAACACTTGGGGCACAGCTGCTGCACTCGAATCCGCAGCTGGATCAGTAAGCGGAAGCCCCATAATTAGCTCAAACGGTAGTGGCTACGCCTCACTTTGGTCGCAGTATGATGGTTCCTCTACTTACGACCTGTTTTCAAGCGTCTACAATGGCACTAGCTGGAGCGGAGGTGCCGCCATAGAAGCAGGCAGTACTCCGATTTACTCAGGCTATTTCAAGCTCGATTCAATAGGCTCAAAATATGTCGCTAGCTGGATACAGCAGGTAAGCAGCCTTAACCACATATATGCAAATGTTTACGATAATGGCTGGTCACCTACTGTGGAACAGCTCGATAGCGCTACCAGCTCCACCAGTATTCCTGAGATCGAACTCAACCCGAATGTTAATGAAATCGTCGTAACCTGGAGTGAGACCGGTGCCGGGGTTTTTACCAATGTATACGATGACAGCAGTTGGTCGACCCAGACGGCATTGACCACTACGGCTTTTGGTGGCAGCAGTTATTCCCCAAGACTGACAAGCAATGGCAATGGCCGTACCCTGGCCATCTGGCGCCAGTATTCCGGTAGTAATTACAACCTCTACGCCAATATCCATGAGAATGGTAGTTGGGGGACTGCTCCTGAGGTGCTAACTACTGGCAGCGTGTCATCGAGCTATATGGATGCCGCTACAGATGGCGATGGGTTTGTTGTAGTCTGGTTGGAGTATGATGGAACCTATAACTCTATATATGCCAGTGTTTTTGACGGTTCTGGCTGGTCGACCAAGCAGGAGGTGGATGATAGCAGTATCAACGGTTCAGCATATTTATTTAGTAATGCAAGTGGTGAGGAAAAATCACTAGTTTCAAATGGAACCGACTACATGCTGGTCTATCGGCAGTACGATGGCAGTGATTATGACAATATCTATGCCGTGCAATTTGATGGCTCCAGTTGGGGCAGTCCTCAGGTTCTTGACGATGCTTCGATTAATCAGTCAGCTTACAGTCCTATTATTGAAACGAATGGCACGGAATATCTCGCCATGTGGAACCAGTATGATGGAACTGCTCACAGAGTCTATAGCAATGAATTTGATGGTAGTAATTGGGGAACCGCGCAATTGCTTGAGAACTCGGGCAATAGTTTTTATGGATATCCAAGACGCTTAACAACCAATGGAACGGATTATCTGGCTGTGTGGAGTCAAAAAGATGGGACGCAATACCGTAGCTACGCCAGCTTTTACACTACTGGAGGAAGCTGGTCTCCTACAAGCGCGCTGGATAGTGGTACGGCCGGCCATCAGGTTTACTCATACCCCGCCGCAGTTCACTCAAGCGGAAATCAGTATGCGGCTGCATGGCAGGAATACAATGGTAGTGCTTATGAAATCATGGTGACCACCTATGATGGCACGACCTGGGTGGCACCCACCTCTCTGGATGATGGTGCTGCGGGGAATGGTGTTCTCGATTCTTATTACTATAACGTGTTAAGCAGCAATGGCAGTGGTTATGCATTGGTCTGGCGACGATATAACGGTACCGCTTACGATGCCTATGCGAGTCTGTTTGATGGTACAGACTGGTCTGTGGCGGCAGCCCTGGAAACAGGCGCTGAAAGCGTCAATAATATCCAGATCGCCAGCAATGGTGATGGCTACCTGGCCGCCTGGCAGCAGGATGATGGCACTGGCCTGTTCGATATTGTGTCAAACCGTTACAACCCGGCCACTCCGGGCTGGGGTGGAGAGTCGTTACTGGACGAGGATGACAGTAACAGCGCGTTTGAGCTGAATCTGAAAGGTACTGCAGATGGTTATCTGGGCGCCTGGACGCAACCGGAGCCAACAGGCGACCCTGCTGTGCGTTTTCCATGGGCCAAGATTTTATTTTAATCCTGTTGATACAGCTGTTGAATCTCTGCTTCAACAGCTGTGCACAGCATGAAAGACAGTGATCAAAAAACTTTGAATGCTCTAGCCAGCGACCTCGAAAGCGGATTTGAAATTCTGTGGTACAGGATAGATTCTGTACTCGGACGCGGTGGCTTTGGCATTACCTATCTCGCTACTGATACCAACCTGAATCAGTTAGTTGCTATCAAGGAATACCTGCCGCGCGACTTTGCCACACGTAGTGGTGACAGTACGGTTCAGCCTGTCTCCAAAAAAGAGGAGGATATGTTCAGCTGGGGCCTGGACCGTTTTATGAGCGAGGCGCAAACCCTGGCCAAATTCAGGCATCCGAACATCGTCCGTGTACAAAGTGTCTTCAAGCATAACAATACCGGTTATATGGTCATGGAATACGAGCATGGCCGCCCACTGAACGAGGTATACAAGGAAAAAGTAGTACTTCCCCAAAAGGAACTGGAAGATATTTATTATCCTATCATCGATGGTCTGGCGGCAGTGCACAAGCAGGGCTTTATCCACCGAGATATTAAACCCGCTAATATCTACATCCGTGATGACGGTTCACCGGTATTGCTCGATTTTGGTGCTGCCCGCCACGCGTTAGGTTCGCAAACCCATGCTCTGACCGCAATGTTAACAGTCGGTTATGCACCCTTTGAACAGTATAACGAAGGCTCCGGAAAACAGGGACCCTGGACCGATATCTATTCCATATGCGCATGCCTGTATCAGGGTGTTAAGGGGTTCAAGCCTGTTGAGTCTTCAATGCGAGGTATGGCGCTATTACATGATGAGGTTGACCCCTGTATTCCACTGTCCCTGACCAGTATTGTGGGATACCAGCATGCATTTCTCAGAGGCATAGATCAGGGCCTGATGATACAGGTTCATGACAGGCCCCAGTCACTGGAGCTGTTAATGGGCATGCTCAAGGGTGAGATCGAGCTGGAGGATTTACCACCCAGGCCAGAACCAGTCCGGCCAATTAACTTTGACAAAACTGTCATTCGCCCACTTAAGAAAGTATTTAAAGGGGGGAGTAAAAGTAGCCAGAAACAGGAACAGCAAAGATCTGGTGAAGAGTCGATACCGCCCACCTTAGACACTGCCTATTCGCAGCAGACTACCGTTGTATCAGTTCCTGATAAACCGGTTTCTGATAGACCCAGAGTAAGTGGGGTAAAAAAAAGGGGAGCAATCCTGGCGGCTGTAACCGGCGTGATTATTATTCTAACCGTTGCGGTTGTATTCTGGCCAGGAGCCAGTAAAAAAACCACAACAGATACAACTGGCGTTAATCCAGCAGTTACAGCTACATCTCAGGATAAGCGGCAGCAGAAGATCAGTAAGCTATTGGCGCAGGCCGATCAATTTTATCTTGCTGGCAATTACTTTAATGCGCAAAAGGATCATGCGCTAGATCGCTACCTTCAGATCCGCTCGATGGATAAGCAGAATAAAGATGCAAATATCAGATTGAAAAAAATTGCAGAGAGTTTGCTTGGGGAAGCGGATAAATTAATCAAATCAAATAATTTTGAACAGGCCGGTATCAGGCTGGAAGCGGTGGCATTGGTAGACCCTGCCTTTCCGGGGCTGAATAGCCTGCAGAAAGCGCTCCTGGGGGCCGTCCAGGTTGCGAAGAAAAATAAGCAATTAGAAACGCTGCTAGATCGGGCGCATCAGGCAATGAGTACTGGGCATATTTATGCCCCATTAGAAAACAGCGCCCTGGAAATCTATCGTTCTGTGTTGAGTTTCGACCCGGATAACGTTACAGCCAGGCGGAGTTTGAATCAAATCTCTGATACGGTTTTGAAGGATGCTCGAAAAGCATTGGGTAGTGAGCAATATACCCTGGCGAACAAGCTCGTGTTGATACTGGAGCAGATTAATCCAGGCAGCCCGGATCTGGCAGAGATCAAAAAAGGGCTGTTAAAAAACAGCCGTCTAAATCAACTTATTGCCGATGCAGACAGAGCCTATAATCAGCAACGCTATACCACGCCGAGTGATGGTAGCGCAGTTAGTCTGTACAGAGAAATCCTGGCCCAATCTCCAGATAACGAACATGCAAAATTACGCCTGAAAAATATAGCTGACAGATATGCGAGAGTCGCACGCAATGCTGTCCAGGCAAAAAAAACTAAAACTGCAGAATATAATTTAAATATTTTGCAAGAACATTTTCCCAGCTATGCAGGTATTCGTGACCTGGAAGCTGATCTGAGAAAATTAAAATCTACACCTGCAAAACCCCTCGACCTGCCGGTTGGTGTCAATCAACAACGGGATGATGCAGTAGTTGTTGAGGATATTGTAGGCAAGTTTGTACAGTATTTTAAAAATCGAAATATCCGACAGTTAAAACAGGTGGCAAAATTAACCAGGGATCAGGAGAACCTGTATACCAGCCTGTTTAATCTTTATCAGTCCCTGGATTTAAAACTGGTTGCACAATCTTTCACTATTAACAGGACTGATGGGCTGGCAGCGGCCAGGTTTCAGATATCTGATCTGATTGATAAAAATGGTCGCACAGTTACTACTAGCGCGAGCTGGACAAAGCTCAGTCTGGCTATTCGAAAGGAAAAAGGTTCCTGGCTGAAGGTTAAGATCGAGAATTACTAATATCAATTAAAGGTTGATATGTTATGATTAGAAACGCAAAAGATAAATTGAATAAAGGAAGGAGTCGATTATGAAAATATTCTTATCACGTCTGCTAGCCTTGATATTTTTTCTGCAGATTACCACCCCGGCTGCCTATGCGGAAGCCCTGAGTTTACAGGCTCCGGATATCGAACCCCCAGTTATTAGTTTTGACGTTGGGAAGTCAGAGATTAGCGAAGGCGTAAAGACCTTTAGCGTAGAGGTTATCGATAATAAGGGTGTAGCGAATGTTACTCTTTACTATAAGAATGCCAATGATATTGGCTATATCCCCAAGCCTATGCTCAAAACCGGTACCAATACATACTCTACAGAACTGAGTGTAGATCCTGTAATTTCAAAAAAAATTGAATTTTATATTCGCGCGGAGGATGTTTCAGGTAACAGCGTATTTGAGGGCCAGAAATTTTCTCCTTATGCCTACGAGGTTGTTCCGAAGGATGTGAGCACGGCTTCTGTAACTGCAGCACCGGAACCTGAGAAAGAAGGAATGAGTACCATAACCATGATCTTGATTGGCGTTGGCGTACTTGCTCTTGCTGGAGGCGGCGGAGGTGGTGGCGGAGGTGGTGGAGATACTCCGACAGGAACCGTGACTATTACCACTTCGATACCCGATTAATACGATTTGTACAGTCAGCCCTTTAAATTGAAAGGGCTGACTTTAATTTTATATCTATAGACCCTGCCATACCCCGAGTTATTCTCCACTAGCTAGCCTGTACTAAACATTTTAACAAAAAAGGCTGAACGGTTTTCACAATGGAAACCCAGTTTTAATCGACTCAAGCTATGAACCAAATGCTAAGAATGTTATCTCAGAGTGAGGGATATAATCCGGACGGTACTGTATTTTTTGTGTTTGGTTGAAATTTTATCATTCACTTTTATTGACTTTGTCATGTTATAGTCCCGAGTCATCATCGTACCAGGTAATCGAAAAGTTAAGGCTTTAATTCAATAGCACTATTCAATGCAAATACCCTTATTTAGTACTGCTCAAATGATCAGACGATATCGTTGGTTAAGCCCATCGCTCGTCTTTTTGTTGCTATGGGGGGCTATGGTATTTGCACTGCATACCCATCATCATGATGAATTGCCGGGTGAGGATAGTGAATGCCAGATTTGCCTGTATGGTGCTTTCAGCAGCTCATCGGTACCGGAAACGGGCAATCATCTGCCTGCAGTTGTGTCTGTTGTCCCAGTTTCTGAAATCCTGCCTCAAATAATATATATTCCCACTCAGGTATGTGTACAAGAGGCGCGCGCACCACCAGATATCTCCTAAGTTTTATTTATCTAACTTTTTTAAATTTCGGCACTCCTGATCCTTATAATTTCGGATACAGGTGGCCGTTACTATTCGGAGATACTAAATGCGTTATTCCAAAATTACTTTATTGATGTTGATGAACTGTGCTGTGGCATCAGTCGCATTCGCAGAAGAACACCGTCAGCATGGAGCCCATGAACATGGTGGTGGTCAGCTCAATGTGGCGATTGAAAAAAATCAAATGATGCTTGAGCTGTCATTACCGGCGATGAATGTGGTTGGTTTTGAACATCCTGCAAATAACCAGGCTGAGCGAGATCAGGTCACTCATGCAGCCGAATTGCTTAGCGATGGTATGCTGCTATTCTCTCCTAGTGCGGCTGCAAAATGTGTGCTGGTGGATGCCCAGGTGGAATCTGCACTAATTACCGACAGCGCGGATCAACATGCAGAAGAGCACGTCGATGAGCACGAAAATGAGCATGCCGATTTCGATGCTAGCTATGAGTTTGATTGCGCGCAGCCAGCGCAGCTGAAGACATTAACACTGTCTTTATTTGAGCGCTTTGCCGGTACTCAGCACCTTCGTGCACAGGTAATTACAGGAGCGGGGCAAAGTGCTGCTGAACTTACTGTAGATGACAACATCATTAAGCTTAAGTAGCTATTAAAACCAGGGGCGGCTCAAAAGCCGTCCCTTTAACCTGGAGTTGCCAGATGACGTTGCAGGCAGACGCTATCAATATACAGAATCTTAGCTTTCGTTGGCGACAGGATGGACCAGCCATACTGACCTTGCCAGAGCTGCGTATCGCCAGAGGTGAACGCGTTTTTATCAAAGGATCCAGTGGTAGTGGTAAAAGTACCCTGCTCAGTTTGATCGGTGGCGTACTGTTACCATTACAGGGTACCGTTTCCGTACTGGGTCAGCAGTTGAGTGATTTGAGTGGGGCGAAACGTGACCGATTTCGAGCAGAACATATTGGATTTATCTTTCAGATGTTCAATCTTATTCCCTATCTATCAGTACAGGACAATGTGCTTTTACCCTGCCATTTTTCGCAGCGACGTAAAAGTAATATCGAGCAGCGCGGTAGTAGTCACCGGGATGAAGCGGTACGGCTGCTGGAGCATCTCGATCTACCTGCTGGGGTGTTACAACGTCCGGTTACCGAGTTGAGTGTCGGTCAACAGCAGCGGGTGGCAGCAGCGCGGGCGCTGATCGGTAGTCCGGAACTGGTAATTGCCGATGAGCCAACTTCGGCTCTGGATGCTGACCGACGCAGTAGTTTTCTGAAATTATTGATTAAGGAGTGCACTGAGCAGAAAACCACACTGGTATTCGTCAGTCACGATTCATCGCTAGAGGCTCAATTTGACCGCAGCCTGCAGCTAGCTGAAATCAATCAGGCCGTAAAAGGAGAATAGGTAATATGTATATACTCACTCTGGCCCTTAAAAGTATTTTGAATCGCAAATTCACTATTGCACTAACGATATTTTCTATTGCATTAAGCATTATGCTACTGCTCGGTGTAGAACGACTGCGTAATGATGCGCGCGAGAGTTTTACCAACACCATTTCTGGAACCGACCTGATTGTCGGCGCACGTAGCGGTCCGGTACAGTTGTTACTGTATTCTATTTTCCGCATAGGTAATCCAACCAATAATGTGTCCTGGGAAAGTTATCAGGACATTAAAAAACAAAAATTAGTTGCCTGGACGGTACCTCTGTCGTTGGGTGATTCGCACCATGGATTTCGTGTGTTGGGCACAACGACAGATTATTTTAAGCGCTATCATTATGCAGGTGACAAGGCTATTGAGTTTTCTGATGGTGTGCCGTTTGACGATGTTTACGATGCTGTCATTGGAGCAGATGTTGCCAAAGAACTGGGTTACAAAACGGGCGAAAAAATTGTACTGGCTCATGGGACTGGAGAGGTCAGTTTTGTGGAGCATAAAGACAAACCATTTACAGTGGTTGGTATCCTGAAAAAGTCTGGCACTCCGTTTGACCGAACGGTGCATGTTAGCCTGCAGGCTATAGAAGCAATCCATGCTGGATGGGAAAACGGTGCGCCTAAGCCTGGCCGCAATATCGATGCCGAAAAAGCACGCCAGATGGATCTGCAACCCAAAACTATTACTGCGGTATTGGTGGGGTTAAAATCACGTATAGCGGCTTTTCGTGTGCAGCGATTTATCAATGAGTACCCAGAGGAGCCGCTATTGGCGACCTTGCCCGGCGTAGCATTGCAGGAATTGTGGGACACCATGGCGATAGCCCAGCAAGCCTTGCTTGCTATCTCGGTACTGGTGGTTCTGGTAGGAATTAGCGGAATGGCAACCGCGATACTCACCAGCCTGAATGAACGTCGTCGAGAGATGGCGGTGTTACGATCAGTAGGAGCACGGCCCTGGCACATATTTGTATTATTTGTCGGCGAAGCAGGTGCTGTTATGATGATTGCCTCAGTGCTCGGGGTTGCAGCGCTGTATGCTATTCAGTTGATAGCCCAGCCCATTATTCAATCACAGCTGGGACTTTATTTGCCCATCCATCCCCCGACAGCGCACGAGCTGATGTTACTGGTGGCAGCAATTTGTGCGGGTTTGCTTGTTGGCTTGATTCCAGCCTATCGGGCATATCGATACTCACTGGCTGATGGCATGACCATCAGGATTTAATTCAGGTGAAAATGATGAAAAATATAAGTGTATTTGTTTTTGCACTGACTATGGTTTTAGTGCTGGGTCTGATGGTGAATGCTGCTGAAGCAGCAGAAACAGCTCAGGAGCTGGAATGGACTGACCTGATGCCAAAGGGTTATAACCCAGATGATCTGGTGGAGGAGTATCAGAAAAAATATAATATCGCAGATCTGTCTGACGATGATCCAGTAGTAAGGGAAATGATGAAAAAGATGGATGCGATGTTGAAAAGCTCACCGCTAAATACCGAGTTGAATGGCAAGCTTATTAAACTCCCTGGCTATGTTATTCCGTTGGAAACCGATGGTCAGAAAACGCCAGAATTTTTGCTGGTACCTTATTTCGGTGCCTGTATCCATGTGCCACCGCCGCCAGCCAATCAGACTGTGTTTGTAACAACGCAGGATAAGAAAGGTGCGGCAATTCGTAAATTATACGATGTGGTCTGGGTGACTGGAGTAATAACTACCAGCAAGCAAACCACCGATCTGGCAGATGCAGGTTACACAATTAGCGCAAGCAAGGTTGAGCCATATGAATAGTGCAAAGGCTCATGCTTGACTGAACCTTGATCAGGATAGAAGTGTTAGCCACGAAGCACACAGAGCACAGGAAGAATTTGTATATGGATTTATCTTCATGAACCTGGTGTGCTTCGTGGTTTGAGATATTCTGTATATGTTGCCGGAGCCTTTTATATTGCCAACCTTCATCGCAGCATTGTGAAACAACACAGATAGCTTATGCGTTAATCCGCTGAGAGATATGTCTGTTAGATTAAAAGTTTTCTTTAACCTGGAATCTGCAGTTGGACGAATTGTAGTGCGTTTGCGGTGGTGTAAATAAAGGCGTGACAACGCGGAATAGCGGGCTATTCCAAAGAGTTGCAAAGCTGATGTGTCCTGCTCATGCCCCTTACCTGTGTCCTTATAAGTAACGCAGAGATACGCCGCCTCAAACGTGCAATCAACTGCGGAATCCATGTTTAAGCAGGGGGTGTTCAATGGGGTATAAGTATCTGTTATCACAGGTCAGGGTTTTCACTCTGTCCCAGAAATAATCCGTGATTTGTGCTATGTTTTGTACTAACTAGAACTATTTAAGAATTTCATATAACATAACAAACCTAATATAGATTCTGCAGAACATGCAAGTTACACTTAATTAGATCGCGGCAATGCAGCGCGGCCCTTTAAAAAGGATTAAAAAATTATGGTTACAAAATACTCCTGGAGTGACTCCATTGCGACTGGTAACGCAATAATTGATTTGCAACATAAGCAATTCTTTGCTGTGTTATATGATTTTGCGGAGGCTTTGGAACAAGGAAGAGGGGCTGATGAGCTCAGAAAAGCCCTTGTTTTTTTGAAATATTATGGTGAGTGGCACTTTGGTAAGGAGGAGGATAGCGTTGCCTGCTGTGACTGTCCATTGGCTGGGCAGAATATCGATGCACATAAGCAATATATGGAAACGATTGATGCCTTGTTGCTACAAATTCGTGAGTCTGGAACTTCAGAAGATTTAGCAATCTCATCTTATGAAAAACTGACGGACTGGCTGGTTAATCACATTATGAAAATTGATAAAATAAACGCTGATTTTATTAATTCTCACAAGAATGTGCCTGCGGCTGAAATGAATAATCAGCCGTAAGCTGATCTGAAAAACTCAACAGTCATTTGATGTTGAGTTTTTTGATCAATTTTCAGATATGTCCGGAAAGTTGCCGGGTCATATCAATTTGGCAATATCGGTGGCAGCTCGTTTTACATCGAGAAATATAAGCCCCAATTTTGCATTTGGTTTAGCCAGGACTGTTAACACCGCTTCACTACCGGCAGATGTCATCAGAACGTATCCAGTAGCGCCTTTAATCAAAACCTGTTCCAGTGTACCACGACCAAGCTCATGTGCAGTACGGTCACCAAGTGATAACATAGCAGCACTCATGGCACCTACCCGATCTTCATCCATGCCTGCGGGCAATTGTGAGGCCATCATCAATCCATCGACAGAAATTACAGCTGCAGCCTCAATATCTGCAGAAGTACCATTTAATTCACTTAGTACTGAATTAATCATATCTGAACGCATCTTTAAATCTCCTGTTTATATTAAATGTAATTTATGCTTACTAAGCTGTGGAAAGTTATTCATTAACTAAATAAACTTCCATAGCGGTTATGTAAAGCCCATATCAAATTTGTTAGGCTGGGCTGGTTAAGATAGGGAAGACCACTGATTACCAGAACGAATCTGTGATCACCTATATACATGGGCCAGAATCCAACCTGGCTATTTCCAGCAGCATCTACCAAAGACCATGCGCTGGTACTCAATCCAAGATTATGCTGTATTACATGCTGATGTCGATTATGCATGGAAGCAATGTCAGCACTTAATGCTGATAATTCTTCTGCTGTTTCGTGAGGGAATCCCTGCGAGCAGATATAAAACCCCTGTGCGTCAGCCAGTAAAGCTTTTTTGGTATCAGATAGATCTGCTAACAAAGCAGGTAGAATATCTTCCAGTATACCTTGTGGGGCAATGTTTTTAGTATCCATACCAGCAACCCAGCCTAAACTCTGAATCTGATAAAGTATCTCTAACGCCTTGTCTTCATCTTCAGTTTGTTGCCACTGTCTTAGTCGGTCCATTGTTAACAGCGGGGTATTTTTCTGACTTAGTAATATATGAAGGAAGCGTCGGTAAGGCGTTTGCTCAATACCTGATACACTATAATAAGCCCCAGCTGGAGTTGGGGTTATATATAGCCCCTGATTCAAGTTATATAAATTCATCACAGATACGGGTTTAAGTTTAAAAGGGTCATAGTCAATGCAGGCTTATATTTCTGAATAATTAGTTTATTTTGAATTGCTATACTCTTTAATAAGGATGTCATGCGGAATATTCTATAGCATCGAAAATTGATGTTGTGATAAAAAATCCAGGCTGGATGAGTATGTTTTATTTGAGTGCGCATTCTGTATAAGTAGAAACATTGTTTAACGACGGGGAAAGTGTTTAAAAAATAGATCCAGTAATTTTCTATTTTTTATCCTTTTAGTTTTCGGGTCGGTTTTTAAATTATTAGCTACCTGTGCGCGGCCAATAGAATTACTTGCACTATAAAAAGTGAATACATAACGTTGTGGAATTTGAAGTCTCGTCGCAGTTTCCATAATTGAACATGACTGGTCAGTCCATAGTTTTGTAATTTGCCTGGCATAAGGGAACTCTAGTTGATAGGTATACTCTGGAATAGATTGAAACGTGATCGGTTTATCCAGGCTGGTTCCTACAGGAATTCTTCCTCTGGATGCCCAGATAGCAGCATTCCAGATCAATTGTTCAAGAGGGATGAGTGTAGACTTTTCACTATACTTCTGCAGAGCTAAATTTCCGGGAAATGAAATTTTCAGAGTTTCTTCAGAGAAAGGTAAGGCGCAAAATGCGCGCAACCTGGAGTCTGTAATATCTAGTAGAGCAGATTTATTATCAGGAAGTACAACAAGTGAGCCATGAGGCATGGTCATTAAAACTGGCTTCCGGTGTTTCGATGCTTCGATAATAGTGCCCTGTATATGATACTGAAAATAACTCTCAGGATTATATTGTGCCTGTATTAGTTGAAAAGGATTGTCTGGATCTATATCAGGTATAGATCCGATGAACGCTTTTTCATGTTGGGTAACCAGTCGTGTTTTGGGCGGTGTGATTACTGGAGGAGCTTCATTTAATATTGTTGAAATCTTCTCCGATTTTCTAACCGGAGCTTTTTTGCTATTGACCTTATTTACGGGCTCAGAGACATTCTTTTCAATTACTGAACCTGAATCTTTGCTCGAATGGGATGGTGCATTAGTTTTGCTGGCAGCCTTCTTTTTTTGTTCTGACTCTGTCTTGGGCTCAGGCTCAGGCTCAAGCTCAGGCTCAGGCTCAGGCTCAGGCTCAGGTTCAGGTTCAGGTTCAGGTTCAGGCTCAGGTTCAGGTTCAGGTTCAGGTTCAGGTTCAGGTTCAGGTTCAGGTTCAGGTTCAGGTTCAGGTTCAGGTTCAGGTTCAGGTTCAGGCTCAGGCTCAGGCTCAGGCTCAGGCTCAGGCTCAGGCTCAGGCTCAGGCTCAGGCTCAGGCTCAGGCTCAGGCTCAGGCTCAGGCTCAGGCTCAGGCTCAGGCTCAGGCTCAG
>JBNKUM010000046.1:0-26532 GCA_050298595.1 Gammaproteobacteria bacterium | reverse complement strand
GCAGCGGCACGTATACGCGCCAGTCCGCTCTCTGTTCCTTCCAGGCACTGTGTCCCGGTCACAGGAGGCTGACACGTATTTCTCTTGGCCAAAACCCTTCGCTCCACGAATTCCGCCGATTTCAATGTTTACTGTCCTCTTTGTTCACTCGCTTCTTCACTACTATGGTTTTGTCCGACTTCCTGAAGATGTCGATGCTGAGCTTATTCTTCATTTCCTCAGCCCAACCGACCTGGAACTTTGGCCGATTATCTTCAGGATCTCCCGAGTTCCGCACAAAAGACATCAGCACATGCATCAGGTCTATGACTCCGGAGAGTCAACCTTATCACTCGCTGTAACGCGATAAAGCTGTGTTGCCTTCCCTATCACCCAACGAGGTCGGCACTCTCGATCTTGTTTTCGGAGCTCTATACTGAGCCTATGCTTTCCCCTGTCAACGCTTAACCTAATCCTTACGGATGTCGGCCCATGACTCGGGGTCCTGACGGATTGCTAATCCTTACCAGGTAGCGGACTTTCACCGCCAATCTTTTGCCGATTTATCTCGGCGCACTGGGGGTCTATAAATATCCAATCAGAACTCAAGATAATAATAATTTTTCAGCACTAAAAAAGTGCTTCTCGATTACCACTTTTTTTAACAAAGTGATAAATTTAGGGTCAGATAACAAATCATATGACTGATTTAACATCTACCTGACCCTGTTTATTTTAAAACGTTACTGAACTAGTGCCATAACTGTCTAGACCTATTAATCCATGACTCCAAAAGGTCTAAAACAAGATAACAACCAATACTTTCCTATTAGTAAGCTGGCAATAATTTTAGTAGTAAGCAGAGATACCCCCTAAAACAAATTTAAGTTCAAGACAGGTATAAGCCATGCTAAATTTTGAGGTACTGGCTGCTTACAAATCGATCCAGGAGTAAGTGATGAAGTCACTCCGACATCTGCCAAAGATGCTTTTACAGAATTTGTGTCATAGCCAAGATCACAAGCGGCATCCATCACTCCATTACCCGCAGCATCCCAATCAGTTGACGCAGACCAATACAACATATTCGCTCGAGCATAAACTTCAAAAGCCTTCCTGGTATTCCAGCCAGAGCTTGTTGCCAAGTTATAAAATGCCTTATTGTAAACACCTGAACTATAATGAACATCCAATCCATCATAATAATCTGATTGGTGCGCAATTGATCGACCATCCATTGTGGGATTATTCATGTAACGCAAGGCACCGCTGCTTTTAAATATTTGCGCACCAACCATCCAATCATTTGTCCCTGTCATGTAATACTCGGCTGCCTCACCAGCCATATCTGAAAATGCCTCGTTTAATCCGCCCGATTTTCCACTGTAAACAAGGCCAGAGTTTTGTTCAGTAAAACCGTGGCTAACTTCATGGGCTGTAATATCAAGACTAACTAAGGGATAAAATTTATTTAGTCCATCACCGAAGGACATTGAGCTACCATTCCAAAATGCGTTTTCATAATTATTTCCATAATGAACACGCATCTGTAACTGAAATGTTAAAGGACTGGTATTTAACCAATCGTTGTACATATCATAAACCACACCTCCAAAGAAGTGAGCGTCGTTTAACGGTGAGTATGCCCCATTGATTTGCTTAAAAGTATTCTCTGGACATGTAAAAGAGTAAGCAGTGCTACCAGTAGTTCCATGATTCAAATTTACAGTTTTAACATTACTATTGTTCATAGTACACGTGCTACCAGACTGTGTGACATTCAAATAACCATAATCTGAACCATAGTTATACAACCCTGTTTTTGAGTTACCACCTGGACCGGTAGCATTCGAATGCTGAATATTATCGAAATATTTTAATATTTCACCAGTGTTGGCATCTATAAGGTAATATGGCCTGCTAGGCATTTCTCCATACTGCATAAAACTTACCTCATAAACCAGGGTTGCCTTACCATTTTCTTTCATCCAAACACCCAACCTGGAACTCTCATTCTCATATTCCAAAGTGTTATTTGGCAATATACTTACTTCATTAACCGCACTCTGTTTTTTTGCAAGCTGCATAACCTGACTACTTGATAGTGTAGGGGTTACATTTACCAGATCCTGCTTAATACCATTCACAACAAAGCCATGGGCTCGTTCTATATCTCCACTACTACGGCGGTTTATAATAATATCGTCTCCGATAACAGGAACTCCTTTATACATTTGAGTATAGCGAGTGGTTATATTTCCATCAGGATCAGCATACTGCTTTCTCGATAAAAGCTTTTCTTCCCCGGGAGACAATCCTAGCAAGGATTCCAGCTTGTCATCCGCTACTGAAAAACCCTTTAGAGACATTGATGAAGCAGCATCATGTATATCCCTGACTGACCGTTTATCTGCCGCATTAATTGTATTTACGCTTAAGCATAAAATAACGACAGGTATTATTGATAATTTCATATTTTCTCCAAAAATTTGTATATTTTTATAGCTCAGTTAACATAAAATCTTGTTTAACAATCTGCAGGAAGTTGCGATTCCATTCATTAACTATTCTTTAACTGATTAATATACTTAATAAATTAGATACCCCCCCGGTAGAGCCGGAGGTTTATTGGGTTACGCCCTCAAAGGGTTTAAGTAAGTACTAAGGTTCCCCATATTCCAATCTGTAACTGATCCCAATGTTCATCCTCTTTTTCCTGATTCCTAATATACTCAAGCACCATTTCTTCATCCAGACCTACTGTGGAAACGAAAAACCGCGTGCCCAGAAATGCTCCCCATTAAAATTTCACTGTCTACCTAGAAATTTCTTTGCTATTGATATGGCACGCTTACCTTTCAGGCAACCAACTACGTTTGATAGCGCGTATTTGGGTGGAAAACTTATACACATATGGACATGATCTTCCATTAAATGGCCTTCCTCAATCACCACCCCTTTACGTTTTGATAGTTCATGAAATATCTCTCCCAGATGTTTACGTATCGATCCAAATATCAATTTTTGCCTTTTCTTTGGGATAAACAAAACATAGTATTTACAATCCAAACGGGTATGAGATAAGCTCTTATAGTCTCGCATAGATTGTTTCCTCTTTACTTTTAGTCGAGCAAAGACGTTACTATGATCGTCGTCTCGGTCGAACCTATGCGAGTCATCCCAGTTTAACTGGGGGTTTATCAATGTTTAATTAACAACCCTTTTGGTGCTCAACAATTGGATAAATAGAGTAGATAAAAAAATTATATATAAGCAATTTAATGTACGACATTAATAATCATTTCTTCCATTCTACAAAGAAGAACATATCAATTTCTTTCAACATATATTATCCATATACCCTTCTCAGTGCCCCCTTATTCTCCATATCTTAAACAACCTGATTTGTCCAGAATGGCATTGAGTTAAGGGGCTTTACAATCTTAAACTAAACGTGTTAATCCAATGCTAATACACGTTTAACGCAGGGCTGCCCGATGTACCAAGAATTGGCCCGAGACTAATTATCGCTTCATGACCCACCAAGAATGAACGCTAATAATTAACATCAATCCTCTGTGCAACACAATAACCATTGGCTTTATTTGCATCATTTATCCAAAGATTTACAGTCTTACCAGCCATAGCTGCAGAAGTTGCTGCAGTGTACATTCTATTTCCATGACTAATATCTTTACTGTTGAAAAGACCCTTACAATCAAGCGAAACCCATCCATTCGCTAGGCATGTATTAGTAGCAGCGTTTCCTACTGAGGTATCCATTAAAACCATGCACCCAGAATAATACAGGCTATCTGTAAGTGTGCGTTTAATTTTTCCACTGTGCCAGAAAGTTGTCGCTTCTGCGCTAGAGGCAAAAGCCATACTTGAAACAATTAAACATGCACAACATTTTTGTATCTTATTCACTCAATTACTCCATCGTTATAACTAATAATAAATCTAAATTCCGGCTGGATCAGCCGGCATAAATACACCAATTTCCTTAGTGTCTGATGGCACATCTTCAAATGGCACATCAACTGAGATGAATGACCCTATCTCCTTTGAGTCTAAATACCCAACGTCGAATGCACCACCTGGTACTGCAGGTACTGGCTCGAACACGTCTTCCCTGCTTTTGCCAACACTAATAGCTTCGTAAGCCTCTATTGAGGCTGATAATTCTAAAGTCATAGGATCTTTTATTTCACCTATAGACTTGCCTACACTGCTTGATACAATTTGCATCTTCCCGTCTTCATCATGGTTATCTATCAAGGGAATCTCCTGCAAAATGGGCTCTGCGATACCCTGATTGTTTGTTCTCTCAGGAGTAGGCTTTACTGATACCGTAGTTTCCAATGTTATATTTTCAAACCTGCTAGAGCCTTCTTGTTTCACGGCAATATTCTCTCTCGAAGTCATAATTTCAACATGATTAGAAAGCTCGTTAGATTTAGCAGAGTATGCAGTTTCGTTGTTACTATCCTGATCTGAAATATATACATCTAACACTAAAACGAATATCACTATAGTAAGGCTTGCTATGGTAAGTTTATTTTTCATAAATATCTCTTTTTCATCACACTATATCAAAGCAACTCCAGGGGGTCGCTACAATCCATAAAGGGGGCTCAGTAAAAAGTACGCGAGATCGATTATTATCCACATCGGTCTCGGCCTTCTCCGGTCTTCATCTTGTCACCTTTCACGTCCTGGCACTATATTTACTTTCGATCTCTCGTTAATATCCTTCATCCTCAACAGAATGACTGTAATTAGCTTCTTTTCCTTATTGAATGAAAAGTCTCGATACAAAGATTCTGCTTAATCTACTCACGATACAAGAATCATCTTTGGAAGTTTTTGAAAATCGAAACTTTTTCTCCTTTATTACTAGAAAGCGCACATGATTTTACATCAACCAATAAGCGTTCAATCTAGAGCAATACTGTTTAGAGCACTCCTGTCAAAACTCAAGATAATAATAATTTTTCACCACTAAAAATTTGCTTCTCGATTACCGTCTCTTTTAACAAAGTAATATATTTAGAGTCAGACTGAAAATCATATGGCTGATTCAATACATACCTGACCCTGATTATTTGTCACAAGTTACTTACAAATAATGACTGACACTAAAACAAATTTAAACCGAACACAGGAAGAATTAACCATGCAAAATTTAACGTTGATAGTAAGCGATTAGGTGTCCCCGCTCCGGCATCAGCAATCTTATTGGGTATAGAATCCCCTATAATCGCGCTAGCCACTTGAGCGGGTGAAGCTGATACATTACTTTGTAAGTACAATGCCACAGCGCCAGCTACATGCGGCGACGCCATTGAAGTGCCACTGCAAAAGCCATAACCACCTCCATCATTTTCGTAACAAGTGGAGTTAATATACGCATTTGGGGGCATGGACGACCATATATCAGACCCTGGTGCAAAGATATCTACGCATGTGCCAATATTTGAAAAGCTAGAGCGTTGATCCAATGAAGTTGAAGATGCAACTGTAATAGCATTTGGGACACGGGCAGGACTTTTGTTACAAGCATCACCCCCAGAATCATTACCCGCTGAGACCACAAAGGTGACCCCTGCATTGATTGCGTTAGTAACGGCTGTATCAACCGCCTGGGATGCATCTCCGCCTAAACTCATATTCGCAACAGAAGGAGAAATGTGGTTTTTAGCCACCCAATCCACTCCAGCAATAATTTGACTCCACAATCCAGACCCCTGGCAATTGAGAACCCTTACCGGGTGAATAATAGAATTTTTCGCGACACCTACACCTACTCCGCTTGCTGTTCCAGCTACATGTGTACCATGACCGTAACAATCATCAGGATTAGAGTCATTATCAATAAAATCATATCCATTACCCACCCTACCCACAAACTCATTGTGAGTAGCTCTTACGCCAGTATCTAAAACATAAACGTGGACATTACTACCGTCGGTGATGTATTGATATGATTGATTCAAGGGTAAGTCCCGTTGGTCAATTCGATCCAACCCCCAGGAAGGAGTAGATGCCTGAACAGCATCAACGGTGACCACATAATCTTGCTCGACATAATCTACTTCAGGATTATTTTTCAAAAACTGTGCCGCATCCGATGTAAGGGTAGCCGAAAATCCTTTTATCGCTTTTTCATATACAAAACCAAGATTGTTCAAATTTACTGAAGCATTTTTTAAAGATGGGGTCACACCTTTTTGCATATCGACATTAACCTGATTTTGCTGGGCTGAATTTATTAGTCTCTCAGCAACCTGCGCGACAGTCTCTCCTGTAGCGTTTGTTGATGCTGCTAAAGAAAACTTACGGTCTTTAAGTACGACTATGTATTGATTCTCAGCCACCTGGTTGTTGACTGAACCTGCATATACAGAACCTGCGTAAGAAAATAATAATATAGGTACTATATTTAGGCACCATATAAACAATCTTTTTAACATGATATTTCTCAATTATGGACGTTAATTATAAAATCTAATGATTCAAAATCACTAGGTAATTTTTTGCGTGATGTAAAGACTTTAGTATCAACCTATCCATGTAAATTCTCCTTATTTTTTCTTAAAAACTGGTTAATACACTATTTAAATTAAAAATTTTCTTTGGGGCTCTACAACTAGATAAATAACGTAGAAAAGAAATTTTTATACAAGCTATTTTGCGTACAACATTCATAATCATTTCTACCATTCTCCAAAGAAGAACATATCAATTTCTTTTAACATATCGTTATCAATTTGCCCTTCTCACTGCCCCCTTTTATTCTCCTTATCTTAAAAACCTTGAATTATCCAGAATTGCACTGAGTTAAGGGGCTTTACCATCTTAAAATAAACGGGTTAATCAATGATAATACACGTTTAACGCAGGGCTGCCGCATGCTAAATTCGCTTAACCCGGCACCATTCTGGTCTCTCTCCGATTAATCTAACTTTTATGGGCTTTAATAATCTAGCCTACTCCATAATTTTTTACACATGGTTTCCCTGTTTAATGAAAGACTGCCCTATGCTTTCTTCAAAATCATCGGAATTGTGCCACTATACCCAGAATTGACCCAAGGCTAATCAACGCCCCTTGATCCACCAATCATAATCGCTAATAGTCAACATCAATCCTCTGAGCAACACAATAACCATTGGCTTTATTTGCATCATTTATCCAAAGTCTTACAGTCTTACCAGCCATGGCTGCTGAAGTTGCTGCAGTGTACATTCTATTTCCATGACTAATATCTTTACTGTTGAAAAGCCCCTTACAATCAAGCGCAACCCATCCAGTCGCTGGGCATGTATTAGTAGCAACGTTTTCTGCTACTGAAGTATCCATTAAAACCATGCACCCAGAATAATGCTGGCCATCTGTAAGCGTGCGCTTAATTTTTCCAGTGTGCCAGAAGTATGACGCTTCTGCGCTAGAGGCAAAAGCCATACTTGAAACAATTAAATATGCACAACATTTTTGGAACTTATTCATTCTATTACTCCATAGTTAATAACTAATAATAAATCTAAATTCCGGCTGGATCAGCCGGTATATACAAACTATTTTTTTGGTATTTTATTTCACATCTTCAAATAGTGATAACAACGTCTTTCTGCTGCATCTCCCAATTTAAGATATCCACCATGTTCCCGTACCCAGCTTTCATCACTTCATACTTTCGCTTGACACTTCGACAACTTACTCTATCTGGATGCAAATAAATTACTTAATGACTGATTTAAATCATCTCTGCCCCCATTAACTTCAAATCATCCTACGTAGTGTAATTTTCAGATTGCAAATTTAGATAATTCTTAGCCGACTTACAATTAGATAAATAGCGTAGCTCATATACTTCATATAAGCTTTTTAGCGTACGACACCCATAATCATCTCTACCATTTCTCGAAGAAAACAGTGTCTATTCATTTTCAACCTATTCAATAGCACGGTAATGTAGCGTAGTTTTTCTATGATATAAAAACGACTGTGGACATGGATATCTCACGATATATAACATCGCGAATAATGCCTAAATTTATTATAAAGAACCTTAATAGTCCTCTATTGTATGCAGCATCAAATCCTGTTATTAGTGAAGAGCATTGCGATATTTTTAAGCGCCGATGGCAAATCGATTTTTTCTAAAATTGATGAAGCAAAACATGAAAACCAGGGGATTCATTTATCCATCTAAAAATGCTGTGCTAACTCAGATATGGATCACTTTTTGTATATATTTGATACTTACTGAAATTTCAGTCAAAACTACTGAAAGTCAGTAGCAGATTCCGTATATTTTAGGCGCTGTATTTGATTGCTTTACTCAGATATGCCTTAATACATTCAACCACCCTTAATTGATGGTAATAAAACCACCTCGTCCTTTTCCTGCAGTGCTGTACTACTGAATTTTTCCTGAGGTATTTTCTGATCATTAAGCAGGATAACAAACTCACTATAATCTGGTATTTGCAGGTTTTTTAGCACCTGTGTCAACGAGGGAGCCTCAGCAAACTCCAGCTCACAACTGTTGAAAGCACTCCCTATCGGCAGATACAGGCGTAGCGCACCGAACAGATGTACAGTCAATTTCATTCTGTATTTACTCCAAACCCAGCCGCTCAAGCGTCTGATCGCTCGGAACACCCTGTTCATCCCAACCCCTAAGTGCATAATATAAAGGTAGCATTTCTGGCACTCGGCTGACCTGACCCTTACCTACACCGATATCTGCTGGTTCCTCCAGTATGCGCCTCGGTAACGTATCGTCCTGCCTGCCTAGACCGGCTCGTAGGTTGAATAACCGTTCCAGATTCCAGATACGTTCGCCCGTTATCCTCATGCGCTGCATATCCCATTCACTATCGCAGGCGGCATTAACCATGGCGAGAAAATCTTCTATGCCCCAGCCACAACCGCGCGGAAACAGACATAAACCACTGGAGTCGATAAAGGCGATTTCATCCTGACTGTTTTTGACTATCTCGGGTTTACCTTCTATGTCGGTAGTATTGAAATCATGTTTGTATGGAGACGCCCTTAAATGACAGGCACCCCGATTGCTGGTCGCATAAGCCAACCCCATGCCCTGCATACTACGGCCATCATAAGCTGCAAATTCCTGCCCTTTGACCGTCATGGATAAATCTGAATGTCCATATTTTTGCGTTAATCTGCGCGAACCCTCAGCTACATCTCGTCCAAAGCCTTCGCCACGCGCGGTTAATTCTGCTATCTGACACAGCGCTTCGGCTGAGCCAAATTCAAGCCGAATACCACCGGTATCTAATTCATTGATAGCACCGATATCGAATAGCTCCATCGCAGCCGCTATCGAGCCACCCAGCGAAATGGGGTCCATTCCATACTCATTACACAGGAACCCTACATAGGTGGCCGCATCAATATCATCCACACCCACAGCAGCTCCCAGTGCATAGGCGGTTTCATATTCCAGCCCACCGGATGCGGTCTTGTATTGAGGCTTATCCCTGATAGAAAAATGTTGCGGATCTATCTTGCAGATTCGGCCACAGGCAATGGTACAACCAAAGCAGGCGGCATTGGTCACCAGGTTGGTATGTTGATGCTGATTGGGAGTTTGCATAGCCTGCGGGTTAAGCTTTTCTGCGCCTTCAAAGCGTACACTGCGATTATTACGTGTTGGCAGGCTACCGAAACGATTGGTGACATCGATCATCGCCAGCGTACCATCACGTGCCATACCTTCGCGATCAGTCAGGCGAGCATTGACGCTATTGACGATATCCATAAATTTCTGAGGGTCGGAGTTTTTCACCCCCAGGGTACCGCGTACTGCAATAGCCTTAAGCCTCTTTGACCCCATTACAGCACCTACTCCAGAGCGCCCTGCAGCACGGTGCAAATCATTCACCACACAGGCAAAGCGGCACAGGTTTTCACCCGCCTGACCGATGCTGGCGACTCGCATCAGCGGGTCCTGATATTTTTCTTTTATCAGCGATTCAGTCTGCCACACGGTTTGCCCCCAAAGTTCAGATGCATCACATAATGATGCTGTCTGATTTTCGATATGCAGGTAAACCGGATGCTCAGACTGCCCTTCGATTATGAGTAAATCAAAGCCCGCATTCTTAAGCTCGGCGCCGAACTTGCCACCAGAATTTGAACAGGCAATGGCACCTGTAAGCGCGCCCTTGGTGATGACCGAATAGCGACCAGCGGTAGAAGCCATGGTGCCGGTCAGGGGACCTGTCGCGAAGATGAGTTTATTTTCAGCGCAAAGCGCATCCACAGCAGGATCCATTTCTTCCAGCAGGTACTTGCTGCCCAGACCGCGTTGACCAAGGTATTCTTCAGCCCACACCATATTCAGGGGCTGAACCTCACAGCTTCCTTGCGTCAGATTGATGCGTAGTATCTTTCGTTGCCAGCTCATATCGTCCCCCTCTTCTGTTGACTCGGTTACCGATTGTATATTGAAACGAATGATTGAGGCGAATCGGATATTCAGCCAATGATTGGTAGCGATACCTCAAAGCAGGCACCACCGAGTTGAGTCGATTGGCTGACATGGATACTACCCGCATGCCATTGAACTATTCGATTGACTATAGCCAGCCCCAGGCCAAACCCTGAACTCTTCTTTACGGATTGATTTTTTACCCTGTAAAAAGGTTTAAAGATCTGTTCGATCTGATCTTCAGGAACTCCAGGACCATCATCTTCTACGCTAAGAAAAAACCGGGTATCACCCCAGCGGCAGCTGACTTGCACATTTTGTTGCGCATACCTGCAGGCATTCTGAATAAGATTATCGACCAGTTTACACAGGTAATCGTGATCACCTGCGATCAGGCTTCCATTCTGCTGAGCGTTAAATTTTATCAGGCAGTTGGCATCTACGCGGCGTTGTATACGCTGATCTATCAAGGCTTCAATCTTAACCGGTTCAAGCTCAATCACTGGCTGCTTATCCAGGCGTGAATAGTTGAGCAATTCATTGATCAGATCTTCCATATCATCCAGATCCGCTTCCATGCGCTGGATATCCTGCTCACGTTGCTGCTGATCTTTACGACCCTGAATCATGTCCAGTGCAAAGCGCAGGCGCGACAACGGCGTGCGTAACTCATGAGACACTGCCTGACTCATGAGCTGGTTGTTTTCATTCAATTGCTGTAGACGTTGCGCCATCGCATTGAATTCTGTCTTTAAGGGTTTAAGGTACAACCCATCAGGATTCTCTACTCGAGTGCTTAACTCACCTAAGCCTATCTTTTTTGCCGCCCGATTTAATTCATTTATTGCACGTAATAAGGGTAGTAACCAGAGAAGTAATATTATTGCCACTCCCACATAAAACAACAGGGTAAGTATATAGCGAACATTCTCCTGCTCAACGTTTACCGCTGTCTGTATCTCAAGACTGAGTAACCAGTCAGTTTTTGCTATACGACGATACAGGGTATCGGCATCATCGGATTGCAGAATAAAAATCTCACCTATATCACGTTGAGCCTGCAGACTGGGAGGTAGCGGCATTTCTGTTAATGGTTCCAGAGACATTTTTAGATTTTTCTGTTCGAGGAATTGCTGCATGGCTGCATGATCAGACTGACTGTCTGCTATAAGATCTGCTGTTAGATTTAGCAGTTCACGATATCCCTGATAAGGTAACTTCTGGGCATCTTCAAACTCACTGCTATAGTATTCGTCTATCGCCCAGCCCAGTCCCATCAGCGCCAGGAACACACCCACGTACAGACTGAAAATCAAATTACGCATGGTTTAATTCCAGGCGCCAGGGACAAATAGGTAGCCCTTTCCCCAGACCGTTTTAATGCGTTCGGGTTGCTGCAGGTTATCACCCAGTTTTTTTCGTAGACGAGAGATTCTTACGTCTATAGTTCGGTCAAAACCATCATAATCAAAACCACGTAATTTCTGTACCAGCTCGTTACGGTGCATCACCTGACCGGCATGGCTCGCCAGCACCCAAAGCAGGTCAAACTCAGTACTGGATAAGGATACGATATCTCCGTTGAGTGTTACCGACTTGGCACTTTGATTGATTGTGAAATTACCAAAATCAAAATGATCCAGTTTCTGTTCAGAAACCGGTGATTTACGGCGCAATAAGGCTTTAATATGAGCCAGTAACACTCTGGGACGAACCGGTTTCGGCATAAAATCATCCGCCCCAAGCTCCAGCCCCATCACTTCATCAAGCTCACCATCGTTGGCAGTCAAAATCAGAATAGGTTGCTGATAAAATTCACGCACCTCACGGCACACCTGATGACCATCCTTACCGGGCAGCATGATATCGAGCAATACCAGATCTGGCATTAACTCACGTATCATATCCACCGCTGTATCACCCCTGTCAGCCATGCTCACGCGAAAGTCCTGCTGCTCAAGGAATTCACGTACCCATTCAGCAAGCTCAGTATCATCTTCAACCAGTACAATATGTAGCGGCTGTGTATTTGAGGCCATGCTTAAAAGACCCTCCAGCTAAATTGATTGCGTCTTACTTTATACACCCATTTGACCTCAATGGTTGAGATCGCAAGATCATCATTTTTGCCTTGCTGACGCATGACATAGTGCTGTGTTTCAGCAAAGCTGAACTCAAAACTATATTCACCATTATCCATTCCCTGCCAGCATTTGACTGGTTCAGCCTCGACTTGATTATACAGGCAATAATCAGCGGCTTCAGTTGCCTGCCATTGCATATGTATTTTCTGATAACAGATATTGCCCTGCTTCAGGCTGACACATTTAGCTGGATGGCTGCTTAGTGTCACTTCCGCAGCTGATACTGAACTTACCGGAAAACATCCCGTCCCTATCAGTAACAGCAATATTGTTGAGCATTTTTTCATCATGAAAGACCTTAAAACTGATACTTGAAACCAGTAGTCACCACTGAATAAGTATCATCCCTGGTAATTGGACTATCCGCTAATTCGCTACCAAACTGGGCTATCGCGGCTTTGGTTTCAAAAATCCAGTTTTCATTCACCGGGTATTCAGCCATTAACTCCAGATACACAGCCTGTGATGCTTTTGCTTCGAAGCGAGGCATTGAGGCAGTGGCTTCATGGGCACTCACACCCACCATGTGATTGGCCATTTTATCTGAGAATAGTGCAAGCCCGGCTCGTCCAGTCAACAACCAGTTGCGAGCCTGCCACTCCTGTTGATAATCCACTGTGCCAAGAAAGCCATCATGCACCCCGGTCACATCACCAGTCAGCGATATGGATAATCGGTTAGTATCGCCGTACCAGGTAAAGCGAGCACCCAACTGGCCATCAGCATCGCGTTTATCCAGATGACTTAACTGGCCATCAAACATATCGCTATCATTGAAGTCCATTTCAAATTTCGGCCCGAATACCGCGTCAACCACCCAATTATCATCGCGTACCAGGCTATAACCCAGCAGTAAACCCTCCTCTTCATTGGCAATCGCATAAAAATCACCATTGGTATAACTGGCATCCAGCAAAATTGTCAGGCCATTTTCTTCCTTCATACCCCGGTATAACTCACCCGAGCTTGTTATTAAACCAGCACCCAGGCGAACATCCCAGCCATCTTCAATGAAATGTGGGCTTTCACTACGCAGCATAGAATCCTGCGCAAGACTAACGCCTGACAGGGCAAGCAGGCCTGCTGCTAGCATCATCATTGAGCTTAATGTTGAGGGGTATTTCATTTTTAAAATTCCCGAAAAATTTGAACACGCTACTATTAAAGCAGTGATAAAAACAATGAGTCGTTACAGTTTTTTTCAAACTGTTACAAATTGTACAGCTTAGCGGCGATTAATCCGAGATGCGATTTTCTTCGATGGCATGGCAGGCTACCTGGGTACCATCTTCACAGAGAAACTGCATAGGTATTTCGCGCTCACATCGATCATTCGCATGCGGGCAACGGTTATGAAAAACACAACCGGAAGGTAGATGAATAGGGGTCGGCACTTCGCCTTTTAGCTTGATAAACTCTGGATGATCATGTGAAAGACGAGGAATAGCTGATAACAAAGCTCGCGTATAGGGATGACGAGGCTTTGCGAACAGGGTTTCGGTTCGTGCCAGTTCGCACAGTGTACCCAGATACATAACCGCTACCCGGTCACCGAAATGTTCAACCACCGATAAGTCATGCGTGATAAATAGATAGGTCAGATTGCGTTGCTGTTGTGCATCCATCAACAGATTCAGCACCTGCGCCTGAATAGAAACATCCAGCGCTGAAATAGGCTCATCGGCAACAATAAATTCAGGGTCGACACTAAGCGCTCGCGCAATGGAAATTCGCTGGCGTTGCCCGCCAGAAAATTCGTGCGGATAACGTGCTACCCAGCCCGGATCTATCCCTACTGACTGCATCACTTCGGCTATTTTATCTGTCACTTCAGCTCTGCTTAAACCGGGTTGATGGAAACGAACGGGTTCCTCCAACGTCTGTTTTACTGTCATGCGAGGATTTAACGATGAATAGGGATTCTGAAAAATCATTTGCATGTGCTTATGATAGGGCGCTAACTGCTGACGTGACAGGTTATCGATACGCTGCCCGGCATAATGAATACTGCCCTCGGTTGGCGATAACAGACCCATCACCACCCGCGCCACTGTAGACTTACCACAGCCCGACTCGCCTACCACACATAGCGCTTCGCCCTTGTTGACCGTCAGTGTTACCCCATTAATCGCATGTACTGCATCACGACGGCGTCTTAAACGGCCTTGATGAAACTCCAGCTGTTCGAGAAAACCTGACGTCAGCGGGAAAGACTTATACAGACCCTTGATCTCAAGTAAGTATTGAACGCTTGCGCTATCTGTCTCTGTCATAGCCTGCTGCTTCATCAATTCGGCTCCTGCTGTGCGCGCCAATGGCAAGCGACACGACTGTGCTCAGATCCACTGAACTCCGGTATCTGCTTTAAGCAGACTGGCATACTGTGCTCACAACGCGGATGAAACGAACAGCCAGAAGGGATTTCTGCAAGCGATGGCATACTGCCTGGAATTTGATTTAAGCGTTGGCCACTTTTTGAATTCTCTGGCAGCGCATGGATCAGCCCCTCGGTATAGGGGTGCCGGGGTTGCGTGATAATCTGCCGTGTCGGGCCTTCTTCAATGATGCGTCCTGCGTACATCACGATAGTACGTTGCGTAACCTGAGAGACTACGCCAAGGTCATGGGTGATCAAGATCAAAGCCAGGTTTTCCTGCTCACATAGCTCCAGTAGCAATGCCATAATCTCAGCCTGAATCGTCACATCCAGTGCCGTAGTCGGTTCATCAGCAATAATTAGATCCGGTTGTGTGAGTAACGCGATAGCAATCACCACACGCTGACGCATACCACCGGAGAGTTCATGCGGATACTGATCGATACGTGCACGAGCAGATGGGATGCGTACCTTTTCCAGTTTGTCGACAGCAACCTTAAGCGCTTCTTTATCACTCATCCCGCGATGAGTGCGCAGACATTCGATCATCTGCGTACCGATGGTCAGTACCGGATTAAGCGTCATCATCGGGTCCTGAAAAATCATTGTGATGCGATTACCACGGATAGCTGACAGCTCCTTTTCGTTCATCCGGGCGATGTCCTTACCATCAAACAGGATCTCTCCGCCTGCGATATAACCTGGTCTGCTAATCAGATTCAGGATAGAAAAAGCGGCAACCGATTTACCTGCACCACTTTCACCGACGATACCCAGACGCTCGCCACGCCGAATAGAAAAACTCACATCGCGCAAGGCAGTCAATTCGCCACTGCGTAATGGAAAACGTACTTCAAGATGATTAATTTCGAGTAAGGCCATTATCCTTTATACAGTCTGGGGTTTAACACATCACGCAACCAGTCACCCAGTAGATTGATCACCAGTACCAGCAGCACCAGCACCACTGCCGGAAAAAAGGTAATCCACCAGGAACCACTCAGGATATATTCAAAGCCACTATTGATGAGCGATCCCAGCGAGGGTTGATTCACTGGCATGCCTAATCCGAGGAAGGATAAAGCGGCTTCGCTCATAATCGCATTCGCCACCTGCACCGTTGAAATCACCAGTATGGGTGACAGCGTATTAGGTAAGATATGACGAAACATTATGCGCATAGGCCCAAGCCCGATCACCCTCACTGCATCGACATACTCTTTTTCTTTTTCGGCCAGTACCGATGCCCTTACAGTGCGCGCATATTGCGGCCATTCCGCAATGCCAATGACCATGATCAACATAAAGATCGCATATTCGCCATAAAGATCCGAACCCATGGAAGCCTGGAAAATAGCCAGTACAACTATTGCTACCATCAAGGTAGAAAAGGATAACTGTATATCCGCCAGGCGCATCAGGAAACTATCCAGTCGCCCACCGATATAGCCTGCCACTAGACCCAGTGAAACGCCTAAAATCATCTGCAACAGTACCGCAAATAAACCAATAACGATTGAAATGCGCGTGCCATACATCATGGTAGAGAGCATGTCACGACCCTGCGCATCGGTGCCCAGTAAAAAACGTTCATCGCCAGCTTCATTCCAGCTCGGCGGAATATCCGAATCCATAATATCGATCTGTATGGGATCGTAAGGATCGAAAGGAGCAATCAAAGGTGCACTAAAACTAATAATGACAAACAACAGCAGCACTGAAAAACAGCTCATTGCCACTTTGTCCCGTTTAAAATAATACCATAGGTCAGAGTCAACCATACCACGCCAGTATTGCCCCATTACACCTTCCTCGCGAGCTTAACGGTGGGATTAACCAGTCCGTATATCAAATCCACCAGTGTATTGGTAACCACAAAAATCAATCCAACGATAATCATGTAGGCAATAATCAATGGTGTATCAGTGCGATTGACAGCTTCCAGAAACAGGAAGCCCATACCGGACCACTGAAACACTCTCTCGGTGAGAATAGTAAATGCAATCATGGTTCCAATCTGAACACCGCCCACGGTGATCACGGGTAGTAAGGTATTTTTTAAGGCATGTAAAAACCAGATGCGACGATTACTCAAACCCTTGGCTCGTGCAAAGCGAATATAATCCTGTTCCATGCACTCCATCATCTCTGATCGGATCAGGCGAATGAAAAGAGGCAACATAATGGAAGAGAGTGCAATAGACGGTAAGATCAGATGTAACAATCCATCAGCGGTTAGTAAACCGGTTTCCCATTCACCAATCATTACTGTCTGCCCTCGCCCGAATGAAGGTAGCCAGCCCAGATGAATCGAAAACAGGTAGATCAGCATAATCGCGGTGAGAAAAACAGGAACCGATATGCCAACAATACTCAACCCCATCATCAGCCTGGTAAACCAGCTGCGCGGATTGATGGCACAGTAAACCCCGATAGGTATGGATAGCGTAACGATAATCAGCGTGGCACCCAGCACCAGTTCAAAGGTAGCGGGGAATTTATGCATGATGACTTCAAGTGCAGGACGCTTGAAAAAATAGGAATCGCCCAGGTCACCGTGCACCGCTTTTTTCAGGAAGCGCCAGTACTGCACAAGAAAAGGATCATTCAGGCCCATCTCTTCCCGCAGCTTATCGCGTTCAACCTGTGAAACAGACACCCCCAGCATTTCACGCAGGGGGTCGCCCAGATTATCCTGTATAGAGAAACTGATCAGGCTGATGATAAACATCACGATCAGAGCCTGAGCCAGTCGGCGAATCAGAAATGCAATCATCGCTTATTATTCAATGAGTAGAGATCAGAATACATATCACCCCCGACTCGAATACCTGAGTATTGAGCCGGGAATAATACCATATTGCAGTGCATCAACTGATGCTTAATCCATCACCAGATCGCCGAGGTAAGGAAAATTCATTACATTCAGAATAGCTTCAGCATGTACGCCTTTGCGTGCAGCCCAGGCCAGATCCTGCCAATGCAGAGGCACAAACGCCGCATCGTAATACAGCTTTCTTTCAACATCCTGTAATAGATTTTTACGCTTGGCCAGATCTGTCTCGCCCTGGCTGGCAATAATCATCGCATCTACATCCTTATTGCAGTAATTGCCACTATTGTATTGACCATAACCGGTTTCCGCATCGGGACACATGGTCAGAAATTCCGTGAAGTTGGATGAATCCTCAGTATCCGCATGCCAGCCTATCATCATAATGTCAGCTGCACGCTCGTCGAATTTAGGCCAGTATTGCGCTTTCGGCATGGTGGTTAGATCAACCTTGATATTGATTTTGGCAAGCATAGATGCCACAGCTTCAGCAATTTTCGCATCATTCACATAACGGTTGTTGGGTGCCATCATGGTGACACTGAAGCCTTTTTCATAGCCAGCTTCTTTCATCAACTGTTTGGCTTTATTCAGGTCAAAACGCGGAAACAATCCAGGAACATGCCCCACATAGCCACGTGGGCTTTGTTGTGCGGCAGCGGTACCAAATCCACGCATGATTTTTTTCACGATACCCACGTTATTCACTGCATATACTATCGCCTGGCGTACACGTTGATCCTTAAACTGCGGAACTCTTTTCTGGTTCAACTGAAAAGTGATAATTCGTGTACCCGACATAGTGATCAGATCGGTATCAGGGTTTTTCTCGATACGCTCGAGATCGGTAGGTGGAACCGGCGCAATGAAATCTACATCGCCAGAAAGTAGTGCTGCAACTCGGGTAGGTGCTTCTTTGATCGGGGTCATGATGATCTTGTCTACATTACCGGGAGAACTCTTATCCCAGTAGTCTCCGAAGCGCGTGAATTCAACTTTTACGCCCTGCTGACGTTCAGTCACGATATAGGGGCCTGTGCCTGAAGCATGGGTAGAGGCATAGGTATCGCCATGTTTTTTTAGCATTGCCCTGGGCTGGCCCTTATCATCATTGCCGCTATAAAAAGCGCTATCCATCGGGAAGATATAGGTCGCCATATGCATCACCAGAGGATAAGGTTCCTTGGTGATCAGCTCAAAGGTGTAATCATCAATCACCTTAAGTGCCTTGAATGGCTGGAATAGCGCCTTGAAGTCAGGGCTTTCTAAAAGGCGATTGTAAGTAAACAGTACATCTTTAGTGGTGAGCGTGTTACCCGAATGGAATTTCACATTTTTACGCAAATTGAATCGCACGGTATATTGATCGGTACGCTCCCATGATGTCGCCAGGCGGGGTTCAAAATCCATCGACTTGGTCCACCGTACTAATGGGTCGAATACCATGTGGGAATACTGGAGCATGCCGCCGGATAATTGCTCATGAGGGTCGAGCGATACTGGATCAGCGTCGTAGGCGAGGCGTAACGTTTTCGCCTGCGCAGCAAAGCTGATACCTATTGCCGCGATAAAACAGATAAGAATCTTGGTGATTGTTTTCATTATGCTATCTCTCCATAACTATAAATATTAAACAGTAAGAGGACTGCAGATATTTAGACAGAACCTCTGAATAAAATGGGATGGCTTGATTATTGATGTAAGTTTTCAAACCATCTTTCTATTCACAGGTTCCTGATCATAAAACCTTAACAGCCATCCGATGGAAAAATGCGGGTTAGAGTTTACTCCTGAGTTTTTTGATTTGTAAAGAAAAACTCCCTTTTCTTTTTCTGGCCCATTTATAATACCCCATGCAACAAAGCACATTAGTCATCCAGTCTCATCGTACCCCGCTACCTTATCTATGGTTACAGCGCTGCCTTGACTCCGTGGCTTCATGGGCTGAGCAGATGGAATTTGAATACCGCTTCATCACTGATGAAATATTCCAACTAATTCCTCAAGCATTGATGCAAAAAACGGCGGCACAAAAAGTCATTGCCAGTGATCTAGCGCGTTTATATGCGATCCGAAAGGGGCTGTTTGAAGGATATCAGAGCTTAGTGTGGATAGATGCGGATTTTTATATATTCAACCCAGAACAATTTACTTTACCTGATAGCAGTTATGCCGTAGGGAGAGAGGTTTGGGTGCAACAGGATAAACGAGGTCATCTGAAGACCTATAAAAAAGTACACAATGCATTCCTGATGTTTCGACTCGGCAACCCTTTTCTCGAGTTTTATCTACAAACAGCCGAAAAGTTATTGCAACAAAACTCAGGGGACATTCCACCACACTTTATCGGCCCAAAACTTTTGACAGCTTTACATAACATCTGCCAACTCCCCGTCATGGAAAGCGCCGGGATGCTTAGCCCATGGGTATTGAAAGATATTCTTAAGGGGCAAGGTGATGCACTGAAAACATTCATACAGCAATCGTGCACTCCTATAGCGGGTGCGAACCTGTGTAGTTCTTTGACGGAATCGACGGCTCTAGACTCACCACATATGTTTAAAATTATGGACTTTCTTGACCTTGAAATTACTCACGACAAAATCCACTGGTGACTCTAAGTTAATATTCCAGCTTAATTCAGATATCACAGTTCTTTCCCAGCCAAGGTTGGGGGTTTATCTGTGCGTGTTTCCAGCTTTAGATAACTAACCAGTCGTACACTACCCTGCTGATGCATGGTTTCATGTATTGATTCTACTGCTTTTAAAATTTCCGACAGCTCGCCTTCTATGTTGGTACCGGAGGCATGCGTTTGCAGAATAAAATCGTAGCTATTCAACAACTCAACTATCTGTTTTACTTCTTCACGCACAGTAACACCTGCGCCAATGGGTATTACCTGTAATTCAGCTGTTGCTTTCAAAATTCTCTCCTGCGGTTTTTTGTATTTTGCGCTTTTCTGCTTCGATAAAAATACGTTTGATCTGCGGAAAATCCTGTTTAATATTTTGATCGATTTTAGCGATTACCTTTTCAATTTCATCTGCAGTAATGCTATCGGTAAAATCCACGCTGATATTGGCCAAAATAAAATCTGGCCCCATGTGCATGGTCAACACTTCATTAACATGCTGAATTGAGCTTTCAGCTTGTAGAATCTCACGCACACCCTTGATGGTCGGCTGACTGGCACTTTCACCGATCAACAGACTTTTGGTTTCGTAGGCCAGCCATATCGAGGTACCTACCAGGATTAGACCAATGATTATCGATGCGATTGAGTCAAATATGAGAATCCCGGTATATTGACTTAAAGCCACTCCTATAAAGGCAACCAGTAAGCCAAGCATAGCGGCAGAATCTTCAAACAGCACGACAAAGATGGATGGATCCTTGGCACGCTGAATCGCCTCTATATATCCCCACTTGCCTTTGACGCGGCTAAATTCCTTGAACGCGAAGATCCATGCCGCGCCTTCAAACAATAAAGCCAGCCCGAGAATGATATAATTAATTATTGGATTACTGATGGGTTCTGGATGTGATAAATGCTTAATCCCTTCGTAGATGGAAATACCTCCGCCTAGCGCAAATATTAGTATGGCTACAATGAAGCTCCAGAAATAGACCTCTTTTCCATGTCCAAAAGGAAAATCCTCATCCGCTGGCTTGGCTGCCTGCTTCATGCCATGCAGCAGTAAAAACTGATTTCCGGTATCAACCAGAGAATGTATACCTTCTGACAACATAGCTGAACTACCCGTAAAAGCCGCTGCGACAAATTTTGTGATGGATATTAGCGTATTCCCTGCCAGAGCGGCGAAGATGACTTTTTTGGAACCTGAGGCCATTTAAAATCCCTGAAATCTGAATCGTTTATAAAAGAATATTGTTGTTAGATTAATATAATAAAGCAACATTGAGCATCATCATAATTTACAATATGAACTGATTAATAACATTGACCAGCCACTGTGAAGAAAATCGCCCTGTTTGCCGACGTACAGAACATCTACTACACCACACGTCAGGCTTATGGCCGTCAGTTCAACTATCGCGCATTATGGGATCGGCTTAGTCAACAGGGTGAAATAGTGCAAGCCTATGCTTATGCCATTGCGCGAGAAAATGATAAACAGCAAAAATTTCAATCAGCTTTGAAGAATATCGGTTTTGAAATAAAGCTTAAGCCTTATATCCAGCGCAGTGATGGTAGTGCTAAAGGTGACTGGGACGTCGGTATAACGATCGATATCATGCAGGCTGCCGGCCAGGTTGACCACATCGTACTGTTATCGGGTGATGGTGATTTTGACCTGCTCATGGACAAGGTCAGAAAAGATTATGGAGTCATTGCCGAAGCATACGGTGTACCTTCGCTAACTGCTAATTCGCTTATAAATGCTGTAAACAAATATCATGCTATCGATATGAGCTTATTGCTTTAGCTTAAAGCGAGATATCAAAAAAATGTATGATACTAAGTATGAGAAGGTATGGGGGTGATATATGAGGAAATACTGTGACAAGCTGTGAGCTGCATTACAGCTCAACAGACTTGCCTTTAAAATGCTACTGCTTTGTTTTAATAATTACGCAGGAACAACATTGTTAGCGCAAGGTCCTTTCTGGCCCTGGCCCACTTCAAATTCTACTGCCTGTCCATCATTAAGGGTTGCGTAGTTGCTTCCACTTTTGATTTCAGAATGGTGAACGAATAGGTCTTTACCGCCGTCTTCCGGTGTAATAAAACCAAAACCTTTATCCGCGTTAAACCATTTTACTGTGCCTTTACTCATACTATACTCTTTAAATTAATATTTGATTGTTTGCAGTTATCTGCCCATGCAGTATAACCTTTAAATCCAAGTAAATCTGGAAAATAAATAAATAGTTGCCATATTTCGTTCAAAATGAGCAAAATAATTGGGTTTATTTTTAAATTCTGCCATTTTTCACGTCGACTTTAATGCAAATCATCCTCTAATAAGGATTTCTTGTACTCGTAATTTGAATAAAAGCACTCTTAAACCCCTTATCCCTACCCCTTTTTTCAGCATTATTTTTAATATCTCCAAAGCCATACTTACTTTATCAAGGTGTTTCAGCCTGAATAATCTAGTCAATACCGATTACTTCTCGACTAACTGAGCAATTATTGATTAGCACCCAGCGAAATAATTGTGCGCTGTATAAGTTAAGGCACCTCTGATGTGTATTTTATGTCTCAGGGAAGTTAAAAGTATGCAGATGCAAGGCGCGTTTCGCAGATAAGGAGCCCCCTTTTCAAGGAATGCAAGGCCGAAGCTTAGTGTTTCAGGCCGCGCTACGGAGATCGGAGGTTCCTTTTGCATTAAAAAAAGCCGAGTAAGACCTACCCGGCTTTTTAATAACTCCATCAGTTTGATGGATAGCAGTAACTTACTGAAGCACTAATTCAACACGACGATTTTGACTGCGACCTTCACGTGTATCATTGGAGGCTACTGGCTTATCTGGGCCGTATCCTTTAGCGGTTAGTCGATTGGCAGATACTCCACCTTTGACAAGGTATTGACGAACACTCTGGGCGCGCTTCTCGGACAGACTCACATTGAAGCTGCGATCACCGCGATTATCGGTGTGACCTGCAACTTCAAATTTCAGGTGCTGATTCTCTTTCAAGGTTTTTGCAATACGGTCTAAAACAGATTTACTCTCACCACTAAGTTCGGCTGTGCCACTTTTAAATTGAACCTTGTCTAACTTAATATCAGCTTTCAATTCACAACCAGTTCTGTCTACAACTGTACCCTTAGCCGTATTTGGACACTTATCCTGATCATTCAGGATACCGTCACCATCCAGATCCATATTAATGGCACAGCCCCTAGCATCTACTCTGGTCCCTGTTTTAGTTCCAGGGCATTGATCACTGCTATCAGCTACGCCATCTTTGTCTGAATCTAAAGCACAACCATTTGTATCTACCATCACACCTGCATCGGTTGCCGGGCATCGATCCTTGCTATCAACAACACGATCGCCATCTGAATCCAGCTCACAGCCTTTGGCATCCACTTTGGCACCAGCAGGAGTGCCTGAACATTTATCATCTGCATCGGCTACACCATCGTTATCTGAATCTGGAATTTTGACAACATCACCACAGGCTTCGATTGGCCCTTTTTTGCCTTCCATCACCAGAACACATCCTCCAAAACCATCTTTTACCGGTGCACCATAAGAATCTACCAGATAATTTCTTTCTGTAGCAGCCTGCAATGGCAGGGTCACAACGCTACCGAGTAATAAAGTTGCCATCAGTTTTTTATTCATAGCCTTAGTCCTATTGTGTAAATAATTTATCAAGCATCATCGATGCAAATAGTTTAATAAATCTGATATCGAATCCTGAAACAGCTAATAGTTCTTGTATCTTAAATTCCGAAACTGTCGACATCTAAAAATCATGTCAAATCGAAACGGATTGTAACAACTCCACATACATAGTTAAGGCATGAAATGTTAACAATTGTGTCCTAATTTGTATAGTAAAGGGGCCTTACTGTTATCTTTGCCCCTATCTTATCTATAAATAAATGATAAAAACGATAAAAATATTTTATTTTTTTGTTACTTGAAAACTTTTGTTGAGTAATTATTTTCCTGCTTACACAGCAGAGCACATATCTCTGTTGTGGGTTGATTGTATTTGTTTTTTACTTCTTATGGAGGAAATATTATGAACTCAATTGATTTTACACCACTGTACCGAAACTCAATCGGTTTCGATCACCTGGCCTCAATGATCAATTCAGCGATGCGCAGCGAAAGTGCTATCAATGGTTACCCCCCTTATAATATTGAAATAATTGAAGATGACCGTTATGCCATCACCATCGCAGCAGCAGGTTTTGAACAGGACGAGCTTGATATTGATGTGGAAAAAGATGTGCTTACTGTTCGAGGTAAAAAATCCTCTGAAGATAGTCATAAATACCTGTATCAGGGAATTGCTAACAGCACTTTTGAGCGCAAGTTCAATCTGGCAGAGTATATTGAAGTCACCGGAGCCAAATTGAACAACGGCTTGCTAACTATTGAACTGGTAAAGGAAATCCCTGAAGCCATGAAGCCGAGGAAGATATCTATCAATCAGGCTTCTGAAGCGATTGAACATCAAGCTGATTCTGCAGAAATCAAAGCTGCTTAAATAATATGGGCTACGGCAGCATGCCGTAGCCCAGCCTTTATGTTTTAAACAAAAATTTCATAATGATAAAACCTTATCGTTATGAACTTGTAACAGTAAGGCCTCAGTATTCCAGTTCGGATAAATCCATACCTGGAGAACATAATGTATTTTAAGATCACAATGGATTCGATTGAAGATCTATTACTGGCTAACAGCGTATCCCTGTCAGCGGATAACGGGAAACACAATGAAAAAAATATGAGCGGCAGAAAATATATCCAACCAGAGCATTCAGTCAGGCCCCCGTCCTTTCTGCCTGGTTAATGACATGAAAACAGTCCGTTGAAGCGTAAGCTTTAGCAATGTGAAAGCGGTCCATTCTACAAAACTGATTTTTCAATCGACCATCGTGGTGCCTCTCTACAGTTTCCTGAACATAGGAAAGAATCTTACGAAGCTGCAGCAAAATGTTCCAAACCATTCACTCCCGCGAAATTTGATGAAGCAGGAAACATGCTCTCCGCAACGTCTGCAAGCTGCTGTACCAGTGATATCACGGTAAAAGAATTCAAAACCCTGAAGGGTAAAATGGATGCCGGTAACAGCCGAGCGACTACCGTAGCCGAATACCTGAATGCCACGCCTTCCTGGCGTACTGATTTATTCACTGGTAAAGGAACCTTAATGACGCATAAGGAAAGTATTGCTTTATTTAAAGGTCAAAATGACGCCAGAATTAAAATCCCCCAGCGTAGTCATGCCATTTCAGCACCGGGGTAATTCACTCTTGGCCTGTAAATGGTTCTGCGATAAGGAATAAAGCAGAAAAACCTCTTTAAGAAGCACACGTCTGTCGCCATATAACCGCCTTTTAAAACCGATTCAGTGAACTTCGTCACATCTTTACAATTTCGTAAGCTTTTCCGCTATATTACACATATCTGAAAAAGGCAAACCAGTTGAAAGACTGGGACGCAATGCCACGGGTCTAAGGTGAATTTCACTAAGACAGCCGGGTTACCAGAAATCATAGAAAAACAGTAACTGGTTAGAATTAAGTCGTATCACTATTCTACTGGTTATGCCTGAAAGGATTTAATTGGCACCCTCTGTTTGTATTTCTTTTTTGGTAGCCACTCCGGCTTCTCTTTCCCGCTTTTAAATTCAGAGTTTATTAACAATTTCGAACTGATATTTGTTTTTTGAGTTCGACTCATTTACAGGTCAGGTACAGAGAGATGCTATATTCTAATTTAAAATTTATCCTTTTTTCTATCATGCTTTCGTGGTTTCTAGCGGGTTGCGATGGTGAAATGACGATTACAACAAGGGATGGTAGTGACGACGTAAGTGCAAGAGTCACACTTGAAAGTAATCTAACCAATATCAGTAATAACGGGAGTGTTACATTAACCTGGTTGGTCGATAATGCCTCAAATTGTGTGGCTATTGGGGATTGGTCAGGGAGTAAGTCGGTCACTGGTTCTGAGGTGATCGATCAGCTGAGTGAGGACAGCACATTTACTTTGAGCTGTATGAGCGAAGCTACGG
>JBNKUM010000045.1:0-3555 GCA_050298595.1 Gammaproteobacteria bacterium | reverse complement strand
CACCGTCAACAGTGTCTATGACGGCGACACCATGCGAGTTACCTGTGACGGAAAACGGATGAAGGTCAGGCTCTACTGCATCGATGCCCCGGAGATGAGCCAGAGGCCCTGGGGGAAAGAGTCCAGGGACTATCTGCGCTCCATCACACCTGAGCGGATCACTGTGGTTGCTTATGGTCGGGATCGGTATGGTCGCACCATAGGGGAAGTGATAACTGATGGAGTGAGCCAGAATAACCTCAATTTGGATATGGTTCGGACCGGTAATGCGGTCGTATATCCTAAGTATTGCCATGTCCCGCGGTACTACCAGTCTGAAAGTGAAGCCAAGAAGATTGCATCCGGTGTCTGGGAAAAACCTGGTATTCAGCAGAGACCGTGGGAGTATCGTCTGCATTAATTTTGATAAAACGTATAAAATATAACGGAATATCAGTTTATAACAGTATGGTGGTAAAATGTGTGAAATAAGTTTGGCTAATCCAGAGTATAATGAGCAATCATTATTCATTTACTACGATTTCCTATGTTAAAACATCTAACGGTTGTTGATTTATTTGCTGGATGTGGAGGTCTTTCTTGTGGATTAGAAATGGCAGGTTTCCACCCTATCCTTGCAAATGAAATCAATCCAGCGTATGCGAATACATATAAGAAAAATCACCCTGATTCAGAAGTTATTGTTGATGATATAAGGGCGGTATGTGAGAGAAATCTAAAAAAATCATTAAACCTTGAAGTGGGTGAATTAGATCTTTTGGCAGGAGGCCCTCCATGTCAGGGATTCTCGATTAATGCTCCTATTCGCTCATTAGATGATGAGCGGAACCATTTATTTAAAGATTACCTACGTGTTGCTGAGGTTCTACAGCCGAAAGCAATATTGATTGAGAATGTCCCCGGTATCATTTCTTTGGGACGAGGGACAGTTGTTAAGCGAATTTATGAAGAACTCAGCCGATTAGGATACAGCGTTTCGCACCGTATTCTGTTTGCCGGGCATTATGGTATACCACAGATGCGATTTCGAACTGTTTTTCTGGCAATAAAAGGTTTGGATAATGAGATTATATTTCCAGAGCCGAAATACAATGCTACAGCGGTTGCTAATTTCACAGGCGCGAAAGAGCTTTGCATAAATATTCCACAAATATTTGCACAAAATCTAAAGAATCATACAACGGTATCAGAGGCTATATCAGATCTACCTGAGATCGCATCGGGAAACAAAGAAGGCGATTTTAATTATCCAGTTCTCCCAAAAAACGAGTATCAGAGGAATCTTAGGGAAGGGGCGGACGGTATAAAAAATCATGTTTGCGCTAATTTGGGGGAAATAAACCTCGAAAGACTTAAGCATATCCCGCAAGGAGGTAGCTGGCGCGATATACCATTCGACCTATTGCCAGCAGGCCTGAAACGGGCCAGGCGAAGCGATCACACGAAACGGTATGGTCGTCTTCACCCTGATGGTTTATGTTCTACGATATTAACTAAATGTGACCCACATTGGGGTAGCTTTTTTCATCCTATACAAGACAGGATTATTTCAGTACGCGAGGCCGCTAGAATACAGTCATTCCCTGATCGCTATATTTTTTATGGTAGTGTTACACAACAATATGAGCAGGTGGGAAATGCTGTTCCTCCACTAATGGCTAAATCCATAGGTGAAGTAATAAGTAATATGATCGGAGTGCAGGATGAAAAACAAAAAAGATTTGGTTGAAGTATTTGGTTATCGCCCAGATGATTTAACTCAAGACGTACGGACATTGTGGAATCTTGGTGGTTGTCCATTTATTAATAAAGCCTGCATAAAGATAAACCACGATCAAACTATTACTTATGGTACATGCAGTGTTACTTCTCCATATGGTGATATCATCATTTGCCCCAATCGTTTTTATGCTGATAATTATGAGGTGCTCAGGAAAGTCAGCGAAGATGCATTTGGTAATGAGAAGCCATTTTTAATGTATGATGAATATCTGGAAAAACGTGCTCGATATAAAGAGTGCATTGTTGCTCTCGGTAAAAATTCTGGCAAAGAGGTTCAGGTTGGTAAAGCGCTATCAATGGATTGGGTTCTTGCCTATGTGTCAGATGGATGTTTGAAGGAATATGTTGGTATCGAGGTGCAGAGCATAGATATTACAGGTAATTACCGAGATGCGTGGCACGCATACAGGAATATTACACCAAGTGTTAGTAAAGGTGCTTTGCCATCATCTCAACATGGACTTAACTGGGCAAATGTCCATAAACGTCTGATACCTCAACTAATCAGGAAGGGTGTGATATATGCGAGATCAAATCTGGTAAAAAAGGGACTATATTTCATTCTGCCCGATATTGTTTACAAAAAATTTGAAGATGTTATTGGTGACGATATTCCAACTATTAGTTTGCCAAGCCATGAATCTTTGACTGTTTATACCTACGAATTAGGTAATGAAGTTCAGCATAATCAACAACGTGATCTTGTCGAAGTAAGAAAGCTTCGTTTTACGTTGGAGGAATTTTCAAAACGCTTTATTTCAGGTCATAACTTGCCAAGCGGCGAGGAGCTAGACGGCGCTGTAAGGAATGTATTGGGCGTTAACTGATTATACTGATGCGTTCTTTAATTTTTCCATGTTAGGAACTTTTCGAAAAACCACATGCCATAACTCGCTAATTACTTTTAGGAAGTAATTTCGTATTGTCCACGGGCTATGGGATAGCTGGATGGGTATGGATACAACTAGGCCTGGGAAGGGCCGTGCATTTATGGAGGAAGTAGTATGAGATCGGAGTTTATGCCTGAAGAACTGGTGAACAAGAATGACCAGCTGCGGGATATCACGATCATCGCAGGACGCAACATAAGAGGATTGTTGGGAATCGCGGAGTGGATCGAGGAGGCGGGCAATCCGCGCAAAGCAGAGGTAGTACGAGTGATGGCGCTCCAGCTTGATGAGTTGGTCGGAGAGATCGGCTCTATGATGCTGGAGGCCTGATGTCAGAATATCGGTCTACCCGGCTGACACATGCCTTGCAGGATAGGTAGGTGAGATATTTCTGCCCATACAAAGCAACCCGTGCGCCAGCCGGGCAGGACTGATTCAAAACTCCCCCCGATCCCCCTCAAGGGGGAGCCCACTTACAACCGCTGAGAGTGATTCAACACGCCACCCGCCAGGGCGGGCTGCGCAGGCTCGTGCCTCGCCGCTACGCCAACCTGGCGCGTGGCTTTGTACTCTGTAGCTGGCTCCTCTCCCTCCGTTACCGCCGCCGCTTTGCCACTGCGCCCGAAAAGCCTGGAGGCTTATCGGGCTTGCGTCAAGCCGGCGGCTGGCTCTTTCATGCTGGGATATGTCAGTCATCATTAGGACACCTATGTAGGATATTACCTACACGTTATTCGGCGTTGCTTGATAGTAAATGGGTATCAGGTCGGGTATTGTCGGTTTGGGTCTTGCGCCAGGAAAGGTCAACGGACCAGAAAGGAAGCTTAGCCCAGCGCCAGGAAGCGCAGCATGGATGCGCAGAACGGAAGCCAAACGCCACCTC
>JBNKUM010000044.1:0-15544 GCA_050298595.1 Gammaproteobacteria bacterium | reverse complement strand
ATAATGCGGCATCTTCGGGTTCTTTTGTCCCGCTGTTAACGCTGGGCATTCCGGGATCTGGCACAACGGCCATTATGCTGGGGGCATTGATTTCATATGGTATCCAACCTGGTCCACGTCTGTTTGTTGATCACCCTGATGTATTCTGGTCGGTGATTATCTCTATGTATGTAGGCAATGTTGTATTACTCATTTTGAACCTGCCATTGATACCCTATCTATCACGCATCCTGATCATTCCACGCCCGATACTGGTACCAATGATCCTGTTGTTTTCAATAACCGGGGTTTATCTGGTATCTTTTAATGCCATGGATGTGATCATTATGGCCGCTGTATGTGCACTGGCAATATTCCTGCGTCTATTAACCTTCCCAATGGCTCCGTTATTACTCGGTTTTATATTGGGGGGTATGATGGAAGATAATCTAAGGCGGGCTTTACTGATTAATGATGATAGCCTGAGTTTTCTGTGGGAACGTCCAATTACCCTGAGCATTATGATCATCACCATAGTGGTATTAATCGCACCTCTCTTTCAGAAAACAATCAAGCGAGTATTCAAGATCAGTGATAATACGGCTGATCTGGCAATTGACTAAGTATGGGTACAGTCATAGTCAAACTGGGCTCTATACTTCAGGGCTCGCCCTACGGGGCTTACAGGCTGATGCGCACTCTGCGTCGCCTACATGGATAAGTAGGTAAGGGGCGGGAGCAGGATGCGCCGAGCTTTACAACTTCTTGCCAGGCAGACGCATACTTTCAAAGTTGCGCCTTGATTGCGCATCAGCCTGTGAGCCAGAGATACAACATAATTGATCAGAGGTGCCTTAACGTATTGGAATGATGGTGAATGGTTTGACGCTTATCAATTTAGGGTGTGGTTAAGCGTGGTATAAATGACTACCCCAGTCATGGAAATTATCAAACGTGGAATTCATCCCCGCAACAAAACAGCATTATAATCAAATAATTAATCTGGTTTCTTCACCCGAAGAACTGTATCTAGTCGCACCAACAGCCAAATACCCCTGGGATATTGAACAGCTTGAAAAGATTGCAAAGAAGAGAAAAAATCTGACGGCATGTCTGGTTAATGGGACTGTTGCCGCATTCGCCAATCTGTATGACGTTATACCGAATGATACCACCTTTATAGGCAACGTTATTGTATCTGATCAATTTAAGGGAATGGGCATCGGAACAGCATTGACTCATCATATGATTAAAATCTGTGTGTTTGAGTATAATGCCACCCCACATATATCAGTCTTCAGCAATAACAGCAAAGCCCTTTTATTGTATACAAAAATCGGTTTTATACCGTATGAAATCGAAGCCCGAAAAAACCTGAATGATGAGGCTGTAGCGCTGATTAAAATGAGTTATGAACCCACCGTTGGCTCAGCGATGTAGTTACGCAACTCAAACATTGATAGATAGCTTTACATTAGTTGGGGTGTAAAGAAATGTTGCAATTTTTCTAGAGTCTTAAACCTGGAATGCGTAGTTGGACGAGTTGTATACGTTTGTGGTGTAGATCAAGGCGTGACGACGCGGAATAGCGGGCTATTACAGCGGTCAACTGCAGAATCCAGGTTAAATGATCCTGGGCTCAGAATGACCATTTCCAGCTAAAAAGTCATTCAGGCTCTGCCCCTCAATGAGAACTTACCACCCAAAGTTAACATTCAAACGAGCCTGATTTCTTTGGATAGTAGTTTTAATTATTCTGTTTTGTGTGGTGGTACATCCATGCGACGAGTTAATCTTACCCGAATTTCGTATTGGGGTTTATCCGGACGTTTGATCAAACCTTCAATGGTGTCCTGGTTTCGTTTACCTGTTATCAAGTTAGAAAAAGATTCGGATGATTCACCAAACATGGTGCGAGGTGGTCCGTAATAATGAACTTCGATACTGGCATTAAAATCGTCTTCGGAAATGGAGTAACTGCCAGATGAGTAATGTCTATTACCACCGCCAATAATCCGTCCTTGCTCAAAAATCATTATTCCTATGTTTTCCCAACCAAACGGTCCGTAAACTTCCGCTGTCCAGATACCTTCAATTTTCATGGCCTCTTCAACCTCAGTATTAAACCGGATAGTGTGCTCGATGGAAAAAATATTATATTATAGAAAAGCACTGACGAATACTTATTATCAGGAATCGATTGTACTAAGCTCTATTTATCCCAGCTGTTCTTTGATTATTTTTTCATCTTCTATCATTTCGGGTCCACAGTGCAGGGTGACCTTGAACTCTGTACTTGCATTTCGCTAATTTCGCCCAAAAACAGGGTGCCTCCGTTTTTTATTAATTGGCAGAACTATCTGATTCAGGTACAGTTTAAATAGTTTTGAAGCAGTGTATTTATTAACCCTGGGCAGCGAGATTGTGAAAGTTTTGACTGTTCTAGCGCTAGAATTACTACAAAACTATCTGAATAAACTATTTAAACTGGTTTTCTATTAATAACGTAACAAAGAAAGCAATAAACATGATTATGAAAACATTGAAACTGACAGCTCTTTTTCTATTTTTAACCTTTTTATTTTCTTCGGTGCAGGCCGCAACAGAGTCATCTACCTCTAAGCAACCCATTCGTATGGCAACCACAACCAGTACTGAAAATTCGGGATTGTTAAATTATCTTCTGCCGGAATTTAAAAATGACACAGGCTATGAGGTACATGTGATCGCTGTGGGTACCGGTAAGGCACTACGTCTAGGACGTGATGGCGATGTTGATGTAGTACTGGTACACGCACCAGGTGCTGAGAAAGACTTTGTGGATCAAAAGTATGGGGTAAAACGATACCCTGTCATGTACAACGATTTTGTCATCATTGGCAGTCCTTCAGATCCTGCTAACTTAAAAAACAGCACTTCAATTAATGATGCTTTTAAACGTATAAAAGATACCAAAAGCCTGTTTGTATCACGCGGTGATGATTCAGGTACGCACAAAAAGGAAAAGAAAATCTGGCAAGCCGTTAATATCGATCCTAAAGGCGACTGGTATCGCGAAGCTGGCCAGGGTATGGGTAAGGTCATACAAATGGCTAATGAACTGGAGGCCTATACCTTAACCGATAGAGGCACCTGGTTGAGCTATCAGAATAAGGTTCAGATGCAGATTGCTTATGAAGGCGATAGCCTGCTTTTCAACCCTTATGGCATTATTGCCGTCAATCCAGAGCGATATCCAGATATTAATAACAAAGGTGCTATGGCATTAATTAACTGGATAACATCCAAACATGGGCAGGATCTGATTGGTAAATATAAGAAATTTAATCAGGTATTGTTTACACCCAATGCTAATACCAGTAGTGTCGTTAATAACTAAGCGCCGTACAGATTATGCAGGATGATTTTGAGTATTATTTTCACGGTGTGAATCAATCTTTCGGTACAAAATCAGTCATTCTTGATGCTCGAATTAAAATCAGGAATACACAATGTACGATACTGGTGGGAGAGAATGGTGTGGGTAAAACCACACTGCTCAAAATTCTTGCTGGTCTAAGCTATCCTGATTCTGGTTTCCTGCGTGTAAAGGAAAGAGACCAGAAGATTAAGCGGCGTAAATCTGTATTGCTAAAAAACTTTCTTTATCTGCATCAACAGCCCTATATGTTCGATGCCAGCGTTGACAAAAATCTGCGCTATATCATTAAACCTGACAAACAGTCTGAGAAAAAAATTGCTCAGGCTGTTGAGTGGGCCGGATTAGGGCACTTACTCCAACAAAATGCGAATAGCCTGTCCGGAGGAGAAAAACAGCGTGTTGCGATTGCGCGAGCTTATCTACGTAACCCGCATGCTGTTTTACTCGATGAGCCTACTGCCAATCTGGATCAGGCATCTAAACTTAGAACTCTCGAATTACTTAAGGAATTTAAGGCTCAGGGAACCGCTATGGTTATTGCGAGTCATGATCCGGATCTATTTCTGGCGCTTCAGGATGAACGCTTACAGCTGTCTAACTGCAAACTAACCAATTTGAATCCACGTGGTAAAAGACAGGGTGTCACCCATATAGCCCACTATCAGTCAAGATCAGCATGATGATTTTAATAGCGTAGTTGCCCTGTTTTTTCCTTAATTTGTTGAACAAACCGGGCATTTTGAGTTTTTTGGAATTTGTACCTGTTGCCATTGCATACTAAGACCATCAAACAATAGTAGCTTGCCCAGCAATTGATCCGTTTCTCCAATCAGAATGAGAAGAGCGCTCAAAGCCTGCATAGTCCCAATAACACCGACGACTGGACCAAGTACACCTTCCGATTCACAGTTTTGTGCGGTTTCATACTGATCGTTATACAGACACTGGTAGCAGGGGCCATTATGATGTGGAATATAGTTCATGATCTGGCCTTCCATGCGAATTGCAGCGGCTGATACCAGTGGGGTTTCGGTCTTAACACAATAACGATTGACGGCAAATCGGGTGGCGAAGTTATCGCTACAATCGAGTACGATGGTGGCTTTTTCAACTTCCTGCAAAAGCGTATCACCGACCAGTTCATAATCGATACATTCAACCTGGCAGTCTGGATTAATGGCCTGAATACTTTCACGTGCTGAATGGGTTTTCAGTTGCCCAATATTTGCATGGCCATGGATGATCTGGCGCTGAAGATTGGACTCTTCAACTACATCGAAATCGCTGATAATTATCTGCCTGACTCCAGCAGCTGCAAGATATAACGCAGCGGGAGAACCTAGTCCACCCATCCCAATAATCAATACAGTGCTTTGCTGGATTTTCTGCTGGCCTTCTGGGCCGATTTGTTTGAGTTTGATCTGGCGCGCATAGCGCGATTCGTCAGCGGGATTCATTTAACCTTAACCTCCGCCCTTGTGGAAATAACGGAAGAATTTTTCAAAAAATTGCTGCTCATCCTGAGGTTCTCCAGAGATCAGCTTAAATGTAACGCCCAGCACAGGCAGTTTTAATAACCCCAGTTTTCTGGGTGGTTTCTGTATAACGTTGATCTCAGTTTGTAAATTCCCGAGTTCATGTGAGATCAACCAACTGCACTGGCTTAGGTCCTTGCATCTATACTCTGATTGCTCTGCGCTGAAGTTACCGTGCAATACGTTAGAAAACTCACTCACGGTATAGCCCATCTCTATTGGATCATTGCCAGCATTAAACATTGAGCTGTTTATCCACCCGCAACCGGGGGCCAGATCGCTACCGTATCGTTAGAGGCTAAAACTCGGCTGGAGCGTTCATCCCCACACACGAAATGTCCATTTACCAGTACGATATGAGCCTGCTCATCGCTGATATTAAACTGTTCGATGACCTGTTGAACATTGATCCCATCGGCTACTTCAATATCGCGACGAAAACGTTCCTTGCCCGGAGGCAAATACTCCATCAGCGATGCATACAGCTCGATATGCATCTTCATGCGTGATAACCCAGTTGCTGTGTACTGGCCATATAGGCTTCCACAAATAGAGTAGGGTCCTGCAGCAGTTTATCCTTCCAGTAACCGCCCAGTGGAATGCGGCTTTCGATCAGACCACGCAGAATGCCGATATGTTGTGTAATACCACTGCAGCTCGCTCCCACCAGTCGGTCATTATCAAATTGCAGGTTCAGGTATTTATAATCATCCGGTGTGTAAAGCTCTGCGGTATCTCCTCCTTCTACACCCATCCATAATCCAAATGAGTGTGAGATTAATCCAAGTGTATCCAGAACATTCATATTCACCGAACCATGATGGGTGGTGGTTTTACCTGCCATATTCAAAGCAGCAATACGGCCATGATCGGTGGCTGTAGGCTGTATCGCCTGCACAGTTGAGGTACCGGTTGAGAAGTCCAGTCCCTGTGCCACGTCACCTGCGGCATACACATCGGGGTCTGAGCTTTGCATTTTGGTATTTACCAGTATGCCCTGATCGAGCTGGATATCACTACCCTGTAGTAGCTCAAGATTCGACTTTACGCCGGTTGCGGTAATAATCAGTGCGATATTTGTCAGTTCGGTGCCATCACTCAGGCTGACCGTCGCTGTATCGTCTCCATTATCCACGATGGATTCCACACTGCAGGAGGTGTGCACATCAACCCCTTTTTCGATGCACCAGTTTTTTAGCAGTCCACCGGCTTTTTCATTCAGCATACGTGGCACCATGCGGTTGCCAGTTTCGACGACATGTAACTCAACACCGCGCTGGAACAGGGCTTCCAGAATGATACTGCCGATAAAGCCCGCACCAATCAGCACGACTTTATTACCTGACTGCGCGCGCTGGATGATATCTCTGGCATCCTGCAGGGTCCAGCAATTGCTCACCATAGGCAGATCTGCGCCCGGGATGGGCGGTACCGCCGGACGGGAACCGGTAGCGATCAACACCTTGTCATAGCTCAGGGTGTTGCCATTGGTGAGTTCGAGGGTTTTAGTGGCATTGTTGAGCGAGATGACCATTGCATTGATGATATTAATCTTCAGGTCAATAAAGTGCTGGTCGTTATTGCGCAAATGACAGCCCTGTTCGTCGATATTGCCGGTCATGTAATACGGGATCGCCATACGAGAATAGGGGGCTTCGGGTTCTGACGTGAGTAAATCAATCTGACCCAGAGGGTCATGTTTGCGTAGGGTTTCTGCTGCAGTGACGCCGGAAGGACCTGCGCCGATAATAACGTAGTGCATGATGGTTGCTCGGTCTATGAACGTTGGCAAAAGCCCCATCCCCTTTTTTGTTAAGGCGGGGATGGGACAGATGGATTTAGCCTACGGCTATAAAGACAGGCGCTGACGGGTTTCTGCAGTCAGTTCACCCTGATCAGTCCAGCCTCTAAGCTCATAATACTTGGGCAGCATTTCACCCAGTCGATTGACCTGACCTGCGGTGGGGCCGCTTTTAATGGCTTCTTCCAGTAATCGCTTTGGCAGTTTGTCATCATTGGAGGTAAAACCAGCCGCATTGTTGAAGTCACGCTCCAAATTCCACACCCTTTCACCCACTTCCAGGCATTTCTCAACCGTCCAGTCACCTTCACAGGCGCCATCGATTTGCGGTGCTATATTGTCCATACCCCAGGCAAAGGTAGTGAATAGACAAAGACCTGAAGAATCGACCAGTGCTGTCGCATCCTGGAACGCTTTCACCAGTTCAGGTTTTCCATCGGTATCGGTTTGTTCGGTTTTTACCGGAATACCCAGCACTTCAGAGGCAATAGTATAACCACGTACATGACAGGCACCTCGATTAGAGGTGGCATAGTTAAGGCCTATACCCTGGATACCGCGAGGATCATAGGCCGGGAATTCCTGACCCTTGACCGACATGGATAGCTCAGGACGCCCGTATTTCTCACATAGGCGCCTGGACCCCATGGCCAGGTCTTTACCGAAATCGGTACCTGCAATCAGAGCCTCAGCAGCTGAGACAAAGGCTTCGGCTGAGCCAAACTTTAATTCGATACCATCGGTCTGGGCGGGGGTTAACACACCTTCTTCGAACAATTCCATCGCGGCTGCGACGGTGCAGCCGAAGGAGATGGGATCAAAGCCATCTTCGTTGGTCAGGAAGTTTACATAGGTGATGGCATTCAGGTCATCGACACCGGTATCTGCCCCCATTGCCCAGGCAGCTTCATATTCCAGGCCACCGGAAGCGCCCCAGTATTCGGGTTTGTTTTCAACCGAGAAGTGGGTTTTATCGATTGTAGAGATGCGGCCACAGGCGATCGTACAACCAAAACAGCCCGCATTGGTGGTCAGGTTGGCCTTGCCATCGCTGGCGCGTGGTTCATGCATGGCTTCACCGGAGATATTGCCAGCACCTTTAAAGCCGACATCACGCATATTATGCGCAGGTAGACCACCTACGCCATTGATGACATTCATCAGTACCTGTGTGCCATAGGTGGGTAGACCCTGACCAGTTACGGCATTATCTGCCAGTACCTGCTTGCCATCATTAACGGCTTTCATGAAGGCGGAAATATCCCTGATGTTATTACCCACACCTAGCGTGCCGCGCACCGCGACGGCTTTCAGGTTCTTGGATGCCATTACGGTGCCGACGCCAGAACGTCCTGCTGCACGGTGTTTGTCGTTGATGACGCCTGCGTACAGGCAGCCGCTTTCAGCGGGGCGGCCTACGGTGGCGATGCGGATCTGTGGATCCTGATGGATCTTGTGCAGCATATCATCGGTTTCCCAGGCCGATTTGCCCCACATGTCAGCAGCGCTGCGTAACTCTGCCTTGTCGTTATTGATCCATAGATACACCGGCTCTGGTGATTTGCCTTCAAAGATCAGCATATCCCAACCGGCATTTTTGAATTCTGCGCCCAGAAAACCGCCCGAGTTAGAGCAGGCTATAGCGCCGGTGAGAGGGCTTTTGGTAATGACAGAGTAGCGCCCTGACGTAGATGCCATGGTGCCGGTCAAAGGGCCGGTAGCCATGATGAGTTTATTATCAGGGCCCAGGGGATCACATTTCGGATCCACTTCTTCTGCCAGGTATTTGGAAGCCAGACCGCGTTGGCCAAGGTATTCATTGGCCCACTGCATATTCAAATCTTCGGCGGTGCAAGTTCCTGTAGAGAGGTTCACTCGTAATATTTTTTTTGTCCAGGACATAATTCATTCCTCCTTAGGATGCATTGGCTTCGGTAGATGGCAGGCTTCTGGATGCTGAAGCCATCATACGATCATAACCGGTCCAGTCCGCGTCTATATAGGTGATGGCTGCGGTCGGACAAGCCTTAGCACAGGCTGGATCGCCGCCGCACAGGTCACACTTGACCACCTTGTGGGTGGCTTGCGAATAGTTGATTGTGCCAAAGGGGCAGGCGATGGTGCAGACCTTGCAGCCGACACAACGTGATTCGGAAACCACTTTAGCACCGGTTGCACTATCCAGGCTGATTGCATCAACCGGACAGGCCCGTTGACACCAGGCTTCATCGCATTGGGTGCAGGTGTAGGGTGCGAAGCGCCCTTCGTGATGAAAGTTAAAGACCTTGATGTAAGATCGTGAGGGGTTAAATAAGCCTGTGTGTTCAAACGAACAGGCCATCTCGCATTGAACGCAACCCGTACATTTTACCGGGTCAATGTGTAGGGATTTTTGCATCAGACTCCTCCAGGAGGTGTTTTTATTTTTTGAAACTATGTTGCTCGATTGGTATTAGGTATTATTTATATCGAGTATAAAGCCAACATAACTCTAACAGGATGATATTCCAAACGTTTTGCTAATTGCAAAGTGATATATTCAATGGCTGTTTAGCTAATAATAAATTAATTTGATGAGGGTTTAGTATGTTATATGACGAAAAATCTATTTAATATTCATTTTTGTTGTGAATTAGATTGATTTTGTAGGGATTTTTTAATTTCTTATAAAATAAATTAATTAAATATTAACATCCTTGCTAATCAATGTTGATGTTTTTTTATATCCCATATTCAGGCGATTGGCTGGTAATATATCCTCTAAGTAGCCACTAGTAAGAGAATCGGAACACTACCTTGTATTTAATCAAACGACTCAATAAAGTGAAGGTGATATGGAATCGTTAAGCGATGCAACATTAGAAGCCCTCAGGCTATTGGTAACCGGCGATACTACTATCTGGGGTATTATTGGGATTTCATTTGAAGTATCTACGGTTGCGATTGTCTCTGCGGTACCTCCTGCCTTATTAACCTCTTTTATTCTTGCTCATACACGCTTCCCTGGCCGAAAATGGCTCATCTCTTTTTTTAGTGCAATGTTATCCATACCCGCAGTGGTTGTAGGTTTAACCTTATTCATTATTTTATCTCGTCAGGGGCCGTTAGGTGATTTTCGTCTGTTGTTTACACAGACGGCGATGATCATAGGACAGTTTATTCTGAGTTTTCCAATTCTTGTTTCTATGTCTTTAGCCTCATTTCAGGCGCTGGATAACCGTGCCTGGGAAACTGCCAGGACACTGGGAGCAGGTCCTGTCAGAGCTTTTTTTACCTTGATATTTGAAGTCCGATTTGGATTATTGACCGCTTTACTGGCGGCTTACGGGCGTATCATTGCCGAAGTCGGTGCATCCATGATGCTGGGCGGTAATATTATGAATTACACTCGAAACATACCAACAGCGATTGCACTGGAAACTAGTAAAGGTAATTTTTCGCAAGGTATAGCGCTGGGCATCGTGCTGATGCTACTGGCCTTTATGCTGAATGCTGTTCTACATGCTGTTGAACAGAAAACCTACGTGAGTCAATGAAAACAATAAGCGCTAAAAATGTAACCGCTGTCATTCTGGCAGGTGGTATGGGTCGCCGTATGGGTGGCCAGGATAAGGGACTGGTGAAATATAAAAATGGCACATTGATTGAACATGTCATTGCAGGAATTTCTCAGCAAACGGATAATATTTTGATAAATGCCAATCGTAACATTGAAGTCTATTCTCAGTTTGGTTATCCCATTGTTGAAGATAGTCTGAGTGATTTTCAGGGGCCATTGGCCGGATTTTATTCTGCTATGGCAGTTGCAAACACAGACTATATTCTTACCTTACCCTGCGATGGTCCTTTTATGGTCGATGATTATCTGGTGACCATGGTCAATGCGATTAACAGCACTGATAGCGAAATGGCGATTGCATCAGATGGTGAACGAATGCAGCCTGTATATGCATTATTACCCGTTACTTTGCGCACCAGTCTTGAACAGTATCTTAAGGACGGTGAGCGCAAGATAGATCGCTGGTATAAAGAACATCAATATACTCTGGTTGAATTTGATGCAACAACCCGTTTATTCACTAACATTAATACACCTGAAGATATTCAGGAGTTCAGTTGATCCATGCCAAATAATAAACACCAGACTCCTGTTATTGGATTTTCAGCTTATAGCGGCACCGGCAAGACCACTTTGCTGACTAAAGTGATTCCATTACTCCGGTTGTTCAAGCTGCGCCTGGCAGTGATCAAACATGCTCATGAGGGTTTTGATATCGATCAACCGGGTAAAGATAGCTTTGAAATACGCAAAGCAGATACTTATCAGGTATTAATATCATCACAAAAGCGCAAAGCGTTGATTACCGAGTACGGTGATCAGCCAGAATCAAGCTTGAGTGAATTGATCGATGAGCTGGATCATAGTCGTCTTGACCTGATTTTGGTGGAAGGATTTAAGCGTGAACATTTTGACAAGATAGAATTACATAGAGCCGATCTGAAGAAGCCATTTCTGTATCAGCAGGATAATGATATTGTCGCACTGGCTACCGATCAACCAGTAATTATGACCAAAGACTTACCGCTTCTGGACATCAATAAACCAGAACAGATAGCAAAATTTATTTGCAAACGTCTGAATTTGATAACAGAAGAAGATTACACGAAAAAAATTAATCAGCTATGACTTCAGAAAATCCAGGTAGTTGTATGGACCCATTTGAGAAAGACTCCATCACAGTAGCCGAGGCAGTTGATAAAATTCTGCAAAATACAAATGCCCTTGCTGATTTTAATCAGCTCAATCTTCGTGATTGCTTAAACCGGGTTACCTATCAGGACATCCATTCTCCGCTTGATGTACCTGCACATGACAATTCAGCAATGGATGGCTATGCCGTTCGCAGCATTGATTTACCGCAGGATGCCGCTAAGTCTTTTCAGGTTATTGGTACTGCTTTTGCCGGTCGCCCGTATAACGGCAGTTGCGAAGAGAATCAGTGCATCCGTATAATGACTGGAGCGGTGATGCCTGAAGATACCGATAGCATCGTCATTCAGGAGCAGGCCAGGGTGCTTGATGAAACTCATGTTGAGATTGGTACAGGACATCGCAAGCAGCAGAATGTGCGTTATGCGGGTGAAGATATAAAAAAGGGCCGTACTGTCATATCTGCGGGTCACGTAATTGGAGCAGCCGAGCTGGGTGTACTGTCATCTCTGGGTCTGGGTGAGTGTAAGGTTCATCGAAAACCGCGTGTCAGTTTCTTCTCTACCGGTGATGAGTTGAAGTCGATTGGACAGACCTTACAAAAGGGTGAAATCTATGACAGCAATCGTTACAGCCTGTATGGCCTATTGTCTCAATGCCATGTCGATATCATCGATATGGGCGTGATTAAAGATGATCCGCAAAGTATTCGACAGGCATTGATGTCAGCAGCCAGTAGCTCCGATGTAATCATAACCTCGGGTGGTGTATCGGTAGGTGAAGCGGATTATATCAAGGGGATATTAAAGGAAATTGGTAATATAGATTTCTGGAAGATAGCCATGAAACCGGGCCGACCTCTAACCTTTGGTAAGATTAATGATGCGTTGTTTTTCGGTCTGCCTGGTAACCCGGTTGCTGTGATGGTGACATTTTATCAGTTCGTTTTGCCCTGCCTGATTAAGCTATCGGGTAAAACCTACCGGCCACCCATTCGCTTTTCAGCCATTGCTGAATCACCCATTCGGAAAAGTGCAGGGCGTAGAGAATTCCAGCGGGCAATAGCCAGTAGTGATGCAGAAGGTAATCTAACGGTTGTACTCACTGGAAAGCAGGGCTCGGGTATTTTATCTTCTATGCAAATGGCTAACTGTTTCATTGTGCTGCCGGAAGATAGCGGGAGTGTTAAGGCTGGTGAACGGGTGCCAGTAGAATTCTTTAAGGATTATTTTTAGTTGTCTGTTTTTGATGAATAATCCACGAAATAGGGCAGGACGCCCGTAAGTAGGGCAACGCAGGACGCCTATACGGATGTAGGTGATAGAGTAACGCAGGAGTTACCGAGCTGTTGCCGAGAACACAGAGGTCACAGAGTATAATGGCACTTACTTAAGTAGAAAACTGTCATCCGCAAATACTGAGAGGGCATAACCTTCGCACGGCAGGAGTGGCACAAGTATGTACCGTTTCGGACCTGAGGATGGAAGCTCTTACCTTGCCGAATTCCCACTACCAAAGAGGTTGCCACGTCACAAGCACGGCTCTGACTTCCTGCTTCGCCCTAACACCTACATCCATATTCCTCGTTCCCATGCTCCGCGTGGGAATACATATACAGTTGAAAGAAGTAACCACAAAATTGTCAGGATCAATTTTGAACAGCTCTACTGGCCCGAAGGGTGGAGGGCAGGAAGCCTAGAATAACGACATTCCAATTAAGTAGCTTGCGGCAAGGATATTAATCTTCAAACAGCCGACCGCCCCAGTCAGTCTCTGGAGTCAATCCTTACCGAGTTGACGATATGGACTGATCTAAAACACTAAAAGCAGGCGTACTGGTGACAGGCTAGAGAAGGCTTGATGGATAGCTATGTTCAAGGCCTGGAAAATCCCGTAAACTTACCCTGAAATAATTAAACGTTAGCAGGGGGCGGTGAGTAAATTGGAAAAACGCCATCGAAGCAGCATCAGGGACTGAGCAAAAAATGGATCACCCCAATAATGTTAGCTTTCTATTCTTAAAAATTCAAAATTGGAGACGTAATGAGAAAGGAAACTTTATCTATATTGTTCGGATGTATGTTGATATCACCTGCAGTGATAGCTGAAAATGTTGGTCTTGGGGTATCAGTAACCTCGGATACAAGATCTGCATATCTACCGATAAAAATTCAGGAGTCTTATAGGGTAGAACCATTTCTCACCTACTATAAAGATGAGTATGGCAATGATGTTGAAGAGTATGGAACCTCTCATAAAAACAATTTTTCTACTTTAAATATAGGTACAGGTTTTTTTAAATCTCGTAATATTAATGACAGCATAGGAACATATTTTGGTTTGAGAGTCTCATATACTAAACAAAAACGAGGCAACGCAACTACTGGGACTTATGTCAGTAGTTCAGAAGAAAAATTGACTGGTTTCAATTATGCACCTGTTGTTGGTTTTGATTATTCTATTTTCCAAGATTTGACAGTAGGTTTTGAGGCTGAATGGGCATTTTATGATCTTAGCGGGGAACAAAAACTGGATAATGGAAGTCCTGAACATTATATTGAAAAATCGACTGTTAAGAATAGGGGTCAGAGTACCAACACAAGAATGATAGTACGGTATTTTTTCTAACTCAAAAGCTAACAAGGTGTTCAATTGTGTTTGGGTAAGTTGTCGCTATTTTTGCTAAAATACGCAAAAATTTCGCCATCTCCCCCAGACCAATTAACACAGCGTTTATGCTGCCATAAGGGTCACCCATTAGGCAGTTTGTCAAGCGGAGGCACAAAAATATCCTCCCGATAATATACGGGCCATAGTAGTAGCCGAGGTAATTGACATCCTGCGCCCGCATTCTCATTCGGTGGGTGCTATAAATATCGTGCACCAGTCATCGTTTTTTGCTCCTGCAAAAACGCTATACACGGCATCCATGCCGATAACCCATCAGGATCAAGCTGCAAACAGCCCTGGCTTTCGCCCCAGAAAAATATCGGTACCATGCATCGTCCAATGGAATATCAGACCCGCGGCCTTGCAGAACAAAACTACACTTCTGCAGAACCAACCCTGTAGGGATCAATACATGGGCACAATATCGTTTAACTCGGTAGAGAAAGCGCCAGGCCAATCAGACTCACGGTTTTTTAGCCAACCCTTTGCATGGTTTCCCGACGCTTTCATACTCAGTGAAACAACCGCTTTTCGTCGTAAGGCTTCTGCCGTTTAAGCATCCAGTAACAGGCCCGGGCCAATTTGTGAGCCAGCGCCTTCCTGGCGACCAGAATGTGAGTCGCAGCTGTCTTCTTCTGGTAGTAGCGCTTCGCTTTCTCACTATGAATAATGGCGAAGTTGGCTGCTTCGATCATGGCCCAGGCCAGGTACTTGTTGCCGTTCTTGCGGTTGTTCTCACCTTTCTTCTTGCCATTGCTTTCCCGCCGGCTGCTGACGCAGCGGCAGTAGGAGGCGAATTGACCGGGACCTTTAAAGCGCTCGATATCTCCGGTCTCGAGCCAGATGGTTTGCGCCAGAATGTCACCGATGCCCGGTACGGTCTTCAGTCGATCCAGTTCTGGGCTTTCCCTCAGTTGTTGCACGGTGACCTTTTCCAGCGTGCGGATTTGTTGGCTGTAGGCCCGTACCATGCTTAGATGGCTACTGAGTGCTAGTTTGACGTTGGCATCGGGTAAATCAGGAATTTGGTATTTCGGTGACTTGATCTTATCAGCCCGCTCGGTTTGTCCCAGATGATTGTGCAGCATCGATTTAAAGCGAATGATATGACTGCTGCGATTCTGCACCAGTTGCATACGCTTGCGTAGCAGGTCGCGCAATCCGCGTTGCTCTTTCGGATAGATATAGCCGGTCGGCAGGATGCCCAGGCGCATCAGGTGGCCCAGATGGAAGGCGTCGTAACGGTCGTTACTGTGCTTGAGTCCCTGATATTGAACCACCTTGGTGGTGTTGACCAGATCGACAGGATATCCGGCCTCCATCAGCCGATCGACTAGCCAGTACCAGTTGAAGGTGGACTCGATCGCAATGCCTTTAAGCCGACGCTTATATTTTGATAAAGCCTTGAGGGTCAGCGATAGGTCATT
>JBNKUM010000043.1:0-3514 GCA_050298595.1 Gammaproteobacteria bacterium | reverse complement strand
TGGCGGCCAGGGTGGCGTGGATCGATCAGCGCCCGTAGCGGATTCTCGGCGAACCGGGTTTTCCAGAGCCGCGGAGTCAGGTCCCTGACGTCGCTTGCCGGGTGCTGGCTGATGCGTTGCAGCACGTCCACCAGGTATGTGACTATCGGTACACCGGTGAGCAGTATGATGCCGGATTGGATCAGTATTACCTAAGGGCGCGGTATTACGATCCGAACCAAGGACGGTTTACGCAGATGGATACATGGGTGGGGGACTCTAAAAACCCGATCACCTTAAACAAGTATGTTTATGCCAACGCTGATGTGGCCAATGGAATTGACCCTAGTGGTAATTCGACGATGACGTTGAGTGGATTCGGTGCGAGTTTCAATATTCAGCGCATATTAAATACGATGGCCGTAGTTACTTTTGCCTATCTGAGCTTATCCGATGATACAGCAGCTACTAATAGCGCGTTAAATAATGATCTTCACGCGATTCTTGCGCATAACAAGGTTAAGTCTGAAGTAAATTATAAGGCCAAAGAGTTGTCCTCTGATGTGGAAAGAGCGCTAGCGATTAGCGCCTCAGACGGGAGTTGGCATGCGCATCATACAATTCCAATATTTACGTGTGGTGCAGTTGATCAGTCACCAAATATGGTTCCATTGAAAGCAAGCTTTCACATTGCACTTCATTCAAGTTTAAGAGCTTATTCTGAATTTATGGATGATATATATGGAGCGGCATTTGATAATACTCGGTCTCTTTTTGATTCAAGCTCCTCGATTAACCGAGGAGGGTTGAGGACTTTAGCCAGAACCAGTATTGGTAGAACTTATATTGCCGGGCACCTAGATGCGTTTTATAGCACCGGTTGGTATGCTGGAAATGTTTATTTTAAGCCGAGGTTTGAAGCAGAGAAGAGCCTGTTTATTTCTAATCCTGCTCGAAACTCTCTACCGGGGTGTCAACGATAACTTTTAGTAAGGTGATTTTGATTATGGATTTACCGACTGATATAGATGTTCAAATAGTTGATTATTTGAACTTGGAATTTGGGGCTTACGAGGAACGCCAAAAAGTGACACCTAATGATTTGAATTACATCGGGGTAAATACTTCTAGTGGGAAAAAAATATGGTATTGGAAGTTCCCGTGTTCAGAGAAGGGTGGCTGCTGGGCTACTGTCGAAGAGTACGAAGGTAGTTACATGATTGGAATTACAACCAGCAAGCCAGAAATAAAATAAAGAAAAGCCCGGTCAATCCGGGCTTTTCTTTATTTACCTGCTGATCTGCGAAAGCTGTTTAGCCTCACAGCCGTGAACGGGGTCGCGTCTTACACTTTACACTCACGTTGATATATCCATCAGCTAAAGGATAGCAGGGGGGCCGGTTCGTCAAACATTTAGCGTTTATGGTCAGACTGACCGCCACTTGCCAATGGTAAGGCCGAAACAAAGAGTTACGGTACCAACGGCAATATCCTGACCCATACCGAACAGACAACACCGGCAGCGAAACAGATACTTATCACTATGATGCATTCGGCATTCTGTTGGCCTCGACCGGTACTACGGACAATGACTATCGGTATACCGGTGAGCAGTATGATGCGCAGTTGGATCAGTATTATCTAAGGGCGAGGTATTACGATCCGAACCAAGGAAGGTTTACGCAGATGGATACTTGGATGGGTAATAGTAGCGATCCCATTACCTTGCATAAGTACCTTTATGCAGGGAACGATCCTGTGAACAAAATCGATCCGACAGGTAAATTCAGCATGGGTGAATTTAGTGCCGCGCAATCCGTTAGCGGATTTATAAATTCCTTAGGAGCAGCAGTGATTTATTCCAGTCAACTAAATAGTTTTACGTACATGGTTGATGAAGAAGCAATTGTTGAGACTCAGCGCCAGAGAACCACGCTAGATATAGCCATCGCCAAAGCTAAAGCAAAGACCTGTGTGCTTGGGCGGGAGCAGTGCAAACTGCCTATTCCAGCTGTTTTTTTTGGAAACAATATGTGGGAAGCAAGCGCTCATTATAGGGATGCTCAAGTATTAAGAAATCTTCCTGCTGTCTTGAGTCGATCTAATGGCCATCAAGGAAGCAGGCAATGGTATAGAGGTTTAGGTTTTCCAGAATGTATAGGTCGAGGTATTTCACAACAATGTGATGAGTATCCATTTTATTCCACAGAACAAGGTGGACCTCAAAACTATCCAACTGGGGTATCATTGAGGTTAATTAATGGTATCCACAATGGTGCTGCAGGTGTTCTACTCGAATCCATGTTCACAACATGTGGAGTTAGGGCTTCGGACAGTGTTAAGAAGTGGTTTGTCGCAGTACCTATTCCAAGTGGTCAGTCTGGTTTTTCATGTTCGACAACTTTTTAAATGCAAAAGATGAATTTAAGACTAATTGTAGCGTTAATAATTTGTGTGCTGTTAAGCGCATGTAGTGATGACAAAGATTATTACAATAGTAGAGCGGAAGTGGACGAAGCGAATATGAATAATTATGTTGAAAATCGATCAATTAAGGAAATCACGCAAGCTCTAAGAAACTGGTTAATAATAAATGCTCCCGAGTTCGGAGCTGCTTTGAATGGCCAAGCGTCAGCTGAACAAATTTCTGCTTTAAATGACTTTTTTAAAGGTGGAGTTCCTAACGATCTAGAGGAGTTTTTATCCGTCATTGATGGACAAAATAACTTAGATAAACCAGTGCTTCAAGACGGTTTTATTATCCTCTCTGCTGGTGAAATTATTTTGAAGTGGAATAGTTTAAGGGCTTCCGTTGCTGTGGCCGGAGTCAATCCAAGACTTCCACAAGATTATGGTCCGGTAAAAGGTTACATTTGGAATGAAAAATGGATTCCATTCGCGGAGAATGCCAGTGGAGATTATTACTGCATAGATCTTGACCCTACGGAAATGGGTCATCGTGGACAGATTATTACTAAGGTTAACGGAGACAGCGATCTAAACGTTTTGGCTCACGATATCAAAAGTTTCATTGGGCTTTATCAGCGTGGTCTTGAAAATGGGGATGTTGTTTATGATCAGCGATATGATCTCTTTAGGTGGCAACAATAAATCAATAGGGTCACCCAATAACCAGCCGTGTCCCAATAGTGCAAGTTTTGAGGGCAGAGTGCTTCAAGTAGGCCTTCAACCGGTGTCCAAGATTTTTTATTGGCAAGACCAATGGTCCAATTATCGAAACCCTGCGCTGTCATTCCAGCTTGCCACACGGAAGAAGCGGCAACCCTTCGGCTTGACAGCCATGATAGACTCATGAAACAGATAAACGGAGGTCGATTCCTCCAGAACAAAGATCAGACGTTTTTTCAGCGGGATATCAGACAAGGTTGAATAGGTTGAATAGGACATCCATTGAACGAAAGGAACCAAAAGTGCCCCTATACAGTCAATTCGACAACCTGGAATAACGAACTTGATCGTCCCGCGATCAGATTTAGGTTAGCGACGGGATGATCTGACCACAGATTTCAGAAAT
>JBNKUM010000042.1:0-2950 GCA_050298595.1 Gammaproteobacteria bacterium | reverse complement strand
TCATTCCCTGAGCCGCCATAGAGAAGATCATCACCTACTCCACCTGAAACATGATCATTACCAGCGTCACCATAAATTTTGTCATTACCTTCGACGCCAGAGAGCACATCATCCCCACCACGCCCATACACAGTGTCATGCCCTACATCACCGGTAAGCGTATCAATACCTTCAGTACCATCCTGTCTTAGCAAGCCTTGTGCTGATGTTTCAGTAGAATTTACTATGGTGACTTCTATAAGGTTTGGCTCATCCCCTTCCAGTCCGTACACCTCCTTACCCGTAATTCGGGAAAGACCATCATATTCATATCTAGTCGCTTTACCTTCTGCATCCACCACCTGAACCAGCCGCCCTGCTGTGTCGTAATGACTTTGAGTGATTCGATCATCTGCGCTGGTCGCTGGAAGTATCGTTGCTAGTGCAACTTCATTAACACCAGTGATTTTACCGTTAACATCCGTTACGACTAAACTTGAAAGATTCGTTGCAGACACCCGGTTTGCATAACTGGTTTCTTTGGTGACTCGGTCATTTTCATCGTACTCATAACTGGTCAAATCGCCATTTGCATCGATAGCGGCAGATACTCTACCCTTTTCATCATACAGGGTGTGCGCTATGGCACCATTTGCATTCTGCACAGCACGCAAGTTGCCGTTATCATCATAATGGTAACTGGTTAAACCCAGCACCGTTGCATTAGGGTCAGCTTTTGTCTGGCTAATGAGTTTCCCATTGGCATTGTAAACGGCTGTGGTGACGAGACCATTCGCCTGCGTGGTGACAATGCGGCTATTGGCATTGTCATATTGCGTTAAGGTGATATTTCCTAAGGCGTCAGTTACGCTGGTTAAACGTCCTAGAGTGTCAAATACGTGGTAGGAAACATAATCGTCTTCAACGGTTGCTTCACCTCGTGGGTCGACTTTCTGTAACAGGCGACCATGTTGATCATAGACATAACGGGTAATCGATTCTGTGCCATCAATAACTCCGTCTCCTGATGCGTCAATACTGGTGTAGCTGATTGTTTGCTCTGCCTGCCCCAACAGGTTGTACACGGTATCCTTACGTTGCGTTTGCGATTTATCCTGTACATTTATCCAGGCAGTCATTTCTGCCTCGGCGAGCACTGAATCATCATCCAGCCCGGTTAAATCATAAAACACATTGGCATATTGAATCTGAGCAACGGCATTACCTTTGGCATCGTAACGGTATTCCGTCACACGTCCTTCTGCTGAAATCATAAAACGCATATGATCTTCTGCATCATAAACGTAGCGGCTGATCAGCTTTGTAGCGGCCTGATCCGGTCCATCGGCATCGCTATCCGGGATAAGGAAAAGTGTTTCTGTGAGGACTTTATCCGTATCACTATAGGTATAGCTAACTGTGTTGCCCAGGCTGTCTCGTTGTAGAATCAGGTTTCCTTTGGTATCGTATCTATAACTAATGGTATTGCCTGCCCCATCGATAACCTGCACCAGATTATCATTGGCATCATAAACATACTGAACTTCAGTGCGTGCTGTATCGACTAAAGGACTGATAACCTTGTTCAACCGTCCCTGATTATCATAGACATAGGATGTTACATAGCCCAAAGGATCGGTGACATCGGTCTGCCCCAATGTCTGATTAAAGCTGAGCGTTAAAGGTATTTCGAGAGCTTCACCTTCGGTGAGTAGAGGGTCACCGAGTGCATTTTGTAATGTGGATGCAATTGCACCATCCCCATAAACCGACAAGGCAATATTTTCCCAGGTATCTCCTGCCTGGATCGTATAATAGGGTGAGAAATAAGTGCTACTGACCGACTGATCATTCAGAACCGAAGGCAAGTCTGTCAATTCTGTTGAGACGGACAAAGGAATATTGCCGTTTAACACTCTCAATTCATCGCTGACGTTGGTTGAGCCATAGAGCAAGCTGGCGATACTATCCCAGGTGTCATCTACCTGAACCAGGTATGAGTCCGTTGCTGTCAGTGGGGAGTTATCCCGCGTGTAGCTAACTGGAGTAATGACATCCTGGTGTTCCGTCAATGCATTAATATCTGCACCAACGACAGCATCCGCAGTTGAGCTAGCATACTGCAACTGTGTGGTTTTGTTTTCTCCATCGGTAAAGCTGGAGACCTTCCATAGACCATTATCAAGAATATACGTGAATGAAACACGAGTTCCATCTTCCTGACTGATGCTTGCAATTCGATTACTAACGCCGTCATAGGTATACGTAGTGGTATATGTATTACCGTCTGAAATATCGTTATCAGTGGGTGACAAGTCGACAATGACATGCTCCAGTCGCCCCAAACTGTCATAGCTATAATGGATATCTGTTCTTGCATCTGCGCCGGTTGTACTGATGCGATCAAGGTTGTTACCCGTATACACCAGCACGGTGGATACACCGGAGCTTGCATTATCAATATTAGTTAACAGTCCTGTTGCATTGTAACTATAGGTAATTTCATTGGCGTCTTTGTCCTGACGCTGTACTAAGCGCAGCGCACCATCTGTAACTTGTTTATATATCTCCTGAACGGATTGATCACTATCATTCCATACCCATTCCATGGCCGTACTGTTATAACTAAGAGAGTCATAGGCGCCTTTTCCATCGGTATTAATATAATATCCAGCAGCCTCGTCATATTCATAAACTGATTCAGAGCCATCGCCTTTGGCAAGGGTAATAGTGCTACCTGCGGTGTTAACCACGCCAGACAGGTTATGCAGATATTTTGAATTGAGCTGCCAGTTGTCACCATTATCATCGGTCATCAAGCCCTGGCTGTTATAGGTGCGAATGAGAGCGACATCGGGGCCCTGACTTTCGAGAAACTCATCCTGATGCCTGATCACCAGATTACCTGACGCTGCGTTCAGATAGATCTGTTCATTACCCTGCCCTAGTAATGCATTCGACTTTGGAGCAG
>JBNKUM010000041.1:0-59725 GCA_050298595.1 Gammaproteobacteria bacterium | reverse complement strand
AGGATTAAATTCACCTACACCATTCAGGCCTATGTCAATCGGCCCAGTATTTTCACTTGCAGCTGAATCTCGTATATCAGGGATAGCGTTGTTATCACTGTCGGGTAGCTGTATTGGGGCCAAAGCGCCATCGTCATTGACATCAACGAAGGCATCTACCTCACTATTGTTGTCGATATCAGGGTTGCCAGCTTCATCAGCTCTAGCGCAAAGTGAAACATTTATAACTTCACCTGCAGTGAGGATATTCACCCTAAAAACTGAACCGCCGATACTGCCCAGTAAAATACACCCCATAATTCGTTTTTTTAAAAACATATGCTTTAATCCATCGCAAATACTATGCTTATTTGGGCTTCATATACCACAGTCCGAGTCTCAAACCAGTCTGATTTACACATGCCGGGTTAAGTTTTTAAATAAAACTTATGAATCTATGATTGAGATCCTTAAAACAGGCCGCGCAAAAATGAACGGCTTCAATTAAAAAATAGGGAAATTACTGTAAAACATTAAACTCTACCCGGCGATTTTTCGCACGACCTTCTATTACTTATCAGGTTTTTAGACTTCAAAGCCCGTTGTTTCTTCAAGACGATCTCTTCCCACACCCTTTGTATCCCATCATTAGCCTCTGCCTATGCCAAGGCTTTGGCCTTGGCTTAAGCATCCTGATTATTAACCATATCGTTCTTAATTAAGGCATCAATACCTTCCTCTGCTGAAAGTAGACGCAACTCAACACGCCTGTTCTGCGCTCTCCCTTCAACTGTACGGTTACTAACTATGGGACTGGTTTCACCATAACCCTTCGCGACAAGCCTATGTTTAGGTACACCTCTTGATACAAGATAATTCACTACGCTCTTAGCTCGTCGGTCAGATACTCTCTGATTATTTTCTAGAGTTCTATAGCTATCGGTATGAGCCTGAACTTCAACGCGAACCACAAGTGTATATTTTGAGAGCGCTGTGGATGGCTGTGAGGTTGAAGGTCCTATTCCAGCACCGATATAGAAATGCCGCTGATACTCACCCTGTTGAAACTGCTTTGTGTTTTGCGCCTCGGCTTCACAGTGATAGCATGCTACTGATAAACTGCTTCACACGACGCAAACCAGCCAGCGTTCCTAACAGTGCAAGTAAGCCGAGGTTTAATTCATCTATACCATTCAGACAAATGTCAATGGGGCCAGTATTTTCACTTGCAGCTGAGTCTCGAATATCAGGAATACCGTTGTTGTAGTCGATTGAACCATTATCAAAGAGTCTTAAACAAGTCGAATTTTTATATAACTGGTATTTTATGAATAATTTACTTAAACCTGGATTTCGCAGTTGACCGCTATTATCTGACGTAAGGCATTGATATGTTGAGTGAAAAACCCCGCCGCAAGCGGTCGGGGAATTTCACCCAATGAGAATTAAAAAAGACCGTGCATAAATGCACGGCCAAAGTAGAGGCCAAGGTTTGGCCAAGGGAAATAACTGTAATGACTCTAAATCGGACAGGCCTAGTTCAACACTCCAGCTAGAACTCAGATCCGAACCGATATACAGGTGAGTACCGGTATCGTTATCAAGTGTATATATAGAGTCCGCTGTGGATGGCTGTAAGCTTGAAGGTCCTATCCCAGCACCAATATAGAAATGCCGCTGATACTTATCCTGTTGCAGCTGCTTTGTTTGTTGTGCCAGAGCTTCACCTTGCAACATAAAAAACATCAGGATTGAGAGCATGCTACTGATTAACAGCTTCACACGACGTAGACCAGCCACTACTCCTAACAGAGCAAGTAAGCCAGGGGTAAATTCACCTACACCACTCAGGCCTATGTCTATGGATTCAGCACCTTCTCTCGCTATTGAATCTCGTGTACCAGGGATACTTTTGTTGTCACTGCCGGGTAGCTGCAATGAGGCCAAAGCGCTATCGTCATTCACATCAACGAAGGCACCTACCATTGAGGTATTTACCGGGTTCGCCGTCACGATACGGCCTGTGAGATCGCCATCATTATTAGCACCCGTACTAGCAGAATCAGTGGTCGTTGATACAACACTGAAAATGCCTGTATTGATACCTTTCTCGGTCAACGTTAACTTCTCGGTTTCAGCGCTTGTACCATTACTGACTACGACGGTTATGGTTTCAACCACTGTTGGAAGAATATTGGCATCGGGCCCGGATACGCTGATGGTTATATCATTGCCCGACCCTGAAGTGGCGAGTGCAGTCATTGCCCCATCCGTGTCTGTCTGCAATTTATCATCGCTAACAATGGCCTTGATCGCTGTATAAGTTGGCACCAGACCGTAAACATAGGTATCTATGTAAGCCATATCACCGAAACCGCCGCTGGTAAAATCACTCCAGATATGTTTTCTGGCAGAATGGATATTCCTGTAAGGTAGGTCTCATCATCCCAATACACTCTGGTATCTACAGTGCTGCCATCACTATTCGCCATAAAAATGGTTAAGCCATCTTGTGTGCCGCCACTGGTCTCGGCATCGTCAATAAAGGTGAAGCCCCCGGTTAATACTGGCGATTCATCAGGTCCTGGATCGACAATTGCTGGATAACTTTGATATTGTGGATGCCTGGCAATGACACGGCCTTTTGAGGTAGGGATACTGTAGCCAGAATAAGGGGCATTTATCCCCAAATCATTCGCAACCAGAGTGTACAGGTTGCCAGAAAAATTATTCAGATCCAGATTCCATACATAGTTGGTATCGAAGCGATTGATAGCGAATCCAATGTCATTCTCCAAACGAACGGTAAAGCTACCGGTTCTGTTCGTGGAATAACTTATCGGGTTGGTCGGGGTCTGAGAAGCGGTAAAGGGGTCACTGCAGGATACATTACCACTCATCCGTGTTACTGGGCCATAGACAGAAACACCGTCCGGATCGAGTATTTCAACGCTCACACTATCAGTATCAGCTGCACCACAAAGTGAAATATTTATCACTTCTGCCGCACTAATAATATCCACCTTCTGTGGATATGTTGAGGCTGTAAAATCTGATAAAGGCTGATTAAGACCAACCAGAAAACTACCTTCCGCATAAACTGAACCGCAGATGCTACCCAGCAAAATACATCCGATAACCCGTTTAAAAAACATATGATATTTAATCCCATGAAATACTATGTTTAATTGCTGTGTTTTATACCTCAGCACAGGTCTCAAACGAGTCTGATTTTTAAATTTAACTGACTAATCCATAATTAATAGCCTTTAAACAGGCAATGTTTAACAATATCATGTCCTCCAAATATTCAACGGGTGCGTTAAAGCTAACGCAAAGTTTTACCTGGAAACATAGCTAATGAATACCAAACTAATTCTGAAAAACCTGAACTTGCTATTCGTTGACGATAACGATCATATCAGCGACGAAATCGACAGCATTTTTTCTCTTACGTTTAAAAGCATTACACATGCAGAAAATTACAACGAGGCTTTGGCTTTTTTTAAACAAAAACCTATTGATATTGTCATTACAGATATTGAGATGCCTGACGAAGATGGCTTTTCTCTCATTGAGTCTATACGCCAGTTAGATCCAGAAATTCCAGTCATTATACTGAGTGCGTACAGCCAGAATCGCTACCTGATGCGGGCAGCTAATTTATGTATAGATGGTTATATCACCAAGCCGCTTAGCTTTAAAAAATTCGATGCTGCATTAGACCGTACTGCCAAACGGCTGGAATATAAAGTCAGCTCTTATAACCTGAATGAACATGTCGCTTACCACCCACTGCATAAAATATTATACGTTGACAATCAGGAAGTCAGCCTGGGTCAAAAAGAGTGTATGCTGCTTGAATTATTACTCAACAATAATCATCGCATCGTGGGAAAGTCAGAAATTTCTAAAACCATCTGGGCCAATGGAGACATGACCGAACCCGCTCTTAAAAATCTGATCAGTGAGCTACGTAAAAAACTCAAATACGACCTGATCAAGAATCAACCTTCTCGCGGCTGGATTTTAAATACTCAGGATTTTTAACATTGTGCTTGACGCTGGGGTTTAGGACCATCTGAATAAACGTGCTGACAAGGTGAGAAATAACAACGTCAGCAACCACAACAGGCCTATCTCAAATGCAACGTCCATCACTCCCGCCCCATCGATCATAATCCTGCGCGCAGCATCGACAATATGCGTTAGTGGAAATATCTGTGACAGATACTGAGCAACCGGGTGGGTACCTTCCATGGAAAACCATACACCGGATAGAATCATCATCGGCCAACTCATCAGATTGAGCAGACCATCTGCCACCTCTTCAGTTTTAAGTCGTGTTGCGACAATCAGGCCCATGCTAGTGAGGCAGGCAGCGCCACTGAAAAACACCAGGAATAACGCCAGATAGGAGCCATGCATGGTGAAATCAACAATTAGATCGGCCCCCAGATAAACAAGTATGGTAACGATAGTAATAATGATGAGCCGCGCAAATACCTGCGCAGTCAGAAACTCAAATGGAGTCAGAGTCGTTGCCTGTAAACGACGTAGCACCCCATTTTTTCGGTATCTGACCACCACCCAGCCCACGCCCCACAGGCAGGAAAACATCATATTCATCGCCAGCACACCGGGTAGTAACCAGTCTGCATAGCGAATATTTTTACCGGTCACTACTTCACGCTGCAAAGCTGGAGTTTGTTCGCTGAGCAGCGATTCACGTAGTAGTTTTTCAACCAGATACCCTTTGGGAGAATATTCGTTGATCCAGTATCGCAGGCCAGCTCTGCTATCGATCAGCATATCGACCTGATGTCTTTCGACGCGTGTAATCATTTTCTGCAGGTCATCGGACTCGATAATATTGACGTATTTAGTTTGTATAAAGCGCTCTAACTGAGCGTTAGTTTGAGCTGCTGGATACACAGCAACCTTGAATACATTCTGCGATTCACCGCTAAAGATGAAAGTAAACCCGAGCAGGATCATAAATGGCATAAACAGATTCCACGCCCATGACGAGGTATCCCGATAATACTCACGGAATCTAGCTTTGAGTATGGCTCTGATACGTTTAATGTTCATGACTTAGCTTCTCAGGGCATGGCCGGTAAGTTTCAGAAACAGGTCTTCCAGTGTTGGCGCGCTGATCTGACAATCGCTCAGGGTGAAACCCCTTTTTTCCAGCATGGCAATGGATGCCGGCACATCGTCGGTAAATAGCTCGTATTGTTTATCCACCAGTTGAATGTCTTCTGGCAAAACAGTGCAATCAGTAACTGCCCGTTGCGGCAGGCGAATGATACTGCTCTGAAAATGCTGCTTTAATAATTCATCGGGTTTGCCTTCGATGATGATTTTACCGTGATCCACAATCGCTATCTGGTCGCACAGGCGGTAGGCTTCTTCCATATAGTGAGTGGTGAGCAATATGGTTTTACCGGTCTGCTTGATGCCTTCGATCAGGGACCAGAAGTTACGCCGTGCTTGTGGATCAAGCCCGGTTGTAGGCTCATCCAGAAACACCAGCCTGGGGTTGTTTACCAGTGCGATTGCTAGCAACAGGCGCTGGCGTTGCCCACCGGAGAGCTTGCGCGTATCGCGATTGATAAATTCATGTAGATGACAGAGCTCAATCAATTCATCGGTATCGGCTGATTCATCGTACAGGGCGGCAAACATGATAAGCGCTTCATGTACAGTTTGAAAATCCTGCAACGAAGTGGTTTGGAACTGTATACCGATTTCGCGCCGGTAGATCTCATCTGCAGATCGTCCCTGATATAAAACCTCTCCATCATCCTGCTGGATTATGCCTTCCATGATTTCCATAGTAGTTGTTTTGCCTGCACCATTGGGGCCTAGCAGGCCATAGCAACTACCCGATTCAACAGCGAAACTGATACCATCGGCGGCACGGATACCGGGGTAGATTTTGAGCAGGTTCCTGGCTTCTAGAATAGTGGTCATTGGCAATGAGTCATCCGACGGGTTCTCGTTTTTTGTTATGGAACTTCTGATTATTTCTGGTTGATTTTTTGACTGAGATAGAAATGTTCCAATTTATTTCGAAGTAAGCTGTAATAGCCATCCTATTGCTGCGATCTTCGGAATGAATCGGGGCATTTATAGCCAGTATAAAAAAATCATGAATTGATCAGAGTTTCCATATGGTAACACTCAATCCTTAAATCGCAACGAGGACACATGTCAGTATTTAGTGGAGTTTTACATAGCGTGGATAGCGAATATTTTGATACTGCTTTCAACCTGGATTCAAGGTCAAGGCGGGGATCTTCTTTCACAGTATGATTGGTGGATATCACTGCGCCGACGATACGAGCTCCATACACACGCTTGAGGAATATACTCAGGCCTGGTTTTCAATCAGTAAAAAAGATGCCAGTTTCAGTATTAGTTTTGAGTGATCAATTGAGTAACTGATCACAAAACCATTATCAAATCTGACCGTATCCAGCTTCAACGTGATCAGCAGCACATTTGCTGTTAAGTAATTTTCTATAATTCTTATATTTTAATTCAGACAGATTTCGCCATGTATTTTGACGACACTACAACCAGCATCACTATCACCAGCTTTGATGAAGACAGAATCCAGCTACTGAATGGTAAGCAACGTTTAAAGTACTTTAGCGTTAACTATTGTCCCGAACCTGTACGCGCCCCACTCAGCGAAAAACGAATGTCTTTTTTTAAAAAAATTCAACGTATGCTTATGAAATAACACCCACTCCCTAAACGATCAGGTCTATAACTTTACAAATTGACTGCTTACACTGATACTCCGTTAATATAAACCGGAGAGTCTATTATGCATATCGGATTCATTGGACTGGGTGTCATGGGGCGCCCTATGGCAGGTCATTTAATCGCTGCGGGTCATTCCCTGTATAGCTGTGTTAATGTCAGCGAAATTCACCCTGATCTGGTAGCCGCAGGACTTCATATCTGCGAATCTTTGCAACAGGTCGCTGCAAAATCCGAAATTATCATCACCATGTTACCTGACACCCCACAGGTGAACGCCGTATTGCTTGGTGAAAATGGCATACTGGACAATATCTCTCCCGGCAAGGTGATTATAGATATGAGCTCTATTGCCCCAGCAGAAACCCGCGAATTTGCGCGCCGGGCCAATCAACTGGGTTGTGAATACCTGGATGCACCGGTATCTGGCGGACAAACCGCTGCAGAAAACGCCAGCCTGACCATTATGGTGGGCGGTGATCAGCAAACCTTTGATCAAATCAAACCAATATTGGAAATTATGGGTAAAAACATCACCCTGGTTGGCGCTACCGGTAGTGGGCAAATCTGCAAGATTGCCAATCAAATCATCGTCGGGCTGAATATGGAAGCGGTGGCCGAAGCGCTGGTATTCGTCGCTAAGGCAGGAGCCGACCCAGAGCAGGTACGTAATGCATTGATGGGAGGCTTTGCTTCTTCGCGAGTGCTGGAAGTGCATGGTGAGAAAATGATCAAGCGCCAGTTTCAGCCAGGGTTTCGTATAGACCAGCATCGTAAGGATTTAAACCTGGCGCTAAATGCTGCACATGAACTAGGCATTAGTCTGCCAAATACCGCATCAACCCTGCAACTGTTTAATAGCTGTGCCGCCCAAGCAGGCGGTGGCGCGCTGGATCATTCAGCTTTGATCACCACACTGGAACGTGCTGCAAATCACTCTTTAAAGTAGAGTTAAGAGGCGCTTCGCAGAGACATAATATAATATATCAGAGCGGCTCTCACTTTTGAACTTTAGGCAGTTCACTGAGGTGTGAAGACTTCCGATGAATCCCGGAAACACTAAACTTTTATTGTCCAACGGCAGAGCCGGTGGTTTACCTTTTGTTAATTATCGACCTCGTGGTGAGTTCGTTCAGGAATTTTAAATGAACAAAGTATCCATAGCCTTAAAAGAATTACAGATCGGTATGTTCGTGGAACTACCGCTTTCCTGGATGTCGCATGACTTTTTAAAAAACAAATTTTTAATCACCACCGATGAGCAACTTAAAAAAGTTAAAGCTCTGAAATTAGAACAAGTTATTGTTGATTTTGAACGTAGCAATATCCAGCCAGAAAAGACCAGCACCAAAGCCCTCGAAAATCAATTTTCTACCCTCAATACCGAAAAAGTTAAAGATCCCAGGCTTGAAAACGTCCCCAAAAGTTGGGAACCAGAGAAATTAATAACTGACGAACTAAAGAATGTTCTGCAAGACTGCAGACTCTCTCCCGAACAGAAATCGACATATGTTTATTATCATAGTATCGATATGATGAAACATATACTGGAATTCCCCTCTGCTGAAAATATCAAAATTTGCAAGGAAACTATCTATCACATATCGGAAATGGTTTTAACCGAAAATGATACAGCAATGAACCTGTTACGCATTACATCGCATGACTTCTATACTTACACCCACTCTGTGAACGTTGGGATTATCAGCATCATTTTAAGCAAACAGTTGCTTCAACATTCAGGCGGTCATGATTTGAATGAGCTCGCCGCAGGTTTCTTTTTGCATGATCTCGGTAAAGTCGATATTGATTTCAGTATTTTGAACAAGCCTGGAAAATTGACTGATGCTGAAATGCAACTGGTGTATTCACACCCATATCAGGGGCATCAAATGCTGCAACAGGCCAAAGCTCTTTCAGAAGAGTGCAAGATTATCGTCATGCAACATCACGAAGCAATCGATGGATCGGGTTATCCAGAAAAACTAAAAGGGGATGATATCCATCTGTATGGAAAAATCTGTGCAATCGTCGATGTTTACTCCGCCTTAACCGCAGAAAGATCTTATAAACAGGCCCTTTCCAGTTTTGAAGCCTTAAAGTTGATGAAAAACACAATGATGAATCGATTCGACAAAAAACTCTTTACCAGTCTTGTCAAAATATTCCACGGGAATTCTGATTAAGTTGTTCGCTGCCATCATTGCGCAGTGTGGCAATCTTTTTCGGAAGAATATATTGGTCAATATATTGCTAACCGCTTCCAGTCAATAGTGCAAACGAAATAATGCTACTGACTATAAGTGCAACTTATAGTGAAACTGTAATTGATGCAGTTAAGATCAAGATTTGAATCTAAATCTTGTTCACTTATGTCATAAATTGAAGCCGGCTTTTGTCGGCTATGTTTATGACTTTTATTCACTACGTAGGGCACAGAAAACACAATGTCACATATCCCAGGCTTAGATTTTTCTATTGCTGTCATTCGTAACTGGGCATATGACTGACAAGCCCCTGCCATAATCGAAAGTTGAATTTGCGGTGAAAGGGTGAGAGTATTTTTCTTAATAACACAATATTTATGCCAGCAACATATAATTAACGTGTCATCCACATAATCAACTGTATGCGCAAACAATATGGAGAAATTAATGAGCGAGGAAGATAATCTGGTTTCAATGTCTGGGGCGCCAATCTTTAGATACACAGATGGTGAAAAGGAATGGGAAACCCCTCATGGAGAAGAAAGCATCGAAGAGATTTCCGATCATATAGAAAACTACATTGGCGAAATAAGCATGGTTTTCCATGAAGTTATCTCAGATACCGTCCATATTGATGTTCACCATGTTAAGCCAACACCTGAAAGGCCGTTCCATACTCTAGTAACATCCGGTATGAGTGACCTTCCAATGTCATTGCCTGATGGTATTGAGGCACCACGCTATACCGAACTTATGGTAACACTACCGGAATCATGGCATATTGATGAGAAATCATTTGAAGACGAGAACTGGTATTGGCCTGTTAGAGAACTCAAATACCTGGCCAGATTTCCACACAAGTATGAAACATGGCTGGGTTGGGGGCATACAATACCTAATGGAGATCCTTCTGAGCAATTTGCAGATAATACGCTATTGAGCGGGGTGATAATTCTTCCTTCTGTAGTCGTGTCAGATGAATTCTATACTTTAAGCATTAATGAAGATAAATCGATAGAATTTTTCAGCATTGTCCCCCTGTACGAGGAGGAAATGAATCTCAAACTTAATAAGGGTACAGATGCTTTGCTGGACAAATTCGATAAGTATGGGATCAACGATATTGTGGATATTAAACGCAAGAATGTTGCCAGGAAGCGCTATGGTATTTTCTAAAGCGTATAACCAGCCCATGAGACCGACACGATAAAACTGAGTGGTTTATGGGTATAGTAAAAACTAAAGCATGGATAAAGAAACTCAATTTTCATTCTCTGGAAGAATAAGAAGCGTTAGCCATGCAATCAATGGCATTAAAATTGTGCTCGTCACACAGCACAATGCATGGATTCATTTAGCCGCCACATTGTTTGTCATATTTGCGGGCTTTTATTTTTCAGTAACAGCGGCTGAGTGGGTTTGTTTAGTGCTTGCAATCGTAATGGTATGGGTTGCCGAAGCATTGAATACAGCATTTGAACTACTATGTGATGTGGCTTCACCAGAATTTCATCCTGTAGTTAAAAAAAGCAAAGACGTTGCTGCTGGTGCAGTTCTAGTAAGTGCAATTGGTTCAATCATAATAGGAACAATTGTATTACTACCTTACTTGTTAAAATTTGTGCGTGATCAATAATAGTTATAACAATGCGCTCCCGTTGACGCTAAAAAGCGCGGGGAATACCTACTCGTTTTACAGCTATCACCTGATGGTAAACACAAAATTATTAGGTCAAAAATAAAAAGAATGTCTGTCTGAGTTCAGAAATTCAACGCTAAAACATTATCACCTTCGAGTTCTTTACATCCTCTACGGTTCAAAATATCTAAAAGCCACCAGGGTTTATCGTCAATAAATATCGCCAATTACTACAGCCTGTTCAAGTGCCTGAGCGCCATGTACAATGCCGCCCTTAATAATAACGTTGCAAAGCCATTGAAAGGTTCTGTAGTTTCACATTGTTTGAGCGGCTCCCATTATTCGGGAAGCTGTGGTATTTGATAAGTCTATGATTACTCAGTTAAAAATATTACTAACCGCCCTCTTGTTGGGACTATTACTGACAAACCCAGTTACAGCAGGCGAACTCAAACCAACCATGAAAGAGATGCGCCTGCATTACAAACAGGCGATTGATGCCACATCGCCAGAACAGTTTGATCAAAAAATTAAGTTGTTCTTAAGCGAGTTGCAAATAGCCAGGGAATTTGATTTTTCTACCGAATATGCACAGGTATCTCTGGAGGGGCTAGATAAAGTGCAGGCGATTGTCAGCAAGTTGCCCCCAGCAACGGATGCTAACCTTGCCTCACTCAAACAAGAACTTAAAAAGGTTGATGAGCTGCGTAAGGAATACCATAAGAAAGTTAAACCTGGTATTTTTGATTTACTGGTTAAAACCTTTAAAAGCCTGTTCTAACCTGATTAACTCGCCTGAACAGGACATCATAATTTTATAACACAGCAACTACACAATTTAACCTTAGTGCTCTTCGTGTCCTTCGTGGTTCAATAATTCTTAAAAGATCACGGATTGCGATCACGTGGAAACACCGCCAGATGATCGAGCTCCAGCTGAATGCCTATCTTTTCACCCACTCGATGATTGTGATGACTGGGTACTAGTGATAACACTTCTATTCCACTAGACATGCGTAGGGTATATAGAAAATCCGATCCACGAAAAGCTCGCTCAACGACAACCCCATGTTCTGTTGCCTCATCGTTATGCACAATGTCATCAGGACGAATTAATACATCAACATAGCAACCCGGTTTACAGCCTTCAGGGACAAAACCATGGATATTTCCAAGCTCGGTATTCACAGTATTAACCCCAACCACCATGCCCGGTAGAAAAACCCCTTCACCGATGAAATCAGCGACAAAGCGATTATCCGGTTTATGGTATAGATTATAGGCAGAGTCAATCTGTTGAATGCGCCCTTCACTGATCACACAGATTTCATCGGCCATGGCAAAAGCTTCATTTTGATCATGCGTGACCAGTATAGCAGTCATATTTTCCTGTTTCAGGATATGACGAACTTCGCGTGCCAGTTGCTCACGTAATTCTACATCCATACTGGAGAAAGGCTCATCCAGTAACAGGATGGATGGTTTAGGGGCCATAGCCCGAGCCAGTGCAACACGTTGTTGTTGTCCACCAGACAATTGATGAGGATATGCTTTGGCTAAGGTGGTCATGCCTATCATCGCCAGTAGCTCTCCAATACGCGCCTGTTGATCTCTGGATGACCAGGATTTGAGTCCAAAACGAATATTGTCCGCTACTGACATATTGGGGAATAACGCAAAATCCTGGAACACCATGCCTATCTGACGTTTCTCCGGTGGCAAAAAATGCTTACCACTGCTAACGACCTGCTGGTTTATCTTTACCCGGCCTGAAGTCGGGCGTTCGAACCCGGCTATCGTTCTTAAAACTGTGGTTTTCCCACATCCACTGGGACCCAGCAGACAACTGATTTGTCCTTCATCCAGATTAAATGAAAGATCATGCACTATCTGTATGCTGCCATAACTGACATTGATTTGCTGGACTTCAAGACGATGCATGACTAGGGCCTGTAAACACTAATTTTGATTGACACTGCTGGAGACCATTTTTTTTCCAGCAAGGCAGAAGGAGCGCTGTGTAGTTGTTCTACATAAGCGACTGATAACGCCGCTGGAGGAAAAATGGTCCCAGCCTTTATGCCCTTTGGGTGCTTCGGGTGATGGCTAAAATACCGCCACTCGTTGTTACCTACATGGAAGTAGGTAAGGTGCGTGAGCAGGAGCGGAAGCTTTGCTCGTCGTTTATTTGGAGTAACCAAACCTCTCTCCTCGCGCCTAGATTGGCGGTATTTTAGTCATAACAGTGACAATCAAAATTAGTGTTTACAGGCCCCAGAAACTCTTGATTGGGCGATTGATTGACTCAGGTAGATTACCGGCAACAGGCCGACTAGTACAATCATCAATGCTGCTGTAGAAGAATCCGCCAGACGTTCATCCGATGCCAGTTCAAATGCACGTACGGCTAATGTATTGAAATTGAATGGTCGAAGAATCAGGGTTGCGGGTAACTCCTTCATCACATCAACAAAAACGATTAGCAAGGCAGTCAGTAAAGACCCTTTCATCAACGGCATATGAATTTTAAAAAGCGTTTCGCGCGGGCTATAACCCAGTGAACGTGAGGCTTCATCCATAGACGGTTTTATCTTCCCCAAACCCGATTCAACAGTTTGCAGACTGACCGCCAGAAATCGCACCATATAGGCAAACATAACAGCAAACAGCGTACCGCTAAAAATCAGCCCGGTAGAAATATCAAACTGAGCCCGCATAAATTCATCCAGTTGATTATCCATCCAGGCGAAAGGAATAATAACCCCTACCGCTACTACTGTTCCGGGTATTGCATAGCCAATTGCCGCTATCCTGATTGCAGCCGTTACCGAGCGTCCTGACAGCATGCGTTTTCCATAGGCAAGAAAGACTGCCAAAATCAGGGACAGCATGGCTGCGGATAACCCCAGCAGTACAGTATGTAATGTTAGAGTAAAAAAAGACTCGTCTACCATTTCTTCATAGGTTAACACAGCCCAGAAACTCAGTTGAGCGGCTGGTATTAGAAAACCCAGCAATAGCGGTAACAGGCAAACCAGGAATGCAAGCACAGCCTTGCCACCGATAAGCTGAAATTCCGGCAGCTGAGTATATTTATTAGTGGTGTGATGATATTTTGCCTGTTTGCGCGAAACCCTTTCAATGACAACCAGTGTAAACACAAATATCAATAATAATGCTGCCATCCTGGCGGCAGCAACCTGATCGCCCATACCAAACCAGGTGCGAAAAATACCCGTAGTAAAAACGCCGATACCAAAGTAGGAAACGGTCCCATAGTCTGCCAGGGTTTCCATCAGTGCCAACGACAAGCCTGCAACTATAGCCGGACGAGCGAGCGGTAAGGCCACTCGATAAAAGCTACACCATGGCCCGCAGCCCAGTGTGCGACTGACTTCCAGCACACACACCGATTGTTCCAGAAATGCAGAGCGCGCTAACAGATACACATAGGGATAGAGTACCAGTGAAAGCATGGTAATTGCGCCAGCCATTGAGCGAACTTCTGGAAAATAGTAATCACCATATCCCCAGCCAGTCAATTCGCGCAACATGCTTTGCACTGGGCCTGCAAAATCAAACATACCTGTGTAGGTATAGGCGATGATATAAGGAGGCATGGCCAGCGGTAACAACAATAACCACACAAACCAGCGTTTTCCCGGAAACCGGCACATTGAGGTTAACCAGGCAGTAGACACACCGAGTAGCAACGTGCCAATGCTGACGCCCACCACCAGTATTGCGGAGTTTGCCAGATATTCGGGCAGCACTGTCTGTTTCAGGTGCGCCCAGTTATCGCCTGAAGGCTGAAATATAAAACTGGCGACAGTTAATATTGGAATGCTCAGCACCAGAGCTACTCCTATGATGCTGTGCTTCCATGAGCGTCCTAAAAAGCCAATCAAAAAAGCACCTTTTGAGCGATCAACAATGGTAAAAGCAGTTTATTTCCAACCAGCTCTATCCATGATACGAACCGCTTCGGCATTATTTTTACCCAATACATCCAGATTCAACTTATCCGATTTAAAATCACCCCAGCTTTTTACCAGCTTACTGATTTCAGCTTTTGTATTCACCGGGTATTCAAAATTAACTTCAGCATACCACTTTTGTGATTTCGGACTCACCAGAAACTGTAACAGCTTAAGTGCGTTTTCAGGATTTTTCGCATGTTTAGTAATACCTGCACCACTGATATTCACATGTACTCCTCTGTCTTGCTGATTAGGCCAGATAACACCCATGGCCTGCGCTGCCTTCATTTGAGCAGGGTCTTTTTTACTGGTCAGCATCATGCCGTAGTAATAGGTATTGGCGATAGCTATATCACACTGTCCGGCAGCTGCGGCCTTGATCTGATCACGATCCCCCCCTTTCGGAGGACGAGCCATATTGCTGACCAGGCCTTTCGCCCACTGTTCGGTTACCTGTGGGCCATCGGCGGCCAGCATTGCGGCTACCAGAGACTGATTATAGATATTATCCGAGCCACGAATACAGACCTTGCGTTTCCACTTATCCGAAGCCAGGTCCTCATAGCGCGTAATATCAGCGGGTTTAACTCGGCCTTTTTCATAGAAAATCACACGCGCACGTTGTGATAATCCAACCCAGTTACCATCAGGGTCGCGCAGATGCGATGGCACTGCTGCGTTGAGTACTTCATCATTAATACTGGCAAACACTCCTGCTTGTTTAGCTCGATAAAGCCGACCAGCATCTACCGTTATGAAAACATCGGCAGGGGTATTTCGCCCTTCACTCTTCAATCGTGTGAGCAGCTTATCGGCACCCGCTGTGACCAGATTGGTTTTTATTCCGGTTTCGGCTGTAAAGCGATCAAGCAATGGTTTAATCAAGTTTTCTTTGCGCCCGGAATAGATATTCACTTCCGCAGCAAGCGCATTGAATGAAAACATTAGCGCTATAAAGATAGTCAGATGATTTAGTCTCAAAGTGAGAGTCTCCTATATAATCCAGAAAGTTGATTAAAGTTTGTTTCATAGTAATCAAACTTACTATTACTGTAAATAATAATCTTTCTCATTTGCAACTAAAACAGTATTGGCCCATATGCTCAATTTTGAAACGCTAATCGCCCCCGACCTGTTTCACTGGGAACAGTTACAGCAACAACTGGTCAACAAGCAGTTCTCGGACCCTGAATTTAATCAATCTTTAAAAAAGGTCGCACTCGCTAGTAACTACGCAACGGCCCAATTAGCCAAATATCCCCAGTTGCTCGACAGCCTGAAAGACTGTCAGCACTTTGAACTCAATCCAGAGCAGTTAGAGAATTGCCTGCAGTCGCTGCAGGATCTGGATGAAATCAAAAAACAGTTACGCCTGTTCAGGCATCAGAAATTGGTAGAGATTATCTATCTGGATATCTGCCAAAATGAAACTGTCGAAGATACCCTGCTGCATTTGACTCAGCTTGCCGACTGTCTTGTCCAACAGACTCAACACAAAGCCGAACAATTACTCAGTACTAAACATGGTCAGCCTGTACATGAGGATGGCGAGCCGATGCAGTTGAATATCATAGGAATGGGCAAGTTGGGTGGTGGTGAGCTGAATTTTTCATCCGATATCGACCTGATTTGCAGCTATAGTGAGGACGGACAACTAAAAGGTTTTGGCCAACTCAGTTACAACCAGTTTTTTTCCAATGTCGTTAAATTAATCACTCAATTACTCAATGACAGGACGGTAGATGGCTTTGTTTACCGGGTTGATCTAAGACTTCGGCCCTGGGGTGACTCCGGCCCCATCGTTCTCAGTCATCATGCCTTTGAACATTATTACCAGTTGCATGGTCGTGAGTGGGAGCAATACGCGATGGTGAAGGCTCGCGTTATCACTGGTTCGGAAAGTGATAAAAAATATCTGAGCTCTATTATTAAACCCTTTGTTTACCGGCGTTACCACGATTATCGCGTATTCGAGGGCCTGGCCCAGATGAAAAATAAAATCGATCAGAAAGCCAGACGCAGCAACCAGAAACATAATATCAAAACTGGACGCGGCGGCATTCGCGAAATAGAGTTCTTTGTACAGGCTTTTCAAATTCTAAAAGGCGGCAGAAACCACCAATTGCAAACACCAAGCATTTATAAGGCCTTAAACATATTATCTGTTCAGGAAATCACCGATCAGCCCACCCTTGACATCATGCGAGAGGCCTATGACTTTTTTCGCCTGCTGGAAAACCGCATCCAGATGCTCAATGATCAGCAGACGCACAACATTCCAGACAAACAGAATTATCTGGACAGGATAAGTCTGCTAACAGGATTCGACAACTGGGGTGCACTAAAGTCCACACTGGATAGCCAACAGCAGACCGTCAGTAAAATCTTTGCTGCGCTGTTTATTCAAGATGAATCTCGGCCATCTTCACATTCTCCCGAAATCCATCTGGATGAAATGGATCAGGATGATCATTTGACTGCCATTACAAAAATGGGTTTTATTGATACTCAGGATATTCATCAAAAGCTGATAAGCTTCTATCAATCTAAAGCGTTGATGTACATGTCTGATAAGGCAAAAAAACGCTTTCGTAGTTTTTTCCCAGAATTGCTCAAGCTGGTAACGGAGCATAGGCAGCAAAGCGAGCTATTAGATAAAATGCTGAACCTGTTGTCTTCTATTGCTGGTCGTAGCGTTTATTTCGAACTGCTTTTTCAGAATATTCCTCTATTGATCAAACTGGTTCACCTGTTTGATAGCAGCAACTGGATTGCCAGTGAAGTTACCCGTCATCCGATACTGCTCGAATCCTTACTTTACCCAGAACACCTGGACAGGCGTTTTGATGAAGACCTGCTCAAACAGGCTTTGTCGGTACAGCTAAGCAATGTCGCTGGTGATGAAGAGATGGAACTGGACGTGCTACGTCAGTTTAAGCGTGAGCAAACCATCATCATTGCAACCGCCGAAATAGCAGAGCAAATCAACACTGAAGAGGTTTCTCATCATCTCTGTAAGCTGGCCGAGATTCTGCTTCAGGCCGTGTATGAGTTATCACTTTCTACCCTGGAAAAACAATATGGACTTCCTCAATGCCTGATTAATGATCAACTTACTACCCCTGCCCTCGGTATCATTGCCTACGGTAAACTAGGGGGATTCGAACTGCATTATCAATCTGATCTGGATATTATTTTTCTACATAATTCCAGCGGGCAAAATCAACTCACGACCGGCCCTAGAGAGATCGACAATGCAACCTTCTTCTCCAGGCTGGCGCAGAAAATCATTTCCAGGATCAGCTTATTGACCGCCGCAGGTAAACTTTACGAAATCGACACAAGGCTACGTCCGGACGGTGCCTCCGGCATGCTGGTTTCCTCGGTTTCAGCCTATCACCATTATCAGATGGAAAAAGCCTGGGTATGGGAGCATCAGGCCATTATACGCGCCAGATTTGTTGCAGGAGATCGCTGCATTGTGCAAGATTTCTCAACTACCAGACTATCTGTACTAACACAGAAACAGGATGCCACAAAGCTGGCACAGGCTATCACAGACATGCGCGATAAAATGTATCAGGTCAAAAACCCTCCCGAACAAGAGTACATCAATATTAAACATTCGCGTGGATGTATGGTAGATATAGAATTTATGGTGCAGTATCTGGTACTTTTACATGCAAATAAATTTGCCAGCCTGTGTGAAAGTACTGATAATATCGGGCTGATAAATGAGTTGCATCGACTGGGATTAGCTGATGATGACTTTCTGCAACTAGGACAAATTTATCAAACCTTCCACAAGTGTTTACACACTCGAGTGTTACAGAATCTGTCACCCGAAATAGCATCTCAGGAAGTTAAACAGGAGATCCTTCAGGTGAAGTCTTGCTGGAACAAAGTATTTACCGATAACAAAATTTAAATTACTACAGAAATATCTCGGAGAATTAAAAAATGTCGATGTCTGATCGTGATGGTTTCATCTGGTTTGATGGCAAAATGGTGCCATGGAGAGAAGCCCAGGTGCACGTACTCACCCATACGCTGCACTATGGCATGGGAGCCTTCGAAGGCGTTAGAGCCTATCACGCAGACCAGGGTACCGCTATTTTCGCACTTGAAGCGCACACTAATCGATTGATCGATTCCTGCAAGATACTAGGTATGCAACTACCCTTCAGCAAACAGGAAATGATGGATGCTCAGGTAGCTGCTGTTAAAGATAACAATCTGGACAGCGCTTACATACGCCCAATGGTGTTTTATGGATCAGAAGCCATGGGGCTGCGTGCCGATGGTCTTAAAGTACATGTGATAGTTGCAGCCTGGGAATGGGGCGCCTATCTGGGTGCCGAAGGTATGGAAAAAGGCATACGCATCAAAACATCATCATTTACCCGCCACCATCCGAATATTGCCGTAACCAAGGCAAAAGCGAATGGTCAATACATCAACTCAATGATGGCGCTGCAACAGGCTTTGAATGATGGTTATGATGAAGCTCTACTGCTTGACCCTGAAGGATACGTCGCGGAAGGAAGTGGAGAAAATATTTTTGTCATCAAAGATGGTCAGATTTATACCCCGGAAGTCACTTCCGCCTTAAATGGCATTACTCGCAAAACCATATTCGCACTTGCTGAAGATATGGGGCTAACCATTAAAGAAAAACGTATCACTCGAGATGAAGTTTACATTGCAGATGAAGCATTCTTTACCGGTACCGCCGCTGAAGTCACGCCGATTCGTGAACTGGATAATCGACCCATTGGTCAAGGCCGCGGACCCATTACTGAAAAGTTACAGACCGCTTATTTCGATTTAGTACATGGTCGAAACCAAAAGCATCTGGACTTACTGACCTTTATTAAATAGTTTCGTACAGCAACCCTGGATAACGATTATGGTAAACCCTGACACAGCAGCACATCAGAATGATTATTCAACGCCTAATGCTAAAACCGCAGTTGAAGTAAAGGCTTCTGACTTGCCGATCCACTGCCCAACTGAAGGTAGTAGCCTGTGGAACTCTCACCCACGCGTTTACATCCCGGTTGAAGAAAATGGTGGTGAAGCCAGGTGCCCTTATTGTGGTACTAACTATAAATTACTTAGCTAAACAAAGAGCAAGTCAAATTTTTTAAGGCATAAAAAAAGCCCTGCAGCAATGCAGGGCTTTTAAAAGATATTAGATGTATCTTTATTAGCTCGCTGGAAGGACGTTAGCCGCCTGCAAACCTTTAGGACCATTCTCAACGTCAAATGTAACATTCTGACCTTCGTTCAGAGTTTTGAAACCATCACCCTGAATTGAAGAAAAATGTACAAATACGTCAGCTGTGCCATCGGAAGGAGTAATAAAGCCGAAGCCTTTTGTTTCGTTAAACCACTTAACGGTTCCTGTAGTCATAATATTCACCTTTAAAAGAAAAAAAAGAATCAATTGCAAAATCTGATAAAGGCGCATTTCTGCGATACCACTTGAACTGCGAAAAAACTTTGATCACGTGCAACTAATTGTATTTAAGACAACAGATTACACATAATTTCATATGATATATCCGCCATCTTCGCGCATTGTAAAACATTATTAGATCAAAAACTCGTTTTTTTTGTTAGCGATCAGTCGTTCTATCCACTCGCTTAATTTAACGAATCGCCTATACATCTACCGATTTACCAAATTAATTAATGCATAAAAAAAGCCCCGCCAAGCGGGGCTTTTTATCAACAGAAAGAATGTTGGATGGCTTACATCCACTGCTCTTGCGCATCCCTGCGCTCGCAGTATTCGTAAATCCCTTTACATCATACCGCCCATACCACCCATTCCGCCCATGCCGCCCATATCAGGAGCACCACCAGAACCTTCTTTTGCTGGCATTTCAGCGATCATACACTCGGTAGTGATCAACAGACCTGCAACAGAAGCAGCGTTTTGTAGAGCTGAACGAGTTACCTTGGTAGGATCCAGAATACCCATTGCAATCATATCGCCGTATTCACCGTTCGCAGCGTTGTAACCGTAGTTACCTTCACCAGCTTCAACGTTGTTAGTGACTACAGAAGCTTCATCACCAGCATTCGATACGATTTGACGCAGTGGCTCTTCCAGAGCACGACGAGCAATATCAACACCGATATTCTGATCAGCATTTTCGCCTTTCAGATCAGCTATTGATGCGCGTGCACGAATCAGAGCAACACCACCACCTGGTACCACACCTTCTTCTACCGCAGCACGAGTTGCATGCAGAGCATCTTCAACACGAGCTTTTTTCTCTTTCATTTCAACTTCAGTGGCTGCACCAACCTTGATTACTGCAACACCGCCAGCCAGCTTGGCTACGCGTTCCTGCATTTTTTCCTTATCGTAATCAGAAGTAGATTCTTCGATTTGTGCCTTGATCTGAGAGATACGACCCTGAATTTCTTCACCGCTGCCAGCACCATCAACAATCGTGGTGTTTTCTTTGGAGATAGAAACTTTCTTGGCAGAACCCAGATCGTCCAGAGTAGTCTTTTCAAGGCTTAGACCTACTTCTTCAGAGATTACCTGTCCACCAGTCAGGATAGCAATATCCTGCAGCATGGCTTTACGGCGATCACCGAAACCAGGAGCTTTAACCGCACATACCTTAACGATACCGCGCATGCTGTTAACTACCAGAGTAGCTAACGCCTCACCTTCGATATCTTCAGCGATGATCAATAATGGCTTACTGGCTTTAGCAACAGCTTCCAGTACTGGCAGCAATTCACGGATATTTGAAATTTTCTTATCAAACAGCAGAATTAATGGCTCTTCCAGTTCAGCAGTCATAGTTTGCTGGTCATTCACGAAGTATGGAGACAGGTAACCACGGTCAAACTGCATACCTTCAACAACATCCAGTTCGTTATCGAATGAAGAACCTTCTTCAACAGTGATAACGCCTTCTTTGCCAACCTTTTCCATCGCCTGAGCGATGATACCACCAACACTTGCGTCGGAATTCGCAGAGATAGTGCCTACCTGTGCAATCGCATTGTTATCGGTACAAGGTGTTGAGATAGTTTGTAGAAATTCAACAGAAGCAGTAACCGCTTTATCGATACCACGCTTCAGATCCATAGGATTCATACCAGCGGCAACGGCTTTCATGCCTTCGCGTACAATAGCCTGAGCCAGTACGGTTGCAGTGGTTGTACCATCACCAGCGATGTCAGAAGTTTGCGAAGAAACTTCCTTAACCATCTGTGCTCCCATATTTTCGAACTTGTCTTCCAGCTCAATTTCCTTAGCAACTGAAACACCATCTTTGGTCACAGTAGGGGCACCAAAACTTTTTTCCAGAACAACATTACGACCCTTAGGACCTAATGTTACCTTTACTGCGTTAGCCAGAACGTTAACGCCTTTGACCATGCGGCTACGCGCATCATCACCAAATCTTACATCTTTTGCACTCATTGAAGTGATCCTCGTAATCTAGTTAATTATTCAACAACAGCCATAATGTCGTCTTCGCGCATGATTAACAGCTCTTCACCGTCAACCTTCACTTCAGTACCTGAGTACTTACCGAACATTACTTTGTCACCGACTTTTACGTCCATAGCGCAAACTTCGCCAGAATCAGCGATTTTGCCTTTACCTACAGCGATCACTTCACCTGTACTAGGCTTTTCTGTTGCGGAATCAGGAATGACGATACCACCTGCTGTAGTACGCTCCTCTTCCATACGTCTGACAACCACACGGTCATGCAAAGGACGAATATTCATTGATTGAAATCTCCTAAATTATTAGTTAAACGAGTGTTAGCACTCTACCTTGGCGAGTGCTAATCATAATCAGCAAAGCTGAGTAGTCAAGCTATATTGGGATGGTTTGTAGGGATTCAAGCGCTAAAATAAAAAAATCAAGATTAATCCCGATTATTCATCTTCCTTACGATAATTAACACCATCGATCACGTCGCCCGACTTATCGGAACTGGGCTTGTATTGCTGGGAGGAGGTATTGATCACGTAGCGCCCCGAAGCCTTAAGTCGAGTGATAATAGCCTGCATCATCATCTTACGAGTAGCCGGTATTAATAGCAGAAAACCAAACGCATCAGTAAAGAATCCAGGAGTTAGCAAAAAAGCTCCTGCCATCATCAGGGCCATCCCTTCCAGTAATTCCTGTGCGGGCATTTCGCCATGATTCATCTTATCCTGAGCCCGTGACAGAGTAGAAAGCCCTTGCCTTTTTAATAACTGAACCCCGATCACTGCTGTCAGCACGACAAAGAATACCGTCCACAACGCCCCAATGACCTGACCAACCTGAATCAGGATGTATATTTCGACGATGGGAACAACCAAAAAGATAAGAGCAAAAACTGGAAACATAAATTAGCCGGGAATAGAATGCGCGTTTTGTGAGTCTGTATAGTCAATATAGGGACGATTGCATAGCAATCAACAAATAATTAACGGTTATGCGGATATATTGCTATGAAAAATATCGTTTTGATACTGACAACCTGGCCAGATGAGCAGTTAGCAAAGCAGGCCGCAGCTAAATGGCTGGAACTAAACCTCGTTGCCTGCGTCAACATTCTCCCTGAGATGACATCTATTTATCGCTGGGATGGTGAAATTCAAACTGGCACCGAACACCAAATGTTATTAAAAACCAGCGCTCATCGAGTAGATGAGTTGATGCAATCGATTGTGGAGTTACACCCCTACGAATGCCCGGAAATACTTCAGCTACCCGTAACAGGTGGCTACGATGAATACATAAACTGGATTAAAGGTAATACCGAATGAGAATAATGAAACAGTTTTTAATCTTACTGGCCTGCCTCGGCATACTACAAACTTCGTTTGCCCAGGATGAAGAATTACTGGCTCCTGAAAAAGCTTTCAGTCTACAGGCCAGGGTTGAAAACAATGCCGTCATCGCCGAGTACACCATTGCTCCGGGTTATTATATGTATCGCGAAGCATTCCGCTTCGACCTTGAAACCGATGGAGTGACCTTCGGAGAAGCCTCTGTTCCCGATGGCATGATCAAACATGATGATTTTTTTGGCGATGTTGAGATTTATCGTGACAGCGTAGCCATCAAGCTACCGGTTCTTGCTGAAGGCGCATCGACTCCTGCTCAAATCAAGATAAAAACCACCGGCCAGGGCTGTGCCGACATGGGTGTATGCTACCCACCGCTCTACCAGACCTTGAGCATGAACATGGCCAGTAGCGCTAGCGTCTCTCCCCAGCCCTATGAATTCAAGCCGGTCAAGGTTGCTGCAGCAGAAACGGTAGATAATAGCGTTGCTGAATTACAGAACCTTTTTGCTCAGGCTACAGAAAATCCCGCTGCGGATAATGCCAACGGCAACAGCTCCAATCCATTAGATCAGTTACAGGCCCTGGGAGCTGATATTGGTGCGGATGATGAAGAAATCCCCGATCCTGATAAAGCTTTTCAACTGGGAGCTGTGATAGATAAGAACAATATCATTCAGGCAGAAATTCAGCTCTATAGCCACACCTATCTTTATAAGAATAAAATGAAATTCAAAATGCTCGATGGTGAAGGACATACTATCGGCGCGATCTCGCTACCCAAAGGTGATGAAAAGAACGATGAATTTTTTGGGCTGATGGAGGTTTATCATGACTATTTCAAGGTTTCTGTACCCGTCATCAGCGATCCCAATGCGAGTTCTCAATATGTTATTTCCATGGGCTACCAGGGCTGTGTAGAGGATAAAATCTGTTATCCGCCAATCACCAAATATCTGAAGGTTGATTTAGCCAGTAAAACACTGGACATACTGGATGACAAACCTGTACTGGACAAAACTACGCCGACCGTTAGTGCGCTAGCATCGCCTGCCACTGAGGCATCACAGGCCCCTGCAGCCGAGCAAAATGAACAGGATCGTTTTGCCAGTATCATCGCAAACGAAAGCCTGTTCATCATACTCGGCTCATTCTTCCTGGCCGGCCTGTTACTTACTTTCACGCCTTGCGTATTCCCCATGATCCCCATCCTGTCCGGCATTATCGCTGGTCAGGGCGATAACATTACGACACGCAAGGCATTTACCCTGTCTCTGGTTTATGTACTGGCAATGGCTTCAACCTATGCGATTGCCGGAGCCGTGGTCGGACGCTTTGGCGCAGAATTTAATATCCAGGCCTGGTTCCAGGATCCCATTATCCTGAGTATTTTTGCTTCTATCTTTGTTTTATTAGCACTTTCCATGTTTGGATTTTATGACCTGCAAATGCCCTCTTTCATTCAGAGCCGCCTGACTGAATTTAGTAATAAGCAGGAAGGTGGGAATCTGGTTGGTGTTGGCATCATGGGATTGCTATCGGCATTAATCGTAGGCCCCTGCATCACTGCACCGCTGGTGGGCGCATTGATCTTTATCTCACAAACTCAGGACTGGCAACTGGGTGGTCTCGCGCTATTTGCTCTCGGTATGGGTATGGGAACACCGCTACTACTCATCGGCACCACTGCTGGTAACCTGCTACCACGTGCAGGAACCTGGATGGAAGCGGTTAAAGCGGTTTTCGGTGTGGCACTGATTGCTGTTGCGATCTGGCTGATGGAGCGTGTATTACCAACCTCTATCACCATGTTGCTGATGGCGGTGCTTGTTATCACAACCTCCGTCTACATGGGTGCAATGACCAGTCTGCCTGAAACAGCTTCCGGCTGGCGTAAACTCTGGAAAGGTCTGGGACTGGTATTACTAATCTATGGCCTGTTTTATCTCTACGGTGTTGCAGCAGGCAGCAAAGACCTGATCCAGCCGCTTAAAGGCATCACCGGTTCGGTCGCCACTTCTGCGGGATCAGCACAGACATCCGCTCATTTAAATTTCAAACAGATAAAGGGCGAGGATGGGTTGAAACAGGCATTAAATGCCGCCAGAGGAAAACCTGTGATGCTGGATTTTTATGCTGACTGGTGCATCTCGTGTAAGGAGATGGAGAAATATGCATTCCCACATCCTGCGGTGCTCTCCGCATTAAGCGGCTTCGAAACCCTGCAAACTGATGTTACCGACAACGATAAAACTGATCAGCTTTTCATGAAATCACTCGGTATCTATGGCCCACCGGCCATACTGTTTTTTGACCGTAATGGTCAGGAAATTGAAGGCAGCCGAGTAGTCGGTCAAATGACCGGTGAACAGTTTGCTGCACACATCAATAAATATTACGCGCAATAGTCAACTGTAGTGAATCGTGAACTGGTAACTGTCATAGTAGTTAGCCTGCTGTCTGCACTGGCGGGCATCCTGCTCTACCGCTATTTTATTTACCAGCCACAGTTTACTAGCGCAGCCGTAACTCGAGATCTTTCGCAAAAACCTAAGCCTCAATCGTTGCTGAAATTCAATGACATTACCCTGCCAGATGTTAACCAGAAGCCGCAGCCGTTAAATCAATGGGATCAAAAACCACTCCTCGTGGTTAACTTCTGGGCTCCCTGGTGTGCACCCTGTCGGCGAGAGATTCCTGATCTGATTGAAATACAGAAAGAGTATGCCGAACAACTGCAACTGGTTGGTTTATCTTTCGACAGTGTTGAAAATGTGCGCGAGTTCAGCACTCAATTCGATTTTAATTACCCTTTGCTTTTAGTTGACCAGCAGGCCCAGCAACTCAATCAATACTTTGGGAACAATAGCGGCGGGCTTCCATTTACCGTCATATTAAATGCCGAACGCGAGATTATCTATCGTCATAGCGGTGAACTGGATAAGTCACAGATTGAGTCCGTTATTAAACCTGAGCTTAAAATTTAAAAGTGCAACATTGCGAAGAATGTCGCTAAATTAGTGAAAACTAGACACGATCTTGCAGGTATGTTTCAATTGCCGTCAAAATTTGATCAACCTATAAAAACTCGATAAAAATGCCCAACATCCTGGTTATCCACGGTCCAAATCTGAATCTTCTGGGTATTAGAGAACCCGGCCTCTACGGTGAAGATACTCTCCAGTCTATCAACCAGGAGCTTACTGATTTAGCCAAAGGTTATGAGGTTGGACTGACCACTTTTCAGTCTAACCATGAAGGACAGATTGTTGACCGGTTACACCAGACAATTGATGATGGCACCGATTTTATTGTGATCAATCCCGCTGCTTTTACTCATACCAGCGTTGCCATTCGCGATGCTTTTCTCGGTTGTAAAACCCCCTTCATCGAAGTACATCTTTCCAATGTACATGCGCGTGAAGAATTCAGGCAGCACTCGTATTTATCTGATATTGCAGTCGGTGTAATCATTGGTCTGGGTAAAGATAGTTATCTACTTGCCCTGCACGCCGCCATTGCTCGATGCAAATCATCTATTTCACCCTTATGAGAAGTTAACAGGTACAGAGAACCCCATGGACATTCGTAAAATAAAAAAACTTATTGAACTACTGGAAGAATCCGGTATTGCAGAACTGGAAATCAAGGAAGGCGAAGAATCCGTTCGAATCAGCCGTCAGACTAACCCACAAACCTTTGCCCCTGCACCAGCGATGATGCAGGCTCCTGTTGCTGCAGTACCTGCTGATCCAGCCGCTGCGGTTGAAGCTGCGGTACCAGAGAAAACAGGGCATAGAATTAAATCTCCGATGGTAGGCACTTACTACGCTTCACCCTCACCTACAGCGCCGCCTTTTGTTAAGGTAGGTCAAAAGGTCAATATTGGCGATACCCTGTGTATCATCGAAGCCATGAAAATGATGAATCAGATCGAAGCTGATAAATCTGGCACAATTCGACAGGCCCTGCTGGAAAATGGCCAGCCGGTCGAATTTGACCAGGAATTATTTGTCATCGACTAGAGAATAATCATTATGTTAGAAAAAATAGTCATCGCAAACCGCGGTGAAATTGCTCTGCGGATACTCAGAGCCTGTCGTGAAATGGGCATCCGCACCGTGGCAGTTCATTCAACGGCAGACAGAGATCTTAAACATGTTCGACTGGCCGATGAATCGGTTTGCATCGGGCCTCCTTCTTCAATCGAAAGCTACCTGAACATTCCTGCAATTATCTGTGCTGCTGAAGTAACCAATGCCGCTGCAATACATCCTGGTTACGGATTTTTATCTGAAAACGCTGAATTTGCTGAACAGGTGGAATCCAGTGGATTCAAATTTATCGGTCCCAGCGCAAAATCCATCCGCACCATGGGTGATAAGGTGGAAGCGATTAAAACCATGAAGGCTGCAGGCGTACCTACTGTTCCTGGTTCAGATGGGCCGCTCAACGATGATAATGAGCGCAACATAAGAATCGCTCGTGAGATCGGCTATCCGGTCATCATCAAAGCTGCAGGTGGTGGCGGTGGACGTGGTATGCGTGTGGTCAATGCCGAAGGTAGTCTGTTAAATGCAATCCAGTTGACGAAGTCTGAAGCTGGCGCAGCGTTTAATAACGACGTTGTGTATATGGAAAAATTTCTGGAGAAACCACGTCATATTGAAATTCAGATTCTTGCTGATTCTCATGGTAATGCCATCCATCTGGCTGAACGTGACTGCTCTATGCAACGTCGCCACCAGAAGGTGGTTGAAGAAGCCCCTGCCCCAGGAATTACTGAAGAACAGCGTGAGTTTATCGGCAATCGTTGTGCCGAAGCCTGCCGTGCGATGGGCTATGAAGGCGCTGGTACTTTTGAGTTTCTATACGAGAATGGTGAATTTTATTTCATTGAAATGAACACCCGGGTTCAGGTTGAACATCCTGTAACAGAAATGATTACCGGTGTAGATATTATTCGCGAACAGATATCCATAGCTTCAGGCAATCCACTCAAATATATCCAGTCTGATATCGAGGTTCGTGGCCATGCCATTGAATGTCGCCTGAACGCTGAAGATTCCAAAACCTTCATGCCTTCTCCCGGGACTATCACGCAATATCATGCTCCTGGTGGACCTGGTGTACGCCTCGATACTCACATATACAATGGTTATGTTGTCCCCCCCTATTACGACTCTATGATCGGAAAGCTAATAACCTATGGCAATACGCGTGAGTCGGCTATTGCACGTATGCATGGCGCGTTATCCGAGATTGTAATCGATGGTATTAATACTAATATTCAGTTGCAACACGACATCATTACCGATGGAAATTTTGCTGCTGGTGGTGCCGATATCCATTATCTTGAAAAGAAACTGGGTATCCACTAAACCTATCTGTCTTTACCTCACAGGAACCTGACTTCAGGTTCCTGTATTTTCTCTGCGGAGCCTGCTATGCCCTGGTGGCAACTAACTGTCCAGTGCACAAAAGATGAACTGGAATACACCGAAAACCAACTGCTAGAACTGGGTGCATTAAGCATCAGCATAAGCGATGCTTTCGATGAACCTCTCTACGAACCGCTTCCCGGCGAACAACCGCTGTGGTCACATTCAAGAATCACAGGATTATTTGACCAGGACCAAACGCTGGAAGAACTCTACGACGCTCTGGTGGCAAGGCTGCCCGAACATCAAGTCACCAATATCAAAAAAGAGCTACTGGAAGACCAGCAATGGGAGCGTGTATTTCTGGATAGATACACGCCTATCCCATTCGGTAAAAATATCTGGGTATGTCCTAGCTGGCATGAGCCGCCTCAAGCAGATGCCTGCAATATCATTCTCGATCCCGGTATTGCCTTCGGTACTGGCAGCCATCCAACCACTGCGCTGTGCCTGGAATTCCTTGACCAATTTCCACCGACAAACAAGAGTGTGATGGATTATGGCTGTGGCTCAGGCATTCTGGCCATCGCTGCCCATAAACTGGGTGCCAGCGAAGTTCACTGTATCGATATTGACCCTCAGGCTCTGGAAGCCACGCGACTGAATTTCATACGCAATCATATCGACCCACAACAGATCAGCATCCAGCTTCCCGATTTGAACAGGAAACCTGTAGTGGTGGACTATTTAATGGCAAACATTCTTTCCGGACCACTGATTCAGCTGGAACCCTTGTTCAACCAGATGACCCACCCCGGATCGCAATTATTGCTATCCGGTATTCTGGATACACAGGCTGATGCCATTATGCAAGCCTATTCACAGCACTTCGAACTTGATAAAGTTATCATTCAGGATCAATGGTGCCGTGTTAGCGGTCTCAAAAGAGCGTGAGTATATGAACAACCGAACCAACCTGAGTGATGAATTACAAACCACCTGTACTCACTGCAATAGTGTTTTTCGGATCAGCATTGAACAACTCGATGCTGCCCATGGTCAGGTTCGATGCAGCCTGTGTATGCAGGTATTCAATGCCTTAAGCAATCTGGAAAACTATTCAGGTCAACCAGTTCTTGAAACGGATCATGCTGAAGTAGCGTTTAATTTCAGGGGCAAGCAAAATATTGAGCCCTCCCGGTTTTCTGAAGAAAAATTAAACGCAGAAGCGAACAGTTTATCGTTGCGTGAAGCCATGTATGGTGATGATCATAAATCCGATCAATCATTAAAGCCGATATTATGGGTCGTTGGCATAGCGCTATTGATCATTATCGGTATTATCCAGGTTATTTACTACCAACGTTATCAGCTGATTTCCTCAAATCAATACCAGCAGCAAATACTGAATCTTTGTCAGCTATTGCCCTGCGACGGCAGTCGGTTTTCCAGCCCCGCTCAAATACGCATGGTTGAAAGAAATGTGTTCTCGCACCCCACACAGCAGAAAGCTCTGATGATTACTGGTTCTTTTATCAACGATGCCCCTTTTGAACAATTCATGCCAGGACTGCTGATCAGCCTCTCTGACATCAAGGGTAACCTGATCGCCAATCGTCAATTTACCGCAGAGGAATATCTGATCGATAAAACCAGACAAAGCCTGGCTCCTGGAAAATCAGCGCAATTTAAACTTGAAATACTTGACCCCGGCACCGAAGCCCTGACCTACGAATTTGAGTTTGTATCGTGAGCTTTAGTATTGGACCTTATCAGTTTGACAACCCTCTGGTGTTGGCACCGATGGCGGGTGTAACTGATCGACCATTCAGACAGCTATGCAGAAAACTCGGTGCAGGGATGACCGTATCTGAAATGGTCAGCAGTAACCCCGAGTTAAGAGATACTCGAAAATCCTTATTGAGGCGAGACCATCAGGGTGAACCAGAACCCGTGATTGTGCAGATCGCAGGATCGGAAGCACAGATGATGGCAGAAGCAGCTCGCTACAATGTTGACCAGGGTGCCCAGATTATTGATATCAACATGGGTTGCCCGGCAAAAAAAGTATGTCGTAAAGAAGCGGGATCAGCACTCATGCGAGACCCCGTCAAGGTCGCCCAGATCTTACAGGCTGTAGTAAACGCGGTCAGTGTACCTGTCACTCTGAAAACTCGAACCGGCTGGTCAAGCGAAAACCGCAATATCCATCAAATCGCCAGAATTGCTGAAGACTGTGGGATACAGGCTTTGACCATACATGGGCGCACTCGCGACCAGAAATATGATGGTGAGGCAGAATATCAGAGCATTCGAAGCATAAAACAGCAACTGAATATACCGGTCATCGCAAATGGTGACATAGACAGTATAAAAAAAGCTAAAATGGTCATGCACTTCACCGAAGCTGATGCTATTATGATCGGACGTGCAGCCCAGAGCAGACCCTGGATTTTTCAGCAGATAAATCAGTATCTAATCAATGGGCAACTTTGCGAAGAACCAGAGCTAACAATAATAAAAAACTGGCTTATACAACACCTGGAAAACCTGTATCAGTTTTATGGGGAATTTCAGGGAACACGCATAGCACGCAAACATATTATCTGGCAACTGGGCGATAAACCGGGATTTCTCAAGGTAAAGACGACCCTTTTGGGTTGTGAAAACGCCAACTGCCAGCTGGGGCTACTCAATGAGTATTTTGATTGTTTACAATCCAGACAATTCGATAAAACCGGGTGATTGACTGGCACAGCTTTTTAGCCCCTAAGAAACATTTTGATTTTGGGTGAAAAACTGTCATCGTGGAATAAGGCTTTGAAAAGTAAAAACAACTCGTTGCAAAAATCGGTATCTTCCGCGCTTATAGATTACCTGAGCGACCTGGATGGTGAAGATCCATGCAATCTGTACGAAACCATACTCAACGAAATTGAAAAACCCCTGTTAACGACAGTTATGAGTCACTGTGAAAACAATCAGTCTCGTGCCGCCAGCTGCCTGGGTATCAACCGTGGTACCCTGAGAAAAAAGTTAAAACAGCACCATATCACTCAATAATTCACCGCGTGAGATTTAGTTTTATCTATTTCATACAGTTTCATCAGTGTAAAAACAGTGTTAATTCAGGCATTTAAAATCTGCATAAGGATATTCAGCAAATAAGCTTCATGTTGAAAATCGCATCCCTTATAATGCGCTGTTTTCAAATCTGGACAACACCATGACTGACTCCAACAATGCGGTGCGCCGCGCATTGATTAGTGTATCCGATAAAACCGGGATACTTGAATTCGCTAAATCACTGCATCAGATGGGAGTCGAATTACTCTCTACAGGTGGAACTGCGAAACTTATTGCACAGAATAATATTCCAGTCACCGAAATTGCCGATTACACAGGCTTTCCAGAGATGATGGCCGGTAGAGTTAAAACCCTGCACCCTAAAGTACACGGCGGCATTCTTGGCCGACGTGGAATCGATGATGAGGTAATGGCTGAACACCAGATTCAGCCGATTGATCTGGTCGTGATTAACCTCTACCCTTTCCAGCAAACGGTTTCTGCAGCAGATTGTAGTTTTGATGATGCGATTGAAAATATCGATATCGGTGGTCCCGCAATGGTGCGAGCCGCAGCAAAAAATCATGCCAGCGTCACCATCGTTGTAGATCCTAACGACTACAGCCAGGTATTGCAGGAAATGAATGATAACAATAACTGTGTCAGTCAGCCTACCCGCTTTTCTCTGGCTATTCGTGCCTTTGAGCATACGGCCAGTTATGACGGTGCAATCGCTAATTATTTTGGCCGTATGGTGCAAGCTGAAGAAGACAAACGTTTTCCTCGTACTATTACCCTTCAGTATCACCACATACAGGGAATGCGTTATGGAGAGAATCCTCATCAAAATGCAGCCTTCTATGTAGAAACTAATCTTCAGGAACCCTGTATCTCAACAGCCGTACAGCTATCTGGCAAAGAGCTATCCTTCAATAATATCGGTGATACAGACGCGGCTCTGGAATGTATTAAACAGTTTGATGAACCCAGCTGTGTCATCGTAAAACACGCCAACCCCTGTGGTGTAGCAACTACCGACAACCTGCTGACGGCTTACGATCGAGCTTATGCAACCGATCCTGAATCAGCCTTCGGCGGTATTATTGCCTTCAATCGTCAGTTAGACACAGCAACCGCACAGGCGATTATTGAACGTCAGTTTGTTGAAGTGATTATTGCGCCTTCAGTAGATGACCAGGCTGCAGAAATCATCGCCAGTAAACCCAATGTACGATTGTTGTCCTGCGGGCAGTGGCATGATCCAGCCTACCGACTGGATACAAAACGCGTCAACGGTGGGTTGCTGGTGCAGGATGCCGACCAGTCTTTATACAACGATCTGAAGGTTGTTACCGAAGCACAACCTGATGAGCAGCAAATGCAGGACTTACTGTTCAGCTGGCGAGTCGCCAAATTCGTTAAGTCCAACGCTATTGTGTATGCAAAAGACCTGATGACCATAGGTGTCGGCGCTGGACAGATGTCCAGGGTTAATTCCGCAAGAATCGCAGGTATTAAAGCCGAACATGCAGGGCTCACGGTAAAAGGTTCGGTGATGGCTTCTGACGCCTTCTTCCCCTTTAGAGATGGTATCGATGCGGCGCATGAAGCAGGGATAACAGCCGTTATTCAGCCCGGCGGTTCCATGCGCGATGAAGAAGTGATCGCAGCAGCCAATGAGCATGGCATGGCAATGGTATTCACTGGCATGCGTCATTTCAGACACTAAGATAAAGCGCGCTATCAGCTAAGGACAGAGTATTCGTTATTTGATAACAGTGTTTACTCATTACCCCTGTTGATCAACACACATGAGCAAGGTTTAGAAATATGAAGGTTTTAATTATTGGCGGCGGCGGTCGTGAACATGCACTTGCCTGGAAAGCGGCTCAATCGCCCAAAGTCACCGAAGTATTTGTTGCGCCCGGTAATGCGGGCACCGAGTTGGAAGAAAAGCTATCCAATATCGATATAGCTGCAGATGATATTCAGGCGTTATGTGAATTTGCTCGCGACAACGAAATAGATCTGACTATCGTTGGTCCTGAAGCCCCTCTGGTGATTGGTGTCGTAGACCTGTTCCAGCAACACGGTTTAAAAATATTCGGACCCAGTCAGCAGGCTGCTCAGCTAGAAGGCTCAAAAACCTTTACCAAGGACTTCCTCAAACGACACAATATCCCAACTGCTGCCTATAGCAGTTTTACTGAGATCGATGCTGCCGTCGATTACATCAATCAGGTAGGAGCCCCCATTGTCGTCAAGGCTGATGGACTGGCAGCCGGTAAAGGGGTCATACTGGCAGACTCAGAACAGCAGGCGATTGAAGCTGTAAAAGATATGCTTGCTGGCAATGCCTTCGGAGAAGCCGGTCACCGAGTCGTTATCGAAGAGTTTCTGCAAGGAGAAGAAGCCAGTTACATCTGCATGGTCGACGGTAAAAATATTTTACCCATGGCAACCTCGCAGGATCATAAGGCACGTGATGATGGTGATAAAGGGCCAAACACCGGAGGCATGGGTGCATACAGTCCAGCCCCGATTGTTACCGATGAGATTGCACAACGCGTGATGGATGAAGTCATCCGTCCTACTGTTGATGGAATGGCACAGGAAGGGAACCCCTATACGGGTTTTCTGTATGCCGGTTTAATGATTGATAAGGATGGCACACCAAAAGTACTCGAATACAACTGCCGCTTTGGTGATCCTGAAACCCAACCGATTATGATGCGTATGGAATCTGATCTGATTGAACATTGTCTGGCAGCTCTGGATCAACAGCTTGACCAGCAAAAAACCCAATGGACTAGCAAGGTTTCTCTGGGTGTAGTTTTAGCCGCAAAGGGATATCCCGATGAGTATGCCAGGGGCGAAGTAATTAGAGGTATTCCTTTTGAAACTGACCATAGCAAGGTTTTTCATGCTGGAACTGTTCTTGATGACTCGCAGCAGGTACTCAGTAATGGGGGGCGTGTTTTATGTGTAGTGGCACTCGGTAACGACGTCAAACAGGCTCAGGATGAAGCCTATCTGCTAGTGAATCAGATTCAATGGCCTGGCGCCTATTTTAGAAATGACATTGGCTTTAAAGCTCTTAGATAGAGCTTCTCAACTACCGCTTATCGGATCAAAATAACCCTGACATCAATGCTTATTTAACAAATTACCTTAGCTATTTTGAATAAGTAATTGAATCAAATAATTATTCATCCTAAACAGATAAAAACCCGTTATAATCTCAGATGCATCAACATATAGTGGAGCAGGAAATTATCAACCACTATATGTTGTGATTACTACAAATACTCTTATAATTCTCGCAATTACGAAATCATTACAAAGCTGAGAAGATGTCATGAAATGTCCGCACTGTAACTCTCATATGGATAATTACGAAACCTCGAGCGACGATAAGATTGAGGTTTTATTTTATCGTTGCACGATATGCGAGGCTCAGCACGTTTCTTCCTCTAAAGTAACCGCTTATCAGATAAAATCTGTTTTGTCATCTGCGGCACCTTTTCCTGGTAATAGATCACAGAATCTAACCCTGCCTGGAGTTTAAAGTAACACCCCGTTACGCAGTATATTTATTGCAAACAATAGGGGGCAGTTATGAAAATTTTCTCTGGCAAGGCAGAGCAAAGAAGGAACAATAGATCCAGGCAAAGTCGTCTGGACTGGTTACTTTATTTACCAGGCGCAATCATTTTAAGTTATGGCCTGTGGTTATACTTAACCACTTCTCAGGTTAGTTAATGTTTAACTCAGGCGGGATTAAAGCTTAGCTCAACCTTTAACCCGCCTGATGTTGATGATGCGAAATTCATTTTAATTTCGTATGCTTTTACTATTTCATCTACTACGGCCAGGCCTATTCCCTGCCCTTCCAGTGTTTGATCAAGACGTTTTCCGCGTTGAATAATTTCATTCAGTTCTGACTTATTTAGCCCCTTACCATCATCCTCAATAGTCAGATTAATCAACTTTTTGTCACCAAAAATTTTTATCTTGATTTGCTGATGCCCATACTTACAGGCGTTATCAATCAAATTACCCAGAATCTCCAGTAAATCACTTTCATCCATTCGAATAAAAATTTCTTCCTCAATTTCAGGTTGTACCAAAATTTGCTTTTGCGGGTAAACTTTACGCAGGGCATTGACTGTCTTAAGCAGTAACTGATTTAAATCCACTGGTTTTGTAATAAGTTCACCGCCTACCATTGCTGCTTTTTGTAGCTGATAGGAAACAATCTGGTTCATACGCTGATTCTGTTCCTGCAAGGTATTGCGGTCTTCTTCCTCCCACTGACTTTTTTGGGCAATACCATTTAGAACAGCCAGTGGTGTCTTCAGGCTATGCGCCAGATCATCCAGTGCATGACGATATCGTTGCATCTGATGTTCTTCACGTTGCAATAGCAGATTCAGATTTTGGGTTAAGGGCGTAATTTCTGCGGGATAGGTAGTATCGAAACGCAACTTATCACCATCCTCGAGCGCACGTACTTCTTCTCCAATCTGACGTAAAGGTCTCAGGCTCCACAACATCACCAGCCACATTATAACCATCAATAAACCAATGGTAATGGCCAGCCACAACCAGAGCGTCTGGTGAAAACGCTTAAACATTGCATAGTAATCACTGGCATCCTTCCATAGAACAACCTGATACGGGCTTAACTTATCGTGCACATTCGGCCACTGGATTGAAAAGGCCAGCTGAAACCAGTTTCGGTTATCATGCTTCTGCTGGCTAAATCTGAGCTCTTCTGGCATCAGGTCTAACGGCTGTGGATAGAGACCCAGGGTCGATAACGAACGCCAGATTTCTCCCTTAGTATCATAAACCAGTGCACGCAAACCGGATTCACTATCGAATAAGGCATTTTCAAACAAGCGTGTATCAGAGACTGTGATACTCAACCCGGTGCTATCCCTGTCTACAGCAGCCAGTACGCTATACATTAACGCCAGAAGTTTATCCTCTTCAGCCTGCAACATGCGCTTTTCTACCGCTGTTTCCAGCGCAAATGCGGTCAATAACATAAACCCCACCAGCACAATAAGGCTGGTGATCATCACTCGGGATTTAATTGATTTCATACAATCTATACTACAGTAGTTATTTCTGTATAGATCGTGCAGGAGGTAAGGTAAAGCGATAACCGCGGCCGCGCAGGGTTTCGATAGGGTTCAGGCTTTCATCAGCATCCAGTTTCTGGCGTAATCGACGAATAAAAACCTCAATAACATTACTGTCACGATCATCTTCATCGTCGTATAAATGTTCGGTCAGTACAGATTTGGAAACAACCTCACCGGCATGAAGGATCAGGTATTCCAGCACCTTGTATTCATAAGCAGTCAACTCCACTTCCTGCTCAGATACTGTCACGCGCTGAGTTGAGGGGTCTAGCGCCACCGGACCACAATGCATAGTGGAATCCGACCAGCCCGCTGCACGACGAATGAGTACGCGAATACGCGCCATCAATTCTTCCTGGTGGAAGGGCTTCACCAGATAGTCATCCGCTCCGGCATCCAGCCCTTCCACCTTATCCTGCCAGCGTCCACGGGCTGTTAAAATAAGAATCGGCAGGGTTATTCCATCTGCTCGAACCTTCTTTATCACATCCAGACCTGACATCACGGGTAGACCCAGGTCAATGACAGCAACATCGCTCGGATATTCGCGAATTAAATACAGGCCGTCTTCACCATTATCAGCACTATCGACTGCAAAACCTTCCTGCTTCAAGCGAGTTACGATTTGATCGTTAATATCCTGATCATCTTCTACGACTATTGCTCTCATACTACTTCCAGCCCTACAGAGTTTTATTATTGAGAATCAACCCGCACTTTCAGTTTAATGCGAGCACCTGGGTCATATGGTAAATGCGTGTTATATTTTTTCCCTTCAAACAGATAACTCACCTTATATCCATCCTGTACAACTTCAAATCCATCGTCTCGCTCAGTTACCCGACAGACATTTCGATAGGTTTCATGAGTGGTATAGGATCCGCGTGAAGCGGAATCATGACCTATTTGAGCACCTATAATAGTTCCCAGAGCGGTAGAAATGGGGCGATTATGCCCATGCCCAATCTGATGACCAATAATACCACCCAGTAATCCACCCGCCAGCGTTGAACTACCATCATTTCCACGGTAGTAGCGCTGCTGTGATACTGGCTCGTCCCAGCACTCCTGGACTGGTGTAGTATTACTCACATAGTGAAAAACGGGGCTGACACGAATTACCTTGGCGTAAACTACTTTTTCAACGCTTTGAGGGGGCTCTAATATGACTTCATGACGCTCGGCAGCATATGCTGTACCAGATAAAACTGACAATAAAAACACTGTTAATAATTTTTGCTGACTGATTTTCATGATTGGCTCCTATGTTTACAATGACACCACTATAAGCTCACCAAACTTAACCGATACTGAACTGAATATTTAGCTTTCTATTATTAAGACCCAAATGTTACGTGATGGTTGAATCTAATCTCGGCGAAGTTTGTCACTAAGTGCGATCGGCGTGGGATAAACCATAACGACATAGGTTGAAGACACCACAAAGCTCAGCAAGGTTGCGAATTGAATCAGATAACCCACCTGCTCACTGATCAGGTTCATTTCCACCGCTAGTACGGCCAGTAATAAGGAGAACTCACTCATTTGTCCTAAGCGAACAGCAACTTCGATAGATCTGCCCGACGACTCTTTGGAAAAGCGTAATAAAAAATGGTACAGCATAGGTTTAATAAACAGGGCTATTAAGGTTAAACCAAGTGCAGCCACCCAAATTTGATCGAGTACACTCAAATCGAAATTTGCTCCAAGTGCAACGAAAAAGATGATTAGAAAAAAATCGCGTAAGGGTTTCAGGCTTTCGGCAATGAATAAGGCAATCGGACTGGTAGCGATAGATACACCAGCTATAAAGGCACCGATTTCATAGGATAAGCCCATGACTTCAGCGGCCTCTGCCACACCCAGACACCAGCCTATTGCCAGTAGAAAGATATATTCCTGAATCCGATCAAAAGCCCTGATCAAGCGGATCAGCAGATATTTTTCGATGCCCCAGGTAGCCAGCGCCAGCAATGGCAGGGCAATCAGGGGCTTTAGCAGATTTATCCAGTTAAATGTCTCGCCTGAACTGCCATCCAGTACCAGCAACAGGATGATGGCGATAATATCCTGCAGCAGTAACACACTAATGATTATTTCGCCTGTATGCTGGTGATGCAGCACTGTCGTTGGAATCAGCTTTAAGCCGATAATGGTACTGGAAAATATCAGAGCCGAACCAATGATCAGAGACTCAACCAGAGAAAACCCAAACAGCTGGCTAAACAGGTATCCAAACAATACCAACAATATCGAACTCACCCCGGTAACCACCGAGGTTTCACCCGCCATCCGGTAAAGCTCTCTTGGATTAAGGTTTAGCCCTAACAGGAATAACAGGAAAATAATCCCAACATTGGCGATATTCTGTATCAGTAATGGATCATGAATCAGAGAAAATCCAGATGGCCCAATCAACAGGCCCACTGCGATATAGGCGATAATCAGCGACTGACGCATGGTCATGGCGATGGTAGCGATCATCGCTGCGCCGAAAAATATCAGGAATAAGGAGAATACAATCGAGTCGTTTTCCATATAACACTATCAGTCTAATAATTTAATTGGTAGACAAGTATAACGGAATCAGTTTTTCATTATGGCAACAGAGTAGCACATGACAACCCTGGATTTAACCAATGCATGCTGTGGTACTAGTGCTTTACTGCGTGCTCACTGGATTCAAAAAGCAATTCCTGAGCCTGTTGCTGTAGCTCTGGTCGCCCACTTTGAACGATTTCAGCCAACTTCGTGAGCGTCAAAGGTGTTGATAAAAGCTGTAAATAATAAATGGCATCAATCGCTATCCGGTCTTGCGGATGATTAGCCAGCTCAACAAAGCGTGCTTCAAAATCGCTTAACACGCCATGTTCAGCCAGGCTCTCGATTACAGCTGACAGGCCAATACGCAGCATTAAAGGAGTATCAATATCCTCTAACAATTGCATAACTGCTTCTCTCGTCTCTGGCTGTTGTACCACCCTGGTTTCTACTTCCGCCAGTTGTCCCTCAGCTAATTTCTCAGCAATCCAGAACCGTATATTTTGAATTTCCCCTGACTGTAAGAGCTTAAGGATTTCTGATTGTGATTTCAGGCCAGTAAACGCGACACCATTGATCATGTAGTAAGGTACAGATCGGATATTATATTGCTGCGCAAGTTGAGGGTACTCATTGACATCAAAAACCTTGAGTTCAGATATTTCACCTTTGTGTTTTAAATCGTGAAAAGTTCTTTCCATTTCAGGGCAGGCATGGCAGCCCTGCATGACAAATAATTCTATAATTCGGTGCATTAATTAGCTCCTTGCCTATATCAGTAGTTTCAAATAAACTGAACAACTTAAGTTTATTTATCTTTGAATATCAAGACTAAAATGATCAGTCGCCCCATATTCCATCTGTTTCTAACCTTGTCTGTAGTCATCATCTTACTTGGCATTCTTCTGGTTATTTTCACACAATTTGACCGGGAATATGTGGTGATAGATAGTGAAAATAGGGTCAACGCTAAACAGAATTCACTGATAAAACAGATATCTCAGACTACTGCCAAAATTAGCCTGGATGAAACAGGTAGCAAAAATGAAGATCTAAACGATACTGGCGTTTTAAACTTAATCGATCAGGTTAAACAGGATGATAGCAAGGTGAATATTATGAGTGATGGCCAATCACAAACCGCTACTGATCAGGAAATTGCCAGGATCAATCATCTAAATCAGCAAAATTACATGACCTACTCAACGCCTGGGCCCACCCCCTATTCAAGCAATGGCTACGATGATTATCAACGTCACTGGTTGAGCAATAACCCTTGGAGCGCTGATTATACCCCGAACAGGCGCTATTAATTTCTTATAGCAGACTGAGTGCTGACTCGATCAATCGTTTAACTGAGCTCACTTCAAAAGGCTTATCCACTATCGCCGAAACCCCATCATGCTGAATCGCAGCTAAAGTACTTTCATGACCTTCAGTTGTTACCATTAACACCGGAACCTCTTTCTGCGGACTTTTGGTACGGATATAGAGTAACAGTTCATGCCCATCCATTTCCGGCATATTGTAATCGGTAATGATTAAATCGTAGGGATTCTGTTCGATCAGAGGAATGGCTTCACGGCCATTTTCAGCTTCCGTAATATTCTTCAGGCCCATTTTATCCAGCGTCCGGGTAATCATACGGCGCGCCAGATGACTATCATCAACCAGTAGAACTTTTAAATTTTCGGGATTTCTATCTTCAAGTTGAATTTGTTCAGGGTGCTCCCATTCCATAGTTGACACTATGGCCCGTTTAAGATCTTTCGTAGTAAATGGCTTGGGTAGGACAGCTGATGCCCCCGCCTGCTTTATCGGGTTCAACTCGGCAAATGAAGTGACCGTTGATATCAGAACAAATGGCGTATCCACCGTTAACGGGTTTTCTCGTAACTCAAGTACCAGATCCTTGCCGGTCATGTCTTCCAGAAACATAGAACTGATAACCATATCAGGTAGTTCATCTTCAATAATCCCAAGCGCTTCGGCACCTGTATCAGCAGTCAAATATTGCTCGATACCCAATTCATCAAATTGTTGGGTAATGATTTTTTTCTGGGCCGACGAGGGTTCTACCAGAAGAATGAATAGAGAGTTTAGATAATACTGCATAAGTTAGTTCTGAAGGAAAGAATTATGATAGGTCAATTTATAGCACATCCCGGGGTGTTTTATGCAACGATTCACCTGACTGGTATCAGATAGATCGACTCAGATAGAAGTTGTCGCGTATAATTCTTTCTTTTTGATTATCAAAATGTACGCCCTCGAAATATCACAACTTCGCAAAACCTACCGTAATGGCTTTGAAGCTCTGAAAGGGATTGACCTGAAGGTTGAGCGTGGTGATTTCTTTGCACTGTTAGGTCCCAACGGGGCGGGAAAATCCACCTGTATCGGCATTATTTCATCACTAGTCAATAAAACCTCTGGCCAGATTAAGATCTTTGGTCATGACCTGGATAGCGAGCTGATAGAAGCTAAATCCTGCATCGGCATGATGCCGCAGGAGTTCAATTTCAATATCTTTGAGCCGGTTCAGGAAATTATCGGTAATCAGGGTGGTTACTATGGGGTTCCGTCTGCTGAAGTGAAAAAAAGGACTGAATACTATCTAAAGCAACTGGGTTTGTGGGATAAACGTACCCTACAGGCCCGTGATCTCTCGGGTGGCATGAAAAGACGCCTGATGATTGCCCGAGCACTTATCCATCAACCCGAGCTACTGATCCTGGATGAACCTACAGCGGGTGTCGATATTGAACTACGGCGCTCTATGTGGGACTTCATGCGTAAAATTAATGAACAGGGTACCACTATTATCCTGACCACTCATTATCTCGAAGAAGCCGAACAGATGTGCCGCAATATCGCCATTATAGATGAAGGCAACATCATTAAAAACACCAGCATGAAAGCCCTGCTAAAAACCCTGAACACCGAAACCTTTGTACTTTATACCAGGGAGAGCATTCATCATCTGCCCGAGATTAAGGGTCATTACCGACTCACTTTGATTGACGATCATACGCTGGAGGCCGAGGTCGCAAACTCCGAGACCCTGAATGATTTAATGCTGCAATTAAACAGTGCTGACATCCAGATTGACAGTATGCGTAATAAGGTAAACCGTCTGGAGGAGCTATTCCTTTCACTAACGGGAAATTCGGAGAAAGCAGCATGAGCCGAGCACAAAAGTACTGGATTGCCTATCTCACTATTGCACGCAAGGAAGTCCTGCGTTTTTCACGTATCTGGGTACAAACCATTATCCCACCGGTTATTACCGTGACGCTTTATTTCATTATCTTCGGCAACCTGATTGGAAACCGTATCGGAGAGATGGATGGTATGCGATATATCGATTTCATCATGCCGGGTTTAATCATGATGTCTATCATCACCAACTCGTATGCCAATGTTGTATCATCATTTTATGGCGCCAAGTTTTCCAAACATATTGAAGAGATGCTGGTATCACCTATCCCCAATATTATTATTCTGCTTGGATTCCTGACCGGTGGAATAGCTCGAGGCCTGACTGTAGGCTCCGCTGTTACGGTGGTTTCACTTATGTTTACCCGCTTCAACATTGAGCATCCACTCATCACCATCAGCATTGCAGTGCTTACTGCACTTTTGTTTTCGCTGGCCGGATTAATCAATGGGGTATACGCGAAAAGTTTCGATGACATTTCGATTATTCCCACTTTTATACTGACCCCACTCACCTACCTGGGTGGGATCTTTTACTCGATCCAGTTACTGCCGGAAATCTGGCAAAACGTATCCTTAGGCAACCCGATCCTGTATATGATTAATGGTTTCCGCTTTGGCTTCCTGGGTATTTCCGATATCAATATAACGCTGGCGTTTAGCGTCATTATTGTTTTTATTATCATCCTGTTCCAAGTTTGCATGGGATTACTCAATCGTGGTACCGGAATCAGGCACTGATGCAGCTGATCGATATTGGGGTTAACCTGACCAACAAACGGCTCAGGGTGAAGCTAGATGAGATATTACAGCAGGCACAACAGGCCGGTGTTATCCAGCAGATAGTCACGGGGACTTCCATCGAACACAGCAAACAGGCAGTAGCACTCTGCCAGAGCTACCCAGAGCAGCTCTACTGTACAGCAGGTGTTCACCCACATGATGCAAAAGAATGGAATGCTGACTCTGCTGCTGAACTAAAAGCATTAATAAGCCATGATTGTGTTCGGGCAGTTGGTGAAACCGGACTGGATTTTAATCGCAATTTTTCACCTCCAGATAAACAGATTGAAGTCTTTCAACAGCAACTGGAATTTGCCTGTGAATACAATAAACCCATATTTCTGCATCAACGCGATGCGATGGATGCCTTCAGCGAATTGCTAAAAGAATACCGTAGTCGACTACAAAACGTGGTGGTTCATTGTTTTACCGATAACCAGCAAGCGCTTTACACCTTGTTAGATCTGGATTGTCATATCGGCATAACCGGATGGATATGCGACGAACGACGCGGTCGGGAGCTACAGGCGCTGGTGAGTCATATACCCAATAACCGTCTGATGCTGGAAACCGATGCACCTTACCTGTTGCCACGTGACCTTGAGCCACCCCCGGCAGATAAAACCAATCTGCCAAAATATCTGCCTCATGTCCTGCATACGGTTGCCACACATCAACAAAAAGATGCTGAACTACTGGCTCAGGAAGTATTAACTACAACTCAAAAATTCTTTGGAATATAAACATGAACCTGACGATACATTCCTTACATGTCTACCCAATCAAATCCTGCCGGGGTATCGACCTGCAAACTGCCGAACTGGTAGAAACAGGCATCAAATATGACCGTCACTGGATGCTAGTTGATGAACTGGGAAATTTTCTGAGTCAGCGACAGTTGCCGCAAATGGCAGCTATCAGTTGCCAAATCTCTGATCAGAGCCTGATCGTGACAACTGACAATGAAGAGCCTCTTGAAGTAGCACTCGAACAAACGGCAAAAGGCTTTAAATCGGTCAAAATCTGGAATGACGAATGTAAAGCTGGCGTAGTGTCAAAGCAAGCCAGCGCATGGTTTAGCAAGGTTCTGGGGCAATCCTGTGAACTGGTATATCTCCCTGAATCTGAGAAGAGACAGGTAGATACCCGTTATGCAGAACCGGGTCAGATCGTAGGCTTTGCCGATGGTTTTCCCCTATTAATAGTTTCACTGGCCAGTATTGACCTGTTAAACGAAAAACTGGAGCAGAAAGTCAGCATAGATCGTTTTCGTCCGAATATAGTGATCGATGGCTGTGCTGCTCATGCAGAAGATGACTGGCACCAGATAGCTATAGATGACATAGTGATACAGCTCGCCAAGCCCTGTTCACGCTGTGTCATACCTAGTATTGACCAGCACAGTAGCGAAAAACACCCTACAATTCTCAAGGCTCTGGCATCTTATAGAAGAAGTGAAAATATGATTTTTTTCGGGCAAAACGGATTACATAATCGCAATGGTATGCTCACTACAGGTCAGGTGATCCAGCTCATAAATTAATAACCAGTTAACAGTTTCTGCTATCGGATGATAATTTTTTTTTAAGCAATTTCTCAGGCAGTGGCTAAAATCTCATACTGTAGGTAGTTAACTTACAGATTCGGTCAAGTGATATTGAGCAGTACAAAAGTTTAAGTATTCACTCCATTCAAATTGCAAGAGCTTGATACAAAGATAATCTTATCCCAATGAACGATCAGCATAGCTTACATTTTTACGCATCCAGTCCAGAAGTGTGCGGCTATCTGGGTGATAGAGAATCTGTTAGCGCCTTTGCTAATCCCTATATGGATATGGACCTGAAAACCTATAACGAGCTGATTCAATTTGGTTTTCGGCGTTCTGGTGGCTATCTATACCGGCCGCACTGTGGGCACTGTAACGAGTGTGTTTCAGTTAGAATCAAGGTTCATCAATTCAACTTATCCCGCAACGACAAACGTAATCTGAATAAAAATGCCGATATAACCATACATACGGTGAATGGGAAATTTCAAGAAGAGCATTTTGACTTATACCACCGATACATTAACAGCCGTCACCCTGGCGGTAGTATGGAAAATCCGACAAGAGCTGATTATCATCGATTTCTTATTTGCAACTGGGCTGATACGCTATTCATCGAATTTCGTCTTGGCAAACAGTTGCTCGCTGTGGCAGTAACCGATGTCACCAGCACGGGTTACTCAGCTGTCTACACCTTCTTTGAGCCTGGTTTGCAGAAACGTAGTCTGGGACATTACGCTATACTAAGACAGATTGAACTGTGTCGAGAAAATGATCTGCCTTACCTGTATCTAGGCTACTGGATTAAGGATTGCGAAAAAATGAAGTACAAATCCAGATACCAGCCGGCAGAAGGTTTTGTCCATGGTCATTGGGTAGATTTCTCAACCCTGTAACAAACCCGAACATATTATCGGGCTTTGCATATGATTAAATCAGGCTAATCCCTTAACCTTCAGACATGGTTTGGCGCGATTTGAAAAGCAGTACCAGCTTAATCAACAATAAACCCCAGGGCGTGGCATGTAACACCAGATCAAATATATCGATTGACTTATGTAAGTCACCGTTTTGTAGCATTTTAATTTTTTCCAGCAGGTGAGGCTCAGGAAGAAAAGGTGCCAAACCTAGAAGAAGGCTTAAGGTGACAAAAATTGACAGGGGGGCCGCATCGATCATTTTTAGCATTCTTATAAGCTCCGTATAAATCGATAGTATGTTACTCAATCATGTATCAGTGAATAAACACTCTGGTACAAACTTTCACCATTGGTGGCCAGTACTGAAGTTGTATCCAGAGTCAGCGCCTGACCATCCAGATCTGTGAATTTGCCTCCCGCTTCATTGACTATTACCGATAATGCCGCCACATCAAGAATATTGACATTAGATTCGACAATGATTTCTATCTTGCCACCAGCCAGTAAATGGTAGTGATAGAAGTCACCATAACCACGAGTTCGATTCACCTGCTGAGCAAGTTTTCCCAGGCCATTCCAGCGCTTTGGCTGACTTGCCAGGGTAGCAATATTACCCGTAGAAAGTGCCGCATCGCGTAGTTGATCTACTTCACTCACCTGAATGGGTTGATCGTTTAAGAAAGCACCTTCACCTTTACTCGCCCAGGCCAGCTCATTGAAAAGAACACCATTAGATACGCCGACAATAATTTCATCTTTATGCATCAATGCGATTTGAGTTGAAAAGAAGGGGTACTGGCGCACAAAGCTTTTAGTACCGTCAATCGGGTCAATAAGCCAGTTGTATTCCGCATCGGGGTTGGTTTTGCCGGTTTCTTCACCATAAAACCCATGATCAGGAAATGCCCCCAGGATGACTTCCTTGATCTTGTTTTCGGTTTCAACATCCGCCACCGTGACCGGAGTATAATCCTCTTTCATGGTGACTTTTACATTCGCATCATAATAATGACGAATGACTTCTTCCCCGGCTTTTGCAGCCTGCAGGGCAATATCTAAAAATGGGTTACGGCTCATGGGCACACACATAAACATTCAAAGCGCTCATTTTAAATTAATGCCGGTTATCTTGCAGAAATAAATGACTGCTGACGAAAGTCATCCAGTTAGGGCATAATCAGGTTTGTAAAAATCACCAGGGAGACAGCATGAAACCATCAATAGTCATCATCGGCATGGGTGAGCTGGCGAGTGTATTTGCACGTGGATTTCTCAAGTGTGGATACCCGCTTATTCCAGTGAGGCGTCAGGATACTATGCAAACAATAGCCGCAGAAATTAGTGCACCTGCTTTAGTGCTGTTGGCCGTTGGTGAAAAGGATTTTGATAACACCGTGGAACATCTACCCAAGTCCTGGCGTAACTGCCTGGTGCTTTTGCAAAACGAATTATTACCCAGTAACTGGCAGGCACATAAACTCAATGACCCCACCGTCATCTCAGTCTGGTTTGAAAAGAAACCGGGGCAGGACTATAAAGTCGCCGTCACATCTCCTGTGTATGGACCACTCTCGGGCATAGTAATCGAAGCCCTGTCCTCGTTGGATATTCCAGTACAACAGGTTAACAGCCAGTCGGATTTGTTGTTCGAATTGATACGCAAAAACCTGTATATACTGACAACCAATATCTGTGGCCTGGAATGTGGCGGTAATGTCAGAGAACTATGGGAATTTAATTCTATTCTGATGAATAGGGTATTTGATGATGTGCTACTGATTCAACAGGCTCTTAGCGGTGTCAATTTTAATCGTGACCAGTTATTGAGTGCCGTACTCAACGCATTCGATGGAGACCCTGAACACGAGTGCATGGGACGCAGTGCGCCGCAAAGATTACAGCGAGCACTAGAAATTGCGGAACAATTTGATCTGGATGTGCCTGAGCTAAAACGAATTCATGCTTTATAAGTAAATAGGTAGCCGACCTCTCTCAATGTAGAAAGCTGATAAATAGAATCAAAACCAGCCACACCACCAGAGAGCGCAGAATCAAGCCACGAGTTTTTTTCACCATATCCATTGCCAGAGATTGGTTGCTGGCATCATTTACCGATAACGAGTTGAATCCCACTGACTCCAGAAACTCACAATTCTGCTGATAGGCATTAATCGCCGTATGTTGTACGTTACGGTAGGCCTGCAATCCAGCGTCAAAACTTCCACTCACCATATAGGCAAACATGGTCAGGCGCGTCGGGATCCAGTCAAGCCAGCCGGCAAGCATACCGATGTCTGCATGTATCGCTGACAGTGAAGAAGGCAGATAAGCATTTCTATACCACTGATCAAGCAAACGGTACACAACTGCAGCAACTGGCCCTAGCAGCACGAACCAGAATAAAACGGCATACACTCTTATATTCGCTTCTATAAACAAAGATTTACACACCTGAACTACCTGTGCAGGCAAATCCATTGACGGGGTATCAGTCGTCAATCGACTCGCGCTTGTAAAACGTTGCTGTTCATTCCCAACATCTATTGTATCCAGGTATTGGTCGATCTGTTTATCAAGATCGCGCGGACCAAGACATAGAAAAACCACAATCACATTAAAAGCCAGTTCAAACAGCCCAAAAAGCGCATGCTCAAACATACCATTTAAAATCCACATCACGATAAACAAAGGCGCCAGCAGGATGGCAAAAGACATCCATGAACCCAGTTTATCGATATGTAGAACCTCAACCAGCCATTGCCCATAGTCGCGCAGCCATTGAAATTTGCGATATTCAACCAGTTGAGGGGCAATGCGCTCGATTAACAGCGCGATCAGAATACTGAGTAAAGTCATAGTGATTGTTTGATAAGTTGTTGTAGTTTTTGCCAGTTAAAAAAAGGCCCTGGATCCGTCTTGCGACCAGGCGCTATATCGCTATGTCCACAAATAGCCTCATCGCTGAGCTCAGGATACTGTTTCCTCAGGCTGATTACCAGCTTCGCCAGCTGGCTGTACTGGATATCGGTATAAGCCTCTGCGTCGGTCCCTTCCAGTTCGATACCGATAGAAAAATCGTTACAGTTATCCCTGCCCTGCCAGTTCGATACCCCCGCATGCCAGGCTCGATCATTGAAAGAAACAAACTGCGTCAACTTGCCATCACGCTCAATCAGGCAATGCGCAGACACCTTCAGGCCTTCTATCTCAGCAAAATACTCATGCTCATCAGGATTCAGACAATTGGTAAACAACTGCTGCACATACCCTCCCCCATAGCAACTGGGTGGCAAACTGATCCCATGCACCACCACTAACTGAATCTCTGCCCCTTCTGCGCGCACATCAAAATTTGGAGAGGCGATATGCGAAATGCCAGCAATCCAGCCATTCTCATCAATAGAAAATATCGACGTATGCATAGGTGCAAAAAGTTTCAAAAATATCTCCTGAGCGGGGTTTATCTTAATCGCAGGCAAGATAGAATACCGCGCATGAATCTGCAACACTTGAATGAACCCCAACAACTCGCGGTCAAGACCGTCGAACAGCCCTGTCTGGTCCTTGCTGGAGCCGGAAGTGGCAAGACGCGCGTGATTACCCAGAAAATCGCCTGGCTGATTCGTCAGCATGGCTATAAGGCCAGTCATATACGTGCGGTCACCTTCACCAATAAAGCCGCCCGTGAAATGAAGCAACGCGCTACCGAGCTACTCTCCAAGGCCGAGGCAAAAGGGTTGCATATATCCACCTTCCACACACTGGGCCTAAATATCCTGCAACAGGAATATTCTGCTCTGGGTTACCGTAAAGGCTTCACCATACTGGATGGCAAGGATGTAGAAGACTGCATCGCAGAGCTGCAACACAAAGACAGCCCCGAAAGTGACCTGATCAAACAAACCCAGTATCAGATCAGCAACTGGAAGAATGACTTCATCACGCCAGAGCAGGCGCTACAAATCTCCGACGACGCCTTAAGCAATCATCATGCGCGTATCTACCTGGCATATCAGGAACATATTCAAGCCTGTAATGCCGTGGATTTTGATGATCTGATCATGCTGCCGGTTTTACTATTCCGCCAGCAGCAGGAAATTCTGGATAAATGGCGTGACCGCATCCACTACCTGCTGATCGATGAATATCAGGATACCAACACCAGCCAGTATGAACTGATCAAGCTCCTGTGCGATATTCGCCAGAAAATGACTGTAGTGGGCGACGATGACCAGTCGATCTATGCCTGGCGTGGCGCACGCCCTGAAAACATCCAGCGTCTGCATGCAGACTTCCCTACCCTTAGTATCGTTAAACTGGAACAGAACTACCGTTCCAGCGGACGCATCCTGAAAGTCGCCAATCAGGTTATTTCAAATAACCCGCATTTGTTAGAGAAAAAGCTGTGGTCAGCATCTGGCCCGGGTGAATTTATCCGAGTAATGCCCTGCAAGAACGATCAGGATGAAGCACGTCAGGTCGTCATCGACATCGTCGGTAAACATTACCAGAGCCGCGATACCTACGATAACTTCGCCATACTCTACCGCGGCAATCATCAATCGCGGCTATACGAAAAAGTCTTACGCGAGAACTCTGTCCCCTATCAAATCACTGGTGGAACTGCTTTCTTCGAGCGTAGCGAAATTAAAGACCTGACTGCCTATCTACGTATTATCGCAAACCCGGAAGATGACCGGGCTTTACTACGCATCATCAACACCCCAAGAAGAGAGATAGGTTCCAGCACTATAAAAGCACTGGGGGAATACGCAGCCTGGCGGCATAGCAGCTTAAGCTCAGTCATGCACGAAGCGGGGCTACAGGACAAACTCTCGCGCAAGGGCTGGGTTAGCATACAACGCTTCAGCGACTGGCTGCAGGAAAAAAGAATCCAGGCTGAGAATACTGACGCCATGGCTATGACCCGTATTTTGGTCAGCGATCTGGATTATGCCGATTGGCTAAGGAATACTAGCAGCTCACAGAAACAGGCAGATGCACGTATGGAAAATGTAGAAGAACTCATTAGCTGGATCGGCAACATGCAAAAGAATCAGGAAGACCCTTCATTACAGTCGATAGTGACACAATTGACCCTGATGTCGATTCTTGAAAACAGTGAAGAAAAAGACAAGGCACCGAGTGTGCAGCTAATGACCTTCCACGCTGCTAAAGGTCTGGAATTCCCCTACGTGTATCTGGTGGGATTCGAAGAAGACAGCATCCCGCACTTTCAATGCCAGGATGAAGCTGGCGTCGAAGAAGAAAGACGACTGGCCTATGTTGGAATTACTCGCGCTGAAAAAGTACTCACTATCAGCTATGCGCAAACGCGGCAGAAATATGGAGAAGTCATTACCTGTGAACCCAGCAGATTCATCAGTGAAATGCCTGCCGATGAACTGGAAGGTGCAGAGCACTGCAGTGAAAAGCTGACTCCTGAGCAGAAAAAATCAAGAGGCATGGATCATCTTGCGAGCCTGCAGTCACTTCTATCGAGCTAACTGAAATTTCAACTTACGATAACATTACTGCCTGTCAGACAACCAGTAGAAATGTAATGGAGGAATAACCAGTTGGTCGTTGAACTTCGCTGGAGTTTCACCAGTCACCAAATCCCGTAAATCAGATATTTCGAATTTCCATTGTCGACCCAGGTCAGCAAGGTTTAGGTGCTGGGGTTTGCTATCGAAATTAGCCACTACCAGTACTGATTCCTGGAAACGACGATTGATTCGGATAAATACGAACAGGTGCTCATTCGATACCTCGATCAATTCTCGATTATTAAAATCAGCAAATGCATAAATAGTCTTACGCACAGCAATCATATTGTTCAATCCATCAAAAATCCGTTGCTGCACTGTGCCTCTTTTATTACGCAGCTCCACATTATCCCAGTTGATACGGGGACGGTGCATCCAGCGGTTGTCATGCTTTCTGGAATCATATTCCAGATATGAGTAATCATTTAATGTGCCGATTTCGTCACCATAATATATTAACGGAATTCCACCAAAAGACATGATCATGCCATGCAACATCAGAATTAAATCAACGCCAACCTGTATTGCAGTCTCATCCCCTGACTCCAGCGCCGCTTCAAGACCTATCAGTGAAGCCAGCGAGCCTGATATACGGGCATCACCATTTTTTTCATTTTTAGAAAAAGGTTTACCGCGTGCAGAGGACTCGGCAAATTCACCGGTAAAGTAATCGATCAGAAAACGCCGATGTGCGAATGGTTCGTAACCAGCATTAACGATATCCGCATCATCAAAACCCAAACCGATATCATCGTGACAACGTATATAATTAAGCCAGGTTGCACGATCAAGCTTATCTGGCAAACTCTGAATACCACGATTTAATAGTCTGGTATTGTGCGTTGCAACCGCATCCCATAACAGCGCCATAAAAGTAGCGTTGTAGGCAATTTCACATTCCTTGGCGATGACAGCATCTTCACCGAAATATTTGATAATCTCCACCGGTGCCACTATAGCTTCTGCAATAAACAGCACACCCGGTGCAGTGACCTGACAACAGTCCTTCATCATCTGTAATATCAAATGTGCTTCGCGCTCATTCTGGCAGGTAGTCCCAATTTTTTTCCATAAAAATGCCACCGCATCAAGCCGTACAATATCAGCGCCCTGATTGGCCCAGAACAGGATGATGTCCACCATTTCAACAAATACGGCCGGGTTACTGTAATTCAGATCCCACTGGTAATGATTGAACACCGTCATCACCCATTTGTTCATAGCTTCATCATAGGTGAAATTACCCGGTGAATTTTCGGGGAACACTTCGGGCATGGTTTCCTCAAACATGTCGGGCACATCCCGGTTATCAAAAATATAATAATAATCCTGGTACTTTTTATCGCCGGCACGTGCCTGTTGGGCCCATGCATGTTCTTCCGAGGTATGGTTCACCACCACATCCAGAGTCAGTAAAATGTTGCGCTTATGCATATTCTCAGCGAGTATTTTAAGGTCCCCCAGAGAACCTACACGAGAGTCAACATTGCGAAAGTTATTAACTGCGTACCCACCGTCATTATGCGTTTCCGGACATTCCAGGATCGGCATCACATGTACCATGTTGACACCCAGCTCCTGAAAATAACTCAGCTTTTCATTCAAGCCCTGCAGGTTGCCTGCGAAGCCATCTGTATACAACGCCATACCAACCAGTTCCTGACTCAGAAACCAGTTGTAGTTGTGTTCTCTCTCAATATCCAGTTGCTTGAGTGTTGAGTGGCGTTTAATGTATTGCCGTGCCATCACATTGACCAGACTTAACATCTGATCTTCAAAATCTTCTCGCTGACCGTAGAGATGATAAAATAAACTATAGATGGCATAAAAATTAGCGCCCAGGCGAGTATAAAAATGCCGCAGATCGCGTCTACGAATCTCTGGCTTAAGCCGTTCAAGGATACTATTTAGTAGAGAATGAGATTGCTGTTCGTACATAGCGACTATTAATTACTCCTCAGACGCAATTCAAGATTTAGGTAGTAAGGATACATCAACTAACTTTCATCCTTTGAGTATAATCCATCTATCCAGTGCTGGGTATAGGGATAAAAATGCACAATACCTTCAAGCATCCCTGCGCTGTAATTACCATTCAGCCCCCTGAAATCGCCCTGTGCAACATACAGCCTATCTTCGTTTCCATTAACTTGAACGCTTTGCTGCGCGGCCTCCAAAACCGATCGCATACAATTAGCAACCAGTACCGAAGGTATTGGACTCACCAGTACTTCGAGGTCATTGCCGCTGTCACCGCAAAAAACAGTTTGCGTCAATTCAAAGCCTGCAAAATCCCTCAGGGTCTCGATGGCGCGCAATTTATTGGCACCTGAAGGCAAAATATCCAGCAAACCGACTTCATTGATTTCATCAATGCTGTGGATGATATTGGCGTTAATACCAGTTTCATTGAGTCTTTGCCTTAGCCTGGAAATCAGGTTTTCTACATTGGTTTCCAGTGGCAGATAGTAACTGAGCTTAAACTGATTCTGCTTCTCATCTTCCTGCATACTCAGCTCTTCAATATCGACCAACAATTTAGCTAACTGGTCATGTGAATGTCCGCGCCAATCATCACAAATGCGCTGATGCCACTCCGATAACAGATGCCATTTCTGATGGCTGTCCAGTTGATAAATACTTGTACCTACATCACCTATAATATACTGAGGCATGGGCAAATCCCATTCAGTGATAGCATTTTCAACCAGACGTCGATCACGCCCAGTCACATAGGCAAGGGTTATCTCAGGGCGTTGCACCAGCTGTTTAAACATAGCCCGAGCATCAGGTGATTCTGGCTGTGGGCCATTGGGTATCAGAGTACGATCCAGATCGGTACAGATCAGCAGGCGCTCAAGCATTGGGTACCTGGCATGTTTTAAAGAAATCGTAATGATCAATAGCCTCGAGAATTCCATAAGCATGAGACTGTCCAGCGAAATAGATGCTATCGGCCTCCTCAAGTTGAGACAGTTCTTCATGATGCCGATTAGATACCACAACCGACAGCATATTACCGCGCATCATATCCTCATCGGTGCCGGAGCCACCCGCAACCAGTGTGTGCTCAAGTGGAATACCCAGCAGCTGTGCGACATAGCGTAGCGCCTGCCCCTTGGAAGCACGTGATGGGACAACATCAAGAAACTGGCCAAATGAGAGCGTAACATTGGCATTGATTTCCTTCTCTCGAAGCAGGGTAATGATATCCTCAACTGAAGGAGCCAGCTCTGGGTCATAATAATAGGACACCTTAAATCTTGACTGTTCTTTTTGCGGTTGCTTTTGTATACCGGGTAATTCATCTATCAATCTACGAATACGCTGTGGCTTCCAGTCCTGATCAATATGATCAGGCCAGAATTTGTCTTCGGTCAACTGTGCTCCATAATGAATATCTGTACCCAGACTGCTGATCAATACATCAGGCCTGGAAATTCCATGTCGAGTCATTAACGCTAGCGCAGAGTCAATACGTCGACCGGTAGCTATACCAAAAGTAACGCACTTACGATTCATTTTTAGTACCTCGGCAAATTTTCGCATAGCCTCGGGATTGCCAATTAAATTCTGATCAAGATCAGAAAAAATAGCTCGGTCTCGGTAAAGTGGCAGTTTTTTGGTAGGCGCGATTTCGGTAAATGGCTTGTACTTGCCCTGAAAAAGTTTTATCTGCTGCAAATATTTTTTCGCATGTGCATTCCATGAATAATGTTTTTTGACTCCCTTCAGGCCATTATCTGAATAGCGTTGCCAAACTTTTTGATCCTGCAGAATTTTCAGGCATGTCGCATTGATAGCTTCCTTATCCAGGGGATCGATGAGTTCTCCGTTGTGGCAATTGCCTATAATATCAACAGGACCGCCATTCTCTGTTGCCACCAGTGGTAACCCACTTGCTGCAGCCTCTAACAGCGTCAGACCGAACGGTTCGGTTAATGCAGGATTAATAAACAATCCCCTCCTTGCAGCTACCATGCGATAAATTTTTGGTACATCTTCAGAACGATGGAATTTAGGGACCGCAACAGAGCCGTATAAATCATAACTATCTATTATCAATAGTATATTCGTGAGCACCGTCTGCGCCCCCTTTTCAAGATCTCTTATATCATCACGATTACCGGCGACGATTAACAGGTTTGCAATTTGTTGAAGCTGTCTGGATTCACCATAAGCTTCTATCAGAGTAAGGATATTCTTACGTTCATCGGGACGAGATAAAGCAAGTATCAAGGGTTTTCCAGGGTCAGATAGAAACCTTGCCACCTGGTCTGCGAATTCAATTTTTTCGTTGGCATCGACTGGATGAAACTGCTTGAGATCGGTACCAGGAGGGATGACTGCCATACGCTCAGGATCATAAAAACTATATAGAGCATACTGTTCTTCAATCTCATTATGCGTGCTGGTAATGACCAGATCAGCATTAGCAAGAATTTCTTCCTCAGCATCGATACGACGGGCTATATTATAGGTGCTTTCGATTTCGTCACGGGTATGCCCCTGAGCAAGCAGGCGTTTTCGTTTGTCTCGCCCCAGGGAATGTCCTGTATGGACTAATGGTATTCCAAGCAAACTGGATAAACGGACACCGACATAGCCAGCATCAGCGTAATGACTATGCAACAGATCAGGCATGAGAGGTTGCTCGTTAAGCCAGTTGACCAGATTATCCATAAAACTTTCCAGGTGATCCCATAGTTGTTCCTTGGGTATATATCCATCTGGGCCAGCTTCGATACGGATGATTCGTGAGTTATCTGTAAGTTGCTCCTGTGCAAGCTGGTAATCACTGCTAATGGCAGGGTCACGTACCAGTCGCGTAACCAGATCAACCTGAGCAACACCTGACTGTTCCGCCAGGCTACGCGCTAGATCAACCACGTATTTGGTCTGCCCACCCGTATCCGCATCGCGACCTAGCTCAAGGTCATGTCCGCGAATCAATCCATGGATACTGATAAGTAAAATATATCGGCCGTTTTTTCCCAAAGTGCCTTTTTTCATATTTTCCTACGTCTATGCTTAGAATTGTCTTTCTATGCTAATAGCTTAGAGAGAAGATTACAAATCACTATCGGCGTATTTTTTTTTAAGCCATTACAGCGGAAGGGTGTCCAGCTTATCTTGCCGGTTTTGGAATATTTCCTAAATAGTCGAGTGAGCTGTTGACCTGAATATTCAGTCATTTTTAGCAGCTAAAGAATAACAATTCCTTTGTTTTTTTATAGTGTCATAGAGCTGGATTTTATCAGCGCTTTGCGTACAAAGTTATAACGATCTGTCTTATTAGCAAAGACAGAAAAAGCACTTTTTGATTATCATGAATAAAGGTTTCAAGTGATTCAATAGTCTTTAAGTTTTCAATTTTCATAATCGCGCTTATTGGATGATTGTGAATAATTTTGCTATTTAAGACTCATTTCATAGCTTGAACAAGGCTGGTCATTGATAAATTTTAAAATGAATGAGAGTATGGCAACAAAACAATACTGTCTATAATAATGTTCGTATCAATCACGTGATATTTTACTGGTAGAAAATCAACAGGAGAGAACATGAAAACACGTCTAAATCACCTTTTAGCAGCTACCGTAATGGCCATATCCATCGGCTCTGCTCAAGCAGCAGACCTGATATTCAAACCCGGCGAAGGAGACTTCAACTGGGCCAGTTACGAGTCCTTGAAGAAAACACAACTTAATGGCGAGCAAGTGACTGTTTTCGGTCCCTGGCTTGGGCCTGATCAGGTGCTGGTCGATAATGTGCTGGCTTACTTTGCCAAAGCGACTGGCGCCGATGTGAAATACGTAGGCTCGGATAGTTTCGAACAGCAAATCATGATTGATGCTGAAGCAGGATCAGCACCTAATATCGCCATCTTCCCTCAACCCGGTCTTGCTGCTGATATGGCTAAACGGGGCTTCCTTACTCCTCTAGGGAACAAAACAGCTGACTGGATCAAACAAAATTACGCAGCAGGCCAATCATGGGTAGACCTTGGCACCTATGCAAATGCAAAAGGAAAAAAGGAGCTGTACGGTTTTTTCTTTAAGGTAGATGTAAAGTCACTAGTCTGGTATAGCCCTGAGAATTTTGAAGATGCGGGTTATAAAGTCCCACAGAGCATGGAAGAGCTAAAGGCGTTGACTAATCAAATCGTCGCTGATGGTGGCACACCCTGGTGTATCGGCCTGGGTTCAGGTGGCGCTACCGGCTGGCCAGCAACCGACTGGGTTGAAGACATGATGCTACGCACTCAGCCACCATCCGTATATGATCAATGGGTTAAAAATGAGATCCCTTTTAATGATAAGCGCGTGATCGCTGCCATTGAAGAGTTTGGTTACTTTGCACGCAACGACGATTATGTTGCAGGTGGTGCATCTGCAGTAGCATCAACAGATTTCCGTGATAGCCCAAAAGGCTTGTTCTCGTCACCTCCTCAATGCTATATGCATCGCCAGGCATCTTTCATCCCGTCTTTTTTCCCTGAAGGAACAGTCGTAGGAGAAGATGCAGATTTCTTTTACTTCCCTGCTTATGCAAGTAAAAATTTAGGTAAACCTGTACTGGGTGCCGGTACTGTCTTTGCTATCACCAAAGACAGCAAGGCGGCGCGTGCCTTGATCGAGTTTCTGAAAACTCCGATTGCGCATGAGGTATGGATGGCTCAAAAAGGATTCCTGACCCCATTTAAGGGCGCAAATACCGATATGTATGCAAACGATACATTGCGCGGCATGGGTAAAATACTACTGGGTGCGACCACCTTTCGTTTTGATGGGTCTGACCTGATGCCTGGGGGCGTTGGCGCGGGTTCATTCTGGACGGGAATGGTAGATTATACCGGAGGAAAGGATGCTGCAGAGGTCACCAAAACCATACAAAAAAGCTGGGACGCTCTTAAATAGATTCACACCGAAAAATACTCAGTAGAGGGCTACCGGGTATTTATCGGACCAATTGTGGAGACAGCTCAATAATCCGACAGGTAGCGAATCATAATTATTCAGAATTTTGCGGGCATGGAGTCTGTTTAAAAAATTGCAGCTCGTCCGAGTAAGGAAGCAGCATCAATGCTATCAATAAAATTCTCGGACAAACTGCGCTTCGGGCGTTCAATACAGAACGCACTTAATCATAATTAAATATAGGTAAGTGCTATGAAAAAAAACCTTTATGCCATTTCAGCAGGTCTCTTATGCTGCTCAATCATCTCCCCTGCAGCCTTGGCTATTGAAATAGACGCGGATTTAGAGCTGGATATGTTGTCAGAGGACTCCGTTTATACAACAGAGGGTCGTGTACAGATCAATGTCAGCAGTGAAACCAAAAATGGCGATAATTTTGTTTCAGCCAAGGCCTCTGCCATGCAGAATATCTCCGGCAATCCAACAGTCGATGATGCCTGGATTAAAATGGGCAACAGTCAGTGGGCGGTACAGATTGGACGCTTTGAGGCGAAAGACCTGTTCCCTCTGGGTAAAGACACCTATATTGCTTCAACCTCTGTGACAGGCTATCAGGGCAACATGCTGAGAGGCCGTCTGGGCGGCAATGGTATCGCTTTTACAACTTCGTTGAATGACAGCATTTCTATTGAACTTGATAGTGCCTGGGGTGATTACGATGTTGGCAACGAAGACAACACTACCACCCCCCCTACTGCTGGTGATCAAGGGAAAGCCTTCAATGGTTTTCGCCCTTCGGTGACCTATAGCATCAAAGGCTACAGCGTTTCCGTAGGTGTTGAGACTATTGATGCTGGCACGACAGATATTACAGGTGTTGCGGTTACCGCCAATTTCAATGCCGTCAGTGGAAATTTCAATGTCAGTTATGCGACCGCTGATGTCTCTAATCATCCTAACCGCTCCTCGGTCAATATCAACTATACGGCGGGTAATCTAGGAGCAGGTTTTCTTTATGAAGAAGAAGGAAACGCAGATGGAACCAGTAGTTATATCGCTTACACCTTACCTTTACTGGGTGTTAAAGGCGCGTCAGTAACGGGCGCGGCTTCTGTGGGTGAAGATGTTTCCGGCGTTAAGGTACGTTTTAACTACGCATTTTGATGCTAAAGTACCCGCATACTCCTGATGAAAAACTGCAAAGCTATGGAGTCTGCGGGTACATATTTTGAT